>NC_016633.1:0-626000 GCF_000236685.1 Sphaerochaeta pleomorpha str. Grapes | reverse complement strand
TGTAGAGCAGGGTAGAGGTAGGTTTGCAAAAAATCTTTTTCTTCAGCTCCTGTGTAAAGGCAACTTTCCCATTTCTGGTTTGCATTGGGTTCATTCTGTATAGATAGGCATGCAACTCGAATCCCTTGGTCACGGTATGCCTTGATATACCGACATATATACTCGGCCCATTGCGTCTTATATTCGTCTTTCAAGGAACCGCCCTGGCAGCGTTGGCCGTTGCTTTTCATATAGGCAGGGGGTGACCAGGGACTAAGCATGACAGCAAAGGCCTCCTCTGCAATCTCATAAGCCTTTTTTATCCAGGGAATAATGGAAATCTCGTCTCTTTCCAGGGAAAAACTTTCGTCCTGTTTTCCTGCACAGTATTCAGAGAGGGAAAAATCACAACTGTCAATGCTGGTCCTGACAAAACGGTACGCCAATCCTTCGGAGCTGAAACAACTGCGAAGGATGGTTGAGGCTTGTTCTTCGGGTAAAGCAGCCAGGACAGAACCTACTGCTTCGGTAATTGCTCCCCCAAAACCCTGAAGCTTTTGAAAGGTTACCTGCTGATATATATTGATGATGTTCAGTTCGATTCCTCCATCATCGATAATTCCGGGGATAATCGACATTTTTTCAAGAGGAGTTCCCTCTCCCCTTGAGGTGACATAAAGGTTTGTATGCATTGTCAAAGTACCACGCTACTGACTGATCGTCCTGGCAGGGTAAACGCGATTGATTTCCCGTCCAACTGTACCACCACTTCTTTCTCTGTTTCAAAGGGATTGAAGAGTTCAACAGCATAGGAGCCATCGGGGTTGCAAAAAATCAAGGTATCGGCGGCCCAAGGACCAGTGAGACCTAAGCGTACGGCCCCCCGTTGGATAATGGAGGAAAAGTGTTTCATGATATAGTAATCAGGATTGAGGGTGTATGTACCGTCTTGATGTACTGTCACCATGGAATTCTGGGGATCCCCCCAGGTGCTGAATCCACCCTCTTCAAGTACGATGTTCCAGTACAAGTAGCTTTCCGCCCCGTTGGTCAGGTAGTGTTTGAGCATTGTCCATGTATAGAAGGCATAGTCCCAGGTGTTATCAGCGAAACCGCACTCGTTTTCCGATTGCATCAGCCGGATACGGGGCCACCAGCTCTCGAACGTCCTCTGGATTGCAATCTTCCCGCCCCATTGATACGAAACGCCACTGATGAAGCTCAAGGCCTTGGGGTCTGAAAGTACCGTATTGGCAAAATAGTCATAATCTTCCTCTGCCCATTTGTCAAAGAGCAACTTCCTGTAGTCACACCCTGGGGCATTGATCGTACCCAGCCAAATCTCGGAATCGATGCCAGCTTCTCTGAAGGCTGGTCCAAGGTAATCCCTGATAAAGACTTTCAGCTCCTCTCCTGTCCACATGCAGGAAGGGAACTTTTGGTTTGCCACTGGTTCATTCTGTACATGGATTTGATTAACCTGGACTCCTGCCTTTGCATATTCCTGGACAAAACGTACGAAATATTGGGCATAGGTTTCCAAATACTGTTTTTCCCAGATTAATTTACCCCAATTGTATACCGGAGGGTTCTTCAACCAAGTTGGTGGACTCCAAGGAGAAGCGAATAATACCATATCCTTGTTCACAGCCAAGGCTTCCTTGATATAAGGAATGAGTATCTGTTTATCCCGCTCGATGGAAAATTCCTTCAGGTCGAAGTCTCCTGGGCATTCATCGAGTGAATACCAGTTCTTTGCATAGTCGTTTGCCCCTATAGGTAAACGGCAGACATTGAAAGAGGCTTCTTTGAAAAGCTCCTCCATCAGGTTTTTTCGGTGTCCTGAATCGAGCTTTTCCAATGCAGTATAGCCCAGTTCATTGAAACACCCTCCGAACCCCAGCATGCCTTGGTAGGATTGCCCATTTAAGGCAACCCCATATGAACTGGTTGTTTCCTGGCCTGCGGTTTCCTTCCAGACGCATGCAACATTAGAACTTCTCAATTGATATTCTTTCATATATACCTACTTGTCTGAACCAGTGGTTAATCCACTGATAATATATTTTGACATAAAACAATACACAATAATAATGGGGACAACGGAAATGGCGATGGCCAGATACATGGCCCCATAGTTGGTTTTATACAAGCCTTTGATCATGGCAATCATTACTGGCATAGTATAGCGTTCGCTTTTAGTCATCAGTATCAACGGGCCCATATAGTTGTTCCAGTTGGTGACAAAACTGAAGATGCACATTGTTGCGACACCTGGCATCACACATGGCAAAACAACCCTGTTGAAGATGCTGAATTCCGAACAGCCCTCCAGCCGCGCCGATTCCATCAAGGAATCAGGGACACTGTCAACCATTCCCCTGAGGAAAAAAACTGCGGTGGCATTGGCGATGCCTGGCAGAATGAACGGCAGGTAGGAGTTGAGCAGATGCAATTTCAGGTTCAAGTGGTAAAACCCGATAATTCCCAGCTGTGCGGGAATCATCATGCTTGCCAAAACGATGGCAAACAATGCTTCTTTATGCTTCATTGGGTATTTTGAGAAACCAAAGGCGGTAAGAGCACCGAAATACCCTGTACAAAACGTAAAGGGAATGGCAATAAACAGACTATTGAAAAACCCGTTCCAGATATTCACCAGCGATTGCATGGTCATGTAGTTTGCTGCAAGGGCTTTTCCGGGCAAAATATTCAACTTAGTGGAAATATCAAAACTGAGATGGGTGGAGTTTACAATCATCAAATAGAACGGCACGATACAAAGGAAAAGCAACAACAACAAAAAGAAATATTGGAAGAAACCTGAGATCAAGGTTTTAGTTCGCATAGACATTCTCCTTATGTCGCATCGCCCTGAAAGCCAAGAAACTCAACAGTGCAATGATTAAAAAGAGTCCTATGGAAAGCGCCGAGGCATACCCGTAATTATGACTGGCAAAGCCTTGGTTATAGAGATACATGGGAGTGGTAAGCACTGCCTTGCGGGGGTCTCCCATGCCGTTGGACAGGGTTACGGGTACATCGAACAGCTGCATTCCCCCGATTATTGAGGTTATGGTCATGTAAAGCAATGTAGGCCTGATCAGAGGCATAGTGATATGCAGGTAGGTTTGCATTTTGGTAGCTCCGTCTACCCTGGCTGCCTCATACACTGCAGCATCGATGGAGGTGATGCCCGCCATGATAATGACCGTGGTATAACCGAACCACATCCACCATTGGATATAGGAAACCAGGGAAGAGGTGAATAGCTCACTGTTGAAAAAACTGAAAGGTGCACCCGAAATACCAAGGGAAGCGAGGATTTGGTTTACCGCTGATTTCTTACCATTGAAGAGCAGATTGAACAACAGCCCTACCGAGGTCGCGGTAATGAGGTTGGGAAGGTAATAGGCGGCACGCAAGAATTTCATTCCCTTCACCTTGTTGAAGGTAAAGAAAAAGGAAAGAAGCAGGGCTGAAAGCATCTGTGGGATAAAATTGCATACCCAGATGCGGAACGTGTTCCCTAGGCTGAGATAAAAGACCTTGTCAAAGATTAAGCGCCTGAAATTAAAGCTTCCGAAACCTGCAGGAGAAGTCAGTCCATCCCATTTTTTGAAACTCAGAAACAGGGTGTACAAAGCAGGGTAGAAGATAAAGATGAGAAAGATGATAAAAAAGGGTGATATGAACACATATCCCGCCCAGGTTTTTGTCTTATGAGTATTCATTGGTCCCCAGATGATGTCCCGGGATATCCTCCCGGGACATGAAAGCATCGATATGTCAGAGGGAAAGTTCAGGATAGGCGGTCTTTGCGTCTTCCTTGAACTGGTTCACTGCGGCATCTTTGGTTAACATCCCCGTAGCGTAGGAACGTACAGTGGATAAAAAGGCATTATTCAACTGGCCGTCATAGGCAGTCATCAAGTCAGAGGGGATTTTTGCCATCTGGTCATTGTAGAAGGCAAAAAGATTCTGTCCGGCTAAGACTTCTTCGCCAAGACCGGCGGCCAAGGCTGTATCCGCACTTTTAAGGGACACATATTCCCCATACTGTTTGGCATAGGCAATCTGTGCCTCGGAATCCAAGGTGACATATCTGAGGAAAGCCCACGCGAGGTCTTTTTGCTTGCTGTCTTTGTTAATACCCAACCAGGTACCACCTTTCACATACGGAACGGCACCTTGGCTAAGACCCCATTTCCCGATGGTATTTGATGCAGAGGGTTTGACAACAAACTGATATCCCCAGGTCGGCAGTACATAGCAGAAGCAATCGTTTCCTTCGACCGCGGCCATCCATTCCGGAGCCCAAGGGCTGACTCCAAGATCGTAGCCATTATTGGTGATGGTTTTTGCCATATCCATGAATTCAAGCATAGACGGGTCGATGATGAGTTTGCCATCCTGGACCCAGGGAGCCTTACGGTTGGAAAACTGCATGTTCATTATGTCTTCCCAGGAGGCAAACATCTTGATGCCTTGGGTTTTGAAAGCGGCAGCGGCTTTAAGCATTGCCTGGTTGCTGTCCAACAATTTTGCCACATCCTCGGGTTCGCTGACACCAAAGACTTTTTGTGCGAGATCCCTGCGGTAAATTAATGAACCGGGTGAAGCCTGCCAGCTCAAGGCCCTTACAGAGCCAGAGGCATCGGTGCCTACGCTGCGTACGTATTGCCACATATCATCGGTATATTGGTCGACGTTATAGGGGGCTTTCCTTAGATCTTCCCAGACACCTGCGTTGACGAAATATTTCACGTAATCGGATTCTCCGGTAAAGATATCCGGTCCCTGGCCCCCTGCCAAAGCGGGAGTGAGTTTGGCAACAAAGTCTGAGTTGGGTACTACCGTAATCTTGACTTCAATATTCGGATAGTCCTTGTTGAAGTTTTCGACAAACCGGCCCAATTCCTCTCCTGAGGACCAGACATTCAAGACTCCGGACATTGTTCCGGGGTTTTGAGTGATAGGGGCGCTTTCCCTGTTTCCCTGTGCCGTTAGCGAGAAGGCTACAGCAAAGGCGATAAGCAAACAAATGATTCCTTTTCTCATGAAAAACCTCCAATTTATTTCCTTTCCGCTACTGATTCTTCTTCAAGGAGAACCGGCGGTACAAGTTTTTCGATACGTTGGGTGCGGCCCTCAATGCGTTCCAATAACGCAGTGGCCAACATGCGCCCAATTTCATAGATGGGTTGTTGAACCGTAGTGATCCTGGGAGTGGAAAGCAGATGGTGCCCCAGTCCATCAAAACCAACAACCGATATATTGAGTGGTACTTTTTTACCCATTCGTTCCAATTGCCGTATCAGCCCTATGGCGATAGTGTCGGTGGCACAGAAGACAGCACTTAACGAATTGTCACCTGAAAAGAGTTCCAATGCTGCGTATTCTCCCCCTGAGGGGCTATTGACGCTGTATTTGACCAAGTCCTCCCTGAAGGGCAGCCCAGCTTCCAGCAAAGCCTTTTTGTAGCCGTTCAGACGGTCGATGGGGTAATCCTTGTCCTCTGCGACATTTACCATTGCAATATGTTTATGTCCGGCTTCAATAAGGCGTTTTACGGCCATATAGGAGCCCTGGACGTTGTCGACGTCGATACAATCGACATCGTCGATCTGTGCATGGCCAAAAATTACCAAGGGTTTTTCATCGTTCAGGGCATAGTGCGCAAACTCTAAGGTTTCATCACGGAGCAAGCCGGTAGCAATGTAACCATCACAAGGATGTTGGGCTTTCATATCACGGAGTATTAAAAACGAATACATTCGTTCGCTGAGGGTCTTGCTGATACCGGCGATGAAATGCATGGTAAACGGGTTGCTTAAGTCGATTGCCGCGGGGATATAGATATCTATTACCCCTGTACGTTTTGTGACTAGGTTTTTTGCAGCCGTATTGGGCTTGTAGTGTAATTTCTTCATAGCGGCAAAGACTTTTTCCCTAGTCTCTGGTTTTACTTTTTCGGGAGAATTTACCACACGTGATACTGTCATGGGTGCTACATTCGCTTCTTTTGCCACATCGATTACCGTTGACATTTTCGTCTCCTATGCATGGTAACGTTACCATTCAGATAGTAAAAAAAAGAAAGTAAAATGGTAACGTTACCATTACTTCAATGAAAGGATATCCCTGTTTCGGGAATAAGACAAGCTTTTTTTTGGGGAAGTTTTGGAAAGGCTTATCTGCTCATATCCAATTTCGAATAGCTCGCCATAATCAGAAAAGTTTTGTAAAGAAACTGTTGCTTATGGTTTTGGGCTGCAATGGCCTGTAATACTTACTGATAGGGGAGTCTTCAAAACCTGTTGGGAAACGGGGACTCTTTTATGCCAGCTGTGAGGAAGAGAAATACTAGTAAGTTTATATAAGAGCCATTGAAAAGACAATCTTGCTATTGCTGATGCTATTGAAAGAGTGAACAGATGATAACAAGAACAAAAACGGGTATAGGAAGTATGCAGTTCTGGCCAATGCAGGGGAAAAACTTGGTTGAACCTAATTTCTCCCCCCTTCTGTTCCAAAGTATATCGGCCTCAACGTGAAAGCCCTATTCCAAATCCGTTTAGTTCCCCTTGAACAGGCCGTACAAGGTCGTAGTGAGTTCTCTTTCAACCAAATCAGCAGCAACCCCGATGCACGCCTTAGTCGTAGGATCGGAGGCCCTGAGCTTTTTGGAGTCGACCACGACCCTTCCCCTGTCGATGCCTTCGGTCTCGACTGTCAGGAAACAAGGGAAAGCTTGGAAGAACTCTGGGTGTACCGCACAGATAACTGCAGAAGGGTCATGGATGAACGTCTCCTCTGTTCCCAGGGTGTTTTCAATATAATAGTCTGCCATATCGGCAAAAAGCCTTCCGCTTATGGTTTTCAGGTTTCTCCAAGATTGTGTAGCCTTCTTATCTAAGCGTGACCGCTGGGTAACATCCAGGCCAACCATGGTAATATCCATGGAGGTTTCGAACACGTTCCTTGCGGCACAGGGGTCCTGGGAAATGTTCGCCTCCGCGAAATGGCTGACATTGCCGCAGACTGTGAGAGCACCTCCCATCACAATGACTTTTCCGATCATATGCTCAATTTCCGGTTCCTTTTCTAATGCTGTTGCCAGGTTGGTCAAAGGCCCGGTAGTAACCAGAGTAAGTTCCTTACCCCATCTTTTGCAGCTGGCAATGATAAAATCGATGGCATCGGTAGATTCCGGTTTCGCCGAGGCTGGGGGAAGCGTTACCTGGCCAACCCCATTTTCCCCATGAATCCTGGCACTGACTTCATGCCGGGTAAAAACTACCTTGTCCATCGCATGGTCTTCCCCTTTGAAAACCGGAACAGAATCTTTTTCCAAGAGATGGAGAATATCCAGCGAATTTCGCACACCCTGTTCAGTCGTCACATTTCCATAGGTACCGGTCACTCCCAATACTTCGATATCGGGATTTGCAATTGCATAGGCCAAGGCAAGTGAATCGTCGACACCGGTATCAAGGTCAAGAATCATTTTCATCATGGTTTTTTCAATTTTCCCGTATTGATTGCATGGCTTGGCAGCAGCCAGTCAACCATGGCTTTTGGTCTCTTTTGGAGTATAACAGTTGGGATTCACATAAGCAAAGGGATCACGGCAATGACGTCGTCGTGTCCAAATGCTGAAAAAATGCAGGAAATTGCCCTGTCCTGCCTGTCGTACTGTTTCAATATCCTTGGCTGAATTGGAGATTTTCTTTGTAAACGCTATTAGCGACATACTTATTTCGGTTTACTAAACAATTCTTTACAAAGAAACAACAAGAGCAAAATTTGATGGTTTTCTTTTCCTTGACTGTTGGGTTATGAGTGGTATACTTAAGGCGACATATTACGTAACACCTATGAAATTCATTGGATGGAAATGTAATACGAACACTATGTAAGGGGGAAAGGAGAAATGAAAAAGACACTGTTGAAAACCTTAGCAGTCGGATTCATGTTAACCGCTATGACTAGTGCGGTCTTCGGTGCTGGGGGAGTGGAACAGCAAAAGAAAGATGTAACCATCAACATGTTCCAACTCAAAGTTGAAATCAAGGATGCCCTGGATGCGTATGCTGCAAGCTACTCAACGGCACACCCTGGCGTAACGGTAAAAGTCGAGACCCTTGGCGGTGGCGGCGACTACGGTGGGGCCATGAAAGCCAAGGCACAGGCTGGACAGATGCCCGACATCTTCATGATCGAGGGACGTGGTGGCTATGATATCTGGAAAGACTACGTTGCCGACCTGAGTGACCAGCCATGGGTCAAGGACACAGACCTTGCCTTTAAAGCTGATGGTAAAGTAGTAGGTTTCCCTGTCGCCATCGAAGGCTACGGACTGGCCTATAATGCTGATATCCTTCAGAAAGCAGGAATCGATCCCGCAACGCTGACCACCCGCGCAGCCTATGAAAAGGCATTGAAGATTCTTGATTCCAAGAAAGCGGAACTTGGCATCGACGCACCTGTGGCAATGGCCGCATCCGTCGCCGGAGGAATGTGGTGGGTTGCAGCGCAACATAACCTTGCAGCCTATTGGGGCGGTGGACTCGATTTCAACGACACCAGTATTATCGAGAAGGCACTCAAAGGCCAGCTTGATGATGCACGTTTCTTGCAGTACACAAAATACTTGCAGTTGCTGTTCAAATATGCTGACAAGAAAATCCTGTTGAACGGCAGTTATGATGATCAGGTAGGTTCTTTTGCACAAGGCAAAACCGCTTTCCTGCATCAGGGTAACTGGGTAGACCCCAACTTGAAACAACTTGGCGTTACCTTCAAGATCGGTTATGCCCCGCATGCATTCCTGGATACAGAAGAGAAAGGTCTCTATCTGTTCGCCCCTAGCTGGTACTGCGTAAACGCAAAGAGCCCGAATGCGGAAGCTGCAAAGGCATTCCTAACTTCGATCGCTACAACTCCTGAAGGCCATGATTACATGGTCAATAAGGCCGGTATGATCCCAGCCTTCAAATCGGTTACGCTCAAGCCCTCCGGACAGCTCAGCCAGGCACTCATGGAAGCTAATGCAAAGGGTGGCAACTACGGCGTATTCTTTGGAATGTTGCCTGATGGTGCCGGACAGAATGTGTTTGGTCCTATTTTCGACTTGTTTGCCCAGAATCCCGATAATGTCGATCAATTTATCGCGGATATGAAGAGGGCGGTCGCTAATTTGCCCAATATGTAGAAATTCTTACCCTTGCAAAAGTGTAATGCTTTTGCAAGGGCTCTATGAGACAAATACCGGGAGCAAAATACAATGAAGCAAAGTCGTGTGGTCAATGTGCTTTTCGTGGCGCCTTGTGTTCTGGCATTTACCATGATAATCGTCATTCCATTCTTTTTTGGTCTGTATTATTCCATGACAGACTGGAATGGGGTAAATAATGCCGTCAATTTCGTAGGATTGAAGAATTTCAAGACCTTGCTTGATTCTCCTGAATTTTTATATTCCTTTTTGATTACTATTGAGTACACGCTTATCAACATCGTGTTCGTCAATATCGTGAGTTTCGGACTTTCGTTGATGGTAACCAGCAAGCTTAGCCGGCGTAATTTTTACCGGGCTGGTTTCTTTGTCCCTTACCTTATCGGCGGCATCGTTTTAGGGTACATCTGGCAGTTTATCCTGAACAATATCTTGGTCGATATCGGCAATACGTTATCAATCGAGATGCTCCAGACTTCGTTTCTCAGCCTTCCCAATACTGTTATATGGGCAATGGCTACAGTGAACACCTGGCAGTATGCCGGTTATATCATGTTAATCTATGTCGCCTCGATCCAAAGCATTCCATCTTCGCTCATGGAAGCAGCGAGTGTCGATGGTGCCAGTTATATTTCCCGGGTAGTCCATATCCTTATCCCTATGATGGCAAATGCTTTTACCATCTCACTCTTTTTGACTTTGACCACTTCTTTCAAGCAATTCGATATGAACCTCACCCTGACCAATGGTGGTCCTGCTACCAGGTTCCTCGATATGCCGGTAAAAGCCAGCCAGCTACTGGCCATGAACATCTTCAGTACGGCCACGGCTAACCGGATGGCAGAGGCACAGGCCAAGGCAGTAGTTCTGTTTATCGCACTCCTTGTGGTATCTCTGATCCAGGTTTCAGTGAATAAAAAGAAAGAGGTGGAGATGTGATGAATACAAAACAATTGAAAAAGAAGCCCCAGCGTACCGTAAAACCAGCTATGGTCGTACTTGAAATCGTAGCGGTTTTCCTTTTCGTCCTATTCATGATTCCCTTTGGGATGGTCGTGCTCAATTCAGCCAAGACTTCCAAGGAAATCATTTACAACGCCATTTCCCTGCCTACCCGCTGGAATCAGATGATGACCAACGTCATGCTTATCTTCAACAATGCCACTGTCGATTACCAGGGAGCTTTCATCGATAGCATCCTGATTACTTTTTTCTCGCTTCTGGTCATCGTTCTCTTTTCTTCCATGTGTGCCTGGGTACTGGTACGTAATAAGACAACATGGTCCAGAATACTGTTTATGACTTTTGTCTCTGCTATGGTCATTCCGTTTCAGGTGCTGATGTATCCTCTGGTCCGTTGGATGAGGGTAAGTGGAGATTTCCTGCATTTCCGTCTGCTTGGGACCATCCCCGGTATTGTGTTTGCCTATCTTGGGTTCGGATGTTCACTCTCGATTTTTATTTTTCATGGGTTTATCAAGAACATTCCCTACGAGCTTGAGGAATCGGCGACTATCGATGGTTGTTCACGGGGAAGGACTTTTTTTGCAATTGTATTCCCTTTGTTGCAACCGATTATCATCACAGTCCTGATTTTGAACGGCATCTGGATCTGGAACGATTATCTGCTTCCCCTGCTTATGCTCGGGTCCAACGGCGCTGTCCAGACGATACCGATAGCGGTCACAGCCTTTGCAGGCGCTTATTTGAAACAATGGGATTTGATTTTGACCTCAACCCTTATTGCCATGCTCCCCATCATTATTCTGTATCTTTTTGCACAACGGTACATTATCAAAGGCATGGTAGAAGGTTCTATAAAATAATGTTACGGAGGATTCTATGAAAATTGTTCTAGTCGGTGCAGGTAGCGCCCAATTCGGTTATGGAATGCTTGGCGATATATTTACCAGCAAGACGTTGGCAGGCAGTGAGATTACCCTGCTCGATATCAATGATAAAGCCTTGGACAGTGTGTTTCGTACTGCAAAAGCCTTTATCGAACAGCATGCACTCAAATATAGTGTGCACGCCACGACAGACCGGAAAGTCGCATTCAAGAATGCCGACTTTATCATTTCCTCCATTGAGGTAGGGAACCGTTTCCAATTGTGGGATGAGGACTGGAAAATCCCGTTGCAGTACGGGGTGCATCAGGTCTACGGTGAAAACGGCGGTCCCGGGGGGGTCTTTCATTCCTTGCGTATCGGCCGGGTAATCCTTGAGATTGTAAAAGATGCAGTGGAAATATGCCCTGATGCTTGGATTTTCAATTTTTCAAATCCTATGACTTCCATCTGCACCACGGTCAACCGGGCCTATCCTGAGGCCAAATTTGTCGGCATGTGCCATGAAATCGGCTGGCTTGGACGATGGTTGCCCCGCATGCTGAATATGAAACTTGAGGACTTGCATTTCAGGGCCGCAGGGCTCAATCATTTCAGCTGCATGCTTGAACTGACAGACAGAAAGACTGGTAAGGATCTCTATCCTGAGGTTCTGAAAAAAGCAGAGGCTTTTTTCGAGCGTGAACCTGGGTACAGTGACTTGCTGGACGAGTACCGCAGGACCGGAAACCTCGATGCTGCGGAAAAATTTGAAAAAGGGCATTCAGATAAAAAAAGCAGTTATATCTGGGCAGACCGGCATCTGGTCCAGTTTATGCTCAAAAACTACCGGTTGCTCCCCATTACGACAGACAGCCATTTCGGCGAGTATATATCTTGGGCCTGGGATGTTGCCGACCACCGGGGCATCCTCGATTTCTACGATGTGTACAAAATAATGCTTACGCAAGAACTGCGCCATGATATAAAACTTGAAACAGCTGAAAGGGTTGTCCCGATCATCGATGGAATACTCAATGACAGTGGCTATGAAGAAGCTGCAGTAAACGTTCAGAATAACGGCCTTCTTGAGGATTTGCCCTCCTGGATTGCCGTTGAAGTCCCTGCAATTATCAATAAAGACGGGGTGAACGGTATCAAGATGCCCAATATTCCCAAGGGCTATCTCTCCTTGCTCAGGTCCTATACGAGTGTGTACGATTTGACTGCCGAAGCGATTATCCATGGGAAGAAAGACTATGTAATCCAAGCCATGCTGGCTAATCCCGTGGTACATCAGGCCTCGCAAATCGAAGCGATGGTAGATAGAATGATTGACCAACAGCAGAAATGGCTTGGATACCTGAAGTAAAAGAGTATCCAATGTCTACAATAAAAGAAATTGCACAGAAAGCGGGGGTAAGTCCTACCACGGTAGCCAATGTACTGCACGGGAACCTTGGGAAAGTATCTCCTGCTACGTGTAAAAAAGTTCAAACCTTCATAGAGAATGAAAAGTATGTCCCCAATATGGGGGCAATGATTCTTGCGCACAGCAATTCGCGCATCATCGGTGTAATCATGTTCATGGAGCCGCGGAGTGAAGAAACGGTTCTTGAGGACCCCTTTTCGTCTGCCATGCTGGGTGCCATGGAACGCGAAATCCGTGAGAACGGGTATTTCGTAATGTTGCACACCACTAGTGATGAGGATGAGGTAGTCAGGCTCTCAAAAGCCTGGAAACTTGATGGATTGCTTCTGGTTTGGGTCCCTGGGGAAATCTGTCGTGTCATCAGCGCAAACATCGATACCCCCTTGGTGTACATCGATTGCTATTTTACCGACAACGAACGGGTGTATCACAACATCGGCCTCCAGGACCGGCGAGGAGGCTATGAGATTGCACGGTATTTACTCTCGATGGGACATACCGACATAGTTTTTCTTGCAAACAATCAGCTGGTTACCGGTGGAGACCCAGTGCGTTTCATAGGGTGTCAGGAGGCCTTTGGGGAGCAAGGGCAGACCTTGGGTGCGGAAAGGTATAAGCCACTGCCCAATAATCGTGGTAAACGGGAAATCCTGTACAGGCAATTGGCTGAGGATACCTCTCAGTGTACCGCCCTGGTTTTTTCTGCTGACTATTATGCCGCTGAGGCTGTTTCGTATTTGAAGGAGTGTGGGATCGAAATTCCTGGAAAAATTTCAATAACCGGGTTTGATGACAATATTTTTTCCCGCTTGGTGCAGCCACGGTTGACTACGGTTCACCAGGATACAGGAGAAAAGGGTAGGCTTGCCGTTGCAATGCTCATGAAGCTTATTCGCAAAGAACCGTTGCAAGAGATAAACATCCAGCTTCCCATACGTCTTGCGATACGGGATTCGGTACAAAGACTCAACTGAGCCCAGCATCGAGCAGAGAAGAGGGAATTGCATCCCGCTGATAGCCACATTCTTGTTTGTGCTCAATGAAAAAGGACCGGAATCACCGATTCCAGTCCTTTTTCATATTTATATATAATCGGGCAATTCAAACGATGCAATTGGTGCAACGCCTAAAGCCTTTGAGAGAAGCAGCCAGGTTTTGCTTTATGCGTTCCTACCATGGCAGTTCTTGTACTTCTTGCCTGACCCACAGGGACAGGGATCGTTTCTCCCGACCTTCGGGGTCGTTCTCCTGACTGTTACCGGGGAGGTTTCCCCGCTTTGTTGTCCACGGCCCTGGGCAGCTCCCCCGTTACTACTGAAAGCACCCTTTGCATTATGGGTTTCCACGGTCCTGTGGGAAGAAGCCTTCCTTGCGTACTGGTCATCGCTATGGGTAATCTGGACACGTACAAGGGTGTTGGCCATGAAGGCCTTGATATCCTCGAGCATCTGGGTGAAAATCTCAAATCCTTCTACCTTGTATTCGACCAAGGGATTCTTCTGTGCATAGGAACGAAGTCCTACTGCATCCCTGAGGTCCTCCAGGGCAGTAAGGTGATCCTGCCATCGGATATCAATCTGCCTGAGGTAGTTGAAACGAAGGAAGTCGTTGAAAGGTTTCTCGCCGGTGAGCTCTACCTTGTCGTTTACCTCCTTGTCGATGCACGTGATGAGATGGGCTTTGTACTCGTCTTTTGTCGCGTCTGCGGCCAATGGGGGGACGGTAAGGTGAAACTGAGCCTCAATTTCCTCAAGAATCTTGACACCGGGTTCGTTATCTTCCTTGGAAGCGGTGAAAGCGCTGTCTACGATGGCATCTGAGATCTCATGGCAAGCCTTCATGACCCGTTGCAGCAAATGCTCATCGGTAAGGATGGCATCACGTTCGCTGTACATGAAGTTGCGCTGTTCATTCAGTACATCATCATAGTCCAAAAGATGCTTCCTTATCTCGAAGTTCCTGTCCTCAACCCGTTTCTGTGCCTTTTCGATTGCGTTGGAGAGCATCCTGTGCTCTATGGGCTCCCCGTCCTGCATGCCGATCTTGCCCAGCATCGACTTGATATTGTCATTGGCGAACAGTCTCATCAAAGAGTCGTCGAGGGACACATAGAACCGGCTGGTACCAGGGTCTCCCTGACGGCCGGCGCGACCGCGCAACTGGTTGTCGATACGCCTTGATTCATGGCGTTCGGTACCCATGATGTACAAGCCGCCGAGCTGCTTGACTTCCTCGTAATCTTTTTTCCATGCAGGGTACGCTTGTTTGGTAGCCTCCACCATTTCAGCAGGGGTTGCCTCGGTTCCGCAAATCCTGTGGGCCCTTGCCTCAAGGCTTCCGCCCAGCTTGATGTCGGTACCGCGACCTGCCATGTTGGTTGCAATGGTAACTGCCCCCTTGGCACCGGCCTCCTCGATGATCAGGGCCTCGCGCGCATGGTTCTTCGCATTGAGGACCTCGTGCTTGATTCCCATCTTCCTGAGGAGGACAGAGAGCATCTCACTTTTTTCGATACTGATCGTACCGACAAGGATTGGCTGCCCGGTCTTGTGGACCCGCTCGATTTCCTTGCAGATAGCCTCATACTTGAACTGTTCGTTATAGTAGACCAGGTCAGCGTTATCTTTCCTGATGACCGGTTTGTTGGTCGGGATTACTACGACATCGAGGTTGTAAATTTTCAAAAATTCAGGGGCTTCGGTATCTGCAGTACCGGTCATACCGCTGATTTTTTCATACATCCTGAAAAAGTTCTGGAACGTAATAGTGGCGAGTGTCTTGTTCTGGCCAAGGATCTTGATCTTTTCCTTTGCCTCGATAGCCTGGTGCAGACCATCGCTGTAGCGTCTGCCATGCAGGATACGCCCGGTGAACTCATCGACAATCTGGACCTGGCCCTCTGCCACGACGTAGTCTACATCATTCGCATAGAGCTTCAGGGCCTTTACCGCCTGGGTCACATAGTGCACATACTCGAAGTTCTCATCTTCATAGAGGCTGCCGGTGATGGTATGGTTCTTTTGCAGCAACTCCTCCATATGGTTCATGCCCTGGTTGGTGAAAGATACTTTTTTCTGTTTCTCGTCCAGCCTGTAGTCGCCGCGGTCATCGAAAGCCTCTGCCTTCTTGTCGAAGCGGGCGAGGGGGTCCGGTTCGTAATAATCGCCGGTCTCGGGGTTTTTCTCGCATTCAACCAGGGATGAGGCAATTTTCTGGGCTCCCATGACCTGTGCCGAGTCATCCTCGCTCTGGCCGCTGATAATCAGAGGGGTACGGGCTTCGTCGATGAGGATGGAGTCGATTTCATCAATGATACAGTAATGATGCTTGGGCTGGATCTTCTCGGCATAGGACCATTTCATGTTGTCCCTGAGGTAATCGAACCCGAATTCGTTATTTGTCCCATAGGTAATGTCGGCGTTGTAGGATATCCGTCTCGACTCATTGTCCATGTTCGAGAGAATAACCCCTACGCTCAGTCCAAGGAATTCGAACACAGGACCCATCCAGGAAGAGTCACGGCTGGCGAGATAGTCGTTTACCGTGATGATGTGCACGCCTTTGCCTTCGAGGGCATTGAGATAGGCCGCGGGGACACAGGTAAGGGTCTTTCCTTCACCAGTCTTCATTTCCAGGATGTTGCCTTGGTGCAGGACTGTGGCACCCATAATCTGCACATCGTAATGACGTTCCCCCAGCACACGGAAGGCAGCCTCCCTGGCCAAAGCAAAAGCTTTCGGCAGCAGGCTTTCAAGGGAAGATCCATTGGCAACCTGTGCTTTGAAATCAGCAGTCTGAATAGGAAACTGTTCGTTACTAAGGCTTTTTGCCCACGACTCTTCTGCATTTACACGCTGTATCACAGGGTAGAGTCCCCGCAAATCTTTTTCTTGTTTGGTCCCAAAAACCTTGGTAAAAAATGAAGTTCCCATTGATGACTCGCTTCTTGAGGTAGATTATGCACTTTTTTCGTACTGTACCAGTATACTCATAACCACCAAGAGAGAAAAGCCTAACTTTTTGAATTTTATGTGGCAAAAATACCCGTATTGTATCAAAATGATACAATCTTGATAGTCGGTATTTCTCGTTTGTGCTATACTCTGCCTATGTTGGTCTGTTATACAGGTGGCGGCACCCTCGGGCACATTCTCCCGGCTCTTTCCGTGCATGAGGTACTCAAAGAAGAAAACGGGTACCGGTGTTTCTGGATAGGGAGGGAGGATGAAGGCGAAAGGGCTGCAGTCGAAAGGGAAGGCATTGCTTTCCATGCAATACAGAGCGGGAAGTTTCGCAGATATGCCTCGGTGCAGAACCTGTCAGATGGATTCCGACTTTTCGCCGCATTTTTCCAGGCCCTTTCGATCCTGAAAAAGGAAAGGCCGGATATCCTGTTTTCCAAAGGCGGCTTTGTCTCCGTACCCCCTGTCTTGGCTGCCCGCGTTCTGCACATTCCCATTGTCACCCACGAGAGCGATGCCTCACCTGGTCTTGCTACAAAGCTCATAGCCCCCTTTGCTTCTGCCATATGCCTTGGATACGAGAGTGCAGGTGCAACACTCCCCCAAAAAAAGATAGTGTATAGCGGCAATCCAATCCGTACAGCCCTGCTGCAAGCGAGCACTTTTTCAATTCGGGAACGGTTGTCCCTCAGTTCGGACCTCCCTTTGGTGTTTGTCATGGGGGGGAGCCAGGGTGCTATGCAGATAAATGCCCTGGTGAGGGAAAACCTCGATGCCCTGTGCGAGAAAGCCTTTGTCTACCACCAGTGTGGAAAACGTGATTTCATGGAACTGAAACACAAAAACTACCTGGCTGTCGACATGGTCGGCGACGACATGGCTTGCCTGTACCGTGAAAGCACCCTGGTAGTCTCACGCGGCGGGGCAGGGGCGCTCAGCGAATTGGCCTATTTCGGTTGTCCCAGCATCATAGTACCGCTTTCTTTGGGGTCGAGAGGGGACCAGATTGCCAATGCCTCTCTCTTGAAGGCAAACACGGCAGCGGTAGTGCTCGAATCTGCAGTCGATGCGAAAAATTTTCTAGAAGCTGTTACCTACCTGTTGGAGAATAGTGAGAAACGAAGTATCCTTTCACAACATATCAAAGAAATGGCAATTGCCGATTCACAGCAGATAATAGCCTCGGTCATCAGGTCGAAGGCAATTATATAAAAAGGAGATGAACAATATGGATTGGGGATTAACGATAGGTTCTGTCTATTTCAATTCGATCGACATCATTGTATGTACCCTTGCAATCGTAGGTGGTATCGGGGGAACCTTGAACGGTTTTGCCGACTCCTTCTCCCATAGGGCAGGGTTCCTCGCGGGTTTTGCCATAGGGCTCATGTTTACCAAGATCCTCTCGGAACTGCTGGTGGAATCTTTCGGGCTTCCCCTTTTTGTTGCGAGCCTCTTCTCCTTTGTCTTCCTTTTCTTGGTTGGGTACGGGACCTTGCGTTTCGTCGGCAACCTCTTGGAATCTGCATTGGAAGGTATCGGGCTCAGGCCGGTCAACTCGCTGCTGGGATTCGTCTGGGGCGTGTTTGAGATGTTGGTGCTTTTGAGCATTATCCTCTATGTCCTTGAATTGCAGGATACCTTCAATGTCAGTAAATATCTGGATGCTAGTCAGTTTGTACTGCGCTTTGTTCGCCCCTTGGTCCCCGAGACCGTCGATTGGATAACAACCCAGGTAAGTAGCGCACATGTTTGAGAGCCTCTATGAAAGCCAGAGAGAGATAGCTACCCAGCTCGCAAACCAGATCGGGGGGGAAACCTTCAGCCAGGTAAACCTCTTCGGGGGGAACCGTTACAGCCTGCGAATGACTACAGCCCTCGAGACTGCGAGGATCCTTTCCTGCCAGGGGGACAGGAGCGAACACTGCAGATGCGATAGTTGCAGGAAATTCGAGTTGCTGACAACCACCAACCTGGTTATCGTGAGCCAGCGTGACCACAACAGGGTAATCGAGACAGCGATCAACAGCTTTATTCGGTTGCGCAATGATTTCTCCAGGCGTTTCTTGATACGAAATACCCGTGTTTTTCTGCTTCAGTACCATGGGTCGCTGATGAGCGGTTCCCAGACGCAGGCACAGAGTGCCAACTATGACAATGCCTCATTGGTGAATGATTTGCTGATGGATCTCTCAGCTTTGAAATCCGATATCACGGAAAAGGAGGCAAAGGCAATCGCCCAAGCCCTCCGTTCTGCATTGAAGCCCCTGTTTCTCTCTGCAAAGCGGAATACCACCATTACCGTGAATCAAGTGAGGGCCCTGGAGGAATGGATAAACGAAACCAGTGCCCGATCACAGAAGCGATTCATTATAATCGAATCGCTGGAACAGGCAAATGCCTCAGCTAGGAACGGTCTGCTCAAGATGCTCGAGGAACCTCCTGCGGATGTGTATTTCACCTTGATCTCGGAATATCCGGGAAGGATCATGCAGACTATTCTCTCAAGGGTCAGAAAGTATTCTTTTGCGCCGCTCAGAAAGAAGGCAGTACAGGCCCTGCTTGCACCCTTTTTCCTGGGTGACCAGGAATATGACGATCTGGAACAGTTTTTCCTGCAAGGCGGCGGTCTCGACCTGGCCGAGGCAAAAAAACAGGTTTCGCTTGTCACCGATTCACTGGCGAGCAATACCTACCTTGGTACAGAGGCTTTCAGTGCATTGCTGGCGAAGGTTGATGAAAACGATAGTTATGAGTATCTTCTCAAGGGAATACTTTCCTCTGTGGAACAGCAGTTCATAGAGGGTACTGTTTCCTATGACAGGGCCCATCTTCTGGAGGCGCTCGTATCAGCCTCGCTGAGCAATGCCCAGCGGTTCAACCAGAATAAGAAACTGATGTTCGAGGCCCTGTATTATTCCATGATGGAGAAGCAATGAATAATTTCGTTCACCGTGCAATATTGAAGATTGACCAGCTGGATACCCGCCAGATTGTCAATCTCCTCAAGAGCCAGGCAAATGACGTCGAAATGCTGGAAAATGTACTGGAATCAATCCAGGACGGGGTTATTTTGACGGACAGCAACCTGATAATAAACTACGCGAACTCAAACTGCCCTTCCATGGTTCCCATGGCAAGGAAAAAGAACTACGAGGGATTGCCCCTGTGCAAAGTCCTCGAAGACAGGCAGGTTGCCAAATATATTATCCTTGCAGTCCATAACAGGGCCGAGGATCTGGATAATGAATTCACCTTCCAGCGGGGGGGAAAGATCCAGACCATTGCCATTACCGTTTCCATGTACCGTAGCAAGGAACTGAAGGACCTCTCCAGTTATGTTATCAGGTTTACCGATGTTACAGAGCGTAACGCGAGTGAGGCTCGGTTGAGAAGGACGGAGAACCTTGCTTCCATGACAACCATGGCTGCAGGGGTTGCCCATGAGATCAAGAATCCTTTGGCGGCTATGGGCATTCACCTGCAGTTGCTAAAAAAGGCATTCGTCCGTAAGACTTCCCTTACCCTCGATGATGCCCAACGCTATATTGATG
The DNA here is from genome assembly GCF_000236685.1 of Sphaerochaeta pleomorpha str. Grapes. Lineage (NCBI taxonomy): Bacteria > Pseudomonadati > Spirochaetota > Spirochaetia > Spirochaetales > Sphaerochaetaceae > Sphaerochaeta > Sphaerochaeta pleomorpha. The sequence continues at coordinate 606,009 of NC_016633.1, read as the reverse complement.
TTTTGGACGAAGAGATAAACAGGCTCAATTCGATTGTTGTCGATTTCCTTTTCGCTGTCCGTCCCATGGATACGCGTCTTCGCCTAGGGTCTTTGGAGAAGACTCTCAAGGAAATCTGTAATTTTGTGGAACCTGAGCTCAATGAGCACAAGGTTACCTTGGTGAGGGACATCGCCACTTCGCTGCCCAGGCTGGAATTCGATGAGAACCTGCTCAAGCAGGCTTTGCTCAACTTGATCAAGAATGCCATGAATGCCATGGAAAACGGCGGGATGCTTACCCTGCAGGCTAGGCTTGACGGGAATCTTGTCAGCATCAAGATAGTCGATACCGGTACAGGAATGTCTGATGAGACCCTCCTGAAGATATTTGAACCTTACTTCACCACCAAGGCTACCGGTACCGGACTGGGTTTGACCGTTGTGTATAAAATAATGAAAGAACATAAGGGTGATATCACCGTCACCAGCAAACTGGGTGAAGGTACCTGCTTTACCCTGACATTTCCTGTCCCGAGGACCGAGCGTCTTGCTTTGGGTAATGAGCCGGTAACCTGCGTGGCCAGTTCAATCGAGGAGGTTCCCGATGAAACGGACAATCCTGATTTGCGATGATGAAAAGAATATCCGCAGTGGCCTTGCCATGGCGATGGAGCTGGAAGGGTATGCAACCTTCGCAGCCGAAGACGGTGCCGTTGCCTGGGATTATCTTAACAAACATGATATAGACCTAGTGATTACCGACTTGCGCATGCCCAACCTCAGCGGAGAGGCTTTGCTAAAGAAGATTGTCTCGGCCTATCCTCGGCTACCTGTGGTCATTTTGACCGGTCATGGGACAATCGAGACTGCAGTCGAGGCGATGCGTATGGGCGCTGTCGACTTTTTTACCAAACCGGTCGATCTCGACCGTTTGACTTTGGTCGTGAAAAAATCCTTGTCGAACAATGACCTGTATGCCGAACACGAGGAATTGAAAAAAGAAGTCGCCCAGCTGAAAGCACGCAACAAATATGACCGTATTATCGGAAAGAGCCAGAAAATGGTAAACCTGATGGATATCGTTTCACAGGTTGCCCCTACAAAAGCCTCGGTACTCATAACCGGGGAAAGCGGGGTGGGCAAGGAACTTGTTGCCGATGCCATCCACGAGCTCTCCAACCGGTCGGAGGGCCCTTTTATCAAAGTCCACTGTGCAGCCTTGACCTCGTCGCTGTTGGAAAGCGAACTGTTCGGTCATGAGAAAGGTGCCTTCACTGGAGCTGTGGCCTTGAAAAAAGGACGCTTCGAGCTTGCTGACGGTGGAACGATATTTCTGGATGAAATCGGGGAGATCGATGCCTCGACGCAAGTCAAACTGTTGCGGGTCCTCCAGGAAAAACAGTTCGAACGGGTAGGCGGGGAGAAATCGGTCTCTGTCGATGTTCGCATAGTCTGTGCCACCAATAAGGATTTGCAGAAAGAGATCGAGAAGGGAAATTTCAGGGAAGACCTGTATTACCGGCTCAATGTCGTTCACCTCGATGTCCCCCCCCTCAGAGACAGGAAAGAGGATATCCCCTTGTTGATGACTTCCTTCCTTACTTATTTCAACCAAGAGAACGATAAGCATATTGAAGGCTTTGCCCCTGCTGCAAAACGGGCTTTGCTAGCCTATGACTGGCCGGGCAATATCAGGGAGCTGCGTAACTGTATAGAAAGCGCAGTAGTTCTTGCCCGCAGTACCATAATTGAACCAGATGATCTGCCCCCTGCGGTAAGCAAGGCGGAGAATCCGGCACTGCTTTCCCTTGAAGTGGGGATGACCCTTGAGGAAGCGGAGAAACGTTTGATTGTTTCCTCGTTGGCCCTCTGCGGGGGAAATAAGACGAAAGCGGCAGAGATGCTGGGTATAGGGCGCAAGACCCTTCACCGGAAACTACAGGAATACCAAATTGACCAAGACTGATATTTACGGCATTTTCGACAAAGGGGGAACCTTGGAACAAAGGTTCCCTTCCTATGAGTACCGAGAGGGTCAGCTTCTTATGGCTGATTTGGTGAGGGAGAGTTATGATAGTAATGCCATTGTTGCAATTGAGGCAGGCACAGGTATCGGCAAATCCTTCGCGTATCTGGTACCGGCCCTGTATAATGCCATGCAGAATACTGATGAACGGACGGTAATCGCAACCTCAACCATCAACTTGCAAAAACAGCTGTTTGAAAAAGATATCCCGATGCTTTTCAAGTTGCTCAACCTTTCCTGCAAGGTTGCCCTTGCCGTAGGAAGGGGGAATTATCTCTGCATCCAGCGGTTTGTCCAGGTGCGTAGCGATGCCTCGCTCCTCGCCCAGGACCCTGACAGTGAGCTGTATCAGCTTTCACAATGGGCGAATGAGACAGAAACGGGACTCAGAAGTGATTATCCGAACAGGCTTGGGGAAATCTGGTCTGAGATATGCTGTGACGGGGATTTGTGTCCGGCCCATAAATGCTCCTATTTCCATGATTGTTTTTTCTTTAAGGCGAAGCAGAAGGCTAAAGAAGCGAAAATCATCGTGAGCAATCATCATCTGTTGTTTACCGATGCCCATAGCCGTTATGAAAGCAATATCGAGTATACAGAGGAGGCTGTCCTGCCTCCTTACAACCGGCTCATCATCGATGAAGCACATAATATCGAGCAGAATGCCTCTGATTATTTCACTGCTGAATATGATTCGAAAGAAATGTTGCGCCAGATTGGCTGGATCGAGCGGTCAGGCCGGTATTCTTCACACTCCCTGCTCGAACAGCTTGGGCAATATGCACAGGACCCTGATCTGATAGATAGGATCCATGACGATATCCATTTATTGTTGCAGGAAGTAGGTACCTTGGACCAATTCCTGCTTGCGGTTTTCAACAAGAATGATTTCCAGCCTGTATTGATAAAGGCCGAGCAGCAACATCGTCTCAGCGGTTTTGTTGAGCAGGCAACCAAGGTGGCCCAGGCGAGCGGTAGGCTTGCAGCTAAGATCAATGCGTTTCTGGAACATAACAAGGCTCCTGAGGAACTGGATGGCAAGATAACTGAGCTGAAGGTGAGAGGGACCAGGATAGCTTCCCTCAGTGAAGTTCTGAGCCATTTCTGTGATTTTACTTCCTGGGGGGACGATATCCATTGGTTCAATGCCGAGTCCTACCGCAATACCAAAAATGTCCAGGTGATGATCACCCCGCTATCGATAGCTCCGCTTTTGGTAGAATCTGTCTTCAAGAAACTCGATACGGTAGTCTGTACGTCCGCAACCTTGGATCTGAACGATAATTTTGCGTTCTGGGGAAGCCGTGTGGGATTGCCCTATGACGAGATACGTCCCTATCACAGCGAATCATTTTCCTCTCCCTTTGATTACAAGAATCGGCTGTTGCTTTTGACTCCTTCCGATGCCCCCCTTCTCACAAAGGATAATGAGGAACAGTACGTTTCCTACATGTGCGAAACCATTTTTTCAAGTATCCGGTCCGCCGGGGGCGGTTCTCTTGTCCTTTTTACTTCCTATTCCATGTTGCAGAAGGTCAAGGAACGGTTGGCCCCACGTTTTGCACAGGAGAAGATGGAATTGCTCTGTCAACGTGATATGGACAGGTATACATTGCTCAATAAATTCATTTCGGACAAGGATAGTACGTTATTTGCGACTTCTTCCTTCTGGGAGGGGGTCGATGCCCCTGGCGATACGCTTCGTATGGTTATTATCGTGAAGCTTCCGTTCAATGTGCCGACAGACCCTGTATTCAAGGCAAGGTGCGAGGCTATCGATAAAAACGGGGGGAGTGGATTCTTCCAGTTGGCGTTGCAGGAAGCTACCATGAAACTCAAGCAGGGTTTTGGGCGCCTCATGCGCAATACCGGTGATACCGGGGTGGTTTTAATCTTGGATAGCAGGGTGATGACCAAGAGCTACGGGGTCTACATGATGCGTTCTCTTCCAGAAAGTTATCATCCTGATACGGAAACCTCAGGAATATGTGATAAAATCGAGAATTTCCTCTATGCTGATTAATCGGGTTTTTATCGGAACGACTAAGGAAAACGGGAAACTATAAATCTGTATTACGCCATTGGAAAGGAGTATGCATATATGAACATCAAAGCAGAATTGGAAAAAGTAATGGATGTTTCAAAAGTAATGCAATTAAATACTTTTGAGATCGAGCCATTGGCAGTTAAGGCAATCATGATAAACGAGGTTGTTCCTTCTGACCCTTTGCAGGATTTCTATGGGCAACCTGATGCAGATTATGTAAAAACTATAATTCCTCTTTTTCAAAAAGCAGGTTGTAAGGTTTCTACCATCCAAGATATTTTGCAAATGGGTGTGTATATTACAAATGCCGTCAAAACTCCAAAATCTCAATATGTAATTGAGAAAAGCAGTATTGAAAACAGTTTGCCGTATTTAGAAAAGGAAATAGCCCTGTTTCCTAATGTCAAAGTCATCATGCTTATGGGTGATGTCGCAAAAAAGGCGTATAACCTGATATCAAAAAAGGCAACAAAGAAAAATGCCATACCTGCTGTCTCCACATATAAATCAAGAAATAACGAATTCTATTATGGAAGCATCAGGATAATGCCCTCTTATTGTATTACAGGTAAGAATATATTGATCGAAAAATCAAAATTTGAAATGGCAGCCGAGGATATTGCCATAATGCTAGATATAATTACCTAACAAACGTCCCTTTTTACCAAAAAGAAAATGCAGTGCCTCTTTATGTAAGACACTGCATCCATCAGGTTCATACCTGTTAGGAACGTTGTTTTTAAACAGCCTTTTTCCCCTTAAGGTCAATTATGGCTACTCAATGATGGCAAGGATATCCTTCATGCTGAGGATGAGGTATTCCTGTCCGTCGGCCTTTACACTGGTTCCAGAGAATTTGTCATGCATGACACGGTCGCCTACCTTGACGGTGACTTTGACTTTGTCTGTTCCTTCTCCAACCGCAATAACGGTTCCGATCTGGGTTTTTTCCTGTGCCGTCTGTGGGATGTAGATGCCGCTTGCGGTCTTTTCCTGGACTTCTTCAATTTTGACTAACACTCTGTCTGCCAAAGGTCTAATTGTCATTGTATCTTCCTCCAAACAAATAATTGTTTTGTGTGCTCGCGAGGCATTGCCCTCGCTTTTGCTAATATAGTGAAAAGAACAGGTAGTGGCAAGTAAAAGATTTGTATCATGGGATATGGTCTATGGAACGAGATATATAACAAAATGGTGTGATATCTTTGCACAGTGCGAAATTTTGTGTGGTTTTGAGTTGCCGATATACATCGCCCTTACTATATTTCCTATAGCTGGAGAGGATGCCACTACATATGGAAAATGTAACCAAAGACGAAAAACAGTTAATGCTAAAAGGAGAAGCGGGGTTTCTTTCCCCAGAGGCTACCCTTGAGCAAATTTGGCAACATTTCTATGAACTTGGTTGCCTGTTTGCAAAGTCTCAGAATCTTGTAAGTTCCCTTGGTTGTTTCATTGATACCTTTTTGATAAGGGGGAATGAAATACACTGCCAAGACAGGGAGTGGATTGATTTTTTCAGGCAACAGTTTGCAGTGTACCTGCTGGGGAAAAAGAGTATCAGTTGTTCCCTGAGTGAAGGGGATATGATTCATGATTTTCTCAAATGCGAGTATGAGGAAATCCGCAAGGAAATGGAGCAAAGCGAGTTTCCTTTCTGTTGCGAGGACATGCATTCTTGGTTTGCTTCCTTTGAACTCGATTTCCCCTGGAGTTTGGAGGAAATGGGTCAGGAATGGTCCATCGGGTAACAGAAGGAACACCCCTTTTCCCTTGAATGGGTCAATATGTCCCTGTTTTTCCCATTATTTTCCGGCATGTGTCAATTTGATACTATAAATACGTATTGTTGTTCTATTAGTTTTAGTTATCAGCGGTAAATTTTGTAGGTAAAAATTATTAATCTTATATTTTGTAACAAATAAAAAATACTCAGTAAAAGTTGGCACGTATCCTGCAATTACCTTTCCATAACCCGATGGAGGGGAAAAATGATGAGTACTAAACAAAACATGCTGAATAACAATGATGATAGATATGCCTATGACGATGCCAATATTCTTACAATGTATTTGAAGGAAATCAACAGGATTCCCCTTTTGACCAATGAAGAAGAGTTCAAACTCGCAAAACGGGTACAGCAGGGTGATGAGTTTGCCAGGAAGCGGATGATTGAATCGAACCTTCGCTTCGTAGTGAATGTTGCGAAGAAATACCAGAACCAGGGAATTCCCCTCATCGATTTGATCGATGAAGGGAATATCGGTTTGATGACGGCACTGGAGAAGTTTGACCCTGACAAGGGCTATCACTTCATCAGCTACGCCGTGTGGTGGATCAGGCAGTCAATCATGAAGGCAATCTGTGAGAAGAGTAGGGCTGTTAGGCTCCCGCTCAACAGGACCAATGAGTTGCTGCAAATTCAAAAGGCTCAGAAGTCCTTGATGCATACCAAGAGTACCGAGGACCCCACTATGGAAGAAATCGGGGAATTGACAGGCCTTGACCCCTCCCATGTGGCTGACTTGCTTGCTATCAGCCGTGAGATGGTCAGCCTCGATGCACCGGTATTCAATGATAACGGGAATAGCAATGTCGGCGATTTTGTAGAAGATACCGGCCGTTCACCCGAAGACTCCCTCCTCGAGGGCTCATTGAAAGCAGATATTTCAACAGTATTGTCAACGCTCAGTGACAAGGAACGGGATATCATTGAAATGCGGTATGGTCTGGAAGGAAAAGCTCCGATGTCCCTCAAGGAAATCGGTGAACTCTACAACCTGACCAAGGAAAGAATTCGCCAGATCGAAAAGAAAGCCCTTGAGAGATTGAAGAATCCTTCGAGAAGCAGACTCCTGGAGAGCTACACAGCCTAACTGCACCGAACAAGTGCATAAAATATAGATTACCGGACAGAGAGAACTCTGCCCGGTTTTTTGTGCATCTTTGTCTGCGTTTTTTTCGAAACGTACGAACGATTACCGGGTTGTCCCACCGGTATATCCCATATTGAAAGAGATATTAGCGGCCTGCCGCTTAACCTTTTCCGCCATTTCCTCAGGGATCATCTCAGGGTGTTGCGCCAAAACCCACGAAGTACTGATTGCAGCTATTACTTGACCCCTATAGTCCCGTATTGGAGCTGCCACGCAGTTAATGGCCGGTTCTGCTTCCTGATCATCCAAGGCCCAGCCCCTTCTTCTGCACTCGCGGATATCCTGGAGCAGGCTTTCCATGTTCATATGGGTGTTTGGACCCCTCTTTTCGAAGGGTTCCTTTGCCAGCAATATCCGTATCTCATCATCCGTAAGCCCAATAAGCAAGGCCTTTCCAAGAGAAGTGCAATACAGTGGTTTCTGTTGGCCAATGATTGCATATTTTCTCAGGCTGTTGATTTGCTCCTTGCTATCTATGTAGACCATTTTGTCATTTTGTCGGATAGCTAGGAAAACAACATTCCCCGTGCTCTCGGAAAGTTCTTCCATGAAAGGTGAACTTTCGGTTTTCAGTTCCAGACTATTGAGATAATGGCTGCACAGACCTATGAACCCGGGTCCCAGGCGATAGCGATTGGTGTCTTGGGATTTCCTGACGAATTCCCTTTGCAATAAAACCCCGACGAGTCTATGGACTGTACTTTTAGGCAAATCGAGCTTTTCGGATATCTGGACTAGATTGTATCCGTTTTGTTCGTTGGCAAGAAGTTCCAATATATCAAAGGTCCTGTCAAGGGATTGTACTTTTAATTCTGTAGCCACTTTTATCCTCATCTTGTATGAAAACAATATATTCTATTTTTTCCCACTTGACAACAGAAACATGTCAGTTATAATGGAATCGTGTTCCATAATACGGAAATATTAATGTAAATTGCAGTAAAAACTGGATAAAATATTTCCTTTTAGGCAAAAACTGGAAACATATTCCGTATGGTGGAACAAAATAAATGGAGGGGTTATGAAAAAAATTGTTTCTTTGGCTCTGTGCCTGGTCTTGGTTCTTCCAATGCTCTTTGCAAATGGACAGACCGAGCAGGCCGCACAGAAAGTGTACACGCTGAAAGTTGGTCATGCTTCGACTACTGAGTCTACCCGGCATAAAGCCTTGTTGGAATTCGAGAAATATGTAGAGGAGAAATCAGAGGGGCGCCTGCAGATTGAAATTTATCCTGCAGCAACCCTGGGAAATGAATCGGACATGATCGAGGCCATGAAACTCGGTACCTTGGAAATGTTTACCGGTGGTGTCTTTGCTTCCCAGACTCCCATGCTCGAAATCTATCTCATGCCTTTCTTCTTCCCCACGCAGGCTGACTTGATGAAAGTCTCCCATAGCGATCTGGGAAAGAGAATCATGGCATCTGCAGAACAGTACGGTATCAAGATGCTTGCTATCGGTGATGGCGGTTCTCGTCAGATAACCAATAATGCGCATCCTATTAAAAGCCCTGAAGACATGAAAGGCTTGAAAATCAGGACCCCACCGATTGAATCAATCATCAAGTCAATGGAGGCTATGGGTGCAAGTGCAGTATCCATACCTTATGGTGACACCTACATGGCTTTGAAGACCAATGTAGCTGATGGGCAAGAGAATCCATTGGCAAATATCGGTGACATGAAATTCTATGAAGTCCAGAAATACATGACTATGATTGATTATCAATTCCACCCGGAACCGATTGATATGGGCCTTGATATGTGGAATTCCCTGCCTGCAGACCTTCAGCAGATTATCCAGGATGGCGCTTGGCTTTATACCGACACCCAGAACAAACTCAGAAGAGATTTGAATAATCATTACTATGATATGATCGTTGCTGGTGGTGTGCAGGTTTATAAACCAACTGCTGCAGAGCGTGACCAGTTTATAAAGGCTTGTAATCCCGTCTACAAATATTTTGTTGACAAAGGAATTTTCAAGCAAGCCGATTTAGACGAGATGCGCGCGATTGCATCGAAATAAGTAATAGTAGTAGTACTGGTCCCGTTTCAAATGGAACGGGACCTCTATCAAAACGCATCAAGAATGAGAAAAAAATGAATAAGATTATTCGAGGTCTCGATACAATTCTTTCGATTTTTGGGAAACTGCTTGAGGCAACCCTTGCCGTTGGGGTTATTGTCTCTGTAATAATGAGATATGTTTTTTCGATTTCTTTCGTATGGTCGGAAGAAATGTTAACCATGGTTTTTGTTGCAACGACCTTTTTCGGGGCAGCCCTTGGAATTCGGGAAAGCGAACATATTACTATCACCAATTTTGTGGACAGTATGCCTTTGAAGGTAAAAAGATTTTTCAAAATCTTGTCACAGCTGGTTATTATTACGGTATCGATAGGCATGATTTATTACAGTATTCGAATAATCCATAAAGTTGGGAGAGTTCCCTCTCCTGCTACAGGCATACACAAAGGGATTTACTATTCTATACTACCTATCACTTTTTTTATTACTATTTTTTATTCACTGGTAAGTATAGTATCGGAATTTTTCCCCATTGAAAAACCTCGCAAAGGATACAAGGATGATTTTGAGTTGGGCGATGAAATCGTCCAGGGAGGAAAATAATGGAACTTTCCTTGATGTTCGTTGCTTTGGTTGTTTTTTTGATTATCGGTGTCCCGATAGCCTATGCAATTGGAGGGTCGGGCATTCTCTATATGCTCTTGTCAAATCCTTCCTTCCTGTTGACGTTCCCCCAGCGAGTATGGTCTGGAACTGAAAGTTTTATCATCATCGCAATGCCGTTGTTCATGTTGACCGGCGAATTGATGAACCACAGTGGACTTACCCGGAGACTGATTGATTTCTCCATGCTGCTTGTACACCCCTTTGGTGGTGGCTTGGGGGAAGTAAACGTAGTCTCTTCCATGATATTCGGCGGTATTTCAGGTTCTTCTGTAGCTGATACTTCGGCTTTGGGTAGCATCCTTATTCCTGATATGGTGAAAAAAGGATATCCCAAAGGATTCGCAGCGGGCATTACCGTTGCTTCTTCGACTATCGGTATGATCATCCCCCCGAGTGTTCCGATGCTAATGTATGCAATGGTCTCAGGTGCCTCTGTCGGGAAATTGTTTCTTGCCGGGCTGATCCCTGGAATTCTGGTTGGTGCTACCCAGCTGGTTATAACATTCGTTATTTCCCGCAAAGAAGGCTACCATCCGAAGAAAGAAAAGATTGAGCTAAAAAAGATGGCAAAAATAACCAAAGACGGTTCTTTGGCCATGTTTATGCCTGTTTTAATCATAGTATCTGTCTCTGCCGGTATTGCCACGGCAAGCGAATCGGCTGGGGTTGCTGTTCTGTATGCCTCCATACTGGGGTTCTTTGTCTATAAAGAATTGAAATGGAAAGAAGTCGGGAATGCCTTGAAAAAGACCTTTATGATGTCTAGTTCCATCATGATTATCGGTGGTTTTACGATGATATTCACTTGGATTCTAGCCGTTGAGCAGGTACCTGCACACATTGGGAGTTTTCTGGTGGGGTCAAATATTCCTACTTGGCTTGTCTACGTCTTTCTGGATTTGATTATACTGATTCTGGGAACTTTTCTGGATGTCACTCCCTGTATATTGCTTATCAGTCCTATTCTGCTTCCGGTAATGCAGCAATTTGGGATGAATGAGCTTCAGTTTGGGGCGATTATCATTGTTGGGCTGGCAATTGGTTTGGTAACCCCTCCTGTAGGCATGTGTCTCAATGTAGCGAGCAAGATTTGTAATTTGACGATTATCGAGATATTCAAGTCAGCAGTTCCGTTTATACTCTGCAATATCATTGTCTTGGTAATGATTACCTTTATTCCTTCATTGAGCCTTTGGTTACCGAGTTTTGTTTAGTATTGAATTTTCTTGTGTCTTTGAATGAAAATACTGTAAAGAAGGATTAGTATGACATTACGTGAAAGAATGAAAAAGGGCCCTGTGTTCGGCATCACAGTATTTACTGCTGCCGCCTGTGCCGTTGAGGCGATCGGAAACTGGGGGTATGATTTCGTCTATCTTGACCTTGAGCATTGCCCGCTGGACGGGCCCAATAATATGGAAAAACTCATCATGTCGGCCAAACTGGCAGGAATCCCTGCCGTAGTGCGGGTAACCGGTACCGATGAGGTGGAGATACGCAAGGTACTCGAGATGGGGGCCGAGGGGATTGTCGTCCCCCATACCCGCACCAAAGAGGATGCCCAGGCCATTGTAAGGGGTGCAAAATTCCCCCCGATGGGCCGCAGGGGCGCCGAATCCAATGTCAGGTCCGCCCAGTTCGGGGGACCCGGGTTCTCGTGGGCGGACTATGTGGAAAAGAGCAATGCGGACACCCTGGTGATTCCCATGGACGAGGACTTCGAGTTCACCGACAACCTTGACGACATTCTGGATGTACCGGGAATCGACGCCGTCAACTTCGGGCCCATCGACTACTCCCTGTCGATTGGTGCCAAGGTAGGGTATGCGACCGAGGACCCCCGGGTCGCCGACGCTTACAGAAAACTCGCCGAGGGGGCAAAGAGACGGGGGATCAAGGTTATGTGCCCTGTGGTCCCCGCTACCAAAGAAACCATAGAGGCGGCAATAGGCAGGGGTATCAACATGTTGATTTTGGGAAATGACATGTATCACCTGCAGTCGGCTCTGAAGAAGATAAAGACCGAGGCAATTGATTTGGTCCGTATGGACAGGTGATTGTAGAGGATTTTGTGCCGGATCCCCCCTCAAAAAAAGGGCGGGGAGTGGCCCAATAGAACAGATTTTTCAGGTACCGCTGCCTAGGGGTACCTTGAGCAAGGAGTATGAGTAATGGATATTCGCTATTCGACGGGCAAAGAACCGTTTTCGAGGATGAATACGCAGCAGTTGCGCGACGAGTTCCTCATCCAGGGCATTTTCAACGCAAACGATGTCAGTGCCGTGTATTCCCATGTCGATCGTATCGTGACCATGGGCGCCATGCCGGTGGACCAGGCTGTCCCGCTTTCCAAGAACATCGACCCCATGAAGGATTTCGGCGTGACCTATTTTCTGGAGCGGAGGGAGCTTGGGATCATCAACATCGGGGGGGACGGACTGGTTGTCGCTGACGGTACTGCCTACGAGCTGGTGCATCTCGACGGGCTCTACCTGCCGATGGGCACCAAAGAGGTGCTGTTCTCGAGCAAGGATGCCAAGAACCCCTCGAAGTTTTACATGAACTCGACCCCCGCCCACCACGCTTTTCCTGCAAAGCAGATTGTCTTTGCTGAGGCCAAGCACGTGAAGGCCGGTTCCGTGGACATGAGCAACGAACGGACGATCAACCAGTACATCCACCCGGACGTACTCGACACTTGCCAGCTCTCCATGGGCCTGACCCAGCTAAAGAGGGGAAGCGTATGGAACACCATGCCCTCCCACACCCACGAGCGGAGGATGGAGGTCTACTTCTATTTCGATGTTCCCTCCGACCAGACCGTGTTCCATTTCATGGGTGAGCCCAGCGAAACAAGGCACATTGCAGTCCACAACGAGCAGGCAGTCATCAACCCTTCCTGGTCCATCCATAGCGGGGCGGGGACCAGCAGCTATACGTTCATCTGGTCGATGTGCGGGGAAAACCGCACCTATACGGACATGGACGGGATCAAGACCGAGGACCTTCGCTAACTCGGCATTCAAGGAGACAGAATATGGATTTTACGCAAAAATTTTCGCTTGAGGGGAAAGTGGCTTTTGTAACGGGCGCTTCCTATGGCATCGGCTTCGCACTGGCAACGGCCTTTGCCCAGTCGGGGGCAAAGATAGCCTTCAATGATATCAACCAAGAGCTGGTAGACAAGGGGCTTGCCGCCTATGCAGAGAAAAAGATACCTGCAAAAGGGTATGTATGTGACGTTACCGACGAAAAGGCTGTCATCGAGACCGTGAAAAAGATTTCCGACGAGCTCGGTCCGATCGACATCCTGGTGAACAATGCCGGCATTATCAAGCGCACGCCGATGATCGAGATGGATGTCGCCGATTTCCGCAGGGTCATCGACATCGACTTGAACGCGCCGTTTATCGTATCCAAGGCGGTCCTGCCTTCGATGATCGAACGCAACCGGGGCAAGATCATCAACATCTGCTCGATGATGAGTGAGCTTGGGCGCGAGACAGTCAGCGCGTACGCGGCTGCCAAGGGTGGCTTGAAGATGCTCACCCGCAACATCTGCAGCGAATACGGGCAGTACAACATCCAGTGCAATGGCATTGGGCCCGGGTACATCGCCACGCCGCAGACCGCACCCCTGCGGGAAAGGCAGGCGGACGGGAAGCGCCATCCGTTTGACAGCTTCATCGTGGCAAAGACCCCCGCTGCACGCTGGGGTACCACCGACGATTTGACCGGCCCCGCCGTGTTCCTTGCCTCCGAGGCCTCCGACTTCGTCAATGGCCACGTGCTCTATGTCGATGGCGGTATCCTTGCCTACATCGGCAAGCAACCCGAATAATTCCCTTTGGTTTTTCGCTATAATGCCGCCAGAAATGGCGGCATTATGCATGGAGTAGGGGAAGGGGCAGTATTTTATGCTTTTTATACATGATTATGTATACATTGTCTTATTTTTGGTTTGGAAGGCATTTTCTGGAATTGACATATTACCATTATCGGTAAAGGAAAACCTCTGTATAAGGTAGATATTTGAAAAAATATTTAGGACTCCCTTAATTGCAAAGCCTGGATTGCAGTTGTTATATAGTGGCTAGAATCCTGAAAATGAAATAAAGTTTCAAATAAATAATTCGACAAATATTTATCTAATAAGACTTTGATAGAATAAAAAATCAGTTTTTAACATTTTATTACATTGACAGCACCCTATTGAACAGATACGATTTTGCTTGCAAACAGAAGAGAAAAATAGGAGTCAATGATGACGGAAAAGAAATCGAATTATGTCTACTTTTTTGGCTCCGGCAAGGCCGATGGAACTGCCCAAATGAAGGATATTCTTGGTGGAAAAGGTGCAAACCTTGCCGAGATGACCAGTATTGGGCTTCCAGTGCCTCCGGGGTTTACTATCAGCACTGAGGCCTGTGCATATTACAGCGCAAATAAAGGAGCATATCCAGACGGTATGCGAGAACAGGTCCTTGAGAACCTGTATCGGCTGGAAAAGCTGATGGGTGCCAAACTGGGTGACCATGAAAACCCATTGTTGGTTTCTGTTCGTAGCGGTGCTGCACAGTCTATGCCTGGGATGATGGATACGATTCTCAATCTTGGGTTGAACCCAGATTCCGTTAAAGCTTTGATAGCGAAGACGGGCAATGAACGTTTTGCCTGGGATAGTTACCGCCGGTTTATGCAGATGTTTGGAGATGTGGTAATGGGTGTTCCCCACCATGAATTTGAACGTGCATTGCAGGATGTAAAGGATGAGCAAGGAAAAGTTTTCGATACCGAACTCAACAGCAAAGACTTGCATGAGGTTATTGCCCGCTACCAGAGACTGTACAAGCGTTTTACCGGGGAAGATTTTCCAACCGATCCCCATGACCAGTTGTTCAAGGCAATTGATGCAGTATTCAGTTCCTGGAACAATGAAAGGGCTATCAAATATAGGCAAATGAATGATATCCGTGGACTTTTGGGAACCGCAGTCAACGTGCAGTGCATGGTATTCGGCAATATGGGAGATACCAGCGGAACAGGCGTTGCCTTTACCCGTGACCCCTCTTCGGGAGAGAACCGTTTCTATGGCGAATATCTGATGAATGCCCAGGGCGAGGATGTCGTTGCCGGTATCAGGACTCCCCAGTCAATAGAGACACTCAAAGCAGTTAACCTGGATGTGTATGAACAGTTGGTCTCTATCCGATCTATCCTTGAGAAGCATTACCATGACATGCAGGATGTTGAATTTACCATCCAGGAAGGCAAGTTGTACATGCTTCAGACCCGAAACGGGAAAAGGACTATTTTCAGTTGGTTGAGAACCCAGGTAGAAATGGTTGAGGAAGGCTTGATCACCAAGGAAATGGCAGTAAGTCGTGTTCCTTCCGGAGAATTCGGCAAATTGTTCGCACCAATTCTCGACAACAAGATTATCAAGGACCAGGATCTCAAGGAAGTTACCCATGGTTTGAATGCATCCCCCGGTGGAGCCTGTGGAGAGATTTATTTCACTGCCCAGAAAGCTGAGGAAATGGCTGCCTTGGGAAAAGATGTAATTCTTGTCCGTACCGAAACAAGTCCTGAGGATATCGGAGGCATGGCTATTTCCAAGGGTGTCGTAACCTGTCGCGGAGGAATGACCAGCCATGCGGCCGTCGTTGCCCGTGGAATGGGTTGTCCCTGTGTAAGTGGTGCCGGTGATATCCGTATCAACGAACCTAAGAAATATCTGCAGGTAAACGGGGTTACGCTCAATGAAGGGGACTACCTTTCCATTGATGGTTTTACCGGTGCAATATATGCAAGCAAGATACCTGTCCGTTCTTCTGAGATTGTCCAGGTATTGAACGGTAATATGAAAGAGTCAGAATCTATCGTGTTCCAGAACTACAAGACTTTCATGGGCTATGTGAATGATATCAAGACCATGGGGGTCTACACCAATGCAGATACTCCCAATGACACGCATATGGCCGTAGCACTGGGCGCGGAGGGTATCGGGCTTTGCCGGACTGAGCATATGTTCTTCGGTGGAAACCGTATTATGTCGATTCGCAAGATGATCCTTGCAAACAACATAGTCGAGCGCGAGAAAGCCCTTGCAGAGTTGTTGCCGATGCAGCGTGAAGATTTCGAGGGGATTTTTACGGAACTGCAGGGTTTGCCTGCCACTGTCCGCCTGCTTGACCCTCCGTTGCATGAATTCCTTCCCAATGATCACACCAGTCGTCATGAACTGGCCCTGCAAATGGGTATTTCCGTTGAGGAAGTTGCCCAGAAGTCCAGTGCCTTGCATGAATTCAACCCGATGCTTGGCTTCAGGGGTTGCCGTTTGGCAATTATTTACCCTGAAATCCTTCGCATGCAGGTCCGTGCCATCATTGAGGCTGCTATCAATGTAAAGAGGAAAGGTATCGAGGTATTCCCCGAGATCATGATTCCGCTTGTTGGCAACTACAAGGAATTTGAGTTCTGTAAGAGACAGGCGATTGAGGTTATCAATGAAATTTTCGATGAGCAGAATCTGCATGTCGAATATAAGGTCGGCACGATGATTGAGGTCCCGCGCGCCGCAATTACCGCAGATGAGATTGCAAGGGAAGCGGAATTCTTTAGTTTCGGTACGAACGACTTGACCCAGATGACCTGTGGTTTCAGCCGTGATGATGCTGCCTCGTTCCTCGGTCCCTATGTAAATGACCCTGACAAGCAATTCTATGACTATGACCCGTTTGCAACCATTGATATCGATGGGGTAGGCAAGATTGTCAAGATTGCAGCTGAATTGGGCAGGAGTGTACGTCCCGATATCAAGCTTGGTATCTGTGGCGAACATGGTGGAGACCCCAAGACAATTGCGTTCTGCCAATCAATTGGTTTGAACTATGTTTCGTGTTCTCCTTTCAGGGTTCCTATTGCACGCCTTGCTGCCGCTCAAGCTGTCATTGCTGCAAAGAAAAAGTAACCTGTAAGATGTAAATTTGGAAACGGATAAAGCCCCAGGCCTATTTAGCTTGGGGTTTTGTTTATCTTTCTTTGTTTCCTGCATTTTTTTTATAAAAATTGTAATAAAATGACGAAATTCTTGATGAGTTACCTATACCTACGGGAAAAAATTGAAGAAATTCCTTACTTCTTAGATTCGTAGAAATATTTCATAAAAGCTGATTGGTTTTTGTTACAGGAAAGATATTATCTATTTATACGGATTTGCATTCGATATAAAATACCCCCGCTTACGCAGGGGCGTCAGTTGAAAAGGATTTACGTAATAGGTGCAGGATTGAAAATGCACAAGTAGTTGTGCAATCCATATTCCTCTGCCCAAGGTTTTTTTCGCCCTGAGGCAACATCAATAATGAAGTAGAAAAGCTCCAAACCGACATCTTCAATAGACTTTTCACCAGTAGCTACCTGACCAGCATTCACATCAATCAGATCCATCCATTGTTCTTTCATCACTGACCTCGAGCAGACTTTGATTACCGGTGCTGCCGCAAGGCCATAGGGAGTACCTCTGCCTGTCATAAATACCTGAAGCGTTATGCCGGAAGCAAGATGTGAAGGTCCGCATACGATATCACTTCCCGGTGTTGCTGCAAAAATAAGCCCTTTCTTGGCTGGGATTTCCCCAGGCCCAATGACATCGATGATTGGGCTGGTTCCTGACTTCGCGATCGAACCCATCGCCTTCTCAACAATATTGGCAAGACCCCCTTTTTTGTTTCCAGGGGTTGGGTTTGCATCTCGGTCCACATCACCGAGTGCAAGGTAATTATCGTACCAGGCCATTTCCTGAATAAGTTTCTTACCGACTTCCTCACTGACACAGCGCTGTGCTATTTGCCTCACTCCATCACGGACTTCCGTGACCTCACTGAACAAAACGGTTGCACCTCCTTTGACCAAGAGATCGCTTGCATACCCCGCGGACGGGTTTGCTGTCACACCTGAGAAAGCATCCGATCCCCCACATTGCATACCGATGCACAACTTGGAGAGTGGAAGCCGAACCCTCTTTCGTTCGTTGAGCTTTTGCAGTTTTGTTTCAGCGACATCCATCAGCCGGTCTATCATAGACTGGAAACCTTTCTGCTCTTGAAGTATAACTACATTTTCGCTATTGATATCTTTTTCTTCAAGTAGCATTTCAACAGTGAGTTTTTCACAACCAAGGGCGACAACCATGATTTCACCCCCGAAATTAGGGTTTTTAACCAGGTTCTTGACGCTTCTGATTGGGATGAAGGCATCGCGTGCGTTGATGGCCACTCCACATCCATACGGATGTACCAGAGCCACGATATCATCAACGTTGGGATATTTTGGAAGAAGTTCCTTCTTCATCTTGGTAACTGCAACGTTGAGAACGCCCTCAACACACTGGACGGTGGTTGAAATCCCGAGGATGTTCCTTGTTCCTGCATACTCACAACCTTCGACCTCATACCCATCCCAGTAATCGACAGGAGGATTGGGGAGGTTGTTATTAATTTCGGTTGCAAATTCAAGGGTGTCAAGTTCGGGCGATGCTGGAAGATCAATCATATGCTCATTGATCCATCCACCTTTTTTTATATCTTTGCTCAGGTTACCAAGCAGTACACCGTATCGAATGACACCTTCGCCTCTTTTAAGATCCCAGAGTGCAATCTTGTGCCCCTGGGGGATAGGTTCCAAAGTCATCAATCCAGGCTCCAGCTCAATTCCTGCTTCCAAGGCATTTACTGCAATGGCTACATTATCTTTATTGGTAAGCCTGATATGGGTTACTTTCTCATCAGTAATGATGGTAGTATTGTCCACGTTGCATTCCATAAGGAAGCTCCTTTATTTTATAGATAGAGACGTAAAGCTTTACTATTTAGCTAGTTTCCGCTCCAAATACCAACTATTTGATATTCTTACATCAATCCTTCGACGTTCAGTAATTGAGCAAATTTTTCCATCTGTATTGGAGGTGATGGAAGGTTTGGGAGCATCGGCTGCCCAACTTTTCTCCCGACTAAATTTGCATAATCCTTTGTTGCCACGGGAAAGGATGATGAGTCCATCTGAAGCCGTAGTGGATTAAGGGCAAACTGTGCTTCCTTGGATCCCGTAAGATCACCTGCAATATACTTTTCGTAGATGGACCACACAAGCGCTGCGGCAAAGTTTGAAGTGGAAGTGACAGCACCGACACAACCCACACAAAGACCTGCATAAATCAGGGTGTCTTTGCCACAAAAAACCTTGAATCCCACATCTGCATTTCTGCGGACGAATTCCTCTGTCTGTGTCAAATCGCCTGAACTATCTTTCATACCTACCACATTTGGTATGTTGTGGGCCATCCAATAAACAAGATTCTGGCTCATTGCATAACCAGTCCTTCCAGGGTTGTTGTACAGAAGTACTGGCGTTTGAGAGACACTTTCAGCTATAGCCACTAGGTGAGTTTTAAGTTCTTCCTCTGTCAGTTTGAGGAACATTGGCTGCAGAATGGAAATCCCCTGGACCCCTAGTTGAACGGCCATTCTTGCTAAGCGAATACACTTGGAGGTGCGGATAGCGCCAATGCCCATATAGATAGGGACTCTTCCCTTTACTTGCTCAAGCGCAATACCTAGGATTGCTTCCATCTCATCTTCTTCAAGCATGTAGAACTCACCATTTGACCCAAATACCAAAAGACCTGTGATTCCACCTTCTATCATCCATTCGATCTGGTCTCGAAATGCCTGCTCATCAAGTTTCTCATCTTTTGTCATGGGAGTAACAATTGGGGGTACAATACCCTTTATAAAACTCGTATCCATCATAAATCCTTTCTGTATAACAGGTATAGTTCCAGCAAGCATTGCATGGTTTATAGCAATGCCCTAGAAGTCATCCTGACAATTTCTGTCAGTTTGAAATTTCTTAAATATACTTTTCGGTACCCCTCTATGAGAGTATCGATATACTCAAGCCATTATCGTAATTAGGTTTCCCTCTGCATCAAACTCAAGTTCCTTGGGTTCGGAAACAGCCTCAAGGCCAGGCCATTTTCCAGCTTTCACATCTAGGTAATACGCTTCTGAAAGCATAATCATATCCACATGAAGCGTATTCTTGATTCGCACCATCCTGATATGATCATTGTCCACACTATTGAGGGTTCTGATACAAGCCTGAATTGCTTCTTTGTCTGTTGCAACAACTACTGGCATCATTGCAGACTTCAGTACAGTGCTGGTGAGACAGTTCGGATAAATCATCTCAGTATCAAGTTTTTCGAACATACGCTTCGTGATGACATTGGCCAATCCCATGCCATTTGCATTGCCATGGCTTACATCAGTGAGGTCAAGGAAACAAGTACGTTGCACTTTCAGGCCACCTGATGCATATTCCGTGCTCCAGGTACCCGAAATATTAGGATCAACACCTGTTCCTGAATAGTTCTTTCCCATCTCATTGACAACCAGTACATCCGATTCTGGTACCAGAATCTTCGGCATATTGCCAAAGGCAATCTGAAGCAACTCAGGTTCGCGAACCATAACAGACTGAGGAAGAACTGCCTCAATATACGCAGTTTCATCAAAGGCATTTTCGATACAGGGGATTGCAAATAGAATCCTTGAATTCGCCAGAACCACTTTTGCATTGGCAACAAGATTCTTTGCCATATTGCCCATTCCATCTGAATGGACACTCTCAGCACCCTTCTGTTTTCCAAGACCGACGACGAGCATCTTACAAATACCGCTTTCCACAATACCCCGGAAGGCATTGTGTGGTTTGATGCGGCAAGAAATGATAATCCCATCAGCTTCAAAGGCATTTTTGTCTTGAAATACAGGTTTGCCATATTCTGAAGTCCCTAGCTGAACAGTTTCCATTTGGCTGTGTATCGGACAACCCATAGCCTTTTCGGTAATGCCAAACGTTGCAAGCATATCCTTCTGGCCTTCTGCCGTTGCCCCACCATGACTTCCCATAGCTGGTACAATAAATGGCTTTGCACCTTTTCCCCAGACAAAATCCACAATGGTCTTTGTAATCAGAGCCACATTGCGAACTCCGCGACTGCCAGCGGTGATAGCAATGGACATTCCCGGTTTGATAGTCGAGGAAATCTCTTTTCTCTCAAGTTCCTTGATTATCGCTGCCGGAATGTCGCTTACTTCAATGTGGTTCCTAAAAAAGTTTTGACGTGCATGGAACATCTTCGGGATGACTACTCCCTCAAGAAGTTTCGAAACATTTCCGCCTTTCACTATTTGCATATCCAGTATCCTTATGCTTTGAATCAGGTACAAAATTTCCCGGAAGGGAAGCGTATTCTATTCAAGATTTCCTTACATTTTTGCTTTTCATGATTTCTTTGAAGAGACTGTAAATGAATACAATCACAGTCAACACAAGGAACACTGCGGCAATCGGGCTTGTGAAGAAAATGAAGAAGTTGTTGCTTGAATACTGCATGCCTCTGAGAAGGTTCTCTTCAATGATTGGCCCAAGTACGAAGCCAAGTATGATGGGTGCCTGAGGGAACTTGTTCCTGGAAAGGAAGTATCCAATGACACCAAAAATAAGAGCGGTCCAAACATCGAAAATTCTGTGGTTCGTACCGAAGGTCCCTACAATACAGAAAATCATAATAATCGGAAGCAAAATATATTTGGGGACTGAAAGGATTTTAACGAATACCCGTAAACCACCATATTCAACAATGAGCATGATGAAGGTGGAAACGAGGAATGCGGTAAAGATACCATATACAAGTACGCCACTGGTTTTGAAAAGCAGCGGACCTGGCTGTATCCCATGGAGTGTAAGACCACCGAGGATCATTGCCGTTACTGTATCGCCTGGGATACCAAGAGTCAGAAGTGGGATGAGAGCTCCCCCGATTGATGCATTGTTGGAGGTTTCGCATGCAATGATACCATCGATACATCCGGTTCCGAATTTCTCTGGGTGTTTGCTCTGTTGTTTTGCAACGCTGTACGCAACAATATTGGATGTTGCACCACCGATACCAGGCAGAATACCAATACCTACCCCAAGAATGGCAGAACGTAACATGTTGACAAACTGTTCCTTGAATTCCTTAAACGAAAACCCAAAGCCTTTCATCTTACAATCGACAATATTGTTTTTCTCTTTTTTAAGACCGGTAGCAGCAATTGTAAAAATTTCTGAAACAGCGAAAAGGCCAATAAGTACAGGCAGGAGGGCAAACCCGTTTTCCATATCATCAATTCCAAAGGTGAATCGTGCCGCCCCGCCAATAGATGCAATGCCTGCTAGAGAGAAGGTAATACCAAGCAGTGCACTTGAAAGGCCTTTGAGAATGTTATCGCCTACCATGCCGACGATTGTTGTGAGTGCAAACAGGCAGATTGCAAAATACTCATACGGTCCAAATTTTAGGGCAATCTTTGCAAGCGAAGGTGCAATGAACCATAGAGCTGCGATGGAGAAAATCGTCCCTAAAAAAGAGTAGAAAATGCCCACGCCCAGTGCCTTGCTGGCTTCGCCACGATCTGCCATAGGACCACCATCGAATGTTGTAGCAACTGAAGATGGGGTTCCCGGTATCTTCAAAAGAATTGCCGAGATGAGACCTCCTGAAGTACCACCAACATACAGCGCAATCAAGAGTGCTATACCGTTTAGTGGACTCATGCCGAACGTCAAGGGGAGACAAAGAGCTACCCCCATAGTGGATGTAAGCCCCGGGATGGAGCCGAATATGATGCCAATCACAACACCCAGGAACATGACCGAGAATGTGGATGGAGTCAAAATGGAAAGCATTCCTTCAATAACCATAGTTTAACCTCTTCAGAATAATCTGCTTGTCGGCAGAATGAGCGAAAATACATTTACGAAGACCAAATCTGTGAGTATGGGCACGACAACAGCGAGAATCACAAGAAGGATATAATTTTTCTTGGAGTGGAGTTCCTTTGGTAAGAATAGATACATCTGAACGCCAAGATACAAAACCGAACAGATGATGAAGCCTAATGTTTTCAATAATGAAATGTTGATGATCAATAACACAAACGTTTTAAGCAATGCGGTCAGATTCATTTGCTTGGACCCAGTCTCTGAGTTTTTCAAGCCTGTGACGAAAAGCAATGCTGAAACTACTACCCAAAGGCCCGTGCTGAGTTTAGGCACAAAATCCCCACCAAGAGAATTCGTGGCACCTGCTTTGATGGATTGTGCGGAGATGAACAATGCGATTCCGATAAATAGCATCATTAGATTTATCAGATTTGATTCGAAATTCTTTTTCATGGATAGCCTCTTCCCATGCACAAGGAAAAGCCATACCTGTTTCAAGACATGGCTTTTCCTATGTAAAACGACTTAGAACTTTACAGTTTTCAGGATTTCTTCAACTTCAGCATACTTCTTCAAGCCTTCTGCACCTGGGATGAAGGTTGGTTTCTGGTAGTAAGCGTCGTATATCTTCTTCTGGTACTCCTTGTTGTTGTTCACGATATCACCAACTGCAGCGGTGAAATCGGAAACGAGGTTTGCAGGAGTTCCTTTCGGGAAAGCAAAGAAGTAGTAGAAGGGGAGGGATGCCTTGACGCCTTGGTTTACGTTAGAGATGACTCCAGCTTCTTCGAGGTCGTTGGGGCTGTCACTGCCGATTACATCAAGGGTACCATCCTTTACGTAATCCTTGACTGAGCCGTAAGCAGCAAGGATGACATCTACATGTCCACCGAGAATTGCAGCCAGACGTGCGGAAGCACTACCTGCATCAACGGTGTTGAGTTTGAAGCCATCGGCGATCAGTTGCATTGCAACCGCATAGGAAGTAGCACCGGTCTGCACTGCAATCTTGAGTTCATTCGGATGAGTCTGGGTGTAAGCCTTCAGGTCAGCCATGTTCTTGAAGCCGTATTTTGACTGTGAAACAATCATGTTGCCACGATTCATGGCTGCAATACATGAAAAATCATAGGAATCAAAGCCGTAATCAACAGCACCACTTGCCTTGTTTACTACAAAAGCTGAGTGGTAGAAAAGGATACTGCTGCCATCTGGTTCTGCATTCTTAACCTGACGGGTACCAGTTGCACCACCATTTCCATTTACATTGGAAATAACAAAATTGCTTCCAATTTTTTCCTGGAGATACTGGGCGAGCAAACGTGCATTGAAGTCGGTATCACCACCAGCCCCAGCAGGGACGATGATTTCCACATTTTTAGGCCATTTTGCAGTCGCAGTATTTTCCGTTGTGCCATTTGCAAGGACAAAGCTCATTGCAAGAACCGTTACCAATAACATTGCAAGGATTTTTCTCATATTCCTCTCCTCTCTAATTTTCCCAGAGAGAACCTAGATTTCCCTCTGAGTCAAATTCCACATTTTGAAAGTTCGAAACGATTGTTACGTTCGACTTATCCGGTATTGCCTCAAAAGCAGCCCTGGATACATATATTTTCTCCAAGGCCTTTGTACTTTTGATAATGACCAACTTTGGATTCTCTTGTGCAAACAAACCAGCCGCCTTCAGGCATGCCTTGAAAACCATTTCATCGTTTTGCATTGCAGCTGGGATCCTGGCAATTTCTGGATGCATTCCGGTCAGGGAATTCACAATGGTGGCGTCTTCGTCAATCGCACTCTTGAATCTATGAGTGATGAAGTCTGCCATCCCGCAACCGCTGGCATTCCCTGCTGAACACTCAGTGAGACGAAGGAGGCCAAGGGCTTCAACTTGAGGGCCTTCGTGCGGGCCGCGGTTTATGGGCCTTCCTATGACTGCTGGATCCATCCCCGTTCCACTGATATCCTTGCCCTGTTCATATATAATCAAGACATCTATGACAGGGACGGGAATTGTGGGCACCATTGCAATGGCCCGCTTGAGGATTTCCGGTTCGGTTGAAAGGATTTTCTCTTTGCGTGAAACATATATATCCGCCAACTCTTCATAGCCATTTTCAATCACAGAGATACCCGCAACGATGTTGAGCTTTTCAAGGGCGAGCTTCGCCACCCGTACCATGTTCTGTCCAAGATGTGGTACACCAAGGTCATGAGTTGCAACAGCCCCCTTGTGTTTTGCCAGCCCAATTGCCATCATCTTCATCAATCCACTCTGGTACTCTTCACGGATTGATGTATGGGTTTTCACCCGGTTGAGCAGAATGATTCCATCGGCTGCAAGTGCGTTCTTGTCAATGTACACAGGAAGCCCCAAATCTGTTCGACCAATCTCTTCAACTTCCATGGAGGAAATAATTGGAGCCCCTGTTGTCTCCTCGGTAATCCCCAAATGTGCAAGCAGTGCTGTTTGCCCTTCTGCTGTTGCCCCACCATGGCTTCCCATGGCAGGCACAATGAAAGGAATTCCCCCTGCCTGTTTTACCAGGGAAACAGTTGTACGCACAATTCTTTGGTAATCTGCAATCCCCCGACTACCTGCCGTTATTGCAATACGGTCACCTTGGTGGATGGGGATTTGCCTCTGGTTCCAAAGCGATGTAAGTTTTTCCTCGAGATTGTCCAATCGCGTACGGTCAAACGAAACCTCGAGGGCACACACCTGAGGAATTTGGAATGAGTCGAGCATATTGTAAATACTCGAAGCCATCAATATGCCGCCCTTACTGCAAAAGATGCATTCATTCTTTCTGCATAAAAATAGGTAACGCCATCCAGAATTCGCTCTTTAGAAAGTTTTTCGAAATTGATGCGGATAGGTGTTCCGATAATCTCTGGAAGATAGAACCGTCCGTTCTTCTCTTCACACTTCACACTGAGCATTTCTCCCATCGGTTGCGTCATAGGTTCATGATTCTCAAGCGGTTCGTTTTCATCAAACAGTGCCCCAAACGCTGCATTGAGCCAGCTTGTACCACCAGCAGAGAACATAAGACCATTCTTCTTGCACAGCGAACGGATAGTGAGCAGGTCGCTCATCTTGCACATTCGTCCAACAAGTGGCATGAGATGGTCAACCCCTTTTTCTGCATAGGTTTCAAAAGCGAATGCATTTCTCATGGATTCCCCATAACCAAGCTTGAATCCTACGCCTCGCTCTTTCAGCTCCTTGATGGCATTCATGTCGTGAGCATGACAAGGTTCCTCATACCAGGCTGGGTTATATGGCCTGATAAGGTCAGCAAACCGGAGTGCCTCGTCGACGGACCATACCTGGTTTGCGTCAACTGCAATACGGATATCAGATCCGACTGCATCACGAACCAATTTCATGCGGCGTACATCACGCTCCATATTTTGGCCCCAATCGCTTCCCACTTTAAATTTTATGGTAGTATTGCCTTCTTCGACATACCTAACCATATCTGCAACAAGATCCTCGTCAGATGAAAGAAGGGAACCACCCCCTTTGTATATTGAACACCAGTCTTTTTGAGCGCCAAGGAAGCGGTGCAACGGCTTGTTGTGCCTTCGTGCCAGTATATCCAGCATAAGAAGATCGAGTTGACCCAAATCTACGATTTGGCCTGATTGAAAGCCAAAGTTTCGGAGCTTCCAATAGATGTACTGATACCACTCGCTTACCTTCTTTGTTTCTCCAGTAAGAATGAGAGGAAGAATATTATTGATCATGCCCATGGAACAAAAGGTCTCGCCACAGTACCCATCTTTGTCAAACAGTTGGATCCATCCTTGAAGCGGAATGAATGAACCAAAACCACCGGTGGCATCCCTCCATGGAGACTTTACAGGAATGGGATTGAAATTGTAATAAATGGCTTTGGAAAAGCAGATTTCCTCATCTTCCACAGGGAATCCGATTGGTACCTGATCCATAATGCAAATCTCCTCTTGTATAGGGTGATGTAAGCATAACTTATGGAAAAAATTTTCGCGAATATTTTTTAAAATTGAAAATATTTTAGGAAATTGTATTAAATATGTGCAAAATAACTGAGTATGTTTTATAGTAGAGACAAAAGAGAAACAGAATATGTCAAAAATACTTATTATTGCATCAGGTGCACATATAGCCAGTTATGCCTATAAAATCCAAAAAGAATACCATGCAGAGGATTCCCTTATCATTGTAAGCGCTTTTATGGAGAATGCTGTTGAATATATAAAAGAGCAAATGAGCGACGATATTGATGTTATCGTGGGAAGAGGCAATACCGCGAAAATGCTAAGAGCAGCAAAATTGCCCTATCCAATCGTAGAAATTCCTATTACGAACCAGGATATTTATAGTGCCGTAGAGAAAGCGGCCTCCCTCATGAATATAAAAACAGGGAAGCTTGCTTATATTGGAGAAGAAAAAGCTCTCGAGTCTGCAAAGGTTTTTCTCACGAAACTTGGATACCGGCTTTCTTTATACCCTTGTTCAACCAGTCAGGACATCCGTACCGCAGTCAAACTTGCCAAAGCGGCACTCGTGAAAGTCATCATTGGGGGGATCTTCGCGAATAGTATTGCCACTGCCGAGAATATCCCATGTGTAATCCTTGAAGCCTCCTATGAATCTGTACTACAAGCCTATCAAGAGGCGTTGGCTGTACAGGAAGCTGCGGAATTGAGGAAAAAAGCCAACTTGGAGAGTCGTATCATTCTTGAGAATATTTCCGATGGAATACTTGCTGTCGATAGATCCGGTATCATCAGATATTGCAATAAACCTGCTTCAGAGATGCTCCAATGCCAACCTGACCCTGCAGGGCTCAGGGTGTCTGATCTTTTGCCCGAGGAAGAGAACAGTATGCTGAGTTTTACCCTCGATAAAGGGAAGCGGTACACCCAGCATCCCGCTAAGATCCAGGATCTCAACCTCCTGCTCACGTTCGCCCCGGTGATTACAGGTTCCCAGAGAAATGGAGCCATAGTCACTTTGAAACCCCAATCGTCTGTCGTCCCTGCATTGGAGAGCCCCCCGGTTGCTGTGAAAATAGGTTTCCAGGATATGCTCGGCCATGCTCAAACTTTTCGCTTTGCCATTCAGACAGCTAGACTGAGTGCATCCGATTCATTGCCAGTTCTCATTGTCGGCGAATATGGAACAGGCAAGGCTATTTTGGCAAAAGCCATACATGGGGCACACACCAAACGAGGTTCATTCATTGTGCGAAGTGGAAAAACCATCAAGATTGATGATTTCCTCTTATGCCAGGGGGGTAGCTTGTATATCTCAAAAGTCGAAGAGTTGGATGCGCAGATGCAGGAGCACATTGCACAGATTTGCTCAGAGCGATGTCTCTATTTGGAGAGCGGGGAGATCTTGCATGTGAGTTTCAAACTCATCTGTTCCACCGAGACAAATCTCAAGGAAATGACCATAGGTGGTCAATTCAGCAAGAACCTATATTATATGCTGGCCTCACATATCATTGCACTCCCTCCTCTCCGTGAACGAGGAACGGATATCGAGCTGTTGTTCTCTCATTTTCTCGAAGAGAGTGGGCTTTCATTCTCAGGATCCCTTCGAGCATACCCTTGGCCGGGGAACATCCAGGAAATGAAAACACTTGCGAGGCGTCTGGCGCAGAAGAATAGTGACAAGGGAATCATAACGAAGGAAATGGTCGAGAGGGAGCTTGGAGAAGATGCCTATTTCTCGGTCTTTGCTCCAGGTGCAAAGTCTGTTCCCCCAATTCCCCAGGCAAACAAAACCTATCTCATCGGAGAGACATTCTACACAAAGGAAGACCTTCTTTCCCTTAAAGCATATTACAACGGAAAAATGACAATCATGGCCCGCCAACTTAATTGCAGCAGGTCCACGCTCTGGAGGTATTTCAAGGAAATCGAGGCAGAGCGAGCTGTGTGATGCGGGATTTTCGTATCAATTAGAAGATTTTTAAATGGAATTGGCATTGATTGGGTGTACCTTCTCTGAGGTGATAAAACGTATTGTTTTCCATCCAGATCATGTTCATAGGGGGTCCTTGAAAGCAATAAAGCATAGATATGGGCATGTAGAGATTATCGCAAGTGCCTCAGAGACGGCGTATAGCAATGGTACAAAGCCAACCTTGCGGCTTGTACAGGCAGATGCCTTTAACCAAACACTCAGCGGACCTTCCAGGGAATTTGGGGGAAAATTTTCTGCTTATCTGAGAACGATCGAACCCTGTCCTGTTGATACTGAACTCACCAAGGAAGGGGATGTTGCCGAGGGAGTACGTGCAATCTTCACCTCTGGGCATACTCCTGGGCATATATCATTGTATCTGGAAGAAAACAGAATACTGCTTGCCGGGGATGCCTTGGCTATTGAGGATGGGAACTTTGTCACTGCAAAACCACCGTATGGAACAATTGCAAAAAAAACGGACTTACGGTTAATACTTCGCTTTAAGGCATTCCGTCTTATCATCGTCCTGGGTCCGTGGATTTTGCTTTTACGCAAGCGGTAAAGGATTAACTTTTTGACGATAAGGTACTATCTTGAAGATAACTAGCTTACGAGCAAGCAATAAAAAACGGTAACCTGCATAAAACATGGTTACCGTCTATTATAGATAAAAGCCAAAAAAGGGAATTGAACCCTTGACCTGCTCATTACGAGTGAGCTGCTCTACCGCTGAGCTATTTTGGCGAACAACGGTAATTTACAGTATTTTGCCTTGTATTGCAAGAGCAAACTTACCTTGACCTTCAAAGGTATTGTCAGTAACCTATAGCTTGATAAGAGGACACAATTTGAAGACTAATAGAATGTTCAGCCATGCAGTGGCACAGGAATGTGTAGTATTGCTGAATACCAATAAAAATAAAGTACCCACAAGGGTTGGGAAGAGCTGGCAGCCAGACGTTGCACAGTTTCTTCTTGATATGTTTCCGGGAGCTCTTGAGCATGGCCTTGAACTGAGTGATATAGCTGAACTGGTATCGGAGGATACGTTCCCGATGGAATTGTCTTCGTATGAATTTTTCGACGATGATGATTTCGATGACTTTGAAGAGGATGAGGATGTATGAACGTATTGGGAATCGAGACTTCCTGTGATGAATGTTCTGCTGCGGTCGTGCGCGATGGACGAGAGATTCTCAGCAATGTAATCGCTACACAGATTGAATTGCACAAACCCTATGAAGGGGTTGTCCCTGAGCTTGCTTCCCGTTTGCATACCGAATGGATTGCTCAGGTTGTGCAGTCAGCTATAGCAAAGGCAGGTCTTACCAATGATGATATCGATGCAGTTGCGGTGACAAATCGTCCTGGACTGCTGGGTTCCCTGTTGGTAGGCCTGAATTTTGCAAAAGGTTTTGCAGCGACGCTCAATGTCCCTTTTATTACCATCGACCATATAAGGGCGCATCTCTATGCCTCCCAGATTGAGCATCCCTTGGAATATCCCTATCTTGGCGTTCTGGTATCAGGTGGCCATACGGTAATATGCCGTGTGGAAGGGTATGACCAGATTGAAGTGCTGGGGACGACCATAGATGATGCTATAGGCGAGGCCTTCGATAAAGTGGCAAAGCACTATGGACTGGGATACCCGGGGGGGGTGGTAATAGATCGTCTCTCAAAGAACGGTAATCCCAATGCCTTTCTCTTTCCGGGAGCGGGCCTGAATAAAGGTGACCATCCCTATGATATTTCCTATAGCGGTTTGAAAACCGCCGTTATTAACCAGCTTGACAAGTTTTGGGATGGCGAAAGTGAAAAGAGCCCGGAAAATATTTCAGCATCCTTCCAGCGTACTGCGGTCGGCATGCTCCTCAAACGTGTCCGGCTTGCCCTTGATGATACCAAACTGGTCCGTATCAGCGCAGGTGGCGGGGTTGCGGCAAACAGCCTGCTCCGCAGTGAATTGAAAAATATGGAGAAGGGTGGATTTGAAGTATCATTCCCCTCTTTGAAATTATGTACCGACAATGGGGCAATGATTGCTGGACTTGCGTACCGCTATCTGAGCGATGGCGTTCGTTCCGGTTTCGACGAGACTGCAAGTGCCCGTGTAAGTGCATTTAAGAAAAACTACCCCTGATGAGAGGCTTATGGACACACACTATGATTTGGACAGCGTAATTCGAAAAGTTCCCGATTTTCCGAAACCGGGAGTACTCTTTTACGATATTACGGGTATTTTGGCGGTTCCCGATGCATTCAGGTATTGTATCGACCGTTTGGAAGAAATGTGCAAGGACCGATCCATCGATGCCATTGCCGGTATTGAGGCCCGGGGCTTTATTTTTGCAGCCCCTTTGGCAGAACGCCTGGGTGTACCCTTGGCCTTGGTCAGGAAATTGGGAAAACTTCCCGGGAAGGCCTACGAAAAAAGCTTTGAGCTTGAGTATGGCTGTGATACGGTATGCGTCCATGAAGTTGATGTCGTCGCAGGAACAAATGTGTTGCTCGTCGATGATCTCATTGCTACGGGGGGAACCTTGAAAGCCGCTGCATCTCTTTTTGAGGAACATGGGGCGAATGTGGTCGGGTTCCTTGGCGTTATCGGACTTCCGTTCCTTGATTACGCCCAGGTTCTGGAAGGCTACCCCGTTGATGTGCTTCTTGAGTATAACGGAGAATAAATATAAGAACATTTCCGTGGCTACTTGACAAAAATCCTGCATTTCCGTATTCTTCGACAGGATTTCTTGATGGGATGTAGTGTAATGGTAACACTGCAGATTCTGGTTCTGCCTTTGGGGGTTCGAATCCCTCCATCCCAGTTTTCGGTTCCTTCGTCTAATGGTTAGGACAGGAGATTCTCAGTCTCTAAATAGGGGTTCGATTCCCCTAGGAACTAAGGGTTTTTGTGGGGCAACCTTGAAGGTTGCTCTTTTTTTTGGCTATACTGACGTATGAGGATAATGAAGCTATGATTACTGCATCGAACATTGGACTTTCTTACGGAACCCAGGTTCTGTTCAAAGAAGTAAATATAAAATTTACACCGGGCAACTGCTATGGCATTATCGGTGCCAACGGTGCTGGAAAATCAACTTTCCTGAAAATCCTGTCAGGAGAGATTGAACCTGATACTGGTGAGGTAATCATCTCTACCGGTCAACGTATGGCCGTATTGAGACAGGATCACTTTGCTTTCAACAATTATTCCGTTTTGGAAACCGTTATCATGGGGTATGAAGAACTCTATGCCGTGATGAAGGAACGGGATGAAGTCTATGCCAAAGAAGACTTTACTGAAGCAGATGGCCTTCGTGCCGCTGAGCTGGAAGGTGATTTTGCCGATATGGGCGGCTGGGAAGCAGAAGCCCAGGCAGCCCAGATGCTTGATGGCCTAGGAATCTCAACTGACCTCCAGGGCAAGAAAATGACTGAGGTTGAAGACAATGTCAAGGTCCGTGTACTGTTGGCCCAGGCTCTTTTCGGGAACCCCGATATCCTGTTGCTTGACGAACCTACCAACCACCTTGACCTTGAGTCCATCCATTGGCTTGAAGAATTCCTTGCCAATTTCGACAATACCGTTATCGTAGTCAGCCATGACCGTCACTTCCTCAACAGCGTCTGTACCCATGTCGCTGACATTGACTTTGGAAAAATCCAGCTGTATGTAGGTAACTATGATTTCTGGTACCTTTCCAGCCAGCTTGCAGCAAAGCAAATGAAGGATGACAAGAAGAGAAGGGAAGAGAAAATTTCCGAGTTGAAGGAATTCATCCAGAGATTCTCCTCCAATGTAGCAAAGGCCAAGCAGGCTACCAGCCGTAAGAAATTGATCGACAAGCTTACCATCGACGATATCAAGCCCTCCTCACGCCGTTTCCCTTATATTGCCTTCAAGCCCCTTCGGGATGTCGGAAGGAATATTCTGGAAGTCCGTGGCCTGAGCAAGACGGTCGAAGGGGTGAAAGTCCTCGATAACTTCGACTTAGTCGTAAATGCGGGGGACAAAATAGCTTTTGTAGGTCCCGACCATTTTGCAAAGACTGTCCTGTTCGAAATACTCTGTGGGAATATGGAACCGGATGAAGGGACATTCACCTGGGGGGTCACTACAAGCCTGTCCTACTTCCCCAAGAACAATGCAAGCCTCTTTACCGAACATCTTTCCATTACCGATTGGCTGCGCACCTATAGCGTAGACAAGGATGACACCTATGTGCGTTCCTTCCTTGGCCGGTTGCTCTTCTCAGGTGATGAAGCCCTCAAAGATTGTACGGTTCTCAGCGGAGGCGAGAAAGTACGTTGTGTACTAGCCCGCATGATGCTCCAGCAGGCCAACTGCCTGATCTTTGATGAACCGACCAGCCATCTGGACCTGGAATCTATCAGTGCCCTCAATGACGGCCTTATCGAATTTACCGGAGTAATCCTTTTCAATAGCCATGACCATCAGTTTGTAGACACCATTGCAAATAGGATTGTCGAGTTTACACCCGGCGGTACAATCGACAGGATGATTTCCTTCGAGGATTATTTCAATGACGCTACTATCAAGGCTCTGCGTGATGAGAAATATGCAACGGCTAGCCACACGGTAGCCCTGTAAGGAGGGAAGTCTATGCTCTTTGCTGTAGATATCGGGAACACGAATATAGTAATTGCCGTCCATGACGGAAAAGACTGGGTCCATTCCTTTCGTATCTATAGCGACCAGCGGAAGACTACCGACGAATATTTCGTTGTGCTCGATAGCCTCATCTCCCATGCAGGGTTGCATACTGACGATATTGACCGGGCTGTAATCAGCTCGGTCGTACCGAACCTCACCCGTTCCATTCAGAAAAATGTCGTACGTCTGTTTGACGTTCAGCCCTTGATGGTCGATCGATTCGTCAATACCGGTTTGAAAAATGATTCCATTCCCCAGGAACTCGGCTCTGACTTAATCTGTAATTTGGCTCAAGCTCATTTCATGCATCCTGAAAGCGCTGTAGTCGTAATCGACTTCGGTACAGCTTTGACCTTCAGTACGGTAGACCAGGATGGTACTGTTTTGGGTGCATCCATTGCACCTGGGCTTGTAACAGCGGTAAATGCCTTGTTTGGCAATACTGCCCAGCTTCCCCAGGTTGAATTGAAAGTCCCTTCTTCCGTGATAGGCCGCAATAGCCAAGACTCTATCAGGAGCGGGATCATGTTCGGGTATGCAGGGATGGTTACCTCGATCATCGAGAAAACCGAGCAGGAACTTGAGAGAGAAGTGTATGTAATCGCTACCGGAGGCTTGAGCCGGACCATAGCCCCGCTCATCTCGCGTCTCAATCAGGTCTCCCCGATGCATACGCTCGATGGGCTGAAGCTAATCTCCGACCTCAACTAGAAGACGAGCACTCCGTTTCTCATCAGCTCGACCTCTTCGCCTTCCCTTGTCTTGGCAGTAATCTGCATCTGTTTCGAACCAACCATGAAATCAACATGCATCAAAGAGGTATTGCAACCATTTTTATGCAGATCCTCTTTCGTGGTAAGGGTTTCCCCGTTGGTCAAGCACGAAGGATAGGCATCTCCCAGTGCAATGTGGCAGGAAGCATTCTCATCAAGCAGGATAGAATCAAAAACCAATTTGCTTTTTGCGATGGGATTCGTTTCATCAACTAAGGCACATTCGCCGATGCGTCTGGTTCCTTCATCAATGGAGAAGAATGCATCCATCACGTCTTTTCCGACTTTGGCAGAATAATCCACAACCTTGCCATCCTTGAATTCCAGACGGATCTCCTCGGTTCTTGCATTGAGTACTGACACAGGGCGGGTGGTGGTGATATATCCGTCGGCTCTGAGCATATGGGGTGTTGTAAACAGTTCCTCGCTCGGGATATTGGGGAAAAAGACCCTGGAATCGGGAAGGTTTTCCGACCCGCCGATAAAGCGTGAGTGGGAATCGAAGCCAATGGTAAAATCTGTAACTGGGCTTTTAAAGTGCAGGCTGTCAATATGAAGGCTGTTGAGCTTTTGCTGCCGTTCTTTGATTTTCCGGTCATGTTCATCCCAGGCCGCTATAGGATCACCCTGGTCGAGTAGGAGAATCGGTTTGAGGACTTCCATCATATCATCCTCTGTAGCCTCGTCACCGAGCACCTGCTTAGCCCAGCGTGGCCCTGGGGCACAGCAGACACACCAAGGCAACTGGTGCCGCATGAGTTTGTCGAACCTGGTCGAGGAGAACTGGCGTTTAGCAGTTCCCAGTATCTGGTTTTTTTCCCTGTCCAAGGGCGCATGGTCCAGCCTGTCTTCAGTGCTGTCAATGCGAATATATCCCCAGTTTTCAGCACACATCTCATAGTCGAAGCTTTTCAAAAAAGCAGGGTTTTCTCTCAGCTGATCGGTATCCTGGTATTTAAGTCTCTCTGAGAGTATATCCAGGTCATCGAGAAAAATCTGAGTATGCAAGGCTCCGGCACGATAGGCAGCCTTAGCCAGGGCCCTGGCAAAATAATACGTGCCAGGACCGCTGAGAATTGCGACGCTTTTGTTTTTCTGCAGATTGATACCTCGTCTTACGACAAGGTCTGCATACGATTCAATGAGTTTTTGATCCATTACTGTCAACTCCTAGTCTATGAATACACCTTCTTCCATCAAGGTAGTCATGTCACCTTCACCGTTTAAGGCTGTTACCGAGAGACTGTTGCTGCCTACAGGGATTTCAAGCCGTACCAAAGAACGTGAGAGGTGAGAGTCATCGATAGCTTCGTCTGAGTCCTGGTCGGTCAAAGAAGCAAGCGTAAACCCTCCGAATGCGATGTTGCTGGTCATTGCCCTGTTGAAGTGTACATGCACCCCTTTTTCAAGGTAATGGCTTTCCAGGGTATCGTTGTCAGCGAGGGAAATCTCGGCTACCTGTCTTGCCCCTTCGTCTATGGCAAAGAAGGCTTCGAGGGCTTCTTTGCCCTTGGTTGCTGAAAAGGAGGTTACCTTTCCTCCCTCAATGGTAAAGGTGGCATCCTCTACCGTCTGGCCAAAGAGTAAAAACGACCGGGAACTCGCAATGGTTCCATTTGAAAGCGTGCAATCGAGGGAAGCAAAGACGTTTTGCATAGGTAGGGCAGGAATAAACTTCCTTCCCGAGGAAACTGTGTTCATTCCACCTGCCCAGAGGGTGTTAGGTGCTTTAGTTGTCTTGAGCGACCATCCCGATCCTGTCAGATTAAGTTCTACAGGACCCAATTTGTTCAGTTTCTGCTTGCGGAAATGCAATAGGTTAGCCTGGCTTTCCCAGAAGCTTGAAGCATTGTCGTCCTCAAGGCGGAATATCATGGCAAACAAATTCCACATTTCGAGGTTCGTTACCTCTGCATCGAGAAGCTGTGAGGCCCAGTTTGGTCCCGGGAGTGGGATATTTGCCCAGGGAACTGCAATGCGGCGGTCGAGGAACACCGGTTCGCTCAGCAAGCCGAAGGAACCGAGCAAGGCTACCTCATTGGCGAGTGCCTTCGGTTTTCCGTCATGCTGGAAGGGCGTTTCGTCAAGACTGAAAATATGGCACATGACGAACCCTTTTACCTCCGGCCTGAAGATTTCCGGTTCGATGGGGTCCATCTGGATGACCTGCACAACCTTCCCATGGTTGGTTTCCACAATATTCACGGTCTGCAAGGTGGCTTCGCATGCAATCTTTGCCAACAGTCTGGCAAAGTCCATGTAGCTACCTTCTGTATTGATGGAGAGCTGGTCGCCTCTCTCCAGTTTCAATTGAGTCTTTATTATCAGACGGGCGTACCGCCTCAGTATTTCTTCCATCGATCCTCCGAAAGCCTAGTATAGCAAATAATGTACTATGTGGCATCATGTTCACAGATACTTGGATAAAAAACAATATGGAAACAACCGGTACAGGAATGAAGAAAGGCTTTTCCTTTTCCAAAGGGAAGAGGAAAAAACCTTCTTGGGAGCACGATCCACTGGCTGGGAGCAAAAATCATTATTGTCTGAACATCGTGATTTCTTTTGAAAAGGAATGGAGGTTTTCCAGTCCCTGAATTGGTTTTTCCCCTAAAGGGATCAGTTCAAGGGAAGCCTGTGGAAATGAGTTTGCAATTATCTCAGTCTGCTGTGACGCTACTGAACCTTTATTGACAATTATCTTGCTGATACCGATGGAAAGTGATTTCAGTTGTTCCTGGATCATAAGGCTCTCGGAAAAACTCAGTTCATCTTCATTGAGTACCAGACAAATCTCTGTGATCTTTTTGTCTTGCAGCTGTTCCTTGAGCTTGGCATAGCGTTTTTTCATTCGCAGCAACCTGCCAAATATTGGGTCTTCACCAAGGGTGTTTAGGTTTTCTTTCCTGATATTTGCTATGCAATTCTTTTTCTGGACGATTTCTTCACGCATTTCTATCAAATGATCGACCCAATGGAGATTTACACTTGGCAAAGCGAGGGTTTTCAAAGTAAGCGCGGTCGGTGGTGTATCGATAAGGACCTCATCATAGTGTTTCTCGTCAAAACATTGCTCAAGAACCAACAGGGACGCATATTCTTCCATGCCTGGGGCAAATTTCAAGATGTTGAAATACTTATCAATATTGAGAGCCTGCTGATAGTGGTACAGGCCTTTCAGTTCTTTCTGGATAGATGCCATATACTCTCGGCTTTTCTTGTCCAGGTCGAACTCGCTGAGAGAAAGGTTGGGAGAAACTTTCGTCTGTTTTTCCCCGAGTTTTGTATTGAAAAGATCATGCAGGTTGTGGGCCGGGTCCATAGAGACCAGCAAGACTTTTTTGTCTGTATCGTTCGCAAAACGAAGGGCTTCCAACGAAGAACTGGTCGACTTGCCGACTCCGCCTTTTCCGATATAGATATGTATCTGTGCCATTAGGGTTCTCCCATGATACTTGCCAGTTCGCTGAGTCCGTTTCCTGTCTGGGAAGACCGCAGCAACATCCGATCCAAATCATCAGCCATGACTGGCAGAAGATCGAGTGCCAAAGGCATCGGGGGGGAGGGCAACCCTATGAAATTTCCGAACAGCATCAGGGTAAAGGAATTTTCCATCTCCCTGATCTCATATTCTATTTGTGCAGTTGCCTTGTACATTGCGGCGATGTGAATGCCTGAAAAGAATTCACCTATCGCCTTGTAAAGTCGCCTAAGCATTGTCATCAAGTACTCCAAAGCTTCGCAATTCTTTTTTATATGTATCCTTTGAAGGGAAAATGGAATAGATGCCATAGATTCCTACAAGGACCGTCAAATACAGATGATACGTGTAGATTGGCACATAATACGCAAAAAGCATGCATATCTCACCGATTCCGACAGAATAACCGACCAAATGCTTCATGCGTGAAAAATCGGAGACGTGCAATCCTCCGCTTTTCGCCCCCTTCTGGAAATACCCGGTCCGAAGGAGTATGGGAAACCCGATGGCAAAAAGTGTGGTTGCCAAAAGGGCGATAACTGAATTGACCCTGTTTGCTTCCCTGGCGAAGCTCGCATCAGGGAAAAACCTGTGGAGCAAAAAAACAAGGAGTAACCCGGCAATGGTCAAAGCAATCATGAGGTAGGCCTGTCTTCGAATTCTGAAAAATTCACTCATATCCATACTGAAATACCGCCTATTGTAGAAAACATTTGATAACAGGACAGCCAGAATTGGCTGCCCTGTACACTCTTTTTGAGTAAGAATTATGATACCTTTACTGGTTTTAGAACCACTTTTGCAGTCTTTTTGAACATTGCCATGAGGCTTTCAATAGTAACATAGGCAACAATTAGTAAAATGATGAGGTTTATGGTACCCAGTAGAACCTTGCCTGTGCCGAAATAGGTAATTTCGTTGCTGATAAGGGCCCAGGTTGTCATGAACACCATAAAGCATGCAGGAATAAAAGTTACAAGGTATTTCTTTCCACTAGTCTGTCTCAAGTAGACTGATGCAGTAAACAGGGCAAGGGCTGCCAGAGCCTGGTTGTTTGCTCCGAATAGCGGCCAGAGAGCCAAAGCCCCGGTGCCGTCAACACCTGTTGAGAATGCCAACAGACCTGCTGCGAGAAGAGCAAGGATCGTAGCACCATATTTATTCGTGAAGAAATTGTTTTTCTCGGAGGCACCAACACGGTTTGCCCCAAGCAATTCCTGGATGACATAGCGCTGGAGACGGGCTGTTGTATCGAGCGATGTCCCTGCAAAGGATGCAACAAAGACGCCCATGATGATTAGACCCAGGGATTTGGGAATCCCGATATAACTGATCATATTGGCAGACCCTTCGACAAAGGCCCCGACTTTAGCTCCCAATCCTGCAGCCGAACTCCATGAAGCATAGTGCTCAGTCCATTTTGCAATACCTGTAATAGCAGAGGTATCGCCGCGGGCCGCGAGCCCGATGCCGGCAGTTGTTGCTATGATAACCAAAACCGAAAGGGCACCTTCCATCAACATGGAACCGTATCCTACAAACTTGGCATCCTCTTCTTTGGCAACCTGCTTGGCTGTGGTTCCCGAGGCTACTACCGCATGGAAACCGGAAATGGCTCCACAGGCGATTGTAATGAACAGGAAGGGCCAAAGAGAAGGAGCTCCCTCAGGCATTGCCTGTACGCTAGGGGCTACAAAATGCAATCCGCTGAACGATGCTACGACGATGCCAAGAATAAGCACGGTCATTGCAACAAACAGTTCCCAGGCATTGATATAATCTCTGGGTTGCAACAAGGTTGTGACTGGAAGGGTGGAAGCGATAAAGGCATATATGAACAAAATGATAGTCCAGGTCCCTGTGGCTGGCATGCTTCCGATCACTGGCATGTCAAGGGGAATCCAGTGGCCGAGGATTACGGTTATGTACATAATGACAACTGCCAACGTGGTAACCTTTGTCACGTTTGCATTGCGTTTGTAAATTGCCCAGCCCAAGGTAATGGCAATAGGGATTTCCATCCAAACGGGGAATACGGCCTGTGGATACATATGGAAAATGACTGCAATGATCATTCCCAGGATAGCGAGGAAAAGCCACAGTTCGATGAATACGATGAGGAAGAATACATACCGGATTCTTTTGCTTACGTATTGGGCCGAAATCTCGGAAATTGACTTTCCTTGGTTTCTTAAGGACATGACCAATGAGGAGAAGTCATGCACAGCACCCATGACGATTGATCCGACAAATACCCAGATCAAGGCTGGAACCCATCCCCAGATTACTGCGATTGCTGGTCCTACGATAGGGCCGGTTCCGGCAATAGAAGTGAAATGGTGTCCAAAAATGATTCCTTTTTTTGTTGGTACGTAGTCGATACCATCTTCGAATTCTTCAGCAGGGGTTTTGTTCTTGTTGGAGATTTGAAAAATCTTTTTCCCGATAAACTCACCGTATAGTTTGTATGCGATGATATAGCCACCGAAGGCCAATACCATAATCAATACAACATCCATAGCGTCCTCCTTAGATTTTTTACTCGAACCATTTTTTATTAAACACCCTATGGTTTTGGTTGTCAAAGTTTAATTTGTACTAATAGTCGATAATGTATAGTAAATTACTTGCTTATTTGTGATTAAACTGTACTTGAACGCGTTGTTTGAGGATTTTTTCTTTGCTGTCAACAATGGGTACCATAAGAAAGATTTTCTGCAAATACTTGTTTCAAACGGTAATCCAAGAAAAATAATCACTGACCCAGGGCAAGCTGTACTTTGTTTTACCGAATTGGGAAAGACTGTTTGCAATCTGAATCCTAAAGAATCTTCCAGCTAGCCAAAAAGAGGATAGAGGATTGTATCTCCGATACAGTGAATAGCGTACAAATAGCAATCGAGCAAAGGAAAAAGTATCCTGTGCAGTGGCTTCGAAACAA
This sequence comes from Sphaerochaeta pleomorpha str. Grapes, assembly GCF_000236685.1. Taxonomy (NCBI): domain Bacteria; kingdom Pseudomonadati; phylum Spirochaetota; class Spirochaetia; order Spirochaetales; family Sphaerochaetaceae; genus Sphaerochaeta; species Sphaerochaeta pleomorpha. The sequence continues at coordinate 565,641 of NC_016633.1, read as the reverse complement.
TGGTGTAACATTTTAAAAAAATGTTAAAAAAACTGCCATGTGGCATTATTTAGTACTGTTGAATACCCTATAGTAAATGCCAAGGTTGAGGATAAGGATATGACGATACAAACTGTAATTGAAAACAATGAATGGTTGCAGCAGTTGTTTGAGAACCTGCCTGATCGTTATCTGACTAGAATGGAATATTTAGAATTGCCTTCCCATAAGCTCATCATTAAGAAAGGTATCGATAATCCCTATATATTCATTCTCGTGACCGGGGAAATGCTGGTTATGAATGAATATGACAATGGCCGGAATTATTCCTATGCCGTTAAAAAGGCTCCGGGGTTCATGGGATTGCTGGAGCTCTTGGCTGAGGAGAAAAAATCTACATCGACGGTTATTACCCAGTGTGAGTCCGGGTTTATCAGAATTAAAAAGCAGGATTTTGCTACTTGGATACAGTCTGATTTCAAAGCCTATCAGACAGTGAGCAGGTACTTTGCCAAACAGATGTACTTCTCAATCAAGGACGTGGGATCTATCGGCGTTTTCAGTAAAAAGAAAAACATGGTCAAATATCTGGTTCTCCATTGCAAACAGTCAGTAATTAGCACCGGAAAGGCAAGGTTGCCACTGAACAGGGAAGAGCTTGCATTCCAGTTAGGAATGAGCCTGAGGACACTATATCGGGTAACAGCTTCCTTGGAGAAAGAGGGGTTGTGCAGTCTGGAAAAAGGAAAAATTACCGTTAATTTTCAGCAAATAGAACTGATGGAGGAATATTTAGAGAATGAAAGGGAATAAAAAACCGAATATCGTACTATTTCTGACTGATGACCATGCCGCTTGGGCGAATGGTTGTTATGGTAATCCCGATATTGTAACACCAAATCTGGATTATCTGGCAGGGCAGGGGATAGTCATGCAGAATGCGTTTACTCCGACTCCTGTTTGTTCCCCTGGGAGAGCATGCCTTTTTACTGGCAGAATATCTTCCCAGCATGGGGTTCATGATTTTATCGGTTCAGATCCCGATACCGTTGATAAAAACTGGATGCAACGTGAAAAGCTCATGCCTGAGTTATTGCAAGAAAATGGTTATGAGACTGCGTTGATAGGCAAATGGCATCTAGGCCAAGAATGTATCGGCAAGCAGGGCTTTGATTACTGTTATACCATTGGTCCGGATTTTCCCATTTCCCATAGGGGCGAAAGAATCCATTACAGAGGGAATGAGCCTGTTCAAAGAAGTGGCTATATGAGCCAGAATATTACCGATGATACTATCGAGTATCTTCGAAACAGGAAAGACGAAAACAAATCCTTTTTCCTTGTCTCGGGTCATTATGCGACCCATAGCCCTTTTGAAGGCCATCCTGAAAGACTGGTAGAATATTATAGGAGAAAAGGGGTCGATACCTTTTTGAAACACGCAAATTATCCTTTTGGAATACAAAGAAATGAATCTTTGTATCCATCCAGAACAGATAGAAAAGAGGCGCTTTGCCAATACTACGCAGGGATTTCGCAGATTGATGAATCTGTGGGAAGGGTACTGGATGAATTGGAAAGACAGGGGATATTGGAAAACACCATTATCATTTATACGGCCGACCATGGACTGAATTGCGGTCAACATGGCCTATTTGGCAAAGCCAATGCCACCTATCCCATCAATATGGTTGAGGAAGATATCCGCGTTCCCTTGATATTCTATGCTCCAAACTATTTGTTTTCCAAACAAGTCCGTACCGAGTTTGTAGACCATACGGACTTGTTCAATACGCTTCTCGATTTGGCGGGGATCGAGGAAATGAAAAGCGAAAAAGAGAAAAGGAATTCACCCGGTAAAAGCTATTCTTGCTTTTTAACCAACACGGAACCGTATGGAGGCCCTTGGAGAGATGTGCAGTTCTGTGAGTATGGTCCTGTGAAAATGGCTAAATGGAAAAATCTTAAGCTGGTATTGTATCCCCATAAAGATCAGAATCTACTTTTCGACTTGGATAGGGATCCTGATGAGACAGTTTCTTTCTATAACGATGAAAGGTATCAGGGGGTCATAGAAAATTTGAGGATTTTAATCGAACGACACTATGCTGCCTATGTGGTTGATGAATTCAATACACAAAACTATGAGAATCTACCACGCTACAACAATATAGTGGCGTGGAAAGCATAAGATGAGGAGTCAGAGGATGAAAAAGCCAGTAGCTATGTTGATCTTAATCGTAATGGCATCCGCGATGCTATTTGCCAATGGAAAAGTGGAAAAAGCCCCGCTTGAAGAGAGCAAGGTTTTAAAAATCTTTGTCCCGCAGAGTCCCGGAGTCCCCCAGGGAATGGAAGCGTTGGCAAAGGCCTACATGGAAAAAAATCCTGACACCCAGATATCAGTCAGAAGTGTTCCTTTCGGAAAATACAAAGAGCAGCTGACGGTAATGTGGTCCAGCGATGAGGTCGATGATATTATCATGTCAGCAGTAACCGATGCCCCAACCAATGCATATTTCGGTTCCTTGCTTCCCCTTGACGATATCCTTGACGTTTCGCAACAGGGTCTTTTTGTTCCGTCTGTCATCGAAACAGCAACCTATGAGGGGCATCTATATGCCTATCCGTTCCGGGAATCCTGTTCTGCAATGTATTATAACAAGGAGTATTTCGCGCTTGCGGGGATTGAGCCTGCAACGTTGGAGAATCCTTGGACCTGGTCTCAATGGAAGGAAAATATCCTTGCTGTCAGGGATGCAGTAGAGAAAAAGAACGGCCAGCGTCTTTGGGGCTTGACCTTCCTGTCCAATCCTGGGGCCGGGGATTTCTGGATTACCCCGATCATCCGCTCCAATGGAGTAAAAGGTTCAAACACGTACAAAGCAATTTCTCCGGATGGAATGACCTTGACAGGCTATGCAGATACTCCGGAGGCTATGGAAGCTTATGCCTTCTATCAGGATCTGTATCAAAAAGACAATATATGTTCCCTTGCAGAGGTTCCGGATGCTTTTGCTACTGGACAATCAATTACCATGATTTCGTTTTTGGCAACTGCAAGCCAGTTGAATTCCAAGTTTCCGGACCTTTCGTGGGGATTGATGCCTCTCCCCTATTTTAAGACACCTCTTACCCACACAGGTGGATTTGCAATTTCCGTTTCGGCAAAAACCAAAGTTCCTAACCTGGCAAAGGATTTTGTGAAGTTTGCTGGTAGCGAAGAGGGGCTGGTTACCTATTTCAAGACCTCTGGGGTTGATCTGGTAAGCCGTATTGGATTTGCTGAAAAACATCCTGAATTGTATGCCAAGGAAGCACAACAATTCTTTCTCAAGAACTTGGAAATGTATGGAGAAGCCAGGCCGATAACACCAGGATATACCCTGTACAATGCCATTATTGGATTTGATATGTTTGAAGATATCGTATCTGGGGCCGATATTGAGAAAACAGTGAAAGACAAGATCAAAATTTTTGAGAATCAGATGAAGAATCTGTAAATCTTGAAGGTCTTGCATGGTAGCCTTGACTGGATTGGAAAGAGAGGACTCTTATGGAAAAATATGAGCTGAAATCATTTAGGAAAGATAAAGATATCGTACTTGCCATTGTATTATTTCTTGTTCCTGGATTGGTATTGATGGTGTTGTTTCAATTGTTGCCAATTTTCACTGCTTTTGATTACAGCTTCTTTAAAATCAATCTTATGAACAATACCCGTACATTCGTGGGAATGAAAAATTTTAAAAGGGCGTTTGCTGATGTTGAATTCTTATCCTCACTTTGGATTACCTGCAAATATTTTCTCATGAGAGTCCCCATGCAAATGTTTTTTGGCTTCCTCCTGAGTCTTTTGATTGTTAATAAGACACGATATACATCCTTTCTAAGGACGGTTATTTTGGTTCCTGTCATTACCTCGATGGTAGTAGCTACTGCAATCCTTGGATTGATGTTCCATCCTTCCAATGGTCTGGTAAATGCTTTGCTTGCAATGGTTCGAATCCCTGCCCAAAGTTTCTTGACCGATGCGAATCAGGCTTTATGGACTATTGCTGCAATTACCATCTGGAAGAATGTCGGATTGACCATGTTGTTTTTCCTTGCTGGCCTGCTCAGTGTTCCAGCCTCTATCTATGAAGCGGCCAGCCTGGATGGGGTGACGGGTTTTCAAAAACATTGGTATGTAACGATTCCTATGATCAGAAGTACCATTGCTTTTATTTTCCTGACTACAACCATTCGTTCCTTCCAGGTATTCGGACCTGTACTGTTGACTACCAATGGGGGACCTGCAGGTTCGACCAATGTCGTTGTCATGCATATTTATGAAAATGCGTTCACGTATAACCAGATCGGGTATGCTTCTGCCCTTTCCATAATACTTGCCGCAATTTTGATTGCAATAAGTATTATCCAACAGAAAACAAAGAAAAAGGGCTAGGGGAGTACAGAGATGAAAACGAATAGAACTGTAAAGAATGCATTTCTGGGAATTGGGTTGTCCCTGTTATGTCTCCTATTCCTTTTGCCCTATCTATGGATGATTGGCTCTGCGTTTAAGGCACGCAGTGAAATGTTTGCCTATATCTTTCCTGTATCTTGGAAAACCTTCATACCCCTTGATCCCACTCTGGAAAATTTCAGGACGCTGGTTGAAATGGACTTTTTACGGAATGTATATAATTCCTTGCTCCTTTCAGCTGTCACCGTACTGGGGTCGCTTTTTGTCTGCTCTTCCATGTCTTACATTTTCGCCCGTTTTACTTTTAAGGGGGCGAAAGCTTTATATGCCATCGTTATCTTTACTATGATGGTTCCCTTTGAGGCACGGATGATTCCTACCTTTCTGGTTGTCCAGAATCTTGGTTTGGGCGATACGTTTACTGCCTTGTGGTTACCCTGGCTGGTAGATGCCTTCCAGATTATGTTGTTTACGAATCATTTTTCCCAGATACCCTCTGATTTGCATAATGCTGCAGTCATAGACGGATGCCCCCATTACAAGATTTTTTATTTGGTTATGCTTCCGAATATCGTACCAGCCTTGATAAGCGGTGGTTTGATTAAATTCTTCTTTGCCTGGGATAGCTATGTATGGCCGCTCATAATTTTGCGAAGACCCGATTGGCAGGTTCTTGGTGTGGCAATCGCAAATTTGTTTACTGACCAGAGTATTGCATGGGAATTGGTATTTGCCTCTTCTCTTGTCTCTACGGTACCAGTATTGATCTTGTTCCTATTACTGCAGAAATACTACATAGCCGGGATGACAAGCGGAAGTGTGAAAGAATAATGAAAAAACCGAATATCCTGTTTTTGATGGTTGACCAGATGAGATTTGATGCTTTGGGGTTTGCCACTCCCCATCTAAACAGTCTCTGCGAGGATGGCTGTCAATTCACTGAATGTATGACAACCTCTCCGATCTGTGCTCCGGCAAGGGCCTCTTTGCTTGTCGGCAAATATCCCCATCAGCTGGGTATTGTCAACAATGCACCGCACCAGATAGAATCAAATTCCCCGAATTGGGTGAATACACTGAGAAAAAATGGGTATGAGACAAGTGTATTTGGGAAAACCCATTATTATGCCTATGATGGTTCAATTCCCGATATGCGAAAAGCAGAGGCCTATATCCAATCGCTGGGATTCAATGTAGTCGATGAGGTTCCCGGTCCTAGGGTTGCAGGAAGATTGCTTTCGCACGTTACGCAGCTGTGGAGAGACCAAGGCTTGATTGATGTCTATAACGAGGATATGCGACGGCGCTATGGGGAAAACCAAACTGATGTAAATCCTACTGTATTGCCACAATCACTCTACCTCGATTCCTATGTAGGGGAGCAAGGGTATTCCTATTTATCAGATTATTCGGGGGATGCACCGTTTTTTTCCATGATAAGTTTTCCGGGGCCGCATGATCCTTGGGATGCTCCCTTGGAGTATGTAAAAAAGTTTGAGCATGTTGCCGTTGAACAGGCTTTGCCTGATTTTATCAATGCCAATACGGCTAGGCCTTTGGGGGATTACGATAAACCTTTGCCTTATAAAAGAGTATCAAAAGAGGATGCAGCCTCAATACGTAGGGCTTACCTTGCAAAGGTAAATCTTATAGATAAACAAATCGGCCGGATCCTTTGCCTGCTGAAAGCCAAAAGTCTGTATGAAAACACCATCATTGTGTTTGTTTCCGACCATGGGGAAATGCTTGGCGACAGGGGTCGACTCTATAAACAAAACTTTTTGGATAGTTCCTTGAAGATTCCCTTCATCCTTAAGCAAGCAGGGCCCCCAAAAAGGGATGTTTCAAATAATTTGGTTGAACTCTTGGATTTGGGGCCAACCCTTCTGGATTTAGTGGGTATACAGGTACCCGATGGACAGGAAGGGAAATCTGTATGTTCCGAACGCCGTGGATTTGTCTTCAGTGAATACAATGGGGAGACTGCGGTAATTACCGATGAGTGGAAAATGGTGGTAAATCGGGAACGAAAACCGTATATGTTGTTCGATAGGCGCAATGATATTGCCGAAATGTACAATCTTGCAGGTATGGATCTGCAAATAGAACAGGACCTGCTGTCTTTGATCGTTGCTTTTCTGAAGAAAAAATGAATGGGGGAACAGACAGAATGAAGAAAAAACCCAATATAGTGATGATTGTTTCCGACCATCAGTTGTTTAGGCATCATGATGAAATCAAACGCCCTTGTTTCGAGGCTTTTACAGAGACTGCTACGAGTTTTGAGCATGCTTGTTGTACGACCCCGCTCTGTGGGCCTGTGCGTAGGACGATGCTCACTGGTCTATACCCGCATAACCATAGGAATTTATACAACCAGGAACCAGCTCCATTTGAACGGGATACGTATCTCGAAGTATTGGATGCTGCAGGGTATGACAATTACGTATTCGGTAAATGGCATGCAGGTCCAGGTACTGCATTGGACCACCGATCCAAGGGGTTTTCCCCCGCTGAATATGGAAATCCCTATATTACTGGAATCTATAAGGAATATCTGGAAAAAAACCACCTTCCGGCACCTCTTCATGTGATTGATACTGTATTTGCGAATGAAAACACCGCCCAGACTTTCCCCTCTTTGGTAGAGGGTAATAATGCATATACCTGTGACCAATATTGGTGTGGTGAACCTTGTTTTGGGAAGACCGTTACCCCAAAAGAGACCCATGAGGCATTCTTTCTGTCATCTCTTGCTTGTGAAAAATTGAAGGATTTACAACATAGCGAAAAACCATTCCACATGAGAATCGACTTTTGGGGACCTCATCAGCCTTATTTCCCTACCCAGGAATATCTGGATCTATACAAGGATGTCAAGATTCCCAGATATCCGAATTTTGATGATAATCTCGCCGATAAACCGAAAACGTATCGCCATATGAATAAACCCATTGCTGATGATACCGGTAACCTTGTTATTCCCAGCGTTTTTCCCTGGGAAGAATGGTCTAGGTATCTGAAGATTGCCTATGCCCATTCGACAATGGTCGATGATGCTGCCGGACAGATAGTCAATCAAATCAAGAAATTCGGACTGGAAGAAGATACTATAATCCTTTGGACCAGTGACCATGGGGATGCGCTTGCCAGTCATGGGGGAATGTTTGACAAAGGCAGTTTTATGACAGAGGAGACAATCAGGATTCCGCTGGCAATCAGGGTTCCCGGATATGATGCAAAGAAATCCGATGCACTGGTGCATTCCATTGACTTTGCCCCTACTGTTTTGGATTTTGCAGGTACTCATTTTACAGATAAAATCGATGGAGTCAGTCTTGTCCCAATTATTGTTGGCGATAAACAGGCCGTAAGGGATTCTCTATTGCTTGAGTCCTTCGGTCAAGGGTACCGGGACCGAACCAAGGTGCGCACCCTTATCAAGGGGAAGTATAAGTATAATTTCACGGAGAATGACAGGGAAGAACTGTATGATTTATCAAGCGATCCCTATGAACTGCGGAACTTAGCCCAAGATTCTGACTATCGAATGATTCTGGATAGTTTTTATACTGATTGTATTTCCCTGATGGAAGACTATGGTGAATCCGATCATGCATTTATGCAAAGAATACAATGAAAAAACCGGCAATTTGTGAACAATTCACGGAAGCAAAAAACCTCAGTTTCTCTTGATCTCCCCCTGTTTGCAATCCGGCAGGGCCTTGGAAAATGGGTTGGGTGAGATAGTCAGTGCTATTGGAAAGAATCACTGGAGACCTTAGGGTCTCTGTTTTTTGATATGCCCAATGATCATGATGAAAGTGCGTCGGCATGTTTAGCTTTGCGCTTTCAAACTGGATATACTATCTGGGAAGGCGTTTGTACATGATATGCCTGACAATAGTCATCACTGCTGCCGCATAGAGTCGTTGCTCTCGGTTGCATATACCTTCTAAGGGCTTTCAAGTCAATGTCGTCGTACCGTTTTACTTGGGGGAATTTATCGTTGATTGGTAAAACGTTTGGATTATAGCAGGAAAGTTCCCGTTAGTGAGGGCTTGGTTCCCACCCAGTCTGATAGGCACTGCACAAAGCGCAACCTGTAGGATGTTGCAAAAGAAAAGGATTATCATCCTGTCAATGGTCTACAGGGAATATGAAAGCAATTACATCTTTGGAAAATAAACAATACATAGTAACCCTATGCCCAGAGAGAAAGCCAAATTTGACTGGTCCTGCTATGCGATGGGCTGGTGTAGGTATGCCTGTTTGTCTCGATACCCCTTTCATCTCATGTGCATTTGGGTTCTGCCTGGAAAGGATAAGATATGCATGGATGCAACGCCAGCATGTCATTTTATAAAAAGTTTTTTCCAGGTACTCTCTTTTTTTTACGTTGATGTATATTTTCTATCCAAGGTTCACTATCTTTCAAGACTGATTTGGCGATATACAATACAGTACAGGTTGCCAGGCAAAGAACACGATTGGGGAACAAAGCAGTATGCAAGAGGAAAGACACATTTACTATGATGATGATTTGAAGATCGAAGCTTACAGCTTACAGGGCGTCGTGCAGGAATTTCCCAATCATTTTCATAATTTCTATGTAATAGGGTATATCGAAAACGGACAGAGGCATATGCGATGCAAAGCGTGCGATTATGATCTTGACCCCGGGTGCCTTATCCTGTTCAATCCTCAGGATAACCACCAATGTGCACCGATCAACCAGAATCCATTGGATTACCGTGCCATCAATATTGATATCCAGACTATGGAACAGTATGCCTATGAAATCACAGGTAAAAAAGTACAGCCTTATTTCTCGCAACATGTTGTATTCGATAGCGATTGTGCCCAGTCTTTGGCTAGGTTGTATACTCTCATCGTCCATAAGGCTCCGGTTCTCGAAAAAGAAGAAGCCTTTTGTTTTCTTCTGCAACAACTGCTCTTGCAGTTCTGCGATGGGACAACGCTAACCGAGAGGGATGCATTGGGTAATTTCCAGGAAATCCGAGAGTATTTGGATGCGCATTATCCTGAAAATATCAGTCTTGAACAGCTTGCACGCATTAGTGGTTGTTCAAAGTCGTATCTGGTCAGAAGTTTTACCCATACGCTTGGCATCTCTCCCTATCGGTATCTGCAGACGGTGAGGCTCGAAAAAGCAAAAGATATGTTGCAAAGGGGAAAGCTTGCCGTTGAAGTTGCCATAGATTGCGGGTTTGCCGACCAGAGTCATTTTTCCAATGCGTTCAAAAGGTTTATCGGGCTCACCCCGAACCAATACCGTCAGATATTTCTCAAGAATGCGAAAAACTAAAACAGGGAAAGAAAATGTATAGATACATGAACTGGAAGATATTGTTTGCTTCAATTCCCGATAATGGAACCAGCGATGAACAATGAAAAAAACTCATTACGAATTAAATTGTCGGTGTGCATGCTTCTTTGGGGAAGCATAGGGTTGATCACAAGGTATATAGGACTGTCGGCTTTTGAGCTTGCCTTCTTCAGGGCTTTTTTTGCCCTGCCTGTACTGTTTCTGAGTTATCGGATACGGGGATCGAAAGGAAAGACTACCTACAAAGTAATCTTGCCCTATGCTGCAAGCGGCATGCTTATTGCAATTGCCTGGGTGGCCTTGTTTCTCGGGTATCGTTATACGACTATTTCAACTGCAGTTTTAGTGTACAATATGTGCCCTGTATATGTGATGATCCTCTCTCCTTTGTTATTGAAGGAGAAGCTTGACCAGTTTCAGGTACTGACTATTATCGGTTGTTTCTTTGGGTTATCCCTTCTTATCGGTACAAACAGCGTTGTCGATAAGGATGCTATAAAGGGCATTTCCTTCGCGTTCCTCTCTGGCTTGCTCTATGCTGTTGTAGTTCTGTTGAACAGAAAAATCAGCCTTTCCTCGGAATTGAATACGGTAGATCCTGTCTATGCCACGTTTATTCAGCTTTGTGCTGCGACCTTGGTCCTCTTGCCATACCAGATTACCCATAATTCTTTTTACACGGTGATACATCTTGGCCTAAATCAACTGTTCCTCCTTGCTGTTCTGGGAGTCGTCCATACGGGGTTTGCCTACTATTTCTACTTTACGACGTACCGCAAGCTGGAAGCCTTGGAAATCGTTTCTTTCAGTTTTCTGGAACCCCTTTTTGGTATTCTGCTCAGTGTGTTGTTCCTTGGAGAGCATATGGGAATCGGGCAACTGGCCGGTGGGGTTTTGATACTTACCCTTACGTATCTGAATGAATACAGAAAAAGCCGGTTGGCTATAAGAGCTACTGTTGGGGAAATAGAAGCCTGCTGTTAGTACGATAATCATCGGTACTGGTTTTTCAGCTATTGGGCATTTTCAAGGATTTGGACAATACCCTTACCGTAGGAAGAAAGAACAGCAATCCCATGACACCGGTGACGATGACATCCATGGCAATAAAGGTGGTATCGCACAACAAGGGTTTGAGACAGAGATACACCAGCAGGGCGACAAACAGCAGGGAACCATGCAAATAGGTAATCAGCACCATTGGATATCCCATTTTACGTCCCAGTAGCAATAGCGCACCTGAGACAATCCAGACAAGGCTTATTATAGTATCTGCGATGTGGACGCCCAATCCCTGCATTCCCTTGGTTGCATCCTTCGATACCATGCTGAAGATGATTATAAGCGCACGAATTTCAAACAATAGGCCCATAATGACTGGAATCAATCCGTAGAGTCTTGGATGTCGGACTGGAAATTCTGTTGGCACCAGACTGCGTGTTGCCGGTGAACGCACAAGCAGTACCAATTCTGTGCTACCTACTAGGATTATGACCATATATATCGTCAGATAGAGGGTATTTCTAAGATCTGTTGCATAGGCAATGCTATTGTACACTATAAAAAGCAGACTTGCGTACCAACCGATGAGTCCTATGCTACGGTCTCGCAAAAAATTGACCGTGGAAACAACCAAGAGGGGAATGCATACCAACAGATTTGCATAATCGTTAGGGAGAAAGGCGTTATATAATTCGGGAGTGGGGTACCTGGCATGCGGAAAGGAAATTCCAAGAGCCGAGGCTGCAACAAATAAAAATCCTATACATAGCATCAGGATAATGAGCAACGGCTTTTTTTCATTCCTTGGAATTCTGTCTCCCATGGCAATCTCCTTGGGGAAGGAAACGTTCCAGTACAACGATATACTATAGTGTAAAATTGTGATATGTCAATTGAACGCTAGGGACATTGCGTAGGGTACAAGGTGCAAGAGGTTACCTATCCATCCACTTACAAGGTCAACAGTAGCTATAATCGTATTATCTTTTCCTATTTCCCTAGTAATTTTTGACTTTTTTTAGAATTATAGTGTTGCGATACATAAAAAAGTCGTGATGTTTAGGAGTGTATTACTCTAAGAGCTATAAGGCAAAAAAACAGAGTATACCTGAGCATCCTTAGATGATGGTTTTTTTAAGAAAAGGGCCTTGCTCAAGTGAAATGAAGGCTCTTTGCCAATATCAGTTCCTTACAGCTTGACGTAATCGGAGATCAGGGTAAGGATTGCCCAAAAGAGGATAGGGATGGAAAAGCAATATATTGTTCTGAAGCTCAATAGTATGGGTTACCGTACAAGAGAACTGGAAACGGGAAACATAGTATCGTTGAAGAGCGATATCGACTTCAAGGCATTTGAACTTGAAACCATCACCGTTGAGGTTGAGAAAGAGTGGATATTCAAAAAGAATTCCTATGTTTCAGGGAAGTTGCTAAAACACGAGTTGCTTCTTGCAAACCTCGATGTACCTCCCCTTGAATATGAGAATATTGAAAGAAATAGATATGTATTAAAAGATTATACGGGTTATGAATTCTATTCTCCTGGCAGAGATCCAATATTTGAGGCTATGGAGATGGACCCCCAAAAAGGGTATGATGCCCTCGCTCGGTTATGGGAGCACTATCCACAGTGTATAGATGCGTTGGTTCAGATGGGAATGATGAATTTTGATTCACCTGAAAGGTTTAAGGGTGCTTTCAACTGTTTCAGTGGAGCTGTATACATTGCAGAGCAGAATTTCCCTTTAGATGAAACAGCACAGTTTCCTTGGTTCTTTCGCAACAACAGACCCTATCTGCGAGCACTGCTTGCACTATCCTGCTGGTATTGGAAAAATGGGGATTTTGATGATGCAGCAATCCTGGCAAGAAAGATTCTGAGGCTCAATCTTAAGGATGAACAAGGGGCAAGGCATATTTTGGAGGCTGTCAGGAACAAAGAGGTGTTTAGGCCTGACTTCTAGACGGCAAAAATGACAATTAATCCTCGAGCTGTAAAACTGTGCTACGAGCGTCTATTCTTCAGAGGCTGGCTTTGGTACGGGTTTTATCAAGTTGACAAAGGTCATGGCTGGGCTGTTTCCTTTCCTGATGTAAAGGGTATAGAGCTTGATTACCGTTTTCTGTGAGACGCTTGCGTGTGTTTTGGCAAGCCAAAATCCTTGGTTTGGATTTTTCAGTCTACGGTACACACGCTTGCGCTTGCACACTTATCACGCTGCGAATATCCCAAAAATGTTAAGCGTAAGGATTTCTCGATAGTGGATCCTGACGGCCTCCTCAAATGAATTTGCAATTATGCTGTGAATGCATTTATTCTAAGGTAGGTGATTTCCTAACTGGAACTGTGATTCCATTCAAGCGGAAATGTGATTTCCGAAGACCGGACTGGTGCTGTAAATACGCCCGGAATATTCAAGATTGAAAAATAAAACAGTTTAGTCAGCTTGGTTATATGGTTATATAGAATAATAATTTGTAAAAAACAGCTATTGGTGATATTCTTATATGCAAAAGGTTGAAAATGGCTGAAAGACAAATTGAATCAAAGAGGTTTTAAAAAAGCAGTAACAAAATTAAAAATACATAAAATAAATATATGGATTTTCGTCTATATATTATAGAAAAGCATCAGGATATATTTGAATGTTAGTACAACCTCTTAAAGACGTGCCAGAAATAATTCTATCGAACGATACTATATTTCATTATACAACCGCTAAGGCAGCAGTTGAATTCATATTGTTTAATGAAGAGTTAAAGATGTCATTGATAAAAAATTCAAAAGATCCTTTTGAAGCGAAAAGCGCAAATAATCCAGACTATTATTCACCTTTATCTTTGGCTTATGCCTATTCAGAAAATCAGAGAATCAATATTGAAAGGGCTGAAAAATATATTAATCGAATAGCCAGCCAATCAAAGCATGTATGTTTCTGTGAAAATAATTACATTAATGGAGAAATAAAGAGTCTCAACGATTGTGGCTTTATCAAACAGAGAATGTGGGATCAATATGGTGAACATTTCTCAGGCGTATGCCTAGCATTTTCTTTGCAAGAACTAAAGAAAATGAGTAATAAAGTTTATTGGAAAGAAAGACAATATTTGACATATGAAGAACAAATAGAAATAAGTTCAATCGGATTGAATAAAGAAAAATTGGCTAACGAAGAGCAACTGAATAAAAAAGAACTTAAAGGAAAAGTATTGGAATATTTAAATAGGAAAAATATTGATTACGGTGGAGAAAAAGAAATAAGAGCGATTACATTCACAAATAGTATGAAATATTTAAAAATCGGGAATTGCTTAAAAAGTATAATAATATGTGCTGATGCTATGAAAAATCAATTTATTATAAATCAGATTATAGATTATGCTAAAAAGAAGGAAATAGAATATTTTAATCTACATTGGAGAGACCAGTATGTACTATGGGCTGGTGAAAAAGAAAGACAAATATTTTCAGAAATATCGAATACAGTAAAACGGGATTTTTTTTAAATGGAAAAAAATAATATTTATAAGCAATTGTTGGAAATAGCGCCAAAATTTGAATGCAAGTATGAAGATCATAAATCTTCAATATATATATATTTAATGGACTCAAATTTTATTTCGCAAATGAAAAAGGTGGAATTGGTGATTATGAGAAACAGTATGGTAAAAATAATCCAAATGAGAATAATGCAGCAATCTTTTATAAACTAGCTAAGTATCTAGAAGACTATAATGTAGAAACCTATTATGAATATGTTTATAGCAAAGCAGAACATAAAGCTTTAGGAGAAGTCTTTCAATTTGGAACTCAGTTTGACTATAGATGGTTAAAAGAAGAAGAGTTATATTGCTACTTGTCATGGAGAACGGCATTAAGAAAGTTGCAAGCAGAGAAAATAGAAGAATTACCAGATGATAATAAAGAAATGAAATATCTGGGAAAAGTTTCAAATGATCTTTATCTGAGACTATATCTATTGGAAATTATAAATTTAATAGGAATTGCATCAGTTGGTGAAGGCTACAAAATTCTTACAGATAAAATACCGGAGATATTTGAAAATATTGATAAAGTATATATATATGAAGAAATAGTACATGACTATTGTCTGTACTATGGTCTAAATGATGGAACTGAAAAGAAAAAAGAAATAGATTTAGAAATTGCTAAGTTGAGGGATGGCAAATATCTCGAGCTAATACCTTATTTTAAAAAAAATACAAATTATGATTATCTTACAAGTTCTTTCTACTCTACAGAAAAAGGGTACCTTACTATGGACATCCTGCCATATGTATGTGGAGGAATAAATAAGCATATGAAAAGTAGGGGTATTGAATTCTCAGTATTGTTAGCTGGAGATTATGAAGAGCAAACATATTGGACTCCTTTTAATAGAATAAATTTCATGGAACAAGGAAATGCAAATCCAATCTGTAAATTTCAGCCAGAATACCAGGAATCATATTCTTATGATGATTGGAAATGGATAAAATATAGCTGGATAAATTCAAAGTTTAAAAAAGCAATAATTGGCTATCTAATAAAAATAACGGAGAAAAATCTAAGAGAATACTACCATCAGAATTCAAGAATTACAGTAAATCTCGATAAATTCTTAGAAACTAAGATATATGAATGGGAAAACTTTAAAGATATATATGAAAAATTCAGAGAAGAGATTTATAGTAAGGAGAGTCAAGATTTGATAAAAAAAATTGTACAAGCCTACATAAAGAAAAAAGTTCAATAATATAAGAAGCAAAAAGGATTAAGTTAATCCACTAGATTAGATTGAGTACTACGGACCAACTCTATCAGGAGATCGGACTGAACCCTAACAGACTTGATGATCATTGAAGCCAACAGACGTCCTTACCTATGATATAAATCCCAATGTGCGCGGTCTGATAATTCTACTCAATGAAAAACTTCCTTGGCATTCACAATCCCAAAGAATTCTTTGTTCGTTGAGGCTTTTAATGCAGAATCTGATGCATGTCCAGACTGATCAGGGCAAAGAAAAACCCACACGCTGAAGTGTGGGCTTTCTATTCCATAATAGGTAAGGTTTTGGACATTGAGCGCCTTGCGGGAGTCGAACCCGTTTCTTCAGCTTGGAAGGCTGAGGTAATACCATTATACGAAAGGCGCGCGCTAACGTTGATGTTTATAAAGCAAAATCCAAAGTTGGTCAAGCCCTATTGTTGACATATATGCATCTTCCTGTTACAAGTAAGCCATCAGTAGAGCGTAGAGAATTGAACGTTTTGCAAAGCGAGGATAGAAACGTGGGACAGCGTGGAGAAGTGTATTCATCGAGGCTTGTCAAGAATGACAGGACCTATTTCTTTAATGTAAAGGAAAACATCTATGGGGACATGTTCCTCAATATGGTAGAGAGCAAAGGCACTCCAGATAGCGAACGCTTTATCAGGCAGTCAATCATTGTCTACCAGGAAGACCTTGGAGAATTTGTCAAGGAACTCCAGAAATCGCTGGATTTCATCAAGCAAAACGAAAAAGGGACAGTAGAAGTCTAAAATAGCAAGCAGCCGTCAGGCTGCTTTTTCTTTGCCCCGGCCTTGATACGGAATGTTTTGCGATGGATAGGCGAAAGCCCGTACAGCAGGCAGGCCTCGCGATGTTCTTCGGTGGGGTAGCCCTTGTGCTTTGAAAAACCATATAGTGGCCATTTTTTATCTGCACAGACCATATACCTGTCTCTGGCGTTCTTGGCCAGGATTGAAGCTGCCATAATGGCAGGGACCGTGGCATCACCCTTGACGATGGCAATCGTGGCACAGTCAAGGTCGGGTCGTTGGTTCCCGTCCACCTTTGCAAGGTCGATTGGATGGTCTTTCTTTATTTTGTCATAGGCGCGTTTCATCGCAAGAAGGGAAGCCTGCAGGATATTGATATGGTCGATTTCCTTGGCCGTTGCCCAGGAAATTGCATAGGCAAGTGCCTTTTCCCTGATTACAACCTCGGCTTTCATCCTCTGTTGTTCGGAAAGTACTTTTGAATCGTTGAGAATCTCGACAGGAAAGTCATCACCGAGGATAACCGCAGCTGCGCATACAGGTCCGGCCAGAGGGCCTCTTCCAGCTTCATCTATCCCACAGATGACCTGTGGTTCAGCAAAATCGAACAATTGCCCATCACCCAATCGTTTTTCCTCCCTTTTATCAAGGTCAATCCTATGCTATAATCAGCGCTATCTTGCGTCAAGCTACATAAGAGGTCACCTTGTTTCTCAAAAGCCTGGAAATTTATGGATTCAAATCCTTTGCAGACAAAGCAAACCTGGAGTTTTCCGATGGGATAACCAGTTTGCTGGGTCCCAATGGTTGTGGAAAAAGCAATATTGTCGATGCCATCAAATGGGTATTGGGTGAACAATCTACTAAGACCCTTCGGGCTGGAAAGATGGAAGATGTCATTTTCAATGGCACCGATACCCGCAAACCGCTGCAAGTTGCTGAGGTCTCCTTGACCATAAGCAATGAAGCAGGCGCGCTTCCCCTTCCCGATGCCGAAATAGAAATCAAACGACGAATCTTCCGTTCCGGAGAAAGTGAATATTATATAAACAGAAACAGAGTCCTCCTGAAGAACATCCGGGAACTGTTTTTCGATACAGGAGTGGGAAAAAGCGCCTATTCCATCCTTGAACAAGGAAAAATCGACCAGATCCTTTCCTCACGCCCAGAGGACCGCAGATATATTTTTGAGGAAGCGGCTGGCATATCACGGTTCAAGCAGCAAAGCATCGACGCTGAAAGGAAACTGGAGAAAACCGACGAAAATATCCTGCAGGTGGAGACAATTCTCAAGGAAGTCCGCAGAAGCTATGAAACAAAGAAGAACCAGGCTACGAAAGCTTCTTCTTATCGCGAACTAAAAAAAGAACAGTTTGCCCTTGAAGTGGATATTCAGCTTTCCACCCTCAAGTCTTATATTTTGTTGAGAGAGAGCAAGCAAGAACAGAAAGAATTGACAGAAAAGACTTTGGAAGAGCAAAGCGGTTCCCTTTCCTCCTGCGATACGGAAATAGAAGAAATGCAGGCCAAGATGAGGGAAATGGGCACTCGGCGAATTGCAATCCAGACCGAGCTCCAGCGCCTTGACGAGGCTCAGAAGGGTAGGAATGACAAATTGGACCTGTTGACCCAGCGGTTCAGGGATTTCTGTAAGCAAAGGGATGAGGCCGGGGCCAGGTCGGAGTCCATTCTTGAACGCATCCAGCGGGACAAGGATGAAATTGATGAGAAACTCAATGCTGTGGCCGATATCGACGATGCCTTTGCACAGCTTTCGATAGAGATTGAGAAAAACCAGAAGGGCCTGCTTTCAACCCAAACCTTGATCGAGAGTCAGAACCAAGAGATAGACCAGACAGAACTGCTTGATGTCAGTCTTGACGACGAACTTGAAGAATTGGCAGGAAAACTTAAGGATTTGACGGATGTAATCGTCATCGAACTTGAGGAAAAACTGAAACAGTCCGGCTATAACCTGGAAGAAAAACGAGCCGCCTTGGCTTTGTTTGAATCCAAATTGAAACATATTGACGCCTCACTGCTGGAACAATCAGCCTTTCTGGAAAAGCTCAAAACCATGGGAGTTCCTGCCCTTGAGGTGCTTTCCCAGCAACAAAAATATCAATTGGGACTTCAGAAAGCTTTTTCTGAGTTGAAGGAACTGTTTGCCTCCTACCAAATGCACCAGGCCTCATTCATAGACGAATTGGTTGCGCCCCAAGGGATAATCTCGGAAAAGCACCGGTTGGAAACACAAATGGGTGCCAAACGGCTGCAGGTTTCCAGAAACAGGGAACGGATTTCTTACCTACGGGAAGAAAACCGTAAGCTTTCGGCTTCCCTTGAATCCTACCGGCTTGCAATCTCGGACCAGAAAGTTGCACTCAATCAACTTACAGGCCAGAAACAAAGTGCGAAGGAATGGGTGGCTAAGCTGCAGCTCTCGGTTACCGAGCAGCAGTACCAATATAGTGATGCCCTCAAGAACTCGGAGAATGCCCAGGAACGGATCTATGAGACCCAAGAGGATATCCGCGACACCGAGGCGGAACTCAAGGAAATGAAGGCAACAGTTTCAATGCTCAATGAAGACCTGAAAGATATCATCTCCCTTATTGAGGAAAAAGGTTCAGAGATTAGGGCGAAACAGGAACAAAAAGCCTCTTCCTATGATAGACTGCAAGCCTTACGCGGAGAAAGTGTGAAACTCGGGTTACAGATTGAGCAGCTTGTCTCCAATATCGGGGGAATCTATACCACGTTCTTTGAGAATTTCGGAAAAAGTCTCAAGGAATATGAATCGAGACTTGACGAAGAGATTAACGATATCCCGGTTTTGAAAACCCGTCTTGATGAAGTGAGACGGAAAATTGAAGGGCTCGGATATATCAACCAGATGGCAGAGGATGAGTTTGCAGAGGTGAAGGAACAGTACGATTTCCTTACCAAGCAGTTGGATGACCTCTCCAAGGCAAAGAGCGACCTCGATGCAGTCGTATTGGAAATCAAGACCAGAAGCGAACAATTGTTTCTGGCGACCTATAAGAAAATATCCGAAAATTTCCAGGAAATGTTCAGACGGTTGTTTGGAGGGGGGCGTGCCGAGTTGAAACTTGTGGATACAGAGAATGTCCTGCAGAGTGGCATTGATATCCTTGCTCAGCCCCCGGGGAAAAAACTTACCCATCTTTCCCTCCTTTCAGGTGGTGAACGTTCGATGACAGCGGTTGCCCTTTTGTTTGCCACGTATCTGGTGAAACCATCGCCATTCTGCATCCTGGATGAAATCGATGCAGCCTTGGATGACCGGAATATCGGGTATTTTCTATCGGTACTCGAGGACTTTGCATTGAAGAGCCAATTCATTATCATTACGCATAACAAGCATACGGTAATGGGTAGTAGTACTTTGCTGGGTGTAACACAGATGGAAGCCGGGGTTTCGACCATGGTAAGCTATCGTATAGGGCGCATAGAGGGTGAGGCAGTCATATATAATGACGACTCGCAAGAGGTTTCTTTTAACGCAGAAGGATCGGTTTTAGGCACTCCTTGACAGGTAGCCGTTGCTTGCGGTATAAGATTTAACTTGAATGAAAGTGTATAGAGAAAGGTAATGTTTGATTCAATAAGTGATAAATTCTCCACAGTTGTGCGAACGCTGGCCGGAAAGTCCAAAATAACAGAGAAAAACATCCAGGACGCCGTTGAAGAAATCAAGGTCGCCCTGCTTGATGCCGATGTAAACCTTCGTGTTGTTCGCCGTTTTGTCAACGGGACCATGGAAGAAGCGATGGGGGAGAAAGTCCTCAAAGCTGTCGACCCTGGCCAACAGTTTGTCAAAATTGTCTACGATCGTATGGTTGCTTTGCTTGGGGATGAGGAACACCAGAAGCTTTTGCTCAAGGGCCCTGATACCACTTCTGTCATTCTGATGATGGGTTTGCAGGGGTCGGGTAAGACTACCACCGCATCCAAACTGGCCGCCAGGCTGAAAAAGGAAGGCAGGAGACCCATGCTGGTTGCTGCCGACTTGGTTCGCCCTGCTGCAATTTTGCAGCTGAAAGTCCTCGGCGACGCTATCGGAGTTCCTGTATTCAGTATTGACGGAGAGAAAAACCCGGTCAAAGTTGCAAAGGCAGCACTTGCCCTTGCAAAGAAAGACCAGCGTGACGTTCTCATTGTCGATACCAGTGGTCGAATGCACCTCGATGAAACCCTCATGGATGAGATTAAACGGGTAAGTGAGGCTCTCAAGCCAGATGAAACCCTGTTTGTCGCTGACTCCATGACCGGCCAGAATGCAGTGACTATTGCCCAGGAGTTCGAGCAGAAAGTTGGGATTACCGGTGTCGTACTCTCCAAGTTCGATAGCGATACCCGTGGTGGTGCCGCTCTATCTTTGCGTTCGGTTGTAGGAAAACCCATCAAGTTCATCGGTACCGGTGAAAAGACGGAGGATCTCGAACCGTTCCATCCCCAGCGGATAGCCAGCAGAATCCTTGGCATGGGTGACGTTGTATCCTTGGTTGAAAAGGCCCAGGAGACAATAAACGAGCAAGATGCATTGAAAATGCAGGAAAAGATGGCAAAAAACACCTTTGACCTGCAAGATTATCTTGACCAGTTGAACAGAATGGATAAAATGGGTTCGGTCGACCAGATTCTTGAAATGATACCCGGGGCAAAGGGCCAGATCAGTGAAGATGATATCGACAAGAAAGAAATTAAACGTGAAAAAGCAATCATATGCTCCATGACCTATGCGGAACGAACAAATTACCGTATAATGGGTCCGACCCGGAGAAAAAGGGTGGCCGCAGGTAGCGGAACCAACGTCTCCGACGTGAACAGGATGCTTAAGAAATTTGAGAAAATGCGACTTACTATGAAGAAGTTTGCAAAAAATAAAAAATACCAGGCTGCAATGCTTAAACAGATGGGTATGTAGAGTTGAATTCGAGTAGGAGGAATTGACGTGAGCACAAGCATGAGATTGAAGCGGTTTGGATCCAAGAAGAGACCAGATTACAGGATTGTCGTTATGGATTCCAGATCTGCAACCAACAGTCGTACGATTGAAGAGGTTGGCCAGTACCATCCGATTGCCGAGAAAGACAAACAGGTGGTTCTTAATGTCGAGAAGATCAAGGACTGGCTCGCAAAGGGTGCTCAGCCCAGCGATACGGTAAAGCACTTGCTCAACAGCAATGGCGTAACCATTACCAGAACTGTCCAGGAATAAGTTCCCAGGAGATAGTTGTGGAAAAAGATCTTGTTGAATACATTGTAAAGTCCCTTGTGGACATCCCTGACGAAGTAAGCATCAATGTGATCGAGGGCGAAAAATCCACGATCCTTGAGCTGAAAGTAGCCAGTGACGATGTCGGAAAGGTGATTGGCAAGCAAGGCCGCATAGCAAAGGCAATCAGGACAATCCTGAGTGCTTCTGCCACTAAAAGTGGTAAGCGTGCCGTGCTCGAAATCTTGGATTGATTATGGAACAAATGCTCTGTACCGCAATCGTGCAAAGTCCTTTTGGAATTCACGGCGAGGTAAAAATCTATTCTTATAATGATGATTTTCGCTACCTTGGGACACTCAAGGAAGTTGTGCTTCGTTGTAAGGATGGAACCGAGCGAATTGTTACAATTGAGAAATTCAGGATGCAAGGCTCCCAGGCCCTGATGAAATTTTCTGGGTATGATACTCCGGAAGATGCCAGGGCATTGGCAGGTTGCTCGCTGATGGTGGAGAGGGGGAAAGCTACCCCGCTCAAAAAAGGCCAACACTATGTTTCTGACCTCATTGGATGTTCTTTGGTGCATGACGGTGAGGTTTTGGCTACAGTAGTGAATGCTTTTGACGGTGCCCAGGCAGTACTTCTCGAGGTTTCTGTTTCTGAGGGGAAGACCTGTATGGTCCCCTATCTTGAACAGTATATCGGAACTGTAGATACCAAGGCCCTGACTATTGAGTTGAAGACTCCTTGGATTCTCGAGTGAAGATTCATATCGTGACCCTTTTTCCCGGTATCGTGGAGGGTTTTTTCAACAATTCAATTATGAAACGGGCTGTTGAAAGCGGGACCATCAGTTTTGACGTAATCGATTTCCGATCCTTTGCATCTGATCGTCATCATACCTGTGATGATGCCCCTTTTGGGGGAGGTGCCGGAATGGTGATCAAATGTGAGCCACTTTGTGCAGCGTTGGATTCTATCGGGGCAAAGGGGAAAAGGGTAGTATATCCTTCTCCTTCCGGCCGAAAGTTTACCCAGCAGTATGCAGAGGATTTGAGCAAGGAAGAAGAACTGGTCTTTGTCTGTGGTCATTACGAAGGTATTGACCAACGGGTGATTGACCTGTATGTTGATGACGAGATTTGTATTGGGGACTATGTAATCAGCAGCGGTGAGGTTGCTTCACTGGTAATTGTCGATGCCGTATATAGGCTGATTGGCGGGGTTATCAGCAATGAATCGCTTGATGAAGAGAGTTTCAGTGACGGGCTGCTTGAATATCCCCAATATACAAGGCCAGAGACCTATTGCTCAAAACGTGTCCCTGATGTATTATTGAGCGGACATCATGCCAATATTGGTCAATGGCGATTGCAGAAACGGTTGGAAAAGACTTTGTCTTACCGGCCGGACCTGTTGGAGACGACATCTTTGGATGCGAACTCCAGAAAAGTTTTAAATGAACTGAAAGAACATAGTGCGAAGGGGACCGTAGACGATGGACGTAATTAAGGCTATTGAGTCGGAACAGATTAAGGAAAATGCAGAGAACTTCTGTATTGGTGACACCGTAAAGGTGTTTTTCAAGATTATCGAAGGTGCAAACGAACGCGTGCAGGTTTTTGAAGGCCTTGTAATCGCAAAGAACAATGGCGGAATCCGTCGTACATTCACAGTGAGAAAGATTTCTTACGGTGTAGGCGTTGAGAGAATTTTCCCATTGCATTCACCTCGTGTCGAGAAGATCGAAGTGGTCCGTAAGGGCCGTGTCAGACGTGCAAAGCTTTACTATGTACGTGACAAGGTTGGCAAAAAGGCAAAGGTTAAGGAACTTATCCACAGAAAGAACGCCTAGTTCTTTCACCAATAGCCAGAAAGGGACGACATCTATATGGTGCCGTCCTTTATTGTTTGCCCTTATTTCTCTTCTATCTTGAGTAAGTTGGGAAAACAGGGTATTTTTAGCCATAGAGGTCAACATGGTATCTGAAAATAGCAAACTTGAATCAAACCCACCGCAGAAGTCTTCGGGAAACCGAAAGCGGGACAGAGGACGCAGGAACACAAAGAAAGGCTCCCGTCCAAAGGGACCTGCACAGGCTGCCCCCAGTACTGTCGCTGCTTCACCTGTAAAGAATTCTTTGCTTCCTGATCAGACAAAGCGTGTTTTTCATAGTAACTTGCCTCAGCTACCTGTAAAGAAAGTCCAAGAGCCCTTGGAAGTCTGTCCTATCTGCAATAAGACTATCGAAAATATTGCGGAGGCTTTTACCTCTGAGAGTGGTGGTCATAGTCATTTTGATTGTGTCTTGAAAAAAATTGCAGAATCAGAGACTTTGGCAGAAAACCAGAAGGTGAGTTATATCGGAAGGGGTACCTTTGCCGTGGTTGAACCAAAAGAGGGTGGTGGTTTTACATTTGTAAAACGGATTGTCTGGGAAAACCAGGAAACGTTTGATGCAATGAAAAAATATGTAGAGGCAGCCAAGAAATGAAGCCATCCTATAATGTTGCCATGCTCCCTGGTTCTTTTGACCCTCCGACGAATGGGCATATAGATATCATTGAACGCAGCGCCATTCTTTACAATAAACTCTTTGTTGTCGTGGCTGACAACGTGCAGAAGAACTGTATCTTTACCGCGGAAGAACGAAAGCATATGCTTGAGCAGATTCTCTCGGGACACAAAAACATCGAGGTAGTAAGTTACAGGGGCCTTGTGGTGGAGTTTGCCAGAGAGAATGGTATTGGTGTAATGATACGGGGAGTAAGGGCCCTGGTTGACTTTGGTTATGAGTTTGAGTTGGCTATGACCAACAAGCAGCTTAATGAGAGTCTGGAGGTATTGTTTATGCCGACCAGTCCGAAATATTTCCAACTTAGATCGAGTGCAATAAAGGAAATGGCGGCCTATGGGGCCGATATTTCCCCGATGGTTCCTCCTCTGGTTGTACAAATGATGGGAAATCGTGTCAAGTTGTTGACGCAATAAGGGTTTTCCGTTATTCTTGCTTAAGTGTCAAAATTTTGCGTAGTGTAAGAGGAAATTCAAATGGCAACACCCAAATATAAGACTTCCAAGGCCAGTGCGGCTTCTCGTAAAGCCGCTAACATGCGTCTGGTAGCTCCTACTCTTTCCCGTTGTAGTACCTGTGGTAATATGGTCCTGCCTCATCGCGTATGCCCTAAATGTGGCTTCTATCGTGGTGTCCAGGTTATTGATTTACAAGACAAATAAGAGCAGTTCAGGAGAAAGAAATGGATAGTAAGGAAGTTTACGAGAAAGTTAAGGCTCTCATTGCAGAAAAGCTTGAGATTGATCCATCGAAGATTTCTATTGATGCTTCATTCCGAAAGGATCTGGGAGCAGATAGTCTTGATACATATGAATTGGTTTATGCAATCGAAGAGGAATTGGGCGTTTCCATTCCTGACGAGAAAGCAAATGAATTCGAAACCGTCAAAGACGCTGTAGACTTTCTCGCAACCCAGCTCTAAGGCTTGTCTTCTATGGATGACCAAGCTTTTGGGAAAGCTCCCGGAATCTCTGAAACAAGAGAACGGGAGCTTCTTGTATTTATTGAAAACAGTGGTATCGTGTGCAAGGATTTGCAACTTCTCAACCTTGCATTCACCCACCGTTCCTTTGCCAACGAAACCTCAGAGGTTGTCGATAACAATGAACGACTTGAGTTCTTGGGTGACAGTGTCCTGGGTGTTATTGTAGCTGATTGGCTTTTCAGAAATCTTCCGGCAAAACATGAAGGGGATTTCTCAAAAATCAAAAGCGTGGTTGTCAGCGAAGACAGCCTGGCAATGGTTGCAAGAAGGCTGAATATTGACCAGTATCTTCTGATCGGTAAGGGTGAGGAGTACAGTGGCGGCAGGGAAAAGAAAGCATTGCTTGCAGATTGCCTGGAAGCACTGTTTGCGGCCTGTTACCTTGACAGTGGTTTTGAGACAGCCAAGGATTTTGTAATGAAATACTTGGAGCCTCAGATACAGGCTGTGCTCAAATATGACTATCATAGGGATTACAAAACGAGTCTGCAGGAATATATGCAGAAGCGCTGGAGAAAATGCCCTACCTATACATTGGTAAAGAAGACAGGCCCTGAGCATGATTTTACTTTTTTTGTAGAGGTAAAGGTCAATGACCTATCCTTTGGCCCTGCGAAAGGGAGAAACAAAAAGGAAGCAGAGCAGAATGCTGCAAAGCTTGCCTATGATAGTGTGGTAGTCCCCAGCTCCGACTGATAGCTTTCCGCTATTGCAAGGAGCTGTTCCTTTTTATTCTGCTTCGGGTCATCCAATACGGTTTCCAGAAGCAGATTCAACAGCTGGCCTATGCGGGGACCCTTGGGGATTCCCGCTTGCATCAGGTCGTTTCCGTTAATAGCCAAATCCCTGATTGAAAGTGCATCATGCGCAGAAAGGATTTTCTGGATCCTGCCATCGAGTTCAGATACCATGGTAATATCTATGGAATCATGGATTGCTTTCTGATCGGCAAGCCTGAGCTGAAAGAGCAACGGAATGTAGGCGAGTCCTACGCGGTTGATAAAACGCCTCACTGCACTGTCTGTCCAATCTTCTTTATAGCTGAACATATGCTCACGTACGAGCAGGGAAACCGTATTGATTTGCTCATTACTGGCTTTCAGGTGGGACATAATCTTTTTTGTTTCTTTCTGGCCTACGATTTCATGCTGGTAGAAAGTGTTGACCCCGTTTTTATTGGCAATTGTCGTACTCTTGCCTATGTCATGGAACAAAGCGGCTAGCCGTACTTCCAAGGGGAAATGCATGTCAGCAGCCGCCTGGCAAGATGAGAAGTTATGGGACAGGATATCCTGGTGGTGCATACCTCCCTGTTCTATCCCCTCTCCTTTTGCAAGGGCAGGGAAGAGAAGGGTAAGGATGCTTGTCTGCTTCAAATACGTAAGGCCGATTATCGGCTGGTTTGATTCGACCATCTTGAAAAGTTCGTCTCTGATTCGTTCCATACTTACCAGCAGCAAATTGTCTTTGAGATCCCTCATAGCCTCAAGCGTCTCTTTTTCAATGGAGAAATTGAGTTTTGAAGCAAGCCGGCAACCCCTGAAAATTCTCAAGGCATCTTCCTTGAAACGAAGCTGTGGATCCCCGATAGCCCTGATACATTGGTTTTTCAGGTCTTTTCTCCCATCATGCAAGTCGATGATTTCACCTGTGCTGCAGTCGGCGGCAAAGGCATTGATGGTAAAATCCCGCCGTTTTAAATCTTCCTCAAGGTTTCTGATGAAGGTAACTGACTCAGGATGACGACCATCGACATAGGATCCATCGCTACGGAAGGTAGTCACTTCAAACTTCTGCTTCTCGAATATGACTGTTACCGTCCCATGGGCAATCCCTGTGGGGATGACATGGTGAAAAAGTGAAATTACCTCGGTAGGCTCGGCATCGGTAGTGAAATCGAAGTCGTCATTTTCAATTCCAAGGAGGTAGTCGCGGATAGCCCCGCCAACGATATACAGCGAGAAACCTGCGTCCTTGAAACGGGAGGCAAAACGTTTGATTGAACTGGAAACCGGGAATTTCTGCATACTGCCACACTATCGCGCTAAAGAAGAAAGGTCAACGGAAAAAAAGATGGTAAAGGTTGCCATTTAACGCTTTTATGAATAGAATAACAGCAATGCGGAAGTCGGCGAAGGCTTCCAATCCAAGGAGTGCGTATGTTTCGTCCAGTAACCACCAAGGTTGATTTTCCTGCGATGGAAGAGAATGTTTTGTCTTTCTGGCAGGAAGGAAATATTTTTGCTAAATCAATTGAATCAAGACCTGCTGATAATGAGTATGTCTTTTATGATGGACCTCCGTTTGCAACAGGGCTCCCTCACTTCGGTCATCTGGTTCCAGGAACAATCAAGGATGCAATTCCCCGCTACCAGACCATGAAAGGCAAGAGGGTAAACCGCCGTTTCGGGTGGGATTGCCACGGACTTCCCGTAGAATATGAAATGGAAAGAACGTTAGGAATCAGCGGCCCTTCGGCCATCGAAGAATATGGCATTGCAAATTTCAATGAACAGTGCCGCTCGATTGTTCTCAGGTATACAGGTGAATGGAAGAATACCATCAACAGGATGGGGCGTTGGGTCGACTTCGACCACGGCTACCGCACCATGGATACCGACTACATGGAATCGATCTGGTGGGTGTTCAAGACCCTCTTTGAAAAAGGACTTATCTACCAGGGATATAACATTTTGCCCTATAGCCCCGCTCTCGGTTGCCCCCTTTCCAATTTTGAAGTCAACCTCGGTGGGTATCAGGACGTCGTAGACCAGGCAGTAACGGTCAGGTTTGCAGTCGAGGGAATGAAAGATACCTTTTTCCTGGCCTGGACGACCACGCCCTGGACGCTTCCTTCAAACCTTGCACTTGCATTTGGTCCTGATATCGACTATGTCAAGGTGTTGGATAAAAGTGACAATTGTTACTACATCCTTGGAAAGGCCCGTCTTTCCCATTATTACAAGGACGAGACTTTATTTGAGATTGTCGAGGAACAGAAGGGTTCCTTCTATAAAGGAATGCGCTATAAGCCCCTATTCCCCTATTTTGAGAATCTTGCGAAAGAGGGTGCCTTTGTCTGCGTAACCGGTGACTATGTAACGACTGAGGACGGATGTGGCATTGTCCATACCGCCAGTGGATTCGGTGTAGATGACTACCAGGTCCTTAAGGGGACAGGGATTCCTGTCGTATGCCCAATCGACGACGAATGCCGTTTCACCTCCGAAGTGCCTGATTTCCAGGGCCGCTTCGTAAAGGATACCGACAAGGATATCATTGCCTGGCTCAAGGAGCATGGGCTTTTGGTTAAACGGGAAAACTATCTGCACTCCTATCCCTTCTGCTACCGCACCCATAAGCCGCTGATCTATAGGGCAATGAGCTGCTGGTTTGTAGATGTACAGAAGATCAAGGGAGCAATGCTTGCTGCCAATGAACAGATCACCTGGATGCCCGAACACCTTAAAGAGGGGCGTTTCGGAAAGTGGCTCGAGAATGCCCATGAATGGGCGATCAGCCGCAACCGTTTCTGGGGCAACCCAATCCCAATCTGGAAATGTGATGGCAGTGACTATATTGAGGTAATCGGAAGCAGAGCCGACCTTGAGGCAAAGTGTGGCGTTTCTGTACCAGACCTGCACAAGCATTTCGTTGATGAACTTACTTGGCCAAGTCCGGACGGAAAAGGCACCATGAGACGAATCAGCGATGTCCTAGACTGTTGGTTTGAGTCAGGTTCAATGCCGTATGCCCAGCTTCACTACCCGTTTGAAAACAAAGAGTTCTTTGAAGAACACTTCCCGGCTGACTTTATTTGCGAAGGGTTGGACCAGACCCGTGGTTGGTTCTATACCCTGACCGTAATCGCTGCAGGCCTATGGGAGAAGCCCGCTTTTACCCATTGTGTTACCAACGGCATTGTGTTGACAGCCGAGGGTAAGAAGATGAGCAAGAGTGCAAAAAACTACACTGACCCCATGGAAATCGTCAACCAATATGGTGCCGATAGCCTACGTTTTGCCCTCATGAACAGTGCTGTAGTCCGTGCCGAGGATTTGAAATTCAGTGAAGAGAGTGTCAAAGACGTTCTCAAAACCTTGATCATCCCCTTGTGGAATGCCTATTCGTTCTTCGTGACCTATGCGAATATCGACGGGTATGAGCCAAGTGAGACAGCATATGAGAAACTATCGAATCCTATGGATAAGTGGATTATCAGCAGCTGCGAAAGGTTTGTCCTGGAAGTGACCGAGGCTTTCGACGCCTATGATATCCAAAGGGCAAGCTCGCTGTTCGTGCCTTTCCTTGATGACCTTAACAACTGGTATATCCGCCGTAGCCGCCGCAGGTTCTGGCGCAGTGAGAATGATGGGGATAAGAAAGAAGCTTATGACACGTTGTATAGGGTCCTGATGACCTTTATCAAGGTTGCTGCTCCCCTGATTCCTTTCACTACTGAAGAGATTTACCAGAATCTCAAGTCAGAGGGAATGGAAGAGAGTATTCATTTGTGCTCGTTCCCGACCTATGAGGGCGGACAACGTGACTTTGCGTTGGAAAAACAAATGGCGCTTACCCAGAAAGCCATTGCAATGGGACGTGCCGTACGTGCGACCAATAATTTGAAAATTCGTCAGCCGTTGCAGACCCTGTATCTTGTTGACCGTGAGAATGATGAGAGGGAAGTCCTCTCCTCCATGGAAGATATCATTGCAGAAGAATTGAATGTAAAGAAAGTCCATCTGCAATCGGACGAAACCGGATTGGTCAGTTACAACGCAAAGGCAAACTTCAAGGTGCTCGGTTCCTCTTTGGGCAAGCACATGAAGGAAGTGGCCTCGCAGATTGCTGAGCTTGATGGCCCGACAATCGGTCTGCTTCTGGATGGAAAGAGCCTGCAGGTGACCTACAGTGCGGGGACAATAGAAATCACTTCTGAGCAGATAATCGTACAACGTACCGAAATGGAAGGGGTAAAGGTTCTTAACGATGGATCTTTGACCGTAGGTTTCGATACGAAGGTTACCGAAGAACTGCTTGAGGAAGGAATTGCCCGGGACATCGTGAGAAGCGTGCAGAATCTCCGTAAGGAAAGTGGCTTCGATGTATCAGACAGGATTGAACTTGTCTATAACGGCGATGCTGTAATAGAGAAGGTTTTTGCAAACTATGGTTCCACCATTGCCAACGAGACTCTGGCAAATTCCATTTCCAAGGCAGAACTCAGCGGTGAAGGAATCGATTGTGGAGAGCATTCTGTTCAGCTTTCGGTAAAAAAGGCTTGAGATGAAAAGAGTTAGGATTGTTTTTATTGCCAGCATGACAGTATTGCTTCTCTCTTCCTGCGCTACATTGGGCAAGAAAGCGAAGCCGTACTATTATTTTCAGGGAATGGCAAAACCCAATTCCATCGTGGTGACCATCGATGCAAAGGCTGAGAAAGCCCTGGTTGCATCGGCTTTCACCGGTATGGATGAGTTTTCCAGGCGAGCGAACAGGGTTTCCCTCTCGCTCACTCCCTCTGGTGATGAGTTTCCAATCCAAGGCAATGACCTTCAAGCCTATGGGGTGGTCCAAGGGGATTACCCTCGCTTTCTGATAAATACAGGCATGATGTATTCTTCTTCATTATCGATGCAGGAGAATACCGATGGCCTTTCCTGGTTTACGCAAAAGAATGGGAACCTCAGCCTCTCTGCTGCAAAAAACGACGTATTGCTATTTACCAATGGTTCCTATGCAGATGCCTATGAGAGCATTGGGCAGAAGATTGCGTTCATCGACGATGAAACAGCTTTTCGGATGGCAAGTGTTGCGATTGCAGTGTATGCGGATGAACCTGAAACTTTTTTTGATCTTGGCCTTGGGTTGAACGATGCAGCTGTCAAGCAAATGAAAAAGATACTGCTATTGATTAACCAGAATGGGGATATGCATACGCTTGATGCCTATATCACCATGGACAACCCTAAACTTGCCCAGACCTTGTCTCAGATGGTAAGAACGGGGTATCTGGCAAGATTGAAAAAAGAAAAGGTTCCCTATAAGATTGCAGACCTCATGAAGATGTTTTTGATAGAGGGTGATCTTCTCACTATCAAGGGTATGTCGCTGACCGAAGAGCAAATGGGTATGTTGGAACAAAATATTACCGGTTTGGTCATGTGAAGGAGATGGTAAAATGCCTATATACGAATATGAATGTGAAATGTGCCATTCTCATATAGAATTGCACCAGAATGTCATGGAGCATGAGGCTCCGGTTGTATGCCCTTCCTGTAACTGTGAACATACGATGAAGCGTATCTATAGTGCTTCACCGGTAATTTTCCGTGGGGCAGGGTATTATTGCACCGATAGCCAGAAAAGCAATGGCAACACAAAGAAGGAGTAGCATAATGGATACCAAGAAAAGGATTCTGACCGGTGACAGAACTACCGGGAAGTTACATCTCGGGCATTATGTTGGTTCCCTGCAAAGCCGCGTCGAACTTCAGGATGAATATGATGAATTTATTCTCCTTGCCGATGTGCAGGCCTTGACGACCCATTTCGCAGAGCCTTCCCTTATAAACAGCAGTATCTATGATGTTGCCATGGACAACCTTTCTGTTGGTCTCGACCCTGAGAAGGTTACGATAGTCCAGCAGTCCCAAGTGAGTTCCATTGCTGAGTTGACTATTTTTTACTCAATGCTTGTGACAGTCAACCAGCTCAGGCATAACCCGACTATAAAAACTGAAGCTAAAAACTATGGATATGCAGATCTGACCTACGGGTTTTTGGGATATCCTGTCAGTCAGACAGCTGATATTACCTTCTGCAATGCCGATTTGGTACCGGTGGGAGAAGACCAGGTTCCCCATATCGAACTTGCAAGGAAGATTGTTCGGAAATTCAACGAGCTGTATGGTACCTCGATTGTAGAACCACAGGTTAAGCTTAGCAAAGTGGGCCGTTTGAGTGGACTTGACGGGAATGCAAAGATGGGCAAGAGCATGGGAAATGCCATTTATCTTTCAGATTCCCCACAAGCCGTCTGGGAGAGGGTGCGCAATGCCGTGACCGATCCTGCAAGGATTACCGTAAAGATTCCGGGACATCCCGAAATCTGTAATGTTTACAAGTACCATTGTGTGTTCAACCAGGGAGAAGTCTCCAACATCGGGGAAATGTGTAAAAATGCAGCCATTGGGTGTGTCGCCTGTAAAAAGCTACTTAACGGGGCGCTTAATGCCCTGCTCGATCCGATTCGGGAGAAACGCCATTATTATGAGGAACACCGTAATGAAGTACGGGACCTTATTATCAGTGGGACTGCGAAAGCGAACGCTGTCGGTAATGCGAACCTTCAAGATATAAAGGAAAAAATGCATGTCATTATCTGATAGCATTTGATCTTCCACTACTAAACAGGGGCTGTTTCAAACGTATGATATAAATCATGCTGGAGACAGTTCCTTTTTTAGTATTTCCCGATACAGCTGTTTTCCCAAAAAGGGAAGATATGCAAAAAATGTTACAGCCAAGCTCAAATCCATTGGTAAGAATAAATAGCGAAACCTTAAATATGAATGGTATACTGTGTGCTTGGTGAGAAGAACGAATAAAAGGAGTTTTGCATATGAAAAGATTGCTTGCGTATTTTATGGTTTCCTTATTTGCTATCACAGCAGTTCTAGCCACCGGAGCCAAGGAAGTTACACCGGCTGCCGTTGCTGCCCCGGTTGTTGAACCTGAGATTACCCATGAAGAGCTGGTATCCCGGGCCCAGGCCGAGGGAAAGGTCGTTGTCTATGCTACCAGTAGTAGAATTGCCAAGGCTGCCGAAGGTTTTACGAAACTCTACGGTATCGAGGTAGTTAGCTCGAATCTCAAGGACTTCGAGTTGATCGAAAAAGTTGCCAAAGAAGCCGAAGCCAAGGTAAGTGGGGCTGACTTTGTCCTTGCACAGGATGCAGGAAGGTTGGTCGGAGAACTCCTGGCACCAGGATATCTCTATAACTACGTACCCCCGACGCTCAAAGATGTTATCCCGGTCTCGATGCAGAATCCCCTGCAGGCTTTTGCCATAAACAAAGTATTCATTTACAATGACGAAGGCCTCACCTCTGTTCCCTATACCAATATCTGGCAGTTTGCAGACCCTGCTTTTGCGAGCACCCTTAACTTCAAGAACCCGTTCCAGGAAGGGGTAAACGCAAACTTCCTTACCATGTGCACATCCGATGAATGGGCTGCAAAGATTGCAAAGGCATATAAGTCGTATTATGGAAAGGATATTGTCCTGTCTACCCCCAATGCAGGGTATGAATGGATCAAGGCAATTTTCGAAAACGACTTAATCGTCGGAACCAGCGATACAACCATTGCAGAGAATGTGGGTATCAAGGGACAGAATGCAAAGAAAATCAATCCTCCGGTCGGCCTTTTCGTCTATTCCAAGGCCCGCTATGCTACAAGCAAGAACCTTGCGTTGAAAGCAAGCATGACCATGGAACCGTTCAGCGGTTTCTACTATAGCCTGTACACCTTGATGTGTGCCTCTGCAGAGCATCCGAATGCAGCAAAGCTGTTTATCGAGTACTTGTTCTCTGCCGAAGGCTTCTCACCTTGGGGTTCCGACTGCGGTACCTATAGCGCAAACCCGAACAATCCGATCCAGGAAGATATCGATTATCCTTTTGCGACTTGGCAACCCTTGCTTGTCGGTGAAGACGGGGCTTATTGCTTTGAACATCGTGCAGAAGTCGAGGAATTCCTCAACCAGTACCTTTACTAGTCTTAATCGATTGAATATGGCCTGCAGGTAATCCCTGCAGGCTATTATCAAGGAATCATCCCATGAGTACCAAAAGCAGGTTGAATAACCTCAAATCCTATCTGAAAAAGCCCCATAATATCATTCTTTTGATATTGTTTGTGGTCTTGGGTTACCTTACGCTTGTCCCGTTGGTTACCATTGTGACCGATACTGTTACGGTACATTCCTCTGAAGCCCGTATCGTAAAACAAACCACAGGTACCTTTACCCTGTATCACTGGAAAAAAATGTTTGTCAGTGGTATTACAAGCCAGAAAATTTTCTATGAACCTTTTCTCAATACGATGGTCGTAGCCTCGTTGTCCTGCTTGATAGCCATTTTGGTGGGGGGCTTTTTTGCCTGGGCAGTGACAAGGACAAACCTTCGTTGCAAAGGATTCATTTCAACTGTCTTTGTATTTCCTTATATCATGCCAGCCTGGACCCTTGCCATGGCATGGTTGAACTTCTTCCGAAATTCCAGGGTAGGGGGAGTGCCAGGCTTGTTCACCGTCCTAACCGGTATCGAAACCGCAAACTGGTTCGCCTATGGCCTTTTCCCGATTGTAATTGTCCAGGGAATCCACTATGCACCCTTTGCCTATATCCTTATCGGTGGCATTTTACGAAATATGGACGCCAATCTCGAGGAAGCAGCCATGTTGCTCCATGCAAACCGGTGGCAGATAACACGAAAAATTACCCTTCCCATTGTGAAACCCGCTTTGTTGTCTACGTTCCTTCTGGTTTTCTCCAGTACCATGAGCGCCTTTGCTGTCCCAGCCTTTCTCGGAAGCCCCGTTAGGTACCAGGTCCTTACCACTCAGATGTACAGGACCCTCAATGGAATAAACCCAGGCTATGGCTATATCATGGCATTGATCATGATTGTCATTGGTGTAGGTATCCTTATGCTCAACCAATGGATAACGGGAAAACGAAAAGCCTATACGACCATCACGGGAAAGAGCTCGAACATTTCCCTGTTTAATCTCAGGAAGGCAAGGACTCCGTTGACCATAGTTCTGGTAGCCATCCTTCTGATGGTTGCAATTCTTCCCCTTTTCTCGTTTGCCATTGAATCCTTCATTATGGCACCCGGAGACTATTCATTCTCGAACTTTACCACTGAGTTCTGGGTTGGTGCCGGTAGGGCAGACATTGCAAACAGTGAACCTGGTATTCTGCGCAACCCGTCAATCTGGCTTGGACTGAAAAACAGTCTCAAGCTATCGGTCATTGTTTCCCTGATTGCTGGGACGGTGGGGATGCTCGCCGGATATTCCATAGCAAAGAAACGCGGTTCGTTGCTTGCGACCTGGGTGAACAACCTGACGTTCTTCCCCTATCTCATGCCTTCCATGGCCTTTGGAGCCATCTATCTCTCCATGTTTGCAGTGCGAAGAGGTTTCATTCCTGCGATGTATGGGTCCTTCGGGCTTCTGGTCATCGTAGGTTCCATAAAATATCTTCCCTTTGCTTCACGAAGCGGTATCAATGCGATGCTTCAACTCTCGGGTGAGATTGAGGAAGCAGGAACCATTATGGGCATCGGTTGGTTCAAGCGTATGACCCATATCATATTCCCAATCCAGAAAACTACGTTTATAAGCGGATATCTTTTGCCTTTTATCTCTTGTATGAGGGAATTGTCCTTGTTTATTCTTTTGGTTTCCCCTTCAACGAGAATTCTTACGACATTGTTGTTCCAGTACAACGAAAAAGGTTGGAACCAGTACGCCAATGCCATCAATCTCATGATCGTAATCATTGTCGTGGGCTTTAACCTTTTGGTCAATAAATTTACCGGGGCCTCCATCGACAAGGGAATCGGAAGCAATTAAAGGAGTCTCTCATGCCAAAGATTGAATTGAAACACGTTACCAAACGTTTTGGAAAATTTGTAGCCGTAGATGATCTGAACCTCACAATCGATGATCGTTCTTTCGTAACCCTCCTAGGTCCCTCAGGATGTGGAAAAACCACCACCCTCAGGATGATTGCCGGGCTTGAAACCCCCACAGAGGGTATTATTACGATCAATGACCGTGTCGTGTTTTCCTCTGAGGATGGGATAGATATTTCACCAGATAAACGTGATGTAGGATTCCTGTTCCAGAACTATGCACTCTGGCCACATATGACAGTATATAAGAACATTGCCTTTGGACTCGAAAATCTAAAATGGCCAAAGGAAAAAGTGCAGCAGAGAGTGACAGAACTGCTGGATATGCTCAAGATAGGGGAGTTCAGGGAACGATACCCTTCTGAGTTGTCAGGCGGACAGCAACAGCGGGTTGCCATCGCACGTACTTTGGCTACCGGTCCGAAAGTCCTGTTCATGGATGAGCCCTTGTCCAACCTTGACGCCAAACTCAGGATGGAGATGCGCACCGAGCTGAAACGCCTGCATAGGGAAACCGATTCCACGTTCGTATATGTTACCCATGACCAGCTTGAAGCTATGACCTTGTCGAATAGGGTGTGCCTTATGAAAAACGGTTATATGCAGCAGTATGACCCCCCTCTTGAGGTCTACCGTCGTCCAGCCAATACCTTTACCGCTGATTTCGTCGGTTCTCCCCCCATAAACCTTATCAGTGGGAAGGTGATAGACGACAAGCCGGTTATCCTTCTCCTCCCAGGGGACGTCAAGCTTGCCTTCATTCCTTCCGATACGGTACAATTGGAAGTAGGACAGGAAATAGTATTGGGCATTCGACCTGAACATGTGGAAATTACCGATTCCGATGCGATGGCAGAGGGCATAATCCTGTCCTCTCTTCCCTCAGGGATGGAAACAATAGTCCAGCTAAGTCTGGGAGAGAGTTACCTGCATTCAGTCATCTTTGGCGATTTGGATTTTGATGTGCAGAAAAAGGTCGGGATTTCATTTTCAAAAGGAAATTTCAATCTTTTTGACAAAAAGACCACATTGAATCTTGGACAAGGAAAATTGGCCAAAGCGTAAGATAAGAAGACAGTAGGGAGACAGAGAAGGGGATAGGCTTACTCCGTTTTGGGGTGCTTGTCCTTTTTTCTGTTACTGCGAAATGTAAAACAGTACGGAACACCGTACAAAGGAAACAAATGAAAAGGAACCTGTTCAAGGCCTATGATATCCGGAGCAAACGGGATAATTTCGACGATGAGACAACCCTTGCCCTCTGCCATGCCATTGCATATTACATGATACACGATGTAAAGACCTATTCGATCGTAGTCGGTCGTGATACCAGAGTCGGAACGGAAGCTATCATGCAGAAGGCCCTCGAGGTCTTTCAAGCCTCAGGAATGACTGTCTATGTACAGTTGAATGCCATTGGAAGCTGTCAGTTCTATTATAACTGCATGCAGCGTCCAAAAAGCGGTGGGCTCATGATTACCGCCAGTCATAATCCAGGTTCCTATCTTGGCATGAAGCTGGTGGCTCCGGAAGTTCAGAGCATTGCCAAAAACTGCGGCCCCAAGGGAGGCTTGCAGACTGTCCAGAAATATTATGATGAAGAATTGCTGTGCAATACCCGCAAGGGAGGAACCATTGTTCCTCTCAACACCCTCGATGCTTTCATCGACTACTCGATGAAATTGGCCCGGGTCCCGGCAAAAAGCCTGAAAGGGTTGCCTGTAGTCTGTGACTTCCTCCATGGAAGCAACGGCGAGGCTATCAGCAGGGCACTGAACCATTGCGGTGTCGATGGCACGTATCTGCATCTTGTCCCCGATGGGGCATTCCCCTGTGGTGATCCGAACCCGGGTAGCGAAGGAAGTACCGCTGAGGTCAGGCAGTACCTATTGGACCATCCTACCGATATGTGCTTCGTCTATGACGGGGACGGGGACCGCATGGACCTTTTATATCGCGGGCGTCAACTTTCCCCCTGTTTTGTCATGGGTTTGATCACGGATGAATTGACAGAGATGTTCCATGGCTATTTTGAAAAACCCGAGGAATCCTTTAACCCTATGTTCCTTTTCGATATCAAGGCTTCGCCTGCCTTGTTGCTGAGTCAGATTCACCAAGGGAAAAAAGTTTCTTTGGTCCAGAATGGCCATTCCTATATCAAAGATGCCCTGCTGAATAATAAGGGCAACCATTTTCTGGCGGCTGTTGAAGAGTCTGCCCACTATTACCTGCAATTCCCCCAGAGTATAGGAGACTGGATGAGTCCCCTGTTTGCCAGTGAAAACACTTTGTTTTTCACCTTGCTTGTCCTTAAGGCATATCAGAAAGATCCCCGCCGATTTGATGAGGCAAGGATCCTTCAGGATAGTACCTGGAGACAGCGGGAATGGTCGGCTATGATCAAGGAAGAAGGAAAACGGAATACGCTCCAGAAGGCCATTGAGGATCGCATCATGGCAATGGGTGCTATCAAGGTGACTACCAACAAGCTCGGGGAGAATCTCAACGCTACGCTTCTTCGGTACAATCTTCCAAAATCCTATGATGATGGCGCTACCTTGCGCACTCCTTGGTTCCAGGTATTCCAGCGAGTGAGCCAGAGCGAGGATGCCTTGGTCCGTTGGGAGGTACTAGCCAGCGATGAGAAAATCGGGCAGAAGGTGCTTGAGGAAATGGCTAAGGCCATGAAAATGATCGAATAGCACAGGTTTCAAAATTCGAAAGAAAGTAAAAATATCGACCCCCAGGCAATGTTTGGGGGTCGAGTTATAGTTTTCCTGTACATCTGTTTCTTGACCGAAACGAATTGCCATTTAGTGCGAATTATCTTCCAGTTTTTCCTTGGCAATCGAAAGCATCAGCTTGATACGGTTTTCCTGGTTGACGTGGGTTGCAGAAGGGTCGTAATCGATCGGAACGATATTCGCATCGGGAGCCCTCTCGGTTACCGCACGGATCATCCCTTTTGCGCAGATGTGGTTTGGCAGACATCCAAACGGCTGGGTGCAGACAATATTCTTGTATCCACTATGGACAAGTTCTAGCATTTCCGCAGTAAGCAGCCAGCCTTCCCCCATTTTGACACCGTAGTCGAGCACTCCCTCATCCAGTTCCTTGGTTTTCAGATAGGTGGTCGGTACCGTAAAACATTTCTGTTTTTTGATAGCCTCAATCGACATTTTCTCTACTTTAAACAGTTGCTTAAGCGCAAATTGGGTCATTTTTGCAGAGAAATATCTTCTTCCGTAGTACTTTCGATCCATAACCGCATTGTCGACCCCATAATAGAGGAAACCCATCATCGAAGGAACCATCACCTCACAACCCTGTTCTTCCAAAAACTGTTGGAGATTATTATTTC
Organism: Sphaerochaeta pleomorpha str. Grapes; assembly: GCF_000236685.1. Taxonomy (NCBI): domain Bacteria; kingdom Pseudomonadati; phylum Spirochaetota; class Spirochaetia; order Spirochaetales; family Sphaerochaetaceae; genus Sphaerochaeta; species Sphaerochaeta pleomorpha. The sequence continues at coordinate 526,419 of NC_016633.1, read as the reverse complement.
CGAGTGGAGAATATTTCATATAGATTTCGCCAACTATCCCGACTTTGATTTTCGAGACTCTCTTGACTTCTATCTTTGCAAAATCGGCGGCTATCCTGTTAAGGTTTTTTTTCATCGCCCATCCGATATATCCGCTGTTGTTTGCAAACTTATCACTGAGAAATACATTCCATTTTTTTACCAGTGCATCGGCATCGCCTTTGTGTACTTCATACGGACGAACCTGATTGGAAAGTGCCATAAGCATATCGCCATAGATAAATCCGCTGTAGGCCTGGAGTAACATTGACATGGAAAGCTTGAACCCCGGGTTTTTTTCCATTCCCTTGAGGTTCAGGCTGATTACCGGTATCTGCTCCATCCCACATTTTTCCAAGGCCTTGCGCAGAAGAAACAGGTAATTGCTTGCCCTGCAGCCACCACCTGTCTGGGTAATTACCAAAGCAGTCTTCTGTAGGTCGTAGGCACCGTTTTTCAAGGCATCGATCATTTGCCCGATAACCAGCTGTGCAGGGTAGCATATATCGTTATGGACATATTTCAGTCCTTCCCGAATGACATTGGGCCCTTGGTTTTCCAAAAGGATTGCTTTATACCCGTGATTTACAAACACTTCCTTGACCAGCTCAAAGTGAACAGGCGACATGTTTGGAAGCAAAATTGTATAGTCTTTTTTCATTTCTTTAGTGAACGGGATTGCCATTATTGGTTTGCCTCCTCCAAAGCTGCCAAAAGACTTCTGATTCTGATTTTTACAGCTCCAAGATTCGTAATCTCATCAATTTTGATCTGTGTATAGATTTTGTTGCCAGAGCTCATGATGTCTCGCATTTCGTCAGTGGTAACGGCATCGAGGCCACAGCCAAAACTGACCAATTGAATAATTTCCATGTCGCTTTGGGTAAGGACGTACCGTGCGGCATCATACATGCGGGCATGGTATGTCCATTGGTTGAGCACTTTTCGCCTTTCTTTCTTTTCCTTGAAGGCTACGCAGTCCTCACTGATAACGGCACACCCACACTGGAGAAGCAACTGGTCAATACCATGGTTTACTTCGCTATCAATATGATAGGGGCGTCCGGCCAAGACCATAATGGGCATTTTCCGTAGCCTTGCATGTTCGATTATGATCTCGCCTTGCTTGCGTATAGCTGTCAGGTATGTCTCATAGGCCTGGAAAGCTCTGTCGCAGGCGATGCGAATATCGCGTCGGGGGATATCAAAATGGGCATTCAGGATTTCAAAGAGTCGTTTCGGCAGAAATGTACGGTCTGCGAGTGACAGGTAATCGGAAATGAACGTTATGCTATTGTCGGCAAGGGCAGGGATGTTATGCTTCAATACCTCAGGGTAATAGGCAACTACCGGGCAATTGAAATGGTTGTCCCCTTTCCCTTCATCGATGTTATAGCTGCTACAGGGGTAAAAAATTGTCTGCACCCCGTGATCAAGCAAGTATTGGATATGTCCATGCATCAGTTTGGCCGGGTAACAGATCGTATCGCTGGAAATGGTTGCCTGTCCTGCAAGGTAGGTATCACGATTGGAGAACGGTGACACCACTACTTCAAAACCAAGATGGGAAAAGAACGTATGCCAGAAAGGGAGCTGCTCAAGAAAATTCAATTGCAACGGAATCCCGATTTGCCCCCTCCTGTTTTTTTCCGGTTTGAAACGTGAGAGATACTGTTGCTTGAATGCATATATGTCATACTGGCTCGGGTCACTGAAAAAAGCTTCTGGTTTCACGATACGGTCGCATTTGTTTCCACTGACCAATTTCCTGTCGTTGTCAAATTTATTGATGGTGAGCTGGCAGTGGTTTGTGCAACCCTTGCAGTAGATGGTTTTGGTAGTGTGGGTAAAATCGGAAAGAGCTCTCAGATTGAGAATTGAGGTTTCTATCGGAGTTGTGGCATGCATATGCTTTGCATAGAGCGCACACCCATAGGCTCCCATCAGCCCAGCCTCGTTGGCCCTGATTACCTCAACACCCAGTTCCATCTCAAAAGCGCGAAGCACTGCATCGTTGAGGAAGGTTCCCCCCTGTACGACAATATGCCTTCCCAGCATGGTAGGGTCGGTCGATCGGATTACCTTATAGAGGGCATTTTTCACCACACTGATGGCAAGGCCTGCGAAAATGTCTGCAACCGAAGCCCCATCTTTCTGGGCCTGTTTAACCGAACTATTCATGAAAACGGTGCAACGGCTACCTAGATCAACGGGTCTTTTTGCAGAGACTGCAAGGTTAGCAGCGTTTTCAGGAGTATAGCCAAGGGCGTTGGAGAAAGTTTGCAAAAAAGACCCGCAACCTGAGGAACAGGCTTCATTGAGGAAAATATCATCGATGACCCCATCCTCGATCTTGAAGCATTTAATATCCTGCCCCCCGATATCGATAATGAAATCGACCTCAGGATAAAAAGACCTCGCACTGATAAAATGTGCCATGGTCTCGACAATAGAATATTCCAGGTTGAAGGCATTGCTGATGAGCTGTTCCCCGTACCCAGTCGAACATCCTTTCACAAGTTTGATCGAAGGGTAGGTAGCCATGAACGTCTCCAGAAATTCCTTGACTGCCTGTACAGGATTCCCGTTATTGTTCTGGTACCTGCTGTATAGCAATTCTCCCTTATCCGTGATTACACAGGCTTTAACCGTAGTGGAACCTGCATCGATGCCGATGAAGGCTTCTCCTGTATAAGACGCAGGGTCAACTGTGGGGAGCTTTGCTTTCGCATGGCGTTCCTTGAATTGGTGGTAGTGCGCCTCGTTCTCGAAAAGGGCAGGGATACTCGTATAGGATTCCTTGATATCATAGGTTTTCAATTTGTCGATCAGCTCATCGATTGCAAAGAAGGAATCGTTGTTTACCAAGGCGGTGCCGATGGCGACATAGAAGAGTGAATTCTCAGGGAGGGTTCCTTCCAGGGCAAGGGTTTTATCAAAACACCTGCGCAGCTGGGAAAGGAAAGACAAAGGTCCCCCAAGGTATACGATATTTCCCTTTATCGGGCGGCCTTGGGCTAATCCTGCTATCGTCTGATTGACAACCGACTGCAAGATGGAAAGGGAAATGTCAGCCTTGTCAGCCCCTTGGTTCAATAAAGGCTGGATATCGCTTTTGGCAAAAACCCCACAACGGGAAGCAATGGTATAACTTTGTGTAGCCTCTTTAGCCAAACGATCAATGTCATCTTGGGAAACATTGAGCAAGGTAGCCATCTGGTCGATAAACGAACCGGTTCCCCCCGCACAAGTCCCATTCATCCTGACTTCCATATTGGTACCAAGGAAAAGGATTTTTGCATCCTCGCCACCCAGTTCAATGACAACATCACTATGGGGAAGATACTTGAGAACGGCAATCCTGGTGGCATACACTTCCTGGACGAAAGGAAGAGCTAGGTTTTGGGCCAGTCCCATTCCTGCAGAACCTGAAATGCTTATGGTTGTCTTTTCCCCTTCAAGAGAAGGCTTTGCCTGTTGTAACAATTCAACGCCAGTTTCAGGAATTCGAGAATAATGCCTTTGGTATTTTTTAAACAATATCGTTCCGGTGTCATCCAAAACAATGCATTTCATGGTTGTGGAGCCCACATCTAATCCGATTTTCACAGAAAAGCCTCCGGTGTAAAAACAATAATAAATAAGCTATGTTTAGAATAGCAGTAGCAAGGGAAAAAGATTCCATTATAATCCAAAAGAGGCTATTTGTGGACCAGCGGAGCTCCATGATTGTCGAAATCAAAGGTTTCTGTCTTTTCGATAGCATCCTCAAGCAAAGATTCTATCCCCATCTCCAGGTAATGTTGCGTAACGGTTTCTTTGTTCGGCCGAACCAAAGGATGTTTTGGACTGAATATTACACAGCAATCCTCATACGGTAGGATTGAAGTCTCATAGGTTTCGATTTTTTTTGCCAAGTTCATGATTTCCTGTTTATCCATACCGACGAGGGGCCTGAGAACCAGCTGGTCGCTCATACTGTCGGTAAAAGACATACTTTCCAACGTCTGGCTGGCTACCTGGCTGAGAGCTTCTCCTGTGACAATGCAGTTGCCTTCCTGCTTGATCGAGATCCTGTTTGCAACTTTCATCATGCAGGCCCTGAACATAAGGGTGTGTTCATCCTCGGGACTGTGGTCCCTGATCCAGAGCTGCGGTTCGGTAAACGGAACTACATGCAATCGTGTTCCCTGCATATAGGGTGCAATCAGGGAAGCAAGCTTCTTTACTTTCTCCAGGGCTAGTTCGCTGGTGTAGGGGTAGGCGTGGAAGTAGATGCATTCCATCTTGAGTCCCCTTTGGGACATCTTGTAAGCGGCTACAGGGCTGTCAATTCCACCGCTGAGCAAAAGCATCCCTTTCCCTGCAGTGGTAACCGGTAGTCCTCCCGGGCCTTCCTCGGGGGAGGTGTACAGATAGGCTTTATCCCTGATCTCGCAATGGATGATTTTATCCGGGTTCTTTACATCGACATGCATGGAAGGATAGGTGTCAAGGACAACGCCGCCGAGTTCACAGTCGATCTGGTAACTGGTAAGCGGGAACTGTTTGTCTGCACGAGTAGAGATGGACTTAAAGGACCCGGTACCTGAAGCAAAGGGTTCTCTCTTGATCAGGGTTGCGGCAACTTCCTTTATGGTTTCGATATCTTTCTCGCAACTGACACATTTTGAGAAACCTACTACGCCAAAAGTGGTTTTGAAAGCCTGTCTGGTTACTTCTTCGGGGCAATCATTATGGATTTCGAAATAGAGCCGACCCTTCTGCTTAGAAACCTGGGTTCTATAGGGCTTGAGCTTGTTCTTGATGTTCTGTTTCAGGCGTTTTTCGAAATAATCACGGTTAAGGCCTTTGAGGGAAATTTCCCCAAGCCTGACTAAATAAAGTGTAGAGTTTTTCATACATGCTCCCTATAGGTTTTTTTGATGGCCTCTGCAAGTTCCCTTGCATCCTGAATCTCGGTATCGAACCCAAAGGACAGGCGGATACTGCTACGTGCATCGTCCGGTCGGATAAGCATGGAAGATAACACGCTTTCCCCTTTTTGCCTTGCATTATTGGAGCAAGCAGAACCTGAGGAAATACAGAAGCCTTTATCGTATAGTATCCGTGCAAAAACCTCGCTGGGCAAGGGGTTTACCGAAAGATTCAGGATATAGGGGCTGCATCCCTGTTGTGCCGATAGAAAGGAAAATTCAGAAAGCTCGGTACGGAGCATTGCATTTATTTCCCTAGCTTTGCGAAGATGTTCTTCCATTGAGCCATATGCAATTTGTAATGCTTTTGTCATTGCTGCGATCGCAGGCAGGTTTTCTGTTCCAGGTCGTAGCCCGTTTTCCTGTTCACCGCCCCGGCTGAGGCTTTGCAACCCAGAATTGGTATTGTAGAGGATGCCGATCCCTCTTGGTCCGTTGAACTTGTGGGCACTGAAGGAAGCACTGTCGACCCCGAGTCCCGTAAGGGAAAAAGGGATTTTTCCCAAGGCTTGCACTGCATCGGTATGAAAATGGATTTTTCTTCCCTTGTGAGCCTGGAATTCCCTAACGACAGCTACCAATTCTGCGATATTCTGGATGGAGCCAACGACATTGTTCACCAGCATGCAACACACAAGCCTTGTCAGGTCAGTCAAGGCTGCTTTTAAATCCTCTGGTCTTACAAAGCCCTTGGGGGCATTGAGAAAGGTGACATTCCAGCCGATCTGGCGAAGGAGACGGGCAAACTCTGTGATCGAGGGATGTTCGATATTGGTAAGAATCACCTGGCCGGGTTTCTGGGTCCAGATTAGGTTGTTCAGGACGATTGAGTTGGATTCGGTAGCACCGCTGGTAAAAACAAGATTTGAGGCATTCACCCCAAGAAGAGCTGCAATCGTCTCCCTGTTTTCCTGCAATAAAGCTTGGGCTTTCAAGCCTTCCCTATGAAGGGCTGAGGGATTGCCAATGAAATCCTGTGCAGTCTTTTCATATGTCTGTAACGCTTCCAGGCTCATGGGCGTGGTAGCTGCATTGTCGAAATACATCATTTTGGTCATGTGTTGTATTGTGCTGAAATTATCCCTTTGTTTCAAGGGAAATAGGGAAACAGTGTGGCAAATAACATTGCCAAAAACGCTATGGCTTCTTGTTTTTCCCCCGTACAAACGGTATAAGGTTAGCTATGAAATCGTTATCAACAACAACTCTTGCCAATGGCAAACAGACTGAGATTTTAATTGCCGATAATCTGAAAGACCTTTCGGCTCACCTGGGCAGTTACGGGCGTTCGGTCCTTTGGGTTTTTGATGCCAACACGGCAACGCTTTTCAAACAGTTGCCACCGGTTAATGTAGTTCTCGAAAGCGGGGAAAGTTCCAAGAACTTTTCCTCTTTGGAAAGGATTCTCTCCAACGCAGTCGATGAAGGCCTGGCAAGGGATTGCCGGATAATCGGCTTCGGAGGGGGCGTGGTCTGTGACATGGCAGCCTTTGCTGCTTCTGTATTCATGCGCGGTTGTAAATTGACTCTGGTACCCACTACGCTGCTCTGTATGGTAGATGCCTCGGTGGGAGGTAAGACTGCCATCGATTTCAAGGGTCTGAAGAACATGGTCGGATCCTTCTATCCTGCAGAAGAAGTACTGATCAGTATGGATACGCTTCGTACGCTTCCGGAAAAAGAATACCTCAATGGACTGGCTGAAGTGATCAAGCATGCCCTTCTCAGCCAGGACGAGCAATTGTACAAGTTTCTCTTGGTCAAGAAAAACGAAATCCTCTCACGCGATATTGAAACCCTGCAGACTTTGGTTACCCTCTCGCTTGCAGTAAAACAGTGGTATATCGAACAAGATCCTACCGAGACCAAGGGCATTAGACAGGTTCTGAACCTTGGGCATACCTTTGGCCATGCTTTGGAATCCTCGGGTCATTTTACGTTTGGCCATGGGGCCTGTGTTGCCTGGGGCACCTGTAGGGCCCTGGAAGCAGGTGTCAACATGGGCATTACCGACAAAGCCTACGCAATCGGGGCGACCAAGCTCTTCAAATCCTATGGGTATGATATCGATTACCGCATTGGCCGCGGGGATTGGATAGAGTTCAGGGAACGGTTGTCAAAGGACAAAAAGAAAGAGAAGGGCCAAGTCCTGTTCGTCCTGATGGAAAGCCAGGGCAAGGCCGTTCTCCGTCCGATAGATATGGCTCTCGTTCAGCATCTGGTTATTGCAAAACCGATCTTCTGATTTATTCCACCAATTTCAATAACTTCCCGTACAGTTTGCCAACTTCTTTTGCAAGCTGTACGTTTCCTACAGCCTCAAAAGCCTCAGCTAGCTGTAACAGGGAGTATAGGGAAGTATCCAAAGCATCGAAACAATCATTGTTGTAGGCAAAACGGTAATTTCCATCCCCGCTCTGGTCGAGCATGACAAAACCAAGTCTCTTGCGCTCTTTCTTGCTCTTGCACAAAGCTAGGATCCAGCCCAGGTTGTCCAACAGGAGTTTGCCATCATTCACGGTAAAAATACCGCTGGGTGGGTTATCCAGGATTCCCTTGGTAGTGTCGATTTTCCCATTCAACTCGAGTATTGAGAAGAATTTGTCTGCATAGTGGATATATAGGCCCCTGAACAACAAGGTAGACAGGAAGTTTTTCGGCCGTTTCGGTGCCTTCTCGTTTGCCTGGGCAAGATAGGGTAGGTCCTCAAGGGGGATGATTGCCATCTGTTTATCTTTTCTGTGATTGAGCAATACCGTAGGGTACGTCTTCCTGTAAACAGAGACAGTTGCCTTGCTTTCCTGCTCCTTCTGGACTTTGATTCTTTCTTCCCGCTCTTCTTTCTTCGAGAGTTTTTGAGGTTCTGCCTGGGCAAATCCCATGAGTTTCTTGTACAGATTTGGGGAGATATCATCGAGCCAGGCTTTTTCAAGCGGGCTGACGGCCCTGGCGTACATCCTGCTGGTCTGGACAATTTCTCCTGCAATAATAAACTGGGGAGGGGTCCTGAAATACGCACTGCCGGGATGGATGAATACCTGGTCGGCGGTAAGGCTCTTGTACATATTGCCGCGGTTCTTGACACAAATGTATTGTAAGAGACCGCTTGCGATGCAACTGAGATAATCCCGGACATTGCCACCATGGGTCAAGGGAAAGCCAATTTCCCCGCAGATCTCACCAAGCTGTTCATCAACATGCAGTATTTCCTGCATACCTTGGAAATCGAGGTAGGAGCGTTTACAGAATCTCTGTTTGGATTCATTGCTGAGATTATCCGTATATTGTTTGAAAATATTCAGATAGGCCACGAAATCCCCATATTGTGAGTTGTTGAAACGTTTGTGGGCCGCCCTCGACTGCTCTTCTTCGCCGGGGGGGAGAAGGAAAGGGTTTTTTGTCGACAGGAACGAAACGGCAACCAGTACTTCCTCAAGGACATCCGGGTAATGGACCAATGCTTCGACGATAACCCTTGAATGCCTTGGGGCCAAGGGGAATTTGCACATCAATTGTCCCACCTGGGTGAGGTGTCGGTCTTCACCGATAGCGCCAATGAACTTCAGGGTTTCCTCAGCAGATGCCACTGCACTGCTTTTGGGTCTGGTGATAAAGGGGAAATGCTCATAATCATAAATACTGAGGTCACTCATCCTGAGCACAACCTCGGAAAGGTCGGTCCTGAGAATCTCCTCGGTACCATAGGAATACCTGTTTTTGAAGTCTTCCTCTGAATAGAGGCGATAGCAAACCCCAGGGGCGGTTCGTCCGGCACGACCTTTTCTTTGCTCGCAACTAGAACGGCTGATCGGAAGAGGGACCAAAGAGGTAGTGAAATCTTTCTGGTTGTAGAAGTTGATTTTTGCAACACCGCAGTCGATGACCGTGGTGATACCATCGATGGTAACCGAGGTCTCGGCAATATTGGTAGCTACGACAACTTTGGTTTTTCCCTTTGTGGTGTCATTGAATACCGATTCTTGCTCTTCTTTGCTCAGACGGCCAAAAAGCGGGTAGATTTCAAGCAACTTGTTGGTATCTGCCATATACAAGGCGTTTACGCAGGTCGTGATATCGAACTCCCCACTCATGAACACCAGTATATCCCCACCGTTTTTCTGGGCTTGCCCCATGACAATCTTGACGATTGCTTCAACCTGGTAGTCGAGTTTCTCCATCTCCAACGGCTGATAGATTACCTTTACCGGATAAATCTGGGCGTCGATGCTGATGATCGGGGCATTGCCAAAGAATTCTGAAAACACTTTCGTATTGATAGTGGCACTTGATATGATGACCTTGAAGTCGTCCCGTTTTCTCATGACATCCTGTAAAAGGCCAAGGATGAAGTCGATATTCAAGGAACGTTCATGGGCTTCGTCAACAAGGATGACCCCATAGTTCTTGAGCAAGGGGTCTGCTTTCAGTTCCATGAGCAGGATACCGTCGGTCATTACCTTGATTCGAGTGGCGGGGACCGTTGTGTCCTCGAAACGCATTTTGTACCCGACGTAGCCATCGGTATCGTTTACTTGTTTTTTGATAAAATCACAAACCGAGAGTGTTGCGATTCGTCTCGGTTGCGTAATTCCTACACAGAGGGAGTCGGCATATCCGGCTTCTTGAAGAATAATGGGCAGCTGGGTGGTTTTCCCGCTTCCCGTAGGGCTTTCGACGATGATTACCTGGTTGGCTTTCAGGGCGTCGAGAATTTCTTGCCGGTGTTGATAGACCGGCAACTGTTTCATATCGTGCAAACTTAGTTCCTTTGGATAAGGGTAACTGCATCTTCGATTGGTATCATCTTGTGCGTTTCCCTTGTCAGTAGATTCTTGAGGGTAACGGTGTTTGATGCAAACTCCTCGCTACCACAGGTGAGGCCGAACGGAATATGGTTCGTTTCGGCATATTTAAACTGGATTCCTATTTTTTTATCCAGCATGTAGACATCACAGCGAAGTCCCGCCTTGCGAAGCGTCCTGGCGAGACTGTCATACCAGCTTCTCAATTGGTCATCGAGACAGAATACAATGACGTCTGCAGAACTCCCGCTTTTGAGGATCGGGCTGTTGAGTTCTTCCAAGGCTGCCAAAAGGCGGTCGAGACCGATTGATGATCCGACGCCGGGAAGTTTTTCTTTGGTATACAGGGAAGCCAAGTCGTTGTAGCGGCCGCCACTGCATACTGATCCGAAATTGGGGAGATCGGTAAGGAAAGTTTCGTATACAATTCCGGTATAGTAGTCCAGTCCCCTTGTAATGGAAGGGTCGTAGACAAAGTGCTTTTCGATGTTTGCTGCAGTGAGATATTCGTAAATCTTTTCCATCCTTTGCGTGTGTTCAATTTCATGCCCGCTCAAATCTGAAAGCCTGTGAAGGGTGGAAAGGAAGGATTCGCTCTCATCTTCTTTGGTAATGAACTGCAGGATTTTCAAGGCCTTGTCTTCGCTACCGGTTATATCGACAAGCAAGCCTTTTACTGCATCATTGCCGATTTTGCGTAATTTGTCTACTGTACGAAGGATATCTACACTTTTATCCTGCACTTCGAGGTGTTCCAGAAAGGCATTAAAGAGGCCTCTGTGGGCAATGTAGAAGGTATAATCACTGACCCCCATCAAAGAAAATGAGCTGTCCATCATAGAAAGGATTTCATAGTCGGCTGCAGCATTGTCAGCCCCTACAATGTCGAAATCACACTGGGTGAATTCCCTGAATCGCCCTTTCTGAGGGTTTTCCCCACGCCAGACCTTGTCAATGTGGAATCGTTTGAAAGGAAATGCGAGTTCATTCTGGTGCATAGCCAGAAACCTTGCAAAGGGGACAGTGAGGTCGAAACGCAAGGCAACCTCCCGTTCCCCGTTATCTTTGAAATGGAAAATCTGCTTGTCGGTTTCACCACCGCCTTTGCCAAGCAAAACCTCGGTATATTCCAGGACAGGGGTATCGATGGGGACGAAGCCATAGCTGGAAAAATGGGTTTCCAGTTTGCTGATGATAGCTTTTTTCTGTATCTCCATGGCAGGGAGGGTATCGCGAAACCCTTTGAGAACTTTGGGCTCAATGATGTTCCTTGCCTTTGTTTCGTCAATCATTGTCTAAACTCCTGTTGTGTTTTTGCATTATATGGTGTACAAAGAGTGTATAACGAATCGCTTGTGCACTGCAATATGCGATTCTTTTCCACACTACATATTGAGAGCATTATGCTGATACGATACAAACAAGATGAGAATGGCAAGACGGTGCCCGTTGCGAATATTTATACCCAGAACGAGCATAGGATTAACCCTGCGATGCTTGATAGGGACGCAGTCTGGGCCATTAGGAAACTCCAACAATCCGGGGCGGAAGCCTATATAGTCGGTGGCGCTGTGCGCGACCTGATGCTTGGCAATGTACCTAAGGATTTCGATATTGCCACCAGTGCATCACCACGTCAGATCCAACGGCTTTTCTGGAACGCCCGCATTATCGGCAAACGTTTCAAACTTGTGCATCTGGTTTTCAAGGAAAAAATCCTGGAGGTTTCTACCTTCCGCAGTGGTGAAGAGGCCATGGACGGGAATAACAATGTATTCGGTTCCATCGACCAGGATGCCAAAAGGCGTGACTTTTCTATAAATTCCTTTTATTTCGACCCTTCTACAGCGCAGTTGTTGGATTTTAACAATGCGATGGAAGATTTCAAGAAGAAAAAAATCAGTTCGATCATCCCCTTGGATGATTCTTTCAAGGAAGATCCCGTACGAATGATCAGGGCAATAAAGTATTCGGTCTCGACCGGGTTTTCTTTGCGCTTCAACGTCAGGATGGCAATCCGCAAATATGCCAACGAGCTTTCCCGCACCTCCACGAGTCGATTGACCGAAGAGGTGAACAAGATTCTCGGCTCTGGCCATAGCAGGGAAATATTCAACGATTTGCAGAAATATAAGTTGCTGGTTTTTATGCTTCCTTGTTTTTCAGTATATAGCAAATTTCCCCAGGTCCAGCAAAGTCTCAAAGACCTTGACGAGAAAGTAACGCAGGCAAAGAACGGGAAGGGCGAGGAAGTAAATCTTGCCGATATGATCAAAGCCTTGGTTTCCCCCCTGATTTTCTTTACCAATGATCAGATGACCAGCGAGGAACGATTCAAGGAGACTTTCAGGCAGATTAAAGTTCTTATCAGCCCCATGACACCTTCTAACTATGAGGTGGAGCTCGCTTCCGAACATCTTTTGATAGACCGAGGCTACCGTACCCCGAGAAACTGTGTCAGGGGACAGCGGCCGACAAACAAGCCACCCCAGCGGCGTACTCCTAGCAGGCAGCGCAAGACCGAGGAGAATACAGAAGTCTCTACGGCAAACAAAAAGCGAAGGCCCCACAAAAGGAGAAACCCTTCGGCAATGAAACAGGAAGTTGCTCCTGCTAGTACCGTCCCGGCTTCATCTAGTGCAGAGGCACATGATCTTTAGGCCCATTCCTCGATTTCAATATTGACGCTTGCTACGAATATGCTTCCATATTTTTCCAGGCTGTCTGCAATGTATTCCTGCAATTCCCCGAGCGTTGTGGTTATCTGGTGTTGCATGGGAACTCTCAGCCTGACTGTTAAGGCATAGCCTTCCGGTTTCATCTGTACCGTGACTTTCTTTACCTTGAGCTGACTATCGAATTCGTCAAGGCAGTGTGCGACCATCTGGGTCAAGGCGGCCTCGCTTACTGTTGCTTTTCCATACTTGCTGAATTCAGGGCGGACGATGGTTTTCTCAAAACTGATTTTCCTTTTGCGGAATGGTGATGGGCGCTTGTTTTTGAAAAAAACCCTCATGGTATCATATACTATCTGTGGATAGTTCCTTGTTATCTCGATGGAAGGAACCGGAATGACGTGTTTTCCTTCTGTATAGCGAATCCTCATGGCAGTTTCGATTTCTTCCTTGGTTGCGATGTCCTCTATCCTGAACAGTTTTTCCGGTTGGGGCAGATTGAGACGCTGTGCAATCTTATACACCATTTTCTCACTGGTTCCGATTATCAGGATCTTGTGGTATTTTTCCCTCTGCAGGGCATCTCTTACTTCTTTTTGGTGTTCAGAATCATCAAATACAGCAGTCCTTACAGCCGAAAGGACATTGTCTTCATGTTTCGCTGACTTTCCTCCAAGGATGCGGTCTCCCCTGATCAATAGACCGTCGTCTATGATCAAATCAATGGAATATTTCTCTGCGACTAACTTTGATCGGAAGCTTTTACCTGTTCCGCTCTTTCCTACCAAAGCATATACTTTTATACCTTTTAATTTCCAAAAAGCATATTTAAAAATTCGATTCATGGTTTTCATTATACGTATTTTCTTGTACAATAGAACCGCATTTTGTAAAAAATGTATAATAGGATTTTAACTACAGCAATAAGGAGCGTTTTCCATGCAGAAAGTACCTACGTTCAGTAAGGGTGGTGTGCATCCTGATGACAAAAAGGTATTCAGCCGTTCCCAGCGGATTGAACGACTCCCCATGCCTTCGGAGTTGGTCGTCTCGCTATCTCAGCACCTGGGTGCACCGGCGAAAGCTTTGAAGTCGAAAGGGGATCTCGTACGGAAAGGGGAAAAAATCGGAGAGGCTTCCGGATTCATCAGCGCTGATGTGCATTCTCCTGTATCCGGGATTATCAAAGATATAAGAAAAGCAACCCTTGCAAATAGCATATGTTGCGATGCCTTTGTCATCGTACCTGATCAGGAACAGCCTGAGGACCCAAGCCAGATATATTCTTGGCAGGATAAAGAAAGCGCTGAGTTGCTTGCTTTGGTCAAGGACCTTGGCGTTGTCGGCATGGGGGGTGCAACATTCCCGACCCATGTGAAGCTCTCGATTCCCAAGGGAAAATCCGTTGAGGCTTTGGTCGTAAACGGGGTTGAATGTGAACCTTATCTTACTGCCGATTACCGTTTGATGCTTGAAAAGGGCGAATTTGCCCTAGAAGGAGCCATGATTGCTGCAAAGATTGCAGGGGCTAAACGCGTTATCGTCGGTATTGAACTCAATAAAAGTGATTGTATCGCCCACTTGCAGGATATAGCCAAGGAAAAGGGATTTCCTGTTGAAGTCGTTGGCTTGAAAATGAAATATCCCCAGGGCGATGAAAAGCAATTATTGAAGGCTACCATCAATCGTGAGATTCCCTCGGGTAAACTTCCTTTGGATGTAGGTGCGGTTGTCTGCAACGTAGGCACCTGTAATGCAATCTATGAGGCAGTTGTACTGCATAAGCCATTGTATGAACGGGTAATCAGTGTTACCGGGGAGTGTATTGCCAATCCGAAAAACCTTCTTGCCCCGATTGGTACGAAAATGAGCGATCTGCTTGCCTTTTGCGGGGGTTTCTCCAGTGATCCGGACAAGCTGGTAAGTGGCGGCCCGATGATGGGTTTCTCCTTCTTCAGTCAGGATACTCCCATGGCCAAGGGGTCGAGCGGACTTTTAGCTCTTCCGAAAGTCAAAGAGTATCGGTCTACGGCCTGCCTAAACTGTGGCCGTTGTGTGGCTGCCTGCCCGATAGGGTTGATGCCTGCACGTCTGTATCGTTACATCAGCCATGGAATGTATGATGATGCAATGAAAAACAGTCTTATGGATTGTAAGGAATGCGGGTGTTGCTCGTTTGTGTGCCCTGCACATATTCCTCTTGTCCACGGAATGAAGAATGGTAAAAAATTGGGGAGAAAGAAGAAATGATGAAACCCTCGTTGTCGGTTTCGGCGTCCCCGCATATTCATGCGAAAGCCGATACTGCGTCTATCATGTGGACCGTATCGCTTGCATTGCTACCTGCTTCAGTGTGGGGAGTCTATGCGTTTGGTTTGAGGTCGCTTTTGGTTCTTGCCGTCTCAATCGGTACGGCAGTCTTATTTGAATTCTTGCTTGGGCTTTTCAGCCACGAGGATACGCTCTGGGATGGCTCCGCCTTCTTGACTGGACTGCTTGTGGGTTTGAATATGAGCCCTAGCATTCCCTTGTTCATCCCTTGTATAGCTAGTTTCTTTGCAATTGTAGTTGCAAAATGGACTTTTGGTGGGCTCGGTGCCAACTGGGTAAACCCTGCATTGGCCGGACGAGTGTTCGTGTTCTTCTCGTTCACGACTCCGATGAGCCGCTATTCGATGCCGAGGGCCCTTGCAAAGCTTGTGCCTGATGCACTGAGTTCAGCCACCCCTCTTTCATTTACGAAGACAGCTATAGTTTCAGGGTCTCTCGGGATGTCAACTGACCAGTTACTCTCCTCCGGTGGGTATCCTGCTTCCGATTTTGCAGTAAACCTGTCCAAAACCCTGGGGCTTTCCCCGTATACCATTGACTCTTTTGTCGGAAACGTCGGAGGGTGCATCGGTGAGGTAAGTGCCTTGTTGCTTTTAGTTGGTGGAATCTATCTTTTGGTGAAGAAAGTGATTTCCTGGCAGACAAGTACAACCTATATTGTCTCGGTTGCGCTCCTCAGCTGGATTTTCGGTGGCTTACGTGCTGATCTCGGTTTGTTCAAGGGCGATGTCCTCTCTTCCGTGTTTACCGGTGGTTTGATGCTCGGTGCCATTTTCATGGCTACCGATTACGTTACTTCACCCATAACCAGGAAAGGCCAGATTATCTTTGGCCTTGGCTGTGGCTTCTTTACCTTTCTCTTCAGATATTTCGGTTCGATGCCAGAGGCGGTTTCTGTCTCCATCCTTCTGATGAATATCGTTACCCCGACTATCGATAGGTTTGTTGTTCCCCGTAAATTCGGTGACACCAAGGAATACCGGAAACAAATGAAGGAGGAAAAAGTATGAAGAAAAATCTAAAGTATGCTTTGATCCTTCTTGTGATATGTGGTGTCTGCGCATTTGCCTTGGGATATACCAATGCAATTACCAGGCCGGTTATCGAGAAACAAGAGCTGGAAAACAAGATGAAGGCTCTCAACGAAGTCAGCAATGGTTGGGAAATCGGCGAACAGCAGGCTGTCAGTGATAACTCCTTTGTGTCCTATTATCTTACCTTGAAAGACAGCGGCGAGATAAAAGGCTATATCGTAGGGCTGAAAGGTTCTGGTTATGGCGGGCAGCTCACCTTGGTAGCCTCTTACACTGTTGAGGGCGAGACCTTGTTTGCTAAGATGCTTACCAATAGTGAAACCCCTGGACTGGGCAAGAAGAGCGAGGCCGAGGGATATATGGATAAATTCAAGGGAACCGGTGCAACTAAACCTGTCCCGACCAATAAATCCATGCTTTCTGCCGATGAGGCTGCCGCTGTCAGTGGTGCGTCCGTAACGTTTGCTGCAGTAGGCAAGGCCCTGTTTGGCGGCAGTGAGTACGTGAAAAGCCTGGGAGGTACAAAATGAAAGGAAGTCATCTGAAGGAATTTACCAAGGGCTTCTTTGCTGAAAACCCCGTATTTGTGGTTGTTTTGGGACTGTGTCCTGTTCTGGGTGTCTCTACGCAGGTTTCAAATGCACTTGGGATGACTGCAGGGGTAATGTTTGTATTGCTGTTTAGCAATATCATCATATCGGCACTACGCAATGTCATTCCCAATAGTATTCATATCCCTGCCTATATTGTTGTTATCGCGGCTTTGGTTTCTGTTACGGAAATGGTTATGCATGCCTATGTCCCTGCCGTGTATCAGGCGTTGGGGGTTTATCTTCCGTTGATAGTAGTCAACTGTATTATCTTGGGTCGTGCAGAGGCCTTTGCAAGTAAGAATACCATGCTTGACAGTGCCCTCGATGCTTTAGGTATGGGCCTTGGGTTTGGTTTGGGAATAACCTTGATTGCCTTGATCCGTGAGTTGATGGGATCCGGGACGATTACCCTTTTCCCTGTCGGGGATTTCCTTGGTGTAATCAATGTTCCTTGGTTCCATGAGAATCCTATAAGGGTTATGACCCTTGCTCCGGGAGCACTCTTGCTCATGGGGTATCTGAAGGCATTCTTCGATTGGAATACATCACGAAAGAAGGGGAAGTAACATGTCATATTTGGCAATTCTGCTAACATTTATATTTATTAACAACTTCATCTTGGTGCAGTTCTTGGGTCTTTGCCCTTTTATCGGGGTATCCAAGAGCAGTGAGAATGCCATTGGAATGGGTGCTTCCGTAACATTTGTAACTACGGTTGCCTCCGTTGTTACCTGGTGTATCTACAATTTCCTTCTGGTTCCGTTGTCCTTGGAATATCTCGAGACACTTTCTTTCATCCTGGTAATTGCGGCTTTAGTCCAGTTGCTTGAGATGATCATCCAGAAAATCAGTCCCCCGCTGTACAAGGCCCTTGGAATTTACCTTCCCTTGATAACGACCAACTGTGCCGTACTTGGCATTGCCTTGATTAATATCACCAATGGGTACAATATCATGGAATCCTTTACCGGTGGGCTCGCTGCCGGACTTGGGTTTACCCTTGCTATCGTGCTCATGAGTAACATCCGGGAACGGCTTGATGTTCAACCTGTACGTAAGTCTTTCCGTGGTATGCCAATCGCTTTTATTTCCGCAGGCTTGATGGCTCTTGCATTCATGGCATTTGACAAGTCCTTGATTACGAATTTGCATCTGGTATAAGGAGAAAAGCCATGAATATTTTATTTGCAGTATTGGTTATTGCCGCCTTGGGTGGAATTTTTGGCTATGGTCTCTCTTTTGCCGAGAAGAAACTTGCCGTTAAAAAAGATGAGCGTATCGTTGAGCTTGAGAAAATCATGCCCGGTGCGAACTGTGGTGGTTGTGGCTATGCAGGATGTAATGCCTATGCGGATGCCGTTGGAAACGGTACAGCCCAGATTGGTCTCTGTAACCCCGGAGGGGCAGCACTTGTTGCAAAAATGGCTGAGATTATGGGACAAATCATCGATACAACTGATTCTGCGAAGATGGTTGCCCATGTGATGTGCGGTGGTAACTGTGAATTTACCAATAAGGATTACGATTACAAAGGTCTTGCTGATTGTAATGCAGCTGCTTTACTTTTTGGAGGAGACAATACTTGTAAAAGCGGTTGCCTTCATCTCGGAAGCTGTATTGCTGTCTGTCCGGTCGGAGCTATCTCGAAAGACAAGGACGGGTTTATCATCGTTGACGAAGATCTGTGCATAGGTTGTGAAAAATGTACGAAGATCTGCCCGAACGGTGTTATCCAGATGATGCGTGTAGACAGTGAATATGTAGTTGACTGTAACAGTCACGAACCAGGCGGAAAAGTACGCAAACAATGCACTGTTGGCTGTATCGGTTGCAAGATTTGTGAAAACAAATTCCCGGAATCCGGTTGTAAAGTAGAGAACTTCCTTTCAAAGTTTGATCAGAATGTTCCTCATAGCCAGATTGCAGAAGCAGCCGAAGCATGCCCTAGCAAATGTATTATCAAGCGGTAACGAATGAAATTAATGATAGGGGCTTACAGTCAAATTTCTTCGGGTTCTCCAACGCCTGTTTACGATCGGGCATTGGTTTGTGTTTTCAAGCCACTGTTAACCTATCTGTATAATTCCTCGGATTCTGTGCTGCAATTGTATCTCAGCGGTTCTATCATGGAATGGTTGGAATGTAACCATCCAGAAGTGAATATGCTTATTGCCGACCTTGCCCGGAAGGGCAGGGTTGAGCTTATTTCCGGTAGTTACCATCAGAGTGTCCTTTCTCTCCTTTCACCTAAGGACCGTTCTAATCAGATTGAACTGGATACCACCTGGATTCGAAAAAGGTATGGGCAAAGGCCTCGTACCCTTTGGTGTTACGGGGAATTCTTCAATCCGATTTATATCAATACCCTGACTTTGTGTTGTATCGATAAAATTCTGATTTCCAGTCATGATGCCATACACGACACCGTTGGCAAAACAATTCCTTATCAGATGCAGGAACTTGGGAAAACCGTTCAGATTATCCCAACTGATGATTTGATCGGGCGTCTGGTGCAGGAATTCGGCCAACGTCAGATAAGTTTCGGATACCTGCTTGAACAGATAAAAATACGTCTTGAAGATAAAACCAGTGACTACTGCCTGGCAATGCTCAACATTGATCAACTCTGTCAGGGTGATATCACCGAAGATGAGACACTTGCCTTGTTTTCCTTGTTTTTCAACCATGGTACGGTAGCTATCGATGAGCTTGCCGATCCAAATTTGCCTGTAGAGACTGGTTATCTGCAGAGCGGATGGTATGGGTATGATAGCCTGGTGTCTGATCTTTCCTGTTTCAATGAGATCTTTGTAAAAGACGAGTCTCTTGCCTATCTGTATGGGCGCTATACCTCCCTTTGGGAGATTTCGCGTAGTTATAAGAAAGACAAGGATATTCGAAAACGCATCGATGCCCTCTTGCTGAAAATTGCTTCGGGATCCCCGTATGTTTGTGATGCGACCGGTTCTATGTTGCGTTCTTCGGTGAGAAAGCTTGTTTGGCGTTATATCAGTGAGGCTGAATCTGTTTTATCCTCCCAGAAAGACTATTCCTATCCTATGGATGTAGACTATGACCATGACGGTAACCTAGAACATTTTACCATCGGGAAAAATCTGAGTGCAGTAGTTGATGCAAAGGGTGGGGCGTTGAGTGAATTGACCTATCTGCCTTCGCTGTTCAATTATGGCGATACTTTTTCCCCTCTTTCTGGGTTCGGAGTCTCAAAGGCTTTGCATCCTCTCTCCCCTGGTAAAAAACAGCGTATTTTCAATGATGTTTTTATCGATCCTACGCTTCCATTGGATGAATATGCAAAAACAGATTCCCTCCATTGCCTCGATATGGGAAGTACCGTATACACTCTTTCGGTCCTTGACCGGAGGAATACGGAATTCCTTGCAACGGCAACCTGTTATGAACATGCTTTCCTTGAGAGCCAGCTTACTTTGGAAAAGCATTTTAAATTCAGGCAGAATACTGTTCTTGTGGATATTACGATAACCAATACTGGCGAGGAAGAAGTCAGGTGTCTATATGGTTGTGAGATTCCCCTTTCCCTTGGCACCAAGAGTCAGACGGTTCCCGTCCAGCTGCTTGAGAGCAAGAAATCGAGTCCCTATGAGGATTCGGAGGTGATTCTTGACGACGTGAAGTCTGTTAGGTTGTTTGATGAGCCGAACAGTACCTCTATAACCCTTGTTGCCGATAATCGCTTTACCTTGCTCAAAGAAGACTATACTATTGAATATATGACCACATTGGGTCCTGAGAACCTGTACCAGCATACTTTGTTGCTACCGCTCTGGACGTTGAATCTTTCACCGGGGTTGCAACAGAAAGTCACTATAGGGCTCCGTCTGGAACGAAAATAATTTTAGGAGTTTGTATGTATTTTCAAAATAAAGCGAAGTTTGAAACTGTAAAAGAAGAAGCCTATACCGTCTGGAGGCGGCTTTGACCCGGATTCAATGCAAAAGAAGATTGCAGATCTTGAGGAAAAAACCCTGTTGCCAGGTTTCTGGGAAGACAAGAAGGGTGCCGAAGAGCTGTATGCAGAACTCAATGGCCTGAAAGATTCCTACATCCCTTGGAAAGAACTCATCGAAAAGATGGATGACATGGTAGAACTGTTTGATCTGTATGCCTCGGAACCCGAAAACCCGGAAGAAGAAGCTGAGATTGACGTGCAGATTTCTGCCATTATCGATGAATACAATACTCTGAAACTCAAGACTTTGCTCAATGGAAAGTTTGATAAAAACGATTGTTTTCTATCGATCCATGCCGGCGCCGGTGGAACAGAAGCCAGCGACTGGGCGAATATGTTGATGCGCATGTACCTTCGTTACTGTGAGCGGAACGGTTTCAAGAGTGAAATTCTGGATTTGCAGGAAGATGAGGGCGGTATCAAGAGCGTAACTATTCGAGTTAGCGGCCAATACAGCTTTGGTTACCTGAAAGGCGAGGCAGGTGTTCACCGGCTTGTCAGGATCAGTCCTTTCGATGCACAGAAACGTAGGCATACTTCGTTTACGAGTGTCTATGCCTCCCCTGTAATCGACGATACGATCGAAATTGATCTAAAACCTGAAGATTACCGGCTGGATACCTATCGTGCCGGAGGCGCTGGCGGCCAGCATGTCAACAAGACGGACAGTGCGGTACGTATTACCCATTTCGAATCGGGAATCGTTGTGCAGTGCCAGAATGAACGAAGCCAATTCATGAACAAGGATGTCGCCTTCAAAATGCTTAGGAGTCGGTTGTTTGAGTACTACCGGGAAAAACAGGAAGCAGAACACCAGAAAACCGCTATTGCCAAGAAAGAGATTACCTGGGGAAGCCAGATCAGGTCGTATGTCTTTCAACCGTATACTATGGTTAAGGATCATCGAACCGGAGAAACTGTTGGTAATATCCAGGCAGTAATGGATGGCGATATCGGTTCCTTTATAGAAAGTTTCCTCCGATGGGACCAGAAGGAGGAGTAGGTATGCCTGGCACTTTTCGAAAACTGTTTCTGTTGCTTACGGTAACATCTTTCGTTTTGTGCCAAGTGCTGTATGCAGGCCCTTCGCTTTCCACGGATTTCACAATCGGTATCTTCCCGCTTGAATCTACAGGCATTGAGGCGAATGACTTTGTCCTTGAGACAGGTATGACGTATTGTACGACATCTGCTGAATCTACTGCTTCCTATCTTTTTGCAAGATCTCAGGCAAAAACAGCTAAGGAAATAGAAACAGCCATTCACCAGGCGTATGCAAAGGAAAATGCCGCTGAAGTCAAAGATGCCAGAAAAAACCTAGCTGTCCAGGACGTTGAAGATCCAGTTGGGCCGTCTCCGATTATGTATAAGCTCTTGGAATCTAAGGATGGATTGAAAGACATACTCGATTCAAGCGAACTGGGTTTGCAGTGGTATTGCCATTCCAATGGTCTTGATGCATTGCTTTTTGTCTCTTCGAGGAAAGTTTCAGATTATAGCCGCGTAATCGTAGAGTATTATTCACTGGACACCAAAGAAAGACATACCATTTTTGACAAACTCTGCCTGAACCAGAATTTGTATCCGTTTCAGGAGGATCTTGCAATTGCCTTGCTACAGGCTACAGGCCACAGTGATGTCTTTGCTATTTCCTTTGAGAATCCTCCTGTCGGGATGGAAGTCCTGGCTAATGGCAAACCGCTTACCATCGTCGCTTCTAAGGCGTTCGTCCCCTCAGGAGAGTATGAACTGACAATTTCTGCTTTTGCCCATATCGGGAAAACCTTGGTTGTAGATGTAGGAGGAAGTCCTTTGATTCAGGTCGATGCGTCGCTTCTTGCAGATACCTATGGTAACCTCGCATTGTTTTCAGGAAGTGGCAATGCGAGTTGGTTTGTAAATGGTGAACCCTTTGGTTTTT
Organism: Sphaerochaeta pleomorpha str. Grapes; assembly: GCF_000236685.1. Taxonomy (NCBI): domain Bacteria; kingdom Pseudomonadati; phylum Spirochaetota; class Spirochaetia; order Spirochaetales; family Sphaerochaetaceae; genus Sphaerochaeta; species Sphaerochaeta pleomorpha. The sequence continues at coordinate 504,078 of NC_016633.1, read as the reverse complement.
CTACAGGGATCGTCATACAGGATTATACATTGCCCCTTGTTGTAGCGGTAGCCAAGGATGGGTTTGCTTTGAAAGCAATACAAACGAGGAAAGTACAGAATTCCATCGACTTTGACTTGAAACCCCTCTGGATGGATGATACAAACCTGCTAGGGGAAGCAAAGAAAACGTTCTATGGTAGTTTGCAGAGCACCATTTTCCTGTTCGGTTTCTATGTTGCCTGCGCAACGCTTTCTGATACAACAGGCTTAGAAAGCCAGTTATGGCAGCCTCTTTTGGTTGCAACAAGTGGATTTGCCCTTGTTTCGTCAGTAAATTTGATTAAAAGTCTCGCTTCCTATGCTTTTTTTGCAAGGACAAGCAACAGGTAGCGGGAAAATGGGAGATTGGTATGTTGAAAGGATTCGGTGCAAGGCTCAAGGCCTTTTTCTCTGTTCATTCCTCTGATGAAAATTTTTATGAGGAATTGGAAGATCTGCTTATCGAGGGTGATCTCGGGGCAAAACTCGCTATGCAAATCTCTGATGACATAAAAAAACTGTCAAAAAGTGAGAAGCCAAAAACCCAGAGGGAACTTCAGTTATTGGTGAAAAAAATCCTGGCAGGCAAGGTTCGCGCCTATAAGCCTGAGATTCCCCAAGATGGACCCACTGTGTTCCTGATTCTCGGGGTAAATGGGGTAGGGAAAACCACTTCGATAGCAAAATTGGCAAGTATGTACAAGGGCCAGGGCCATAAGGTACTGCTTGCGGCCGCCGATACCTTCCGGGCCGCTGCAATAGATCAGCTGGAAATACATTCTGATAGGGTCGGTTGCCGTATAGTCATGCAGAGTAACGGCAGTGATCCTGGTTCTGTCGTTTTCGATGCGATCACCTCGGCTAAGGCAAAGGGGGAGGACCTCATCCTGGTAGATACTGCAGGGCGAATGCATAACAAAGAAAACCTGCTTAGGGAACTTTCAAAGATCGACAAGGTTATCAAAGCAAAAGGTATTGATGAAAACCATTACAAGAAGTTTTTGGTCATCGACAGTACTACCGGGCAAAATGGTATCAGCCAGGCCGACCTTTTCAACCAGGCTGTGAAAATTGATGCCTTGGTCCTTACAAAATATGACAGCCTTGCAAAAGGCGGGGCTTTGGTGCAAATCGGGGAAAAATTCGATATTCCGATTGCGTATGTCGGTACCGGTGAATCCTATGCCGATATGCACGCATTTGATGAAAACGAATTTCTCGATACGCTCGTCGGGCTGAATGACTGATGAAACGCTTGATCTGGGTGTTGTTGGTCCTATGCCTGGCTTTCCCAGAGGTGTTCGCCGTGGAGCTACGTGCCTCGAACAGCATTGGGCAGGACAAGGGTCCCTATGACCCTTCCCTTGCCTATGCCTTGCACCTTGAAGGAACCTCGCGTTCGCTCTTTAAAGGTGATGTATTGGTCTGGAAGACAACACAAAAGCAGTCAGGCAGGGAAATCATAAAGACTACCTCCTATGCAGACAGTCCGTTTGAACTTGTACAAACGTATCGCGATACCCTCTTGCTAGAGGAATCTGATGGGGTTTCCCAAACCATTTTTGCTTATGGGGATGATGGGAAGCTACAAACTGCAACCTATCTGGAAAATGGCGAATTGGTATCTCTCCAATCCTTTTTCTATGATAGTGTTACCCACCAACTGAGTGGTAGCAGGACTATATTGCGAGGAAATGCTTCGTATCGGTTCTACGGGCAGGAAAAAGAAAGCCAGTGGGTGGCCGATAGCTCAGGCGAATCTTTTGAAAAAATAACCATCTATCCCAATACGATTACGGTCAAAGAGACCTGGAAAGGCGAAAACAGACTTTCCCCCTTGTCGGTAGCCGCACAAAACGATGGGGCAATTGCCTTGTCACAGGGTGATGTGGTTGTTACTTATAATAACGAAGGTCTTCTGGTACAGGAAAAAAAGCCTTCCTTTCAGTCCGATTACCAGTATAATGAGCAGAGGGAACTTACAAAGGAAACAAAAATCGACGCGGAGGGTAGGTTGTACGTAACCGATTATCTCAACGGGAAAAAAGTATCACAGCAAGTATCAAAAGATGAAATACTTGAAAAAGTGATAACGTTCAATGCTGACAAGACCAGAGTGGAAACACTCTATGATAAGGGTGTAGCCTATTGCGATGTAACCTATGCCGCCGATGGGATGAGGGTTCTGTCCCTGAAATACCGGTGAAAGTATGAGACCAACCTACCTGATAGCACGCCGCTACGCCTTTTCCAGGCAAAACCGCCACAGGAATACCAGTATACGAATTGCCCTTGGTCTAGCTATCTGTCTGTTTTCGATTAATTTGGTACTTGCATTCATGCAGGCTTTGCAATCCAATCAATTCGAGGATATCAGAATGTATGAGTCCTTTGATATACAGATTCCCCTTGCCAGTAATTCCTTGGAACAAGGGGAAGAGCTTGCCATGAAACTGGGTGCCTTGGATTCTGTCGACGCTGCTTTCCTCTTTTCGGATATCCCTGTACTCGTTGCCTCCAAGAATGGGAAAACTATTGCTGGAAGGCTACGGGCGCTACAAAGCGAAGGGAAGTTCGCAAAGAATATTAGGGTTTTCCGTGGTACCCTGTTCCAAAGCGGAATGATTTCCTCATCCTATATCCATTCTGCCGATATAGGTTTGGGTGAGAACGTAACCGTTACGTTATTGAAAAAGGGCAAACAGGCTACAGTCGTCCCTGTTCAGAGGGACCTTACAGTCGGTGCCTTGTTTTATACTTCTCTGTATGAGTTTGATGACTCTACGTTTTTGACAGATCTCGACACCCTCTATTCCCTCAACAGTGAGGCTTCCCTTTTTCTAGGTTTATATTCAGATGCCGACCTTGCAGATGTAAAGAAAGCAATCGGGGAAATTGACAATACCCTTGAGCCAATTACCTGGAAGGAAGCAAATGCTTCTCTCTATGGGGCGATGGAGCTCGAGCAGAGCATGATGGAATTGCTCTTGTTCATTATGATAGTCGTAATTGTCCTGCATATACGCAATAGTTCAAAAAGACTGCTTTTGGCGAAGCAGAGGGAAATTGCAATGCTCCGCTCCATGGGGTTTCGCCTACGTCAGCTGCAACGAATCTTTATTCTGCAGGCTTTCTACGTTGCCTTTGTCGGACTGGCCCTTGGCATATTTCTTTCCTACCTGGGCGTCTGGATATATCCTTCTGTCTCTGTGTTGCTGAATAGCAGCCTGGCCCAGTCCCTTGTCCTGACAATCCGTCCTCTTAGATTATGTATCCTTGTTGTTACCATTCTTTCTTTCAGTATGCTTGCAGCCTACTTTGGGACCAGACGCATCCTGAAGGTGGATATTATGGAGATGTTTATTCATGAAGAAGTCCAATGAAATTTTAACCTTGAAAAATATCAAGAAAAGCTTTCCTGCGACAGCGAGGGGAGGGGAGCCTCTCCTTATTCTTGATGCTGTTGATTTGACCATAGAGAAGGCCACCAGTGTCGCCATAATCGGGAAAAGCGGTTCAGGGAAAAGTACACTTCTGCAGATCAGCGCCGGCTTGCTGGCGTATGACTCAGGGACGGTCCTCTTTGACGGGAAAGACATACAAAAACTCAACGATACTGCAATGAGCGCCATAAGGAGCAGTCAAATGGGGTTCATTTTCCAGAACAGCTTGCTGCTTGATGATTTCTCTGCTTTGGAAAATGTCCAAATACCGGCAATGATTGCTGGTTCAGGTGAACAGGAAGCAAGGCAGAAAGCCGTTGAATTGCTCGAACTGGTTGGGTTGGGTGACCGGCTCGACCATAAAAGTGATCAGCTTTCGGGAGGCGAGCGGCAAAGGGTTGCGATCGCAAGGGCCCTGGTGAATAATCCGTTGGTGGTTTTTGCCGATGAACCGACGGGCTCACTTGATGAACGGAATGCCGCACTCATCGAGAGTATGCTGCTTTCGTTGGTCGATATCCAGAAGGTAGCACTCTTACTTATTACCCATGACACGTTGTTTGCCTCGCGATGCGACCATGTGTACCATCTGCATGACCGCCATGTGGAGGTTTCCCATTGAAAAGACAGCTAGTATGGTTGCTTTCAAGTCGCAAACTGGGTATCAGGGGGACGAAGGCAGCAAAGAAACGTATACTTTTCAATATTTTGCTCATTACCCTTGTTGTTTCGATGCTTGTCCTTGCCCAGCTGTTTGTAGTTTCGATGAGCAATGGGATAGCAGATAAATATGCATTGCTCGGCAACGGTCATCTGCAAATACATGAAAACGAAGATACCAAGATTCCTGCTTTGCCCGCTATCTATGATATACAGAACGTTTCCCAGACCGTGGCATTGGTCTATAGTGCTACTGGGAATCGTATGATACGGGTAAAAGGGGTAGGGCCTACATATTTCAATCAATACAGGCTCAAGCAACTGAGTTTTTCCAAATCAGATACCGTGGAATCATCTTCGTCTTTGCCGCGGGTCACCATAAGCAAAAGCCTTGCCAAGCTTCTCTCGGTAAACCTAGGTGACCGTATTGCCCTTATGATGGTAAACAGCGGGGCCAAGAACACTTTGCGTCCGCAGCTTTGCATTGTCGATACCCTCTATGACTCGGGGTACCGGGAGTTGGACGAGAACCTGATATTCTGTGACTATGAGTTGATCGAGAAATTGTTTTCTGATAATACCGATACGTATTTTGAATTGCTGGTCGATGAGAAAGAGATAGAAACAACCAAGGTAGCGCTCCAGGCTGAAGGCCTTTCGGTGACCTCCTGGGATGAGGAGAACTATTCAGTTGCCAGCAACCTGAATACGAGCAAAGAGGCTATCCTCGGGGTTTTGATTGTAGTTGCAATTCTTTGTGGGTACTTCATAAGCGAAGTCTCGAATGAAATGGTAGAAGATGACAAACATAAGATAGCCCTGCTCAAATTGATGGGGACTACCGACAGAATCATAAGGCGGGTATATTTCTCGACGGTCATGGCTGTAACCTTGTTTTCCACCCTTTGCGGGACCCTGTTAGGTATTATTTTGGGACGCAATCTGAAAATTGCCCTGGCATTTCTCGCAAAGCGCTCGATTCCGGCTCTATCCTACTATCTGTTGGATTTTACGATGTATGTTCCGATACAAGAGATTTCCCTCATCCTTTTGGTCCTTACGTTTGTCAGCGCCATTTCCATTCTTTGGAGCCTGAGAAGGATCCATAAGATTGAACTGTTAAGCTGTACACACTTTGACTAACTTCTGTTTTCCTATATACTGCTTCCATGAATTTTGAAGTATTTGCTTTAGGAACAAGCGGAATGATGCCGCTTCCCAATAGGTTTCTGACCAGTGCCATGGTTCGGAGAGACGGAGAGTTGTTTCTTTTTGACTGCGGGGAAGGAACCCAAGTATCGCTGAAGATGCTTAATCTTAAGTGGAAGAAAATCCATTCCATTTTTATCAGCCATATGCATGCAGACCATGTCACAGGTTTACCTGGAATCCTGATGCTTTCCAGCCAGGTGGACAGGGATGATCCGCTGACTATTTATGGTCCTCCAAGGCTCAAAGAATATATCGACTCCAATAGAAAGATTCTCGATATGTACATCAACTATGAAATTATTGTAGAGACTGTTCAGGAAGGGGTTGTGTTGGACCTTCCTGAATTTACCGTATCTGCCTTCCGTCTTGATCATACAAAACCTTGCATGGGCTATGTGATGCAGGAGAAGGACAGGCCCGGCGAATTCCATCCAGACCTTGCCCTGCAGCTTGGCGTCCCTATGGGACCGATGTGGGGAATGTTACAGAAAGGAAAGGCTGTTACCCTGTCTGATGGGACACAGATTACTCCCGGTCAGGTTATGGGGTCTGCAAGGACAGGGAGAAAATTCAGTTATGTTACCGATTCCCTGTATTCTTCTGAGATATCCCAGTATGTAAAGGATAGTGACCTTTTGCTTTGCGAAGGCATGTTTACAGGCGATCTTGAGGAAACAGCTAAGGAAAAGAAGCATATGACTTCTGTTCAGGCGGCAATGATTGCAAGGGATGCAAAGGTTAAGAAGCTTGGCTTAATCCATTACAGTCCCCGCTATAGCGACAAAGAACTGAAGTATCTAGCTAAAGACGCACGGACTGTCTTTGAGGAAACAGTCCTCACCAGGGATAGAATGTGTTTTGAAATTCCGCTAAAGGATTAATCAGCGGTCTCTGTCTTCAGTAAGAGGGCTTCCTCTGCTTCATGGTAGAGATAATCGCTGTCAATGATTCTATTGTTGCGCGAGGCGAAACCGATTTCCAATGAACAGCCTTCAAAGGTGTCATTGCATTCCTGTACCATAGTAAGCATAAAGTCTTTGGCTTCGTCGCTATTGTAAAACGGAAGGACCATGGCAATGAGGTTGTTGTCGAGCAGGTAACAATATGCCAATTCACCACTCTGATCTATCAACTTGTCACTGATCGGTACTTTCGGACCGTTCTGAATATCGACCAGGATTAACGTAAGGTCATAATCCATGGAAATCGCGTTCTGCAGCTCAAGCGAAAGAATCGAGGCAAAGCCGGTATCATACGAAGCAAACTCTGGCTTTGCGACTACCACGGGAGCTCCTGCAATAGGACCGACCGGGGCAATACCCGAAATGTTGGTGATCTCTTCTTTGGCAGGTACTATGGGATCGATTGTCCCTGAGTGGACTACGTCGAAATCCATATCCGAAGGTTCTGGTTTCACCAAAGTGTGGCCATATGTCATCTCATCACTGTGCAAATGAGAGGGATCATCGCCTGGCAATGTGTATAACGGTTTGTCATATGCATTGGGAGGGAGCTTGTCAACTTCATCAACATAATCCTCATCTCTTTTCCTAGCGATGAGAACACCAAGTTCAATCATTACCAACCCAATAAGAATCGGGAACATCCTGATAAGGACATCATATATCTGTTCTTGGTTGATTTTATACATAGGGATAAAGAATCTGATAGAGAGGTATAGAAAGCCGACAAGAAGAAAAACGGTAACAAATAGACTTAGGATTATTTGACGACCATAATGTTTGTTTTCCAACATTTTAACCTCCCCTTTTAACTTTTCATATATGTTACAATAGTGGTAGCATTCTAAGTATATAGGTTGACGAAAAACATGACAAGAAAAATAGCGATAATATTCACCCTTAGTTTGGGTATTTCATTTTTTATTTTACTGGGAATCCTTGGTAAGCAAGGGTTTTTCAGAAATCTTTCCCTCAAACAAGAGCTTGAAGCTATTCGCTATAAAAACGAAGTAATCAATCTGCAGGTTGAATCGCTCAAGCGGCAGGAATCGGAATTGCAATCGGGAGAGGGGCTGAAGGATGCCGCATTCAAGCTTGGCTATCAGAGCGAGGGTGAACAAGTCTATTATTTTTCGGATGAAGGGGCAGGGCAAACAGAGGGCAAAGCTTCTCCTTACCGGTCAGAACAAAAGCAGAGAACCTTTTTGGGGTTTTCTGTCTTTTGGATCTTTATTATAGCACTAGCATTTTCCCTCTTGTTTACAGTATTCTTTGTTTTTGCGGCTAACAGGAGAAAACAGATCAATGATGAGCAATAGCGAAGAGGCGCAGGTACTCTACAGGCAAGTTACGGGAACAGTTGATAAAGTGGTTGCACTTTTACAAGAAGATAAGGTTCTCGTTCTTCCCTGTGATACTATTTATGGTTTGTGCGCCAAGGTAGGTCCAGCTGAAGAAGCACTGAGAAACATCAAATATAGGGCAGAGACAAAGCCCTTTTTACTTCTTGCTACCCTTGAGCAAGCGAAGGAACTTTGCACGGTACCAGAGGATATTGAATCTGTCTGGCCTTGTTCCCTGACAGCAATCCTTTGGGATAAACAAGGTGGCAAGACTGCTATTCGGGTCCCTGCCGATGCATTTCTGCAACAGGTACTTACCAAGCTCGGCAAACCAATCTATTCGACGAGCGTAAACGAATCAGGCTATCAGACGATAACCAATATCACCGATATTATCTTTGCCTTCAAAGATAGGGTCCCTGCTTTTGTGGTAGGTTCTGAAAAACAAGGCACCGTACCCTCTACCTTGATAGATTGCACGGTGCACCCGTATGCTTTGGTCCGGATGGGCTCCTACGACGCCAGTAACCTTCTCAAATAATTATTTCTGAATCTTTCTGGCTTCCATGTAAAACCTTTTCTCGTGGGCTTCTCCCATGGAAAAGGTTTTTCTTGGCAGTGCATTGTCTTTGATAATCGAATCAAAGAAAGTTTCCTTGGCAACATCGGGAAGGATGAGGCCACAATTCCCCTCTTTTCTTCCGAGGCTGGCAACCACTTTCTCGCCGTGGATATAGTCTACGGTCGCCTTGCCCTCTGAGAGGAGATTGTCGATCACTACTTGTAACGTACCTGCGGCAATACTTGCTGCCGGATCTGTCAATGAGAAGAGATAGAAGCCGTCTGCATTGCAGAACCCGAACTTCTGGGTATCTGATTTTGCATTTACCAAGACATGGAGGGTTGCCAGGTCTTTGACTGCCTCAACAGTGTAGGACCGTGCACACTTTTCGATTTCTGTTTTGAACGTATCGAAGGAGAGTCCGAACAGAACCCGGTGGATGGGTTCGAATTCAAGCCCGCTGTCATAGATGTTTTCCAGCTCAACGAGGGCAAAGCGTGCGGGATGATTCTCTTTCTCTGCATCGCTTAGGTTTTTCTTGATGTCTTCCCAGCAACTTTTTGCTGTTGCAAGGCTATGATTCCCATCACCCATCGCATAGAGCAGGGGGTTCTTTACATCGAGGTTTGCCTTCATTTCCTCTAGTGCATCGGCTATTGCTGAAAAATCCTTCTCGCTGTCAACCACCCAGGCCGAAAGATGTCCGCCACCTTCCATGAGGTCGGTGTCGTAGGCCATTTTCAAACTTTCCCGTTTCTGTGCCAGTGGTTCGATCACCGAGCGCTTGTCATCGCTGATAAGCACCATGATATGAGGCAGTTCGAGCGGTGCATTTTTACGGATTTCCTTTCTTGGGGGAATCCTGGAGAGGATGGTTCCCTCGGTTGCCCTGATCAGGGAGCGGGAATCCTTTGCATAGTTATATTGCTCAAGGTCAAGGGTAACTAAAAGACCCCACCGACCTTGGTTCTTTGCTCCCGTGGTACGGTGAACGAGGAAAAAGGAATCTTTGTAGGTGTCAAAGAGATTTTCCTCGATATATTTGGCCATGTGGGCATTGATCTGGTCGATTCGTTTCTCGGGGTTTGCCTCTTCAAGGTAACATTCCGGAAAAATCAGGCGCAGTGTGGAAGGATCTTCGCCTACGAAAGAACTGGCCCGTTCCCAATATTCAGGTTCTGAAGTATACTGGTCACAGGCTACAACAGCCCATTTGCTAAGGTCTGTTCCCTTTTTGGGTACCATGATATCGGCCTTCTTGAGGGCCAGTGTTTTGAAGCGTTCGTCAGAATTGGACATGCTATATCCTCTTTATTTGTGAATGTGTCAATATTCTATAATAATATTGCAAAATCGGCAAGGAAAAGTGATTAAAAATGAGTAAGTCAATTATATTTACTGGGGCAAAATCTCCAAAATCTTTACCAAAAAACCTTTATGAGAACGGAGATATTGTTATTGCAGCGGACAGCGGCTTCGATGCTGCGAAAAAGCTGGGGTTTACCGTAGACCTTGCTATCGGTGATTTCGATTCCACCAGGTATCTGAAGGAAATCAAGGAGATCAGGTTCGAGCAACATAGTACGGAAAAAGATGAAAGCGACACCTTCCTGGCGATTGAGCGGGGTATCGAGATGGCAGGGGATACCTATGTTCTAGTCGGAGGGGGTGGCAGGCGGCTCGACCATCTGCTTGCAACCTATTCCTTGTTTGACAGGTTTGGGCCTCCCTCAGCATGGTATACTGCCTATGAAACCTGCTTCCTTGTCTCTGATGCAAGAAGATTCGATACCCCGGAAAAAGATATGACCGTCAGTTTTTTCCCTGCCAGCCTGAGTGGCTCTGCTGTTGTCGATGCCCTGCAGCTGAAATGGCCTCTTTTGGATTATCCGCTTTCCTTTGCTACGATTTCCCTTTCAAATTGTACAACTTCCACTTTTTTGGATGTAAAGGTAAGGGGAGGAAGTATCTTCGTCTCTTTTCCTGTTGCCGGTGGCAGAGCAAAGATGATACCATAAGGCTATGTTACAAACTCGAAGGTTGCTGGCATTTTCCAGCAGGGTACATACGTATACATTGCTTTTGTATCTTTTTTTCTTCCTTGTATACATTACCTGTAGTTATTTTCTTGTTCAAAAAGAATTTATCAGTCTTTTACAATTTGCCTTGGATCTGACTGGGTGGACAAACCTCCTGTTTGGGTTCTGGATTATTGTCTTTTCCTGTATTGTATGGGTTACTGACAGTGTTTTTCCGTTTTCCCCGGTCCTGCTTACCTGCATAAGGATGGCTATTGTGTTTCTGCTCAGTGTTATTACTGCTATCATCGAAAATTTGATAACCAACGGTTTTGTTATCAGCTAAGGAGCCACACCCCATGAACAATCCAATGATACATGCCATTCGTGGTGCCATCTGTGTCCAGGAGGATACAAAAGAGGCTATCGACCATGCAATATGCAAATTGTTTTCACAAGTACTGGAAGCAAATGGCCTGCTGGAACGTGATATCGCTTTTTTGCTCATGACCCAGACAGGGGATTTGAAAAGCAGAAATCCGGCTGCAGGGTTAAGAAGCGGGGGGTTCTGTGCTACGACCCCGTTATTTTGCATGCAGGAGCTGGAAATCGACGGCATGCTCGAAAGGGTAATCAGGATCATGCTGGTTGCAAACAGGGAAATGGAAAAAGTGGTGCCTGTATACACAGAAGGGGCAGAGAAACTCCGCCCCGACCTTACGATTTGATTGATAGCCGACTGTCAGAATTGAACTGACGACCCCGAGATTACAAGTCACGTGCTCTACCGCTGAGCTAAGTCGGCAAAAAATAACAAATGCAATATACGCGCTAGCCTTTGCTCTGTCAATAGGGTAAGAATTTTAGGTTTCATGATTTTTGCTTGTGGCGAGACCCTTGCCAATTTGGATATAAGCTATAGACTATATAGGCGTGGATGTTGATCAGTGAGGATTCCTTGCTTCAGGTCGATTGAAATATAGCAAATGAAAGCGGAATTTACGTTTTTTCAATTTCATGGTTGACAAAATTCCTGATTCTTTGTACTGTACGTTTGTCTTTGGCAATGGAGAGGTTCCCGAGCGGCCAAAGGGGGCAGACTGTAAATCTGTTGGTTACACCTTCGAAGGTTCGAATCCTTCTCTCTCCAAAATGAAGGCCTTCTTCTCAGAGGAAGGCCTTTTTTCCGTCCTTGTATGAAAAAAGGGGTATCGATGAGTTGCTTCTACGAAAAGGGTCTGCAATTCGAATGTACCGGTTGTAACTACTGCTGTAGTTGTGAACCTGGTTATGTTTTCCTTTCGAAAGAAGATTTGGACAGATTATGCGCATGTGTAGGTTTGCAGCGTGAACGGTTTATTGATCTGTACTGTCGTATAATATCCTTTGGTACGTTTTCAATGATTAGCCTGAAAGAAAAAGATAATTTCGATTGCATCTTTCTTACGAAGAAGGGTTGTTCGGTCTATGAAGGTAGGCCGCATCAATGTCGAACGTATCCGTTCTGGAGAAGCGTAGTGGAAAACAAGGATTCTTGGGAAAAAGAAGGGCTATCCTGTCCTGGTATCGGCAAGGGTAAAAAATACAGTAAAGCGGAAATTGAAAAATTCCTTTCTGTAGAATCTGATGAAGTACCTATTACGATAGTATAAGGTAACCGATGGCAAAGATATCAGATTCTGTCCTTGATCAAATCAAGGCAAAGATTCCTATCAGCGAAGTAGTCTCCGATTATGTCACCCTTTCCAGCAGGGGGGGGAGGCTTTGGGGTTTATGTCCTTTCCACCAGGAAAAGACAGCTTCATTTTCTGTCGTTGATGACCAAGGGTTCTATTATTGCTTCAGTTGCAAGAAAGGTGGATCCATGTTCGACTTCGTTATGGAGATGGAAAAGGTCCCTTTCGTTGAAGCGGTGAAAATGCTTGCAAAAAAAGCGAATGTCGAGCTTGCCGATGAAAACCCGGAAGATAGGAAGAAACGCGATCTCAATGAGACCTTGTACGATTTGTATGACAAAATTGCAGGTTCCTTCCATTTTATCCTTACCAATTCAAAAATGGGGAAAAAGGGTAGGGACTACCTGGAAGCAAGGAACGTAAAACCCGAGATGTGGGAAAAATTCAACCTTGGCTATGCTCCGGACAATGCCAATTGGTTGTATAGCTTTTTGGTAAAGCAGCATTATAGTGATGAATTGCTCAGCCAAAGTGGTCTCTTCAGCCAGAATACAGCAAAATATCCCTTATTTAGAGACCGCCTCATGTTCCCTATCCGTACCTGGCAGGGGAAGACCGTCGCCTTCGGGGCACGTGATCTTTCTGGCACAAGCAAGGCGAAATATATCAATACGCCAGAGACTCCGATCTATAGCAAGAAGAACAACTTGTTCGGCCTCTACGAATCTCTCGATACTATTAAAAAAAGCCAGTCTGCAATTCTCTGCGAAGGGAATTTCGACGTGGTGGCCCTCCATCAGAGCGGTCTGACAAATGCCATGGCACCCCTGGGGACTTCCTTTACCAATGAGCAGGCGAAACTGCTGAGGCGTTACTGCACTTCGGTGACAACGCTCTTTGACAGTGATGCTGCAGGGCAGAGCGCTACGGTAAAGGCCCTGACGATTGCACAGAGCCATGGTATAGCAAACACGGTTCTCAAGCTCTCTTTGGCCAAGGATGCATCGGAATTGGTTGAGAAACAAGGCGAGGAATCTCTACGCTCAGACCTACAACATCCGATACAGGGCTTTGATTATCTTGTAAACAATGCAATAAATCAGTATGATATAACGACGTCCAGAGGAAAATCACTGGTTTTTTCGAAAGTTAGGCCATATTTGGATGCAACGGAGTCTGCAATCGAGAAGGAAGACCTCATCAAACATCTTTCGCTCTTGCTGAAGGTTGACGAATCCTCGATTATTGACGATTATTCACGTGGGCACACGAGAACCGCCGAACCCCAGGTTCCGGTCAAAGGAGATCATGTTAAGCCGCTTAATCCTGCTTCGATTTCCGTCGATTTGTATGCAATGTTGACCCTTGTCAACAATAGGAGCCTGTACGTACAGTTTAGGTACAAGCTGGCAATAGAGGATCTTGAAGACCAGGAGGCCGAAGCACTTTACGATGTGTTAGAGGATGCCGCTCGAGAGGATGTCGGGAAAAACGATGAATACATCCTGCAGATGATTGATGATCCACAGCTCAGAAGTGATGTCGCTACTTCCTTTACCATGGAAGAGTTTAGATTAGCACCCCAGAAAGTGCTCAATGAGGCAGTGAATCGGATTCAACTCAGGAATTATGAAAAAAAGAGAGCGAGTAGCAAACGGTTGCTTGATATAAGTCTCAGTGATGGAACTGCAGAAGAAGGGATCGAGGAATTGCTTCGTGAGAAAACGGAAATCGATGCAAAGATTTCTCTTTTGAAGCAAGTGCTCGGACAGGATAATTAAACAGGGTAGGATAGATACAGATGCTTGATGAAAACATTTCACAGACCATCGTCAAGGACATGGTAGCGCGCTCAGCCGAGACTGGACACGTCTCCAAAGAGGACATTCGAAAGGCACTAGGTTCTGAGAAAGAAAGTGATGAAGCGATGGATGAAATAATGCAGACACTTAGTGAGTTGGAAATCCAGGTTACAGAAAATAACGAACCTATTCCTGGGAGTATTTTCAGCGATGGTCCAAGCCAGGATGAAATTGAAGGTGATATCGAGGACGAACCAGAAGACCCCGACTTGCTGGAAGGGGCCTTGGACGACGATATCCCTGTCGATGCCTTGCTTGATGATTTTTCCACTGCTAATGTGAAGGATTCCTCTTCCTTGACGAAGGATGCCTCAGACGAGGACCAAGAAGATGAAGATAGTGATGATGCATCCTTGGACGACGATGAGTCTGCCGGCACAATCAAGAACGATTGGAGCAGTATGGGTACTGACGACGACTCTGTCGGCGGTAGTGACCATTATATTGATATTTCAAGCCTCGATGACCACGATGGCGAGATAGAGCATGTCCGCCATAACACTATTCTTGGAACCGATAAGAGTGATGCCTCCGGGGATGACCCGATCCGTCTGTATCTCCGTGAGATTGGTAAAGAGAACCTGCTCACAGCTGAACAGGAAGTTGAGCTGAGTAAAAAAATGGAAGACGGGGCCTTGATTATCAAGGAAGTCATCCAGGAAAGCGGTATTATGATTACGCTTTTCTATGAGATTATCAAAACACTCAATACCAAGATCGAAGGTCAGGAAGAAGAATACAATGCCAAGGATTATAAGGAACTGGTAACCAACCAGAAACGTTATAGCCAATATTATAAAGAACAGCTCAAAGATTTGCAGGGTCCCCTGAAAAACTATATTGCCAAGAAAGAGCAGATGATCAGCAGTGGGGAAGATGTATTCCACGATGAAGTCCTCGGGAAAACCCGTTCCATGCTTTTGAAAAAACTGGCAAAAGTTGAGCTTCAACCAGAAGAAATCACTACGTTTACAATGGATTTCATCAATGCGGAGAACAAGATTCGTTCGTACAAGGAAAAGAAGCAACAACTGGAAAACAAGCTCCATATTTCCTCTGCGAAAGAATTACGCCAGCTTGGTCGTGACCTTGCAACCCAGAGCAGATGTTCAAAGATAGAGGAAGAACTGCATCTTACCAGCGATACAATCAAGGATCTTATCCGTGAATTGCAATTGACTGATAAGAATCTGAAGAATATTGAGTATCAGTTTGAAGAACAGGCCGAGAACATCCTGACGCATTCCACTAAAATCAAATTCGGTCAGAAAATGATGAAGGATGCGAAGGACCGCCTTATAAGGGCGAACCTCAGGCTTGTTGTCTCCATTGCTAAAAAATATACCAACCGCGGATTGCATTTCTTTGATTTGGTCCAGGAAGGGAATATCGGTCTTATCAAGGCTGTAGAGAAGTTTGAGTACCGCAAGGGTTTTAAATTCTCAACGTATGCAACTTGGTGGATCAGGCAGGCAATTACCCGCTCTATCAGTGACCAGGCAAGGACAATCCGTGTGCCGGTTCATATGATCGAGCAGATCAACAAGGTTGTGCGGGAGTCCAGGATGCTGATGCAATCGCTGGGAAGGGAACCTACTGACGAGGAAGTGGCAGAAAAACTGGGCTGGACCGAAAGTAAGGTAAAGGCAGTCAAGAATGTTGCCCGTGAACCGATCAGCCTGGAAACCCCTGTTGGCGAGGAAGAGGATTCTCTCTTGTCTGACTTCATTGAAGACAAGGAAGTTGAGAATCCTGCGACCCAGACGGCATATTCCCTGCTTCAGGAACAGCTGAAAGATGTTCTTGCGACACTTCCAGCTCGTGAACAGGAAGTTTTGAAGATGAGATTTGGCCTTGAAGACGGATACTCATTGACACTTGAAGAAGTCGGGTTGTATTTTGAAGTAACGAGGGAACGTATCAGACAGATCGAAGCCAAAGCCCTTAGAAGGCTGAGGCATCCCAAGCGAAGTAGGAAATTGAAGGATTTCATTTGACATATACCAGGAGAGAATGATGGAAGAAGCAGAAGTATTCGCAAAACTCAACCAATTGCAGGAAAAACTTACCGAGCGTTTTTCCCTTGAGGAAGAGATTGTCAAGTTGCCGAGGGATTTGAGAGTCAAGCAGGAGTTGCTTGATAAAATCAACAAGGAATACATTGAGGAAAACGATAAAAGCGAAGTTGCCAAGGATGAATTGAAGAGCCTCCGCATCCAATATGATGATGCGGTCCATGCAAGGGAAAATTCCGAGAAACAAATGGAATTGATCAATACCCAGCGTGAGTTCGAAGCATTGGAGAAAGAAATCAAAGATGCAGCATCCAAGGAACAGAGCCTTCTCAAACAGGTCCATGCCAAGGAAAAGCAAGTTAATGAATTCAGTGAGCACCTCACCGAGAAAGAGCAGCTTATGTTGCTCCAGACCAATGAAGTGAATGCAGAGTCAAGTAAGATCGGAAACTTGCTTACTACCAAGAAAGCCCTTCTTAACAAGGTTATTGCTGCTTGCGAAGGATATATCGGTAATGATATTTCCGAGGAACTTTTCATTAAGTTCTGCAATATTGTGAAAAACAAGAAAGGTAAGGGTATTGTCCCTATCCATGGATTGATTTGTCAGGGATGCCATATCGTATTGCCGATTCAGTTCGTCAACGATGTTCGCTCTCAGACTCAGATTGATTTCTGTCCGTACTGCAGCCGTATCCTGTATTATGAGGATGTCGAGGGTGCTGAGGAACAGTTCAAGAAACATGTTGAAGATGCTGATATCGAAGATTCTGGCTTGGCCAATTTTGTCGATAGCAGTGAATTTGACGATTTGCTCTAGGTTTTTTAAGGCAAGCTAGATGATCGCGGGCGGCCGAAAGGCCGCTTGAGGAAAGTCCGGGCTCCATAGGACATGACGCCGGGTAACGCCCGGGAGCGGTAACGCTATAGAAAGCACCACAGAAAATATACCGCCGGTTTTCCGGTAAGGGTGAAATGGTGGGGTAAAAGCCCACCGCGTAGCTGGCAACAGCTATGGCAGGGTAAGCCTCGTCAGGAGCAAAACCAAGCAGCAGGTTGGGTAGTCCGTCTTTAGCCTGCGGGTCGGTTGCTACAGGGTATTGGTAACAATGCATGTGGATAGATGATCATCATAAACAGAACCCGGCTTATTGCTTGCCTTTTTTTGATAGTTGTTGGGAGAACAAGTATATGCACATACGAACATTGTCTGTGTGTCTTTTGTTCTCCCTTTTTGTCTTTTTCCCGGGATGTAAAAAAGATCCTAACCAGGAACTAAGAAATTCCTTTGAACAAAAAGACTATGTAGGAACCGTGAAGATTGCCCAGACTCTGCTCAAGGAATCTGTGCAGAGTGAGTATCTTTTTTGGGAAGCGAAGGCAAATGATTCTTTGGGAAACACTGCAGTAGCCTACAGCGAGCTTTCCCTATATCTTGCAATGACCGATCATGAAAATGCTTCTTGGCGCGAAGCAAATGAACTGATGTGTAAAATTGGGTTCCAGGTAAAGCAATATCAGAGGGTGATAGAGAGTGCTGGTATTTTGGAACAATCAGGATGGCTAGGCGGTGAATTACCGCGATATTATTATCAGGCTTTGGTTGCCGCCAAACAGGCAGAAAAGGCAAATCAGGTTTTCAAAAGTTATCTGAAAGACTCCGTTGATGCCTACCAGTATGCATTGCTGCTGGTGAATGCAAAGGCTAGTATTGAAAACCTCTTTGATGCATTTCTCACTCTCTCACCGGATGAACAACTTGCATTGCTTGAATTTGCTGCTTCTGATACAGTAAAACCTGACTATGCGAATGGGTTGCTGAAACTGGCAATTCCCCTAGAAAAGTCATGTACCGAAAGCGTGGGACTCAAGAGAGTCTATTTGGTTTTGGAAAAGCTCTATGGCTATGCCGACCAACGGGTCCTACAACGAAAATATGAAACCTTGGCCAATAAATAACAAGAAGGAAGCGATGAACGTATTAGAACAAATTAAGGATGATCTCCTTTTAATCCAAAATCCATCAAGATATACCGGCGGCGAATTCCATTATGGGCAGAAAGACATGGACAATATTGATTTTTATACTGCTATGTGTTTTCCGGATCTGTATGAAATAGGAATGAGCAACAATGCCGTCAGGATTCTCTACGATATTCTCAATACTATGCCCACGGTACACTGTGACCGGGTTTTTTCTGTAGGGCATGACTTTGAGAAACTTCTTCGTGAGAAAAACCTTCCCCTGTATACACTGGACCTGGGAAAACCTCTCCATGAACTAGACCTATTAAATATTTCCATTGGGTATGAGTTATGCGCAACCAATATTCTCCAAATACTTGAACTCGGAGGGATGTCCCTCCATACGGAAGACAGAAAGGAAAGTGACCCTATTGTTATCTGTGGTGGACCAGCGTCAACCAATCCTCTGCCGTTCTCGAAATTCATAGATTTCATGTTCATTGGTGAAGCAGAAAACGGACTGGTGGAACTTGTTGAGGCTCTCCGTGAAGGGAAGGCCAAAGGCAATACAAGGACACAGCAGATTGAGGCTTTGAAAAAATTCAACTTCCTGTGGTATCCTGGAAAAAAACTCGCCTCCAGAACTTTTGACCATGATTTTGCTTCCCTTGAAGACCATACGTACAAGTATTATGTCGTACCGAATTTCAAGGTAGCCCAGGATAATGGGGTGGTCGAAATAATGCGCGGATGTCCCAACAGTTGCAGGTTCTGCCATGCCGGCCAATATTACAAACCCTACAGGCAAAAACAGTATGAGACTATCAAGTCCCAGATAGACCAGAATGTGTTTGGGTTTGGATTCAGGGAAGTGACCCTTTCTTCATTGTCGAGCGGGGACCATCCGTATATCAAGGAACTTATCGAGACCTTGAATGCTGAGTATTCGACAGATCATATCTCTTTCTCTCTTCCTAGCCTCAAGGTAAGCTCTTTTTCCCTCGATATCCTGGAACAGCTTTCCGAGGTTCGCAAAAGCGGTCTGACCTTTGCCATAGAAACACCTTTGTTGCAATGGCAGAGGGCTATCAACAAGGAAGTACCTGTAGAAAGGGTAGTGGCCATTGCCGATGAGGCAAAAAGGCGTGGGTGGAAACTTGCTAAATTCTATTTCATGGTCGGCTTGCCGTTTGTTGACCGTGAATTGGAAAACCAGGCAATCGTAGACTATCTTGCCAAAGTGTATGATGCTACCCATATCAATATGAACATTAATATCGGGACCTTTATCCCAAAACCGCATACTCCGTTCCAGTGGGCTGCCCAGTTGCGCCCTGAGGAATCCTATTCCCAGCTTTCTACACTTAAGAGGGCAATACAGGAAAGAATCCGTGGTTGTAAGGTAAGTTACCATGAACCGAATGTCAGCTACATTGAGGGGCTTATCAGCAGGGGGGACGAACGTTTTGGTTCAGTGCTCGAAAGTGCCTATAGAAAAGGTTGCCGCCTTGATGCCTGGGATGAGTTTTTAAAACCGGACCTCTGGTTCGAAGCAATCGCTGAGGCTCCTTATGACCCCGGCGAGGCAATCTTCCAGCCGAAACAAATGGATGAGGAACTTCCCTGGGACTCAGTTTCCATGCGGGTAAGCAAGGAATTTTTAAAAAGCGAATGCAAGAATGCAATGGCCTCCATATTGCTTGACCGTTGCCAGAATGACTGTGAACATCTATGCGGAGTCTGTTCCAAGGTGACAGAAGTTGTCGACACTACTGATGCCGATCCTGTTTTGGAAGAGGTGAGGCAGAAAAGGTTGGTTCTGGCACCCAAGGTTTCCCCTTTGCGTAATCCTATGCAGGTGATACTTACCTACAGGAGGCTTGGAAGGTCTCTGTATATCAGCCACATCAATGCGATGCGCAATTTCGAAATGGCTTTCCAGCGGAGCACATTGCATCTTCAGTTTACCCAAGGGTATAACCCGAAACCAAAACTGGAGTTTGTAAATCCGTTGTCCTTGGGGATTGAAGGCGATAACGAGGTTATGTTGGCAGATCTTGACCTGGACCCAGGGGTTACGGAGAAAATGGTCAAGGATATGCTGCAGAAGGCGCTGCCTGAAGGCTATGAGCTGAAGAAGGTGCTGTTTGCTGACCTAGGGAAAAAGATAACCCTGGCAAAATATATCAAAGGAAGTATTTATAGCATCAATACGCGGGGTAATATCGCCTACGATGCGCTTCTCAGACAGTGGGAACCGAAATCGACAAATGAGATTTCAGTCCGTCAGAGTGGGGAATATCTCTATGAGGTCAAGGTACTGGGCGAAAAGAATATGGTGAAGAGTATTTTCGGACCCGAGGCCGATAAATTTGATATTGCATCGAAGATAACTATCAAAAGAATTACCATCTGTGCCGGTAGCTGGGATGACGATTATATCGGGTTCTTTACTAAGCAGATGGAACGATTCAGGGAAACTGCCGCTGCTTTGTCGCTTGCCTGAGCCAAAGGCAGTTACCTAGGTTGGTAAACGAGTAGTATAGCTTAATACAACGAAGGTTCGGCTAATAGCCGAACCTTCGTTGTAATCGGGAACAAGAGGATTAATCCTGCTTCGGTCCCGGTTTGATGTGGCAATAATAATAATGTGAGTCACTAAGTTTAACCATCGGCGGATACACATTGGAACAGATTGCCCCAACCTTACGAGGACATCTGCTTGCAAACGGGCAACCTTTCTGTTTCTTGCCAGGATTCGGCAAGGAGCCTTCAAGCCTGATGGGGTCTTTTTTCTTGGTCGGGTCCACCTCTGGAATCGCAGAAAGCAAGGCTTCTGTATAGGGGTGGTAGGGGGGTGCCATGACTTCGTCACGGGTCCCGAATTCACAAATCTTGCCTGCGTACATGACCATGATGGTATCACTGAGATAATTGATTACATTCAAATCATGGGAGATGAAAAGATAGGTAATCTGAGTATCGATCTGCAGGTCATTGAGCAAGTTCAACACTGAAGCCTGTACGGAAACATCCAGCGCACTGGTAGGTTCGTCACAGACAATCAATTTTGGGGATATGGAAAGAGCCCTGGCGATAGCTACGCGCTGTTGTTCGCCTCCACTTAGCTGGTTTGGTTTTTTGAGTAGGTATTCTTCGCCAAGGTCGACTTTATTAAGCAGTGAGACGATAAGCTTGCGTCGTTCGGCAGCTGAGTTGATTTTGGAAAGGCGTTTCATCGGCCTGGCAATAATTTGTTCCACCGTATGGGAAGGGTTTAGGCTTCTTCCGGGGTTTTGGAAAATCAACTGGATATCTTTCAGTGTTTCAGCAGAACGTTTGTTCCAGGCAATCGAAATATCTTTACCTTCAAACAAAATCTTACCCTTAGTCGGTTTGAATAACCCCGAAACCATATGGCCCGTAGTCGATTTCCCGCATCCTGATTCCCCTACTATTCCCAATACTGTTCCGCTTTTTACTGAGACGGAGATGTCATTGACAGCATACACCTTGCGAAGGGACCCATATACTTTGTTCAAATTAAGGATTTCAAGCAACGGTTCGTTGTCCTCTGTCTCTTCTATATGTTTGGGAATTCTTTTCCTTGGTGTTCTTTTTTTGATAACCAGCTCTTCGCCATCTTTAGCATAAGCCCGGTCACAGGATGCATAATGAAGATTATCAACTTGTCTGAACATGAGCATACTCTCACAGGTAGGGGTATGCTGGTCGCATCGGTCTGCATAGGGACAACCGCTTTCGATGATACCGCGTCGTTTTACATACCCGGGGATAGTATTGAGCCGTGTATTCTCTTTGACTATACCTCCGCGGGGCATGCAGTTGATCAATGCCCGGGAGTAGGGATGGAAGGGGTGTTCAAAGATCTTTTCTTTTGGTCCCTGTTCAACGATTTCTCCATTGTACATCACTACGACTTGGTCGGAGACCTTGTTGATGACACCCATATCATGGGAAATGTAAATGAGGGACATATGGAGTTTTTCCCTGAGCTTATTGATCGAGTCAAGGATGATTGCCTCAGTGGTAACATCCAAGGCAGTGGTAGGTTCATCAAGTATCATGAGGTCGGGACGGCATAGGATAGCCATGGCAATACAGATACGTTGCTGGATACCTCCACTGATCTGATGGGGATATCGGCGTACGATGCCTTTCGGGTCGCCAATATTCATCATTTTCAAGGCTTCAAGGGATGCTTTCCTTGCTTTTTCCTTGGAAAGTTTCTGATGGAATATACCGACTTCATCGAGTTGGAACCCGATGGTGAGGGCAGGGTTAAGCGATGATGACGGATTTTGATAGACCATTGCGATACGGTTACCGCGGAATGAGCTCATTTCCTGTTCCGATTTCTCCAGAAGGTTTTCACCTTTGAATTTGATTGCACCTTCAACGACCGCGTTGCTGGCAACATATCGCATGATCGAGTAGGCAAGGGTGCTTTTCCCGCATCCGCTTTCTCCGATGATTCCGATGGATTCATCAAGAGCGAGGGAAAGGGAGACATCCCGTACGGCTGCAAACTCGCCTTCAAAGGTTTTGAAAGAAACATTCAAATGTTCAATATCCAGTATATTATCGTTCATGTATGAGTACCTTGCTGACAAAGTCAGAGAAAATCGAAATTGCGATAACCAGGGAGGCAATGGCTAGGGCAGGGAACAATACGGCCCAGGGTGCCTGTGAGATGATGGCTTTGTTTTCAATGACCATCATACCCCAGTCAGGTGTAGGTGGTTGCAGCCCAACCCCAAGGAATCCAAGGGATGCTACCATCATGATTGAATAAGCGAAACGGGCAGTAGCCTCAACGATGATTGGTCCAGTGGTATTGGGAAGAATCTCGACAAACATAATATAGAGATTGCTTTCTCCCCGAATCCTCGCAGCAGAAACATATTCATGGCTTTTCTCGGTAAGGAGCACACCTCTGGAAACCCTTGCCGTTGCAGGCACAAAAGCAATGGATACGATTAGGGTAAGGGAAACTATTGATGAATCCCCCAGTATCCCCAGAACAACCATGGCCAAAACCAAAGGGGGGATAGCCATGAGCACATCCATAACCCTGAGGAATATGAAATCAATATTTCCTCCGAAATACCCTGCCATGAAACCAAGGATAACACCAATGCATGTGGAAATAATCGAAGTCATCAAGGCGACCGTAAGGATCGACCGGCTACCGTAGACGATACGGGATAGGATATCCCGTCCAAGACTATCGGTTCCAAAAAGATGTCCTGCATGTCCCGGGGCTATCATTTGGTTGGTTGAATCCATTTCGGTAAAACTGAACGAAAGCATAGAAGGTCCGAATAGTGCCAGGATTACCCATATCACTATGATTGCTATTCCGAAAAACGAAAGGGGATGTTTTTTCATTTGATACCAAAGGTATTTCATTTTTGACCTCCGGCAAACCTGATTCTAGGATTCAGATAACTGTAAAGCATATCTGTAATCATGGTTGAGAGTGAATAAATAACAGTTATCAGCAAAACGCAGGCTTCTATAAGCGGGACATCGCGTGTCTTGATGGCGGTCATGAGCAGTGAACCCATGCCGGGGAACCCAAAGAGCGTTTCAACCACGACAAGGCCTCCGAATAGCCAGCCGATGTTCATCCCGATGATGGTGATGGTAGGTAGCAGGGCATTCTTTAATGCATGCCGAAAAATGACATATCTTCTGGGCATTCCTTTTAAAATCGCTGCACGGACGTAGTCTGAATCCAATACCTGGATCATGGAGGAGCGTTGCATCCTCGATACATATCCGAACATTACAAAGGTAATGGAAAGGGCAGGGAGAAGCAGTATGTTAAGGTTTTCGAACAGTGATTCCCCGATGGGGATAATACTGACTATGGGAAGCCATTTCAGTTGCACTCCGAAAATGGTAATGAGAAATACACCTGAAACAAATTCTGGCAAGGCCATGGTAGCCAAGCCAAGGAAAGAA
Organism: Sphaerochaeta pleomorpha str. Grapes; assembly: GCF_000236685.1. Taxonomy (NCBI): domain Bacteria; kingdom Pseudomonadati; phylum Spirochaetota; class Spirochaetia; order Spirochaetales; family Sphaerochaetaceae; genus Sphaerochaeta; species Sphaerochaeta pleomorpha. Next base: position 480,349 of record NC_016633.1, on the reverse strand, counting down.
ATGATTGAGTCGGTGGGTTTTTCTTTTTTTACCCCGGCCAAAACTCCCAAGACAATGGATAATGGGACGAAAATAATGAAGGCGGTCAGTGCAAGGATCAAAGAATGTCCTACTTTACGCCAGAGGATCGAGTTAATCGAAACCCCTTGCATATAGATTGAATCGCCAAGGTCACCACGTATTACACCGGTTACCCAGCGGAAATAACGTATCATGACAGGGTCGTTCAACCCGCGGGCTTCCCTGAGGGCATGAACCGCCTCGGGTGTAGCACTCTGCCCGAGAATCATCTGTGCGACATCTCCGGGCATAATCTCAACCAAGAGGAAAATAATGAGAGACATAATTACCAGGGTCACTAAAAGTGACCCTAGCCTTTTTAGAAATATTGATGCTGTTCTATTCATTTTATATCGGTGTATTTGTATTGTGGCAGCATTGTCAAAGGCTGCTTATAGCCAACAACCTTATCACTGATGGCAACCAAATAAGGGACCTGTACATTCAGAACAGTACCTTCTTCATAGAAAATGTCCTGCAACTCATGATAGTATTCATTCCTTTTGGCGTCGTTAACCTCTGCAGATATCTTATTGATCAGCTCATCGACTTTGGCATTGTTCATGTGTGATTCATTCCAAGGACCCGTCGATTTGAATGCATAGGCAAGTAACATGGATGGATCGATTCTTCCGCCCCAACCTGTAATACAGAAGGGAACGTTCAACCAATACTGGGTCAAATAGACGTCACGGGGATAGCCCTTGAGGTTAATGGTAAATCCAGCAGGTGCTGCAAGCTCTTTGATGGTCTGGGCAAGTTCTTTGCCGAACGGATGATCCGAAGCGAAGTACAATTCAACGGTTACGCCGTTTGGATACCCGGCTTCACTCAGCAAGGCTTTTGCTTTTGCAATATCTTGACCACGTAAAGGCATTTCCTTGTATTGGGAGAGGGTATTGAGCAGCGGAGTCTCATTGTAGTTCGAACCCTTTCCAAGGTCCATCTGGGTTACGCTTTTTGCAATGATCTGGGGATCCATGGCATATTTGAGAGCCAATCGGACACGATTGTCATCAAAGGGTTTCATGTTTTCAGCCATTGCAACGAAACGATGTTCCTGATATGGCGAAATTACCGATATTCCACCGATGCTTTCAAGACGTTGCTTGATAACAGGTGTTATGAAAGGGACGACATCGACTTTTCCTGCCTCAAGCATGGAAACGCTGGCATCGATATCGGGTACGAAGTAAATAAGTAGCTTGTCGACCTTCGGAAGGCCTGGGGCCCAATAATTTGCATTCTTAACAAGAACTGCCGATTCCTTGGGAATCATCTGCTGCAGTATGAAAGGACCGGTACCCATCGGTTTGCTCTCTCCGAGATTTGCATAATCGTAATCGCTTGAGAGCATTGGCATGTTGTAATCGGTCATCAGATAGATGAAAGTCGGCCTTGCTTCTTTCAAGTTGAGGATGACCGTAAATTTGTCCGGTGTCTCAATTGAGGATACAACGGCAAAATCCTGTTTCTTCAAATGCCCGATAGTCTCATCCTGGGTTCTTTCGATTGTATATTTGACATCAGCAGAGTCAAAAGCAGAACCATCTTGGAAGGTAACGCCTTGGCGAAGTTTGAATTCCCAGCGTTTGCCATCGGTTGTTGACCAACTGGTAGCCAGAACGGGAACCAATTCCTTGGTATCGGGATTGATTTCAACAAGATATTCATAAATTGACGAATTCAATGAGAAAGTTTGGCCATCCCAGACTCCAGGGGTAATGAGATTTGGGACCTGCTCTGCTATGCGAATCTGTTTTTCTTGCGTAACAGCTTCTTTTTCCCCAGTTGCAAACAGAGGGACAAGCATGACACTCATCATAAGGGCGAGAATTAGTATTGTACGTTTCATATAACCTCCATTAAATGAATCGATGTTGGTTTGGACATGAATACTGCGACGCAGTCGGTTGAAAACCGTTAGACAACCTATAAAAACGAAGTGGTATTGATGGCGAGAACCAACAACTTAATTATCATATGGAGAGTGGCAGTTTGTCAAGGAGCAGGAAAAACACTGATAAAACTATTTAATATAAGCAATAAAAAATTTTGTATGAAAGTGGGAAAAAATGAAGAATTGCGAAAAGATGATAATTGTGCACAACAACAGACATGCTTAGGACATGTATAGATGTGCTATACATTACGATAAAATTGTATAATTTAAGATTGTCGATGAAATAGGTTAGCTGATTAGTTCAAGGACCAGTTCGCGGGTTTTCAGATCGCCGACAATAACCAGCACATCCGACTTTGCCAGGGAAAAGTCTGGGCCGGGGGAGAGAAGGATGGAGTCCTCTCTCCGAATTGCAATTACCGTAGCTCCGGTTTTCTGCCAGAAATTCAGGTTGGCAAGTGTTTTTCCGAGGGCCTTTGATTTGGCACTGATGCTGCATTCGTACGGGGAAAAAGGATTGCTTGCGGTAAAGCGTTCAGTTGCCGTAACCAGTTCCTTGGTTATATTGAACAGTTCCCTGTCTATTCGCTCATGTTCCTCTATAAGGTCCTTGATACGGGAAAGGATTACCCTGGTTTCCGTTCGGCTTCCGTGGCGTGTGATATATTTTTTTGCATTGTCGCGCGAAAGGACGACAACGCCACTGTTGTGCTGTACCAGTACAACAGCCATTTCTTCCAGAAGGGAAAAGGCTCTCCGTATCGTTTCAGGGGAAACCCCGTATTCACTGGACATGGTAGACCGGCCGGAGAGACGTGCCCCTTCCGCTATTTCCCCTTTTGCTATCCTGTTTGCAATATCAAAAGCGATACGGTCATATACAGCCACAATTTCGTGCTTTTTGCGTTTGGCTGTCCCTTTTTCCTTCTCGTCGGTTTCCATGGCAGGAAGTGTATCACGATAGCAAAAGGCGAACAATACTGATAATCGTATATTACCTTGGCCAATGACGGCTTTTTACAGCTTTTCTGTCTTTTTGACTTCGTCCCAGATGCCATCCATCTGGGCAAGGTTTTCTCCAGACAAGGTTATCTCGCGAGCTTTGCAGAGGCGTGCAACTTCATTGAAACGTTTCTGTACTTTCCTGTTTGACCTGTGCAGGGCAACAGACGGGGAGATGTGGAGGTAACGTGCAAGGTTGACTACCGAGAACAATAAGTCACCGATTTCCAATTCCACATCTGCCTGGCAACGATCTAAAGAGGAATTTGCTTCGACGACCTCTTGCAGTTCTTCCTTGACCTTATCAACGACGCCCTGTATGCCTGGCCAGTCAAAACCGACTTTCTGAATTTTCTTCTGGATTTCATTGGCCATTTCGAGAGGCGGAAGCGATTTGGGGACACGGCTGAAAAAATCGTCAGTCGAGGCTTTCTTGCCTTCAACCTCAACTTTTATCTTGTTCCAGAGGTCAAGCACCTGCGTGCTGTTTTCTGCATGCTCGGTTGAGAATACATGGGGGTGCCTGCGGACCAGTTTCTCACAAACCCCGTTTATGGAGCCGACAATATCGAAATCATTATGTTCTTTGTGTATCTCAAGCAACAGCATGACATTCAGCATCACATCGCCGATTTCTTCACTGGCCCCTTGCGTGTCATTGGCGTTAATGGCATCAAGGTATTCGTAGGTTTCGTCCATAAGCGAGGTAGCTACGGTTTTAGTTGTCTGCTCCCGGTCCCAGGGGCATCCCTCAGGACTTCGGAGCATCGTAACGATTTCAAAAAGTTGTTGTAAGGCAGCTTGTAAATCTTCTGCCTGCTTGTAAGTGTATTCAATCATAGTGAGAGTATACCCAAAACAGGGGAGGGTGAAAAGAATATAAACCGTAGAGAAATACTTGACATGATGTATATACTGTGTGTACTGTATATATACAGAAAAGGAGGCAGCCCCTGCATATCTTACTTAGCAACACCAGTTCACAGCCGATCTACGAACAGATTGCCGAACAGATTAAGGCACAGATTTTATCCAGCGTGTTAAAAGAGGGAGAAAATCTTCCTTCCATACGTGCCCTTGCAAAAGATTTGCGTGTCAGTGTCATAACGACCAAGCGTGCCTATGACGAACTGGAAATGCAGGGGTTTATTAATTCGGTTGCCTCAAAGGGCTGTTTTGTGGCAGCCAGGGACAAGGAACACATCAAGGAAGAATACCTGAAACAGATTGAAGAGCACATGCGTTCCATTCTGCTACTGGCTAATTTCTGTGATTTGAGTGATGAGGAGCTTGGCTGTATGTATCAGCTTTTAAAGGAAGGGGATTGAATATGGACGCTTTTCACTTTGACTCCGTTACAAAGAAATATCCTGGTTTCGAATTTTCGATACAGGATCTTTCCTTGCCTTGCGGGACCGTCATGGGCTTGGTTGGTGAGAATGGGGCAGGGAAGACTACTTTGGTCAAGTTGCTAATGCATATGGTTAATCCTGACTCGGGCCGTATCGAGGTCTTTGGAAATGATGATCCGACTACCTTCCAGACAGCCAAGCAGAGGATAGGCTTCGTTCTGGATGAAGCCAATTTCCCAGATAGCATCAATTGTTTTCAAGTCGATACAATCATGGGTTACTGTTACCACAATTGGGATTCGAAAGTGTTCTTAGCCTACCTTGAGAGGTTCGCACTGCCAAAGGGAAAAATGTTCAAGCAATTCTCAAGGGGTATGAAAATGAAACTTGCACTGGCAGTCGCCTTGTCTCATGATGCTGAACTGCTGGTTCTTGATGAACCGACTGGGGGGCTCGACCCTATTGTCCGTGGCGAGATTTTGGAAATTATCAATGATTATACCAGAGATGAGAGGCATTCTGTTCTCATTTCTTCTCATATAATCAGTGATCTGGAGAAAATCTGTGACTATGTCACGTTCCTGCACGAGGGGTCTGTTTTGTTTTCCCAGGACAAGGAGACGCTTCTCGATTCCTATGCACTGGTACGGTGTAGCGGGGAATGCAAAAAGGAATTGGAGCCATCTTCGATGCTATATGTAAGGTCTTTGCCGTATTTTGAGGAAATCCTGATGAAAAGCGAATTGGTTCCATCGTTTCTAAAAAGCGAACGGGTGGGTATCGAACAGATTATGGTGATGATGGCAAAGGGTAGGGAACAGAAATGCATGCATTGCTTGTAAAAGACTGGTATATTCTTAAGAAAGAAGCAAAATGGACGATTGTCTTGGCTGTCGTCTCCCTTGCAATCGTCGCGATCGGTAGAGGAATGTATTTTTCTTTTCTCAGTGCCATTATCGTGACAAAGCTTCCTGTTATGGTGATGGGCTATGATGAGAAAAGCAAATGGAACCGATACGCATTGGGATTGCCTTTTTCCCGGTCAGTCATTGTAAGGGAAAAATATGTGCTTGCCCTGCTTTGTCTCGGGTTATCCGTTGTTTTGACATTTCTGGTAGGTTCGGTAGTGAATGTATTCAGATTTGGAAATCCTTCCATCCTGGCATTGTTACGTGGATGTGCCGTGCAATTGGCCATCGGGATAAGCATCACTTCTTTGGGGTATCCTATTTTCTTTAAGCTGGGTCTGGAAAAGGGAAGGTTCTGGTATACCCTTTTGCTATTCGCTCTCTTGGCAGGGATTGGTGCTGGCGTGTCGCTTGTCGGAGGCAATATTCTATCCTCTTGCATTGATGGGACTGCCTTGTCAGGGGTGTTGTGCATCCTTGCTTTGCCTTTGTTAGGGTCTTCATTGCTGCTTTCCCAGCGTTTTTTCGCAAATAAGGACATTTGAATCTGAGATTTACAAGGCATTTTTGCTTGAACGGCATCAAACCAGTAGTAAAAACAACAAATTTCATGCTATTCCTTATACTAATTGTTGGTATTTCATGGGGAGGTTTGTATGTGTGGGATTGTTGGCTATATAGGTTCTGACCAGGCATCTCCGATTCTTTTGGAAGCTCTGCGTAAGCTTGAATACAGAGGGTATGACTCGGCAGGAATTGCGGTAGTGCAGGAAAACCACAATCTTCTTGTCAGGAAAATAAAGGGAAGGTTGTCGAACCTTGAACTCCTTGTCCAGCAGCAACCGGTAGAAGGTATGTGTGGAATAGGACATACCCGATGGGCTACCCATGGCGATCCCAGTGATATAAACAGCCATCCCCATACTGATGTCTCCGGTTCTATTGCCGTGGTACATAACGGTATCATCGAAAACCATGCAGCCTTAAAAACCTGGCTCGAGAAGCATGGGGTAACTTTTAAGAGCCAGACCGATAGCGAGGTAATAGCTCACTTGGTCGATTTCCATTACAATGGCGACCTTTTGCTTGCGGTTATGGAGACGGTAAAGAGACTCGAGGGTTCCTATGCCATTGCGGTAGTCTGCGAGGATTACCCGGACCGGTTGGTAGTTGCCCGCAAGGACAGCCCCCTGGTTATCGGACGCTTTCAAGGCTGCAACCTCATAGCTAGTGATGTACCGCCTTTGTTGGGGATTACCCGTGAAGTCCAATATCTGAATGACCACGAACTTGCCTTGCTTACTTCAGACGATGTTACGATTTATTCAATGGATGGGGATAAGCTTGAACGTGAGATAACCCATGTAGACTGGGATATCGAGGCAGCAGAGAAATGCGGGTATGAACATTTCATGCTGAAGGAAATCTTCGAGCAGCCGAAAGCCTTGCAGGATACCCTTGCTTCAAGGATCAAGGGCGGTGAAATCCACCTGGCACCTGCAATCGATGCCTTGCTCCAGGAATGTACGCATTTGCTGATCGTTGGGTGTGGTTCCGCCTACCATGCGGGGATGGTTGCCAAATATGTCATCGAACATTTTGCAAAGATCAGTGTGGAGGTCGACGTAGCAAGCGAAATGCGCTACAGGACGCCGCTCTGCCGCCAAGGTGACGTCTGTATCGTAATAAGCCAGAGTGGTGAGACTGCAGACACCCTGGCCTCGCTACGCCTCCTTAAGGAGCTTGGGGTAAAGACCATTGCACTTACGAATGTCGTTGGTTCGACAATAAGCCGGGAAGCCGACTTTGTCATGTATACACAGGCAGGCCCTGAGATTGCCGTTGCCTCTACGAAGGCGCTGACAACCCAGTTGATGTGCCTGTATCTCATTGCCATGGTACTTAAAAAGAACCATGATGCTACCTTGCTGGCACAGCTTTCCCAGATTCCTTCCCTGGCTCAGAAATTGCTGGAAAAACAAGAAGATATCCAGCGATTTGCAGCCAGGCAGTTTAACAAGGACAAGGTGTTCTTCATGGGAAGGCTTACTGATTATGCGATAAGCCTGGAAAGCGCCTTGAAGCTCAAGGAAATTAGTTATACCCACAGTGAGTCGTTTGCCGCAGGAGAACTCAAACACGGGCCGATTGCTCTGGTAGATGAATCAACCTTGGTGGTAGCCATGTGCACCCAGCCTCAGCTATATAAGAAAATGGATTCGAATATCAAGGAAGTAAAGGCCAGGGGTGCTACGGCCTTGGTTGTAACGTTCGACAGGGTCCATGAGTTTGATGATACTGCAGATGAAGTCTTCAGGATCCCTGAGACCGAGCCGTATTTCACACCGATGCTTACGGTAATCGTCAGTCAACTGTATGCCTATTATTGTTCAGTGCTCAAAGGTAATGATCCTGATAAACCAAGGAACCTCGCAAAATCGGTTACGGTCGAATAGCAAACAAACACAAAATCACATGAAAAAGGCCTCCTGGCAAGGAAGGCCTTTGCTTAGGGTTTCTAGTTAACAGAATATATATTATTACCAAGTAATGGTACTAAAAATTTTACCTTCTCAAATCTATGTTTGTCATGTTGTGATGGTGGGAAACTTGATATAACCAAGTGAAGCCAAGCTGGTCCAAAAGATATTGTTGAAGGAACCTTCTGATACGCACATGGCGGCAAATACATGGCAATAGTACGTTGAATCTTGGATATCTTGAACTGAAATCGATTCATAATCCAGCTTATCTGTCATTTCATTGGTATCGCTCAAGAATTTATTTCCGTTATAGCGGCGTAGGTTTTCACTTGTCTGGACAGAAAAATCTCCGCTTATTATGGTTGGAATAATTTCATATAGCAAAGAAGTATCTCCATCCCTTGTCAGGGAAAAAGAAAAGTTGCTATTGTTGGGGTCATCAGCAGAAGCTATATAATGAGGTGCTGAAAACTGTACCCTGTTGGGATCAGAAAAAGCAAAAAGGTCATACGTTTTATTTGAAACCGTGTTCGTGTAGGTTAAGACAATGGGATTTGAAACAGAAGTATTTACAATCTTGCCATAGGGGCTGTTCTTATAGATGGAGGAGAAATTGCTTTTAATGTTGGCAACAAAAGAAGTGTCATTTGAATCAGTAAGGATATAAAAAAGCATTAAAGAAGGCCCCGTGCCGGTTTTGATTAGGTCGAGATTGTTATATTCATCCGAATACACATTAAAACTAGCATTTATAAAAATATCTGAATCCTCATCATCGATAGTAACAGATCCGGTGATATAAAAAATTGTGGCAATCCCACAACCTGCGAGTATGAGGATACAAAAAAAGACAGATACCGCAGGAAGAAGTTTTCTTTTCATCTTCATACGTATCTGTCTCCTTTCTTGCAAGAAACTACCCTACCCCGGTTTACAGGAGTACCAATTTGTTTCTGGCAAGTTTTGCAAACTCTGAACTCGGGAACTGGTCAGCAAGCTGTTGGAACGTTGCCTTGGCAAGTTCTACGTTTCCTGATTTTTCCTGGAGTCTAGCCTGTCCGAAGAGAGCCTTCGGAGACTCTGCAACATTGTTTCCGTATTGATCGATCAGCTTTGTGTAGTATTCCAGTGCAAGAGCATCATTGTTCATGTTCTCAGCACACGTAGCTGCATTGCTCAATGATAAGGATCCTAGGTAAGAATCCGAAGCATTGGTATATACAGAAAGGAAACTATCCATTGCCTTCTGATAATCTTTCTCATCAAAAGATTGCATACCAAGGAGATATTGGGCTTTAAGAGCCGGATATTTCTTGTTTTTAGAAGCAAGTTCAGTTAATTGGGCAACAAGATCATCGACTTTCTGCTGATAGTCCGCTGCATCTTTGTCTGCAGCCTGAATTTCAGAATAGGTAGTTGAGAGCTGATCAATCTGGTCAAATTGCTTATTCAGAATACTGTTATTGACACTCGAAGCAATAGCAACGATGGCAATGACTAGAATTACGACAATACAAAAGGCCAAAACGATTTTGCGATTGTTTCCAAGAAATGCATTCAGCTTTCCTTCGACCTGTTGGGTTTTGGTTAGCTCTGCCTTATCCTTTTTTTTATCACTCATGGTGTATCTCCGCGTTTCAAGATTGTAAAATACAGGCGGCATAAGCCGCCTGCATTATCCAAAAGGGTTTTTAGTTGTCCCCTTTTTCCCTGTCCTCATCTTTGGAACGCAGCATATCTGCAAGTGAATAGGTATCGCCGTCATCATCCTCATGGATGTATTTGGCAATCTCTGACTGCTGTGAACGCTTTACCATTTCCTTGATAGAAAGGGAGAGCTTCTGGGTTGTAGGATTACATTCGACAACCATGGCAGTGATCGGGTCACCTACATTGTACTTCTTCAAGACTTCATCAGAGAATTCCTCATCTGGTCCAACCAAGTTGAACTTGCTGATCAGGCCTTCGATATCGCCGAGAACTTTTACAAATACACCAAAATCGGTAACATTGGTTATTACACCGCTGATTGTACTGAACTTGGGATAATCATGCCTAAGAGTCTGCCAGGGGTTTCCCTCGAGCTGTTTCACACCAAGGCGGATTCTTCTGTTCTCAGGTTCGACACGGGTAACTACGACGTCGATAACATCACCTTCTGCACAGAAGGAAGACATATTCTTCACTTTCTTGGTCCAAGAAATGTCGTCAATGTGGAGGAAACCATCAATACCCTCTTCCAAATTGACAAATGCACCGCTATTGGTGATTTTGACAACTGGTTTGGAGAGTGTCATGCCGGTAGGATATCTCTCGGCAATGGTGTCCCAGGGGTTGCTCTCAAGTTGCTTGAGTCCAAGGGATACACGCTTCTTGTCCAAGTCGTATCCAAGGATCTTAGCCTCTACTACATCGCCTACATCCAGGACTTCCTTGGGGTTGTTGACCCTCTTTGTCCAAGACAGTTCGGAAATGTGTGCAAGGCCTTCAATGCCGGGCTCGATTTCAATGAAAGCACCAAAGGTTGTGATCTTTGTTACAGGTGCCTTTACTACATCGCCAACATGGAAGTTGTGCTCGAAAGTAGTCCAGGGGTCTTCCTGCATGTGCTTCAAAGAAAGGTTGATCTTCTGTGTCTCTGGGTCAATGTTAATGAGCCTGAGTTGGACGACCTGTCCTTTCTTCACGAAATCCTTGGGACGTGTTACGTGACCCCAGCTCATATCGTTGATATGGAGCAGTCCGTCAAAACCACCAAGGTCAATGAATGCGCCGAAAGAGGTGAAAGATTTAACAACACCCTCGACAACGTCACCGATCTGGACGGTAGAGAAGAACTTCTCTTTGTTTTCTTTAATTTTCTGGTCAAGATACTCTCGTCTGTTGACGACGCTCTTGAGTTTTGTGCCACCATGGAATTTGTCAATGATGAAATAATCGGAAATCCCAATCAAAGTCTCTGGATCTTCGACACGGATGACATCAGCTTTGGACAGAGGGCAGAAACCCTTGTATTCCCCACCGAGGTCTACCTCAAAACCACCCTTGATAACCTTTTCGAACTTGCCCATTACAGGGGTTCTACCTTCGGCAGCGGTTTTCAATTCATCAGTGCGTTCCTTGAAGTCAGCACGTTTTTTGGAAACGACGATTTGTCCGCCCTTCCCTTCCTTGTTGATGATAACGACTTTTACCTGTTCACCAACTTCCGGAATCGTTGTGAATTCGTCCCGGGAAATGCGTCCTTCGCTCTTATAGCCAACGTCTACGAACACATACTCGTTGTTTACCTGGACAACAGTACCGGCCACGAGTTGACCGTCTTCGATTCCATCAAGAGATTTAAGATATTCCTCCTGCAGCATATCCTGCATTTTGGTCTTCTTTTCATCCATTTCTTGTTCTTCAGCCACTTGATTTCTCCTGATCCTAAATTTACCTATTTACTTCGCTTTATGCGCAAAAATAGCAGATAACACTTTCTCACAAACTTGCCCTATAGTCAAGTACGAGGTATCAATATAGAGGGCATCGGGAGCCACCTTTAGGGCTCCTACAGCTTTATTTCTGTCAATTTCATCCCGTTCAATAATTTTATTCAATACCGTCTCGTAACTTTGTCCCTCAGGATGCTGTTTGAAACGGCGCTCTGCCCGGACTTCAGGCTTGGCATCGAAATAGCACTTCAAGTCGGCGTCAGGAAAAACCACTGTGGTGACATCCCTGCCTTCAGCTATGACATCCAGCCCTTTTGCGATTTCCCTTAACTGGGTGTTTACATAGGAGCGAAGCGGAGGGAATACAGAGACCTTTGCTACAAAGGCATCTACCGAAGGTGTGTGTAATTTTTCTTCCACCGGCAACCCTTCAATGCAAATCTGACCATCCTTGACAGAAAGAGAGGTTTTTTTTGCAGTTTCCAGAACTGCCTCATTATCCAGGGGGTTTCCCCCCTGAGTTATGTGTTGGTATGTGTAGGCTCTATAGAAAGAGCCAGAGTTTAGATAATAGAAGCCGCAGGTTTCAGCAATCATCTTTGCGATGGAGCTTTTTCCGACACCTGCAGGCCCATCAATCGCTACAATCATGAATGGGATTTCCTCCCCTGGGACTTTTCGGATTTTCCGCTAAGCAATTCATCGATCTCAGCGGAGGTTACCAGCCTGTATTCCCCGCTCTTAAGGTCTCCAAGTTCAAGACTGCCGATGCGAACCCGGACCAGCTGCTTGATATCATATCCATAGTAACTGAAAATTTTTCGTATTTCCCTGTTCTTTCCTTCGGTAAGGACAATCTTTACCCAGCGTTTGGTCAGGATTTCGAAATGTTTGATCCTGTACGGTTGCTTGATATCGATATAGATGCCCTTTAAGGCTTCCTCAAGGTCTTCCCGACGTACTTCCGTGCTGCAGTTGACCATATACTCTTTTTCAATCTGCTGTGACGGGTGCATGATTTTCTGGGCAACCTTGCCATCGTTTGTAAACAGGATCAAACCACTCGATTCCTTGTCCAGCCTACCGATGTGAAACAGGAGGTTCTTGTCTGGAATGTCGATAAGATCACGTGCATAGAGCTTTTCATTAGGGTCATAATTCGTACAGACGTACCCTTTTGGCTTGTTCAAGGCGTAATAATAGGTACGGTCGCTTGGTTCAACCAGAATGTCATCGACCATGACGACATCATCGGCATTGACTTTCGTTCCGAGCTCTGTAACGCGTTTCGTGTTCACTGTGACCCTGCCGGCCGAAATGAGTGATTCGCATGACCTTCGGGAACCTGACCCACTCTTTGCAAGATAGGACTGGAGGCGGATTGGATATTCCAATTTCATATTGTTTCATTCTCCTCGTTTTCCTTCACGAATCGCTCCCGGTCTATATCGGACAGCTTTGGCAATGCACTTATGCTGCTCAAATTGAATTCATACAGGAATTTTCTTGACGTCCCATAGAGGCATGGATGGCCAGGGACGTCCTTCCGGCCAACAACCTTGATATATTCACGTTCCCTCAAAAGCCGTACGATCGTATCGCTGGTCACTCCGCGGATATTATCTATCTCGCGACGTGTGACCGGTTGGCTATAGGCAACGATGGAAAGCGTTTCCAAGGCAGCCTTGGATAATCTTCGGTCTACCCTCTTTCCATAGCATCCGCGAAGTTTTTCATGCAAATCCGACGAAGGTACGAACTGATAGGCACTCTGGCTTTCTTTTAGATCCAAGCCATGCATAAAAAGGGTGTAATGGTTCTTGAGTTCCTCAATTGCATCCAATGCTTGAGTTTGGGAAAATCCGGTCATCCGTAAAATTTTTTCCAACGAAACTGGTTCATTTTCCAAAAAAAGGATAACCTCGACTAAACGTGCCTCTGGGCTGAGGATCGGACCATTCTCATTTTGAACCAATTTCAACTGAACAGAGTTCCCTTTCAAGACGTATTTACCCCTATCTACCGTTTTATTCATCATCGAGGTCGATTTGCTCGACTTCACCTTCATCATCATACTGGAAAACTCGACCGTCGTCAGCAGTTACGAGCGTTGTTTCTTCATCTTGTTGAACTTCTTCATCATCTTCTTCTTCGATGAGGACAGAAAAATCATCAAAATCCTCGGAATCGTCGAGATCATGCTCCACTATTTCGTCATATTCCTCGTCATACAGGTCTGCGAGGTTACTGTCAAAGTTCTCGGGACGCCTGCGCATAACAATTTCCTGGAAGGCTTCCCGCTGTTCAATCAGTATCATATTGAACTTGCAGGATTCAAGGATTGCCATGAAGGAACAGATGATATGCAGGGGTTGATCAATATGAATGATGATATCGGTAATTGTGATATACTCCCTGGTTTCAAAAAGTTCATTCATAAGGGCTATCTTTTCGTTTACCGTGACTGATTCATATACGTTGAACACCTTGTTCGGCGTAATGCTCGTCATAAGGCGGGAGAAGGTTTTAAGCAGATCCTGCAAGGACACTTCATGAAAGAGTTCCTCATCCCCGAAAGGGAGGATGAACTGGGTTTGTTTTCGCTTTATATACAACTCGGCATTGCTACCGGAAGAAGTAAGCAATTCTGTATATTTACGGAATTTCTGGTATTCGAGCAATTGTTCGACAAGTTCGTGGCGAGGGTCTTCATACTCTTCGTCAAACTCAATATCGACGGGAAGAAGCATTCTGCTTTTAATATACAGAAGGTCTGCGGCCATTTTATAGAAACCGGTCAGGTCGCCAAGTTCAAGATCTCTCGCACTGGTCAGATACTCCAAGAATTGGTCAGTGATTTCTGAAATCGGTATATCATATATATTTACTTCAGATTTTTGAATCAAGAAGAGCAAGAGGTCAAGCGGACCGTCAAAAATTGTAGTATGAAAGGTTTTTCCGTCTGGGTCGGAGGGAGAAATGGTCTTGGGGATATTTGCAAGCAATTCAGCCGGCCTCCATAGCAACAAATTATAACGGAGCAAGGTGTCTATGGCAAGGAAGCGGGTATTACCCGCTTCCCCAAACCTATGCGTCTGTTATTTGTTTTCGGAAACGGTTTCCGGTTTCAGAACGGATTTTGAAGCCTTGGGGGGAAACATTGTTGCCCGCAGTTTCTTGTCCAAGGTAACCGCAATGTCTGGGTTTTCCTTAAGGAAATCGATGGTCTTATCCCTGCCCTGCCCAATTTTCTCTCCATTGTAAGAGTACCAAGAGCCACTCTTGTCAATGAGATTAAATTTGATTGCAGCATCCAGGATGCTTGCCACATAGCTGATACCTTCCCCGAACAACAAATCCAGCTCGACTTTCTTGAAGGGAGGGGAAACCTTATTCTTCACTACCTTGATTCTGACTCTGTTTCCGACAATATCATCGGCACCTTTGCTGATAGATTCGATTTTTCTCACTTCGATTCGAACCGAGGCATAGAATTTTAAGGCGTTTCCACCGGTCGTGGTTTCGGGGTTGCCGAACATTACCCCGATTTTCATACGGATCTGGTTGATAAAGATAATGGTAGTATTGCTTTTCGAGAGCAACCCTGTCAGCTTTCTCAAAGCCTGGCTCATGAGCCTGGCTTGAAGGCCCATGTGGCTGTCTCCCATGTCGCCATCGATTTCAGCCTGTGGGGTCAAGGCAGCAACCGAGTCAACCACTATAAGGTCGATGGCACCGCTACGAACCAGTGACTCACAAATCTCAAGGGCTTGTTCCCCGCTGTCAGGCTGACTGATCCAGAGCTCATCGATATTTACGCCGAGCTTCTTGGCATAGGTTGGGTCCAGGGCATGCTCTGCGTCAATAAAAGCTGCAATACCCCCAGCTTTCTGGCTTTCTGCGATTGCATGCAGGGCCAACGTTGTTTTACCGCTACTTTCTGGGCCATAGATCTCAATAACCCTTCCTTTCGGATAACCGCCAACCCCGAGGGCTTCATCAAGTAACAGCGACCCGGAAGAGATGCAACCGATATCCAGTGTATCTTCGTTATCTCCCAGTTTCATCAGGGATCCCTTTCCGAATTGTTTGTCAATCTGTACCCGTGCGGCTTCAAGAGCCTCTCTCTTCTGGGCGAAATCAGTAGGGAATGTAGTTTCTTTATTCTTTGCCATAGTATGCTCCTGCATGGTTCATTAATACGATAAGGTAAAATTCCCTACGGTTTGCTTCAATGCCTAAGCATCGAGAAGCATAGTGACCGGGCCATCATTTGTATAGGTTACCTGCATATGGGCCCCGAAACTTCCATGGGAAACCGGGAAGCCAAGGCCAGCTAAAATGGCCAGGGATTTTTCATAGAGTATCTCAGCATCCTTGGGGTCGGCTGCATTATCATAGGAAGGGCGATTGCCTTTGCGTAGATTGGCACAGAGGGTAAACTGACTGACGACAAGGATTTCCCCTTTCACATCGGCAAGGCTTAGATTCATTTTGCCATTCTCATCGGTAAACATACGTAGTTTACCGATTTTGTTACAAAGCCATGTCAATTGTTCAAGCGTATCACCCTTCTCGATTCCCAGATAGACCAGAAGCCCGTGTTCAATGCTCCCGACCAAATGGGAATCTACGGTTACCGAAGCTTTTGATACCCTTTGGATGACGCTTTTCATCTGATCCTTTCTTCCCTTGCCAGTGAAATCATCTGATCTACGAACAAGGCTCGGTCATCGGCATTGAAGAAAGCATTGCCGCATACAACGGCATCGGTTCCACAGGCCACAACTTCCTTGACGGTTCTCATATTGATTCCCCCATCTACACTGATTACATACTCGTACCCTTCTTCCTGACGAATCTGAGCAAGGTCCGAGATTTTCCTCAATGTTGAGGGAATGAGCTGCTGGCCACCAAAACCGGGGTTGACTGTCATGACCAGGACTTGGTCAACGATGTCCAAAACTGACTCAATGAGCACAACCGGTGTCGAGGGAACGATTGCCACCCCAGCCTTGCAACCACAGCTTCTGATCAACTGCAAGGTCCTGTGAAGGTGTACGGTCGCTTCGCTATGGACAGTAATGAAGTCGCTTCCGCTCTGGGCGAATAACTCAACATACCGTTCCGGTTCAGAAATCATCAAGTGAGTGTCAAATACCAAAGGAGAGCAAGGTCTCAGGTCCTTTATAAATTTTGGACCGAACGTGATATTTGGCACAAACCTACCGTCCATGACATCAAGGTGGACCCATTTGGCTCCACTGCCATTGATTGTCGCGACTTCCTCCGCAATTCGGGAAAAGTCTGCCGATAGCACACTGGGTGCAATAATAAGGGGTGCTTGTTCCATACCACAAGTTATAGCAGGTAAAAAAGGCTTTTGCAACGTAAAATAAAAGCAAAATACTATATATTTGTTAATATGTTTAGTAGGTTTATAAGATTCGATTGCTTATCTGGGTTAATTATGGTATATTAAAGGAAACTAAATGAAATTTTGATCCGAGCAGGCTGAGAACCGGTTTGCCCGGTTTTCTTTTACGTGTAAAGAATACAAGAATGTTTTGGAGGAAGCCATGGGATTCCAGGAAATTGAGAATTTATTGAAAGAAGAGCAGTGGACACGAACCACAATCAACAACTATACCGTGAATAGTTTTCAGGAACTTGACGGTCATGTCAAATCCATGGATGAAGAGGAAAAGACTGAGGTTAAAAACCTCTGCGATAAACATTTGCTTGAAAAAGAGCGGAACAGCATCATTGCTATGTATATCAGCGGAAGCATCCAGCTCGAACGTAGGGGATCTGAAGATTATCTACTTTTGCTCAACCTCATAGAACTATTTTCGGAAAACAAGAAATGGAATATTGTTGAGTCCCTCTGTATGAAAATCCTGGGAAAAACAGAAAACAAACATGCTTTGCGACTGCTTGCAGATTGTTATACGCAGACAAACAGGGAAGACGATAAATATGCAGTGTGGGAACGGCTTGTCAAGGTTGACTATGAAGAAATTGACATAGTCAAACAGATTGCAGCCTATGCCCTTTCCAAAGGAAATAAAGAAAAGGCAATTCTTTTTTACAAGAAGGCTATCCATCGCCTTATCAAGAGAAAAGACGTCTCCCCTATCAGGCCGATATTCAATCTCCTAATTGAGCATAACAAGGAAGAATTCGGGTATTTCCTTTCTTTGTCAGACCAAATCGGAGCCATCAGCAAAAGCAGCGCCGTTGCTGTGTTGAGGGATCTTGAAGCTGCATGCAAAGACGAAGTCGACCGCCAGATAGAATGCCAGAAAAAAACCCTGACCTTTGACAGGGATGATATCTCTGCAAAAGAGAATCTTATCAAAAGCTATAAGAAAAAGTACAAGAGTCACTCAAGGCTCAAGAATTGTCTTGAATCCAGTGCTTTGACTAGTAATATTGTGAGGGATGTCTTACATAGTATCGAGGATTTTGAGACGAATATTGCCTTTGATACCGGTACTTTTGTTTTCCAGAACAGTACTGGCCGAATTGGCAGGATCCGTTCTATCAACGAAACCGATGTAATCGTGGATTTTGCCGGACAAGCAAGCAATGAAGGGAGCCGGCTTTCGACTAGCATGGCTTTCAAGAGCCTTTTGGCATTGCCTAAAAGTCATATATGGGTCCTTAAGAGTGCACTTCCAAGGGAAAAACTCAATAAAAAAGTACTGGAAGATATTCCATGGACTCTGAAGACGTTGATGGCCAGCAATGGTGGAAAGAGCTCGATTCGTGAAATGAAGAGTGAGTTGGTTCCTTCTATTCTCAGTGCAAGCCAGTGGACTACCTGGTCGAACCAGGCGAAGAAAGAATTGATGACCAATACAATCTTTGACTTGTCTGCAAATGATGTTGATACGTATTTCCTCCGTTCTACCCCTGTTAGCTATGAAGAAAAGCAACTCGCGGTATTCCGTAGCGAAAAGCTTTTCTATGACAAGGTTAAGGACCTCAAGGATTTCATTGCTTCCAAAGGTGATGCAGATAGCGACTTTTTCTATGAAATGGTTAAATATTTCAGCGAAATATTTATTGATTCCGAGGATAAAGAAAAGAAACTTGGTGAAGTTACCGACCAGACAGTCAGTGCTTTCCTTTTGCTTGAAGACCTTTCCAAAAAACATAATATGAACTTTGTAAAGCGTCCCCAGAACCTTACCTTCAAGTATCTCTTTGACCACCTTACGGATGTTGAGAAAAGTTTCGCCTCCATCAAAGATCCTGATTTGAAGAAGGATTTTATTGACC
The DNA here is from genome assembly GCF_000236685.1 of Sphaerochaeta pleomorpha str. Grapes. Taxonomy (NCBI): domain Bacteria; kingdom Pseudomonadati; phylum Spirochaetota; class Spirochaetia; order Spirochaetales; family Sphaerochaetaceae; genus Sphaerochaeta; species Sphaerochaeta pleomorpha. The sequence goes on along the minus strand of NC_016633.1, from coordinate 461,917 downwards.
ATGTGGTTGACGAGATCGAGGACTGGGAAAATATCCTGATCAAGATATTCCCTCTGTACCTTACAAGCTATATTCCTGATGTATTCAGACAGAACAAGAAATTCCAGTCGTTCAGCAAGGTGTACAAGGACGCTGTCGACAATTTCAGGGATAAGTCGAGTACTCTGATCTATTTGATTAAAAATACGGAACCAAAACTTTGGGCTAAGGCCGGTATTACCAATGAACAGCTATTATTCGCTGAATTGCAGCTGCTTGATTATACCAACCGTTGCATCGAGTCCAAGAAAGACGTGCAGGAAAACAGAAAGAATACAAAAACCTTGATGACCATCCTTTTTGATGAGAAGGCAGTCTTGGACTATGTAAAGAACGGGAATGAAGACAGTGCACAGAAAATCTATAGCCTCGTGGCGAGCGTCAGTGGGCTTAGTGGTGGGAAGCGCATTGAGCTGAAACATGCTATCAGTGAACGGTATCCAGCTTTCAGATTTTTCGATGAGGCAAGCCCCATAGATAAAGTCGGACTTGTACCGACCGGTCTTTTCTGTACTGCAGCAGCCTTGGATCAGAAGAGAAAGGAAATGGAACACATCCAGCACGTTGACCTTGCCGAGGTTGCCAAAGAGATTGGCATCGCCAGGGAGATGGGAGACTTGCGGGAGAACAGTGAATATAAATACGGGAAAGAGAAACAGGCTTTCCTCAACAATTCACTGCGCAGACTCTCGGAAGAAATTGACCGTGCAACGGTCATCACCCATGATAAAGTCGATCCAAGTAAAATCGGATTTGGGACAAAGGTGCTCCTTTTTGACAACTTGAAGGGAGAGGATATCTATTACACGATCATGGGACCCTGGGAGTCAAATCCCAATAAAAATATCATCAACCTACTGGCTCCTCTGGGTAAAGCTCTCTTGAACCATAAAGTTGGTGAAAGGATTGAATTTACACTCAATGACCAGCAATACGACTTTACGGTAAAGGAAATAGCGGTTATTGATTTTTGATTGGTAGTACGCTGAAATAATGTATAAGCCAGAGGCTGTTTTGAGAGTAAATGCTTGAAATGGCCTCTGTTTATATCTGCACGTGGTTGATTCGGTTTGGATGTAGTTTTACCCAGTAAAGGAAAACCCTCAGGATCGAAGAAGAGCTTCATGGTCTTCTTGCTATTCCTGGGTGTTCTCCTTACGCTGTTTCCTTGCAAAAAGTATTTGCAGAAACGGAATCCTGAATATGCTATAGGAAAGTACCGTAACCCCTACTCCAGTCAATCCCAGAAGACAGACAAAGAAAAACGTCTTAAGGTTTGACCCGCTCTGGTACCAGGTCAGCTTCCAGCTGCTGTAGAGAACACAAAGGCCAAGTAGCGGAAGGTTTGCAATCACCAGCCGGAGAAGCCCCTTTGCAAGCCGCCGGTCCCTGGTTATTGGATAGACATCCTTGAGAATGACAATGAGAATAACCAAACCAATGAAAAAAGAAATGGCGTTTGCAATGGGCAGAGCTATGATCCCAAGGCCATAATGAAGCAGAACCCACATGCAAAGAATATCGAGGGCCGTCTGGATAATGGAAACAATAGTCATCTGGCGGTGTCTGTTTACGCTATATCCAAGTCTTTGCAGTAACCCGTACCAGGCAATGATGACCATTCCCCAAAGGTAATAACGTAACACATTCGCGGTAAGCAGGGAATCAGTGAGAGAATAATTGCCAGTCTGCAGGACAGCCGAGACACATTCATTGCTGAGAAAATATAAAAGAATGAAACTGGGGAAAAGGAAGGTTGCAAGGTACTGCAGAGCTGTTCCTGCCTGTTTCTGCAGATCATCGATTGAACCCAGAGCCCAGGACCTGCTCATAAGGGGAAAAGACACCATGACAATCGCATTGAAAAAAATGCCATAAGGGGTTTGCCAGAAGATCATGGAATTGCTGAAAGCAGTCACGCTGCCCACACTGAGCCCTGAGGCAAACCAGTAGGCTATCAATTGGCCGACAACCAAAAAGGATGATCCTAGCATAACATGGAGCCAGGCTATCATAAGGGGTTTGAATGGAGTACCCAACGGTTTGACGGCTACTTGCAACCGATAACCGAATCGTCGGACAGCGAAATAGGAATACAAACCCTGCAGTCCACCACCTATGACCGTTGCATAGGCCATGCTCATGGCACCAAGGCTTTCATGGAAAAACTGTACTCCGAAAATTACTGACAGTGAAAATAAAAGCGGGGCAAATGAAGCATGGAAAAAGCTTTTATGGCAGAAAAGGAGTCCATTGAACGTCGTACCTATGCTGATAGTGGCCAAGAATACCATAAAAAACGGAAGCAATTTTGCTCCAAGGGCCACTTTGTCTGCAGTGAAATCAGAGAAGAAAGCAATGAGGGGTTCTCCCAGGAAATAGGACAAAATGCATAGGGGGACAAAAAAAAGTAGCTGGTAGGTGCAAAGCAGCGCCATCAGCCGATTTGCCTTTTTCTTCTCCCCACTTTCTATCAAGGTTGTGAAATAAGGAATAAGGGCGCCGTTGAGAGCTCCTTCGGCAAAAATTTTCCTAAAGTTGTTGGGAATGTTAAACGTAAAGTTTATAACATCGGCAATACCACTTGCCCCGAAGATGGAGCCGATAATCCTCGCTTTGAGGATACCGAGCAAGCGGCTTGCCAGAGTACAAACCATTACAGTGATACTGGATTTTTCCGAGGACTTATCGTTTGTAGAATCGTGCAAGGTAGTCCTTCTTGAAGGAAGAGAACCTGTCTTCAGCGATTGCCAGGCGGATTTTCTCCATGAGGCGATAGAAATACGTGAGGTTGTGTTCGGTTGCGAGCATTCCCCCGAGCATTTCGTTTGTTTTTACCATATGGTGCATGTAAGCCCGGGAGTATTCTGTACAGGCAGTACAATGGCATTCAGATTCGATTGGCCCTTGGTCAAATTTATGCATGGCTTTTTTCAGGGTTACAATACCATCATCGGTAAAGACAGCGCCGTTTCGGGCCATCCTGGTTGCCAAAACGCAGTCGAACATATCAATCCCGTTCTCAACTGCTTCAAGGATGTAGTCAGGACTCCCTATTCCCATTACATAGCGTGGTTTTTCTTTTGTTACGATATCGGCGGTATAGGCAAGGAATTCATTGAACTGGTCAGTGGTCTCCCCTACTGATAATCCTCCGATTGCAATGCCTGGGAAATCCATTGCACTGAGTACCTCGGCGCTTTCTTTTCTCAGGTCTTTGTAGAAATTCCCCTGGACGATTCCAAAGAGGTTTCCCTTAAATGCATCACCGAGTTCCTTTCTGTGGTTCAAAGCCCTTTCAGCCCAGTTATGGGTGATATGCATTGCTTCCTTGGCCGCACGGTATTCGATATTGGGAGGTGTGCAGACATCTAGGCACATGGCAATGTCAGAGCCAATTACCTTTTGGATATCGACAACTTTTTCTGGGGTGAAAATATGGCGTGATCCGTCGATATGACTCTGGAATGCCACTCCTTTCTCACTTATTTTTCTTAGTCCCGAAAGCGAGAAAACCTGGAATCCCCCGCTATCGGTAAGCAGGTTGTGATTCCAATGGGAAAAATTATGGAGACCACCGAACTTTTCCAAGACTTCAAGTCCTGGACGAAGGTACAGGTGGTAGGTGTTGCCAAGAATCAGGTTATAACCAATTTCTTCGATCTTATCATGGTAAATGCCTTTCACGGTACCATTGGTCCCTACCGGCATAAAAGCCGGTGTCTGAACATCCCCATGAGGGAGAGACAGGATACCGAGTCGTGCGTTACTGTGTGCGTCCTTGTGAGTTTCTGTAAATATCGTCTGCATATTTCCTCAATTGGATATCAAGCGTTCTAGTACAGCTATGCATACTATCATAATCATGGGGATTGCCATACCCCATACTGGACCGATGACCCCTTGTTTGGCCAGGATGAGCGAAAGCATTTGCATTACATAATATATCACTGCAATGCAGAGGCTCATGATGATACTGAACAGGAGTACATTCTTTTTATATTTATAACTGATGGTGCAGGCAATGAAAAGGAGTATCAAAGGTGAAAAACATCCGAAAATACGGTTTGCAAAATCGGTGGCATAGGTATTCCATTTACTTGGATCAAGCAAACGAATACGTTTGAGAAAACGGACAGCGGTGCCCAGCTCCATTGTCTTGATATTGGTGGAAAAGTTCCTGAATAGATTTGGTTCAAGGTCAATCGATGGGTTGCTATACGAATTTTGCTGAACGGTTTCTATGGTGAAAGGGTCATTTACCACGGAATGGATAGTTGCATCTTTGAAAATCCAATACCCTAGCGAAGCATCCCAAGTGGCCGAGGGTGCATCAATTCGTTTTGACAACGCTCCGTCTGGACTTTGGAGGACCAGAACGACATTGGAGATTCGTTTCCTTTCATCGCTGTAATGCGAGGCATGAATGACAAATCCCCCTTGTAGATCACTGAGCGTGATATTGCGGTTATCATAGGTGGAAGTCAAGCCGAAAAGGTCATCTTCCATGACCGCACGTTGCCTGGAAAATGGAATTGCAAATAGTTCATTGACAGCAAAATTTGCTATCGAGAAAAAAACCCCCAGTAGCAAAACTGGCAAGATGATTCTCTTATAGCTGATCCCTGCATTGTAAAGGCATATCATCTCATTGTTGGCTTGGAGCTGGGAAAAGAAAAAAGTTGCAGAGAATAACAAGGAGGGAGCCAGCGCATACAGGGCAGCTTCAGGTATGTTGAGGAAGCTGAGTTTGAATATTGTCAAGCGTGGGACATCGTTTTGGATATAGGAATCTAGATTTGCGAAGAGGTCTACGCTCACGAGCATGAACGTACAGAGCACCAAGGCAACAAAGGCAACCTTTGCGACCGTCGAAATGATATGTTTGTCCAGCAATCTCATGTTCGCCTCGCTTTCCCCAGCAGGAAGACACCTATGATAAGGAAAAAGAAATTAGGTGCCCAGATCAAAAATGCAGGGTTGATAGAAAATGAAAAGACTTTCAACTGGGCAAAGAACAAGAGATACCAGTAGAGTACCGCAATAAGCATCGATAAACCAAAACCAATGAGGCGACCATGTTTTACTTTGAAAAAAGAGAGGGAGAACGTTAGGAATACCAACATCCAGCAGGCGGCAGAAAGGGCATATTTTTTATTGAGCTCTGCACGATAGTATTGATAGTAAAAGTTAATCGGTATATCAGAAGTTTCCTTTTCGATGTTTTTACGTGTCTCGTTTATCACAGAAATGGCATTCACGGGGAGTTCCCCCTTGTCTAAACCAAGGGAATACCCCGCCATTTCCATTTTCAAATCTTTCAGGCTATCTTCATAGCGTACATATTCCAATCGATAATTGTCCCGGTATTTTTCAATATTGGTTTGCAATTCTGAAAGCGAGAGCTGTGAAGGGCTTGCCGTTGCCAATGCTGCAATCTGACCAGAAAAATCGAGGTAGAACAAAGCCGAGGCTGCCTTTGAAAGGCTCCAGGAATGTGCATCTTGAGCTTTGGTGTCAAGGATAACAGGTGATTGTAGGTCAAGCCTGTAGATGAAATTTTGAAGGTCTACAAGGCTTATTGTTGCCTGCGGGGAGCTGAGAACCTGGGTGTTTTCAGTTCCCGATGTATCAAAGAGGATGAGGTCGTATACCTGCGAACCGTCTACAGCCCCGTTTACCAACACTTTCTTGCCGATGGTATTGGATGCATTGCTTTCCAGCTCTATGGTAGGGAGTTCCTGCATCAACTTTGAATAGAGTGTCTTGTATTGTCTCATGCTCCAAGGCAGGGCGACATCTGCAGTGAATAAAGTCAGAAGACTGAAAAATATTGCAATTGCGACAATGGGCAGCCAGACATGGCGGATGGAAATACCCGAGGACCTGATAGCGAGAATCTCGTTGCTTCCCGAAAGGTCCCCTATCACCATGCTTGAGGCTGTAAGGGCACTGAAAGGGAATGTATAGAGGAGGAATTGTGGAATCGATAAGAGGATCAACTTGAGAACAGAAGGTAAATCAACGTTCTTCAGGAGGATTTTCTGTGCGACCAGGAGAATCTGGTTTATAAAGAAGATAAAAAAGAAAAAGAAAAAAGCAACGACAAACGAAAGAAGATATTCTTTGCCAATATGCTGGTGGACCAGCCTATAGCTTTGATTTCTTGCCATTGCCTATACTCCCGTTGAACCAAAGCCTCCCTGGCCACGTTCGGTCTCATCAAGGCTCTCTACCAGGTTGAACGAAGTCACGGTATATGCTGCTATTACCATTTGGGCAATGCGGTCCCCATTATGTACTACAAAAGGATCCTTTCCATGGTTGATGAGGATTACTTTTATCTCACCTCGATAATCGGCATCTATGGTTCCCGGCGCATTGAGGACTGTTACCCCAAATTTTGCAGAGAGTCCTGAACGAGGCCTCACCTGTGCTTCAAACCCTTTTGGAAGGGCTATGCTAAGGCCAGTGGGGACCATTGCGTACGAACCGCTATCGATTACCATGTCTGCAGGAATACAGGCGCATATATCTGCGCCTGCACTGCATTCAGTAGCATAAACGGGGGCTTTTGCCCCCGTTTGTAAGGTTATGGGCACCTCTACGGTCATCTTAGCCATTATTTGGTCTCGATGGCGTCGATATAGCTGAGATTCAGTCTGTTCTGGCGGTCGATTTCGATAAGTTTTACAGGAATTACCTGGCCGACAGTAAGAACTTCTTCCACTTTCTGAACCCTTGTCTTGGCAAGTTTCGAAATGTGGCAGAGTCCTTCCTTTCCAGGAAGAATTTCAATAAAGGCACCGAAGTCCATAATCCGCTTGACAGTTCCCTGATAGATACGACCGATTTCCGGTTCCTCTATGATGGACTTGACCAAGTCTTTCGCCATCTGTGCCGAAGCATTGTTCTTGCCATAGATGGTTACAGTCCCGTCGTCAGCAATATTTACCTCAGAACCACTCTGGGCTGCAATTGCCTTGATGGTCTTTCCACCGGTTCCGATAACGGCACCGATTTTTTCCTCATCAACTTTCATGGTCAGAATCTTTGGTGCATATTCACTGATTTCCTTACGAGGAGCCTTCAGTGTTTCGTTCATGATGTGGAGGATATGCAGTCTGCCACGTTTTGCTTGCTGCAAGGCCTTGCTCATGATTTCAGGAGTGACACCTGCAATCTTGATATCCATCTGGAAAGCAGTGATACCATCTTCTGTTCCGGTTACCTTGAAGTCCATATCACCAAGGTGATCTTCTTCGCCGAGGATATCGGAAAGAACAACATACTTGCTGTAATCAGCACCTTCGGTGATCAGGCCCATTGCAATACCAGCTACAGGCTTGGAGATGGGTACTCCGGCATCCATCAGGGAAAGACAACCACCGCAAACCGAAGCCATCGAGGAAGATCCATTGGATTCCATGATTTCGCTTACGATACGAACGGTATACGGGAACTTATCCTTGGAGGGTACGATTGCAGAGAGTGCGCGCTGGGCAAGGTGCCCATGTCCAATCTCTCGTCTTCCGGTGGAAAGTCTGCCACACTCACCAACGCTGTACGGAGGAAAGTTGTAGTGGAGCATGAAATTGCTGAAAGTTTTTTCGCCGTCGATGGTATCAAACATCTGTTCATCAGAAGCGGTACCGAGCGTGGTTACAGCAAGGGCCTGAGTCTCTCCACGGGTGAAGAGTGCTGATCCATGTGCTCTAGCCAATACGCCGACTTCACAGGTAATAGGCCTGATCTGTTCAACATTACGTCCATCGGTGCGAAGTCCGTCATTGAGGATAGAGGACCGAAGGATTTCATATTCAAGGTCATCAAACATAGTGGAAAGCTGGCTGGAGTGTTTAGGTTCTGCTGCAATCTCTGCGGCAAACTGCTCTTTGATTTTATTCTGGGCAACTTCCAGGGCAGCATACCGTTCCATCTTTCCTTTGACAAACGAAGCTTCCTTGATCAAGGGATAGGCAGCCTTGCGGACGCTATCAAGCCAAGAAAGATCGACAGTCTCTACGAAGACCGGGAGTTTCGCCTTTCCTGCAATTTTCTTTAGTTCAAGCTGTGCATCGCATATTGCAGTGATCACTGGCTGTGCTGTGGCGATTGCACCAAGCATGGTCTCTTCGCTGACTTCTTTTGCTCCGCCTTCAACCATCGTAATACCATTACGGGTTCCTGCGACAACAATATCAAGCTGGGACTGTTCTATCTGTGCAAAGGTAGGGTTTACGATATATTCATTATCGAGCATGGCAATACGTACAGCAGCAATGGGGCCATCGAAAGGGATATCGCTGATTGTTACGGCAGCAGAGGCTGCGTTAACTGCGATGATATCTGGGGTATTGATCATGTCAGAGGAGACAACGGTTGGGACAATCTGGATTTCGCGACCAAAAGCCTTGTCAAACAGAGGGCGCATCGGACGGTCGATGATTCTGCTTACCAGAATTTCTTTGTCCTTCGGGCGTGATTCCCTTTTAAGGAATCCACCGGGGATTTTGCCTGCTGCATAGTATTTTTCATTATATTCGACACTGAGTGGTACATAGTCGAGGGCTTCGGTAGGGGCATTGCCACAACAGACTGTTGCGATTACTGCGCTTCCTTCATAATGGGCATATACGGCGCCACTTGCCTGTTTTGCAATCTTACCGGTTTCAAAAACCAGTTCGCCATTGCCAATTTTTACGGAAACTTTTTTTACTTCTGACATTTCTTATTCCTTTCTTTGTTCTTTTTTCTGTCTTTCGGAAAACAAAAATAGCTCCAAACAGCTTGTTCAGCCGCCGGAGCTATACTAAATCAAATCAACTTGCCACGACTATTTTCTCAGACCAAGCTCGGCAATAAGTGCACGATAGGCTTCGATGTCGTTGTTCTTCAAATATTTTAGCAACCTTCTGCGCTGACCAACCATCTTCAAAAGGCCTCGGATTCCAGCGTTGTCTTTTGGATTTCTCTTGAAATGGGGCTGAAGTTCATTGATGCGATAGGTCAACAAGGCAATCTGTGCCTGGGTTGAACCAGTGTTTGCTGCATCACCACCGAATTTTGTGATGATTTCCTGTTTCTGTTCTTTAGAGATCATGTAACACTCCTCTTAGCAATGCTAAGACATTTTGCCCGTACCTTGCTGTGATCCCAGACTTTTCCTGAGCATACAATCCGCATTTCCGATTCATTCAAATACATCGAAACCTTGCATTGCTGTCCATCAGAAAGAACCATGGTAGCTTCATACTTACCTGCCGGAGGCAGAAGCTGTATGAATGAGCCGGTACGGTACAACAGGCCATGTTCCGTGAATTTGGAAGGATAAGGTGCCAAATCGAGGGAATAAGGTCTGCCGAGCATACTTTGGACTTCTTCCAAAGCGCCCTCAAGAAGTTTTTGCCGCACTAAGGTACTACTGGCTATCTCTCCATTTGCCGTACGGACAAACGGAGGAACCTCCAAAAAAGCACCTGGTGCTAATCGGGATAGATGTTCCTGCAGCTGAACAGGTCCGGCGCTTGAAACCGGGGCACCGCAGCGGAAATCCTCTCCGACAACCATTGCCTTCAATGTACAAAATGAACAAATGAAAGCAAGGAACTCCTCAGCTGTGAGTTTACTGAAATCAGAAGAAAAGTCAATGACAACAAGGTGGTCGATCCCAAGTTTTGTAAATATCTCGGTACTTTGGGCTTCTGTGGTAAGCCTACTGTGATAGGGTTGGGCCTTGACAGCCATTTTCGGGTTCTTGTTGAACGTTATTGCCATAGTGGACCAGCCATTTTCCCTGGCCAACGTTACAGCCCGATTCAGGATTTGCATATGCCCTACATGCAACCCATCAAACACTCCTATAGAGACACACATAGGTGTCTGCCATAAAACAGGATGTGCTGCAAGATGCATGAAATCATACCGTATCATTTTCCCTACCTCTGCATTGAAGGATGTATCTGTGCAATAATCCTCTGTTCGTCCAAATTGACAACACAGCGTAGGATGCCGTCTTTGCTGTAGACAGCTGCATACGTATCATCTGCATTTTGTCGTACGACTGAATAGCGATCAGGATAGCGTCCATTGCCTACGGAAAACAAGTCCGAATCCTCAATCTCAAGGACCGAGAGCGAGGGGACCCTCTTCATCAAAGAATCAGTATTTCCCATCGATTCGACCAAGGCTTTTCTGTCATCTGAGCAGACGGCCTCTTCCAGTAAAAACGGACCTATCTGGGTCCTTACAAGATCAACCAGGTGAGCCCTGCTGTTACACGCAAGCGCCAAATCCCTGGCAAGGGAACGTATATAGGTCCCTTTTGATACATGCACATCTGCAACGAGATTGCAACCATCGAAAGAAACCGGCTCAAAGGAATAAATGGTAACCGGACGACTTGCCATCTCAACCATTTTCCCCTCCCTTGCAAGAGCTGAGGCACGTTTTCCATCAATGTGTAATGCACTGTATTGGGGAGGTTGTTGTTCAATTTCCCCTATAAAGGTTTTCATTGCCTGCTGAATTTCATCATATGACGGGATAGGTGAAGTTGCAACAATTTCTCCTTCCGGATCGAGAGTATCAGTCTCTGAACCAAAACAAATAGTTGCCCTATAGCGCTTATCCATAGTCGAAAAGAGTACGTTTAGCTTTGTCATGCTCCCGGTAAGGGCAACCATCAATCCCTGTGCAAATTTATCAAGCGTACCGGCATGACCCACTTTAGGGTCGACAGTACGCTTGATAGTATTCAGGGAAGAAAAGCTGGTTATCCCACTGGGTTTATTGACAAGCAGAATGCTTGCATTATTTCCCATTGTCCACCAAAGAATCAATCAATTCGATTATCTTTTGTCCTTCACGAAGGGAGTCGTCTGCCTTGAAGTGCAACACTGGTGTATTGCGGGTTTTCAAGAAGGCTCCTACCCTTTTCTGGATAAAACCACTTGCCCCCTGTAGTGCGGCAACGCTTTGGTTGAGCGTCTTCTCGTCCAATACAGAGGATATATAGACAGTGGCATATGCATTGTCTGTCGAAAGCTCTACTCGGCTGACCGAGCAGAGAGTACTTAAATTTTGGTTCTTAACCTCTCCTTTGACAATCAGCGTGCTGATTGCCTCGGAGAGCCTAGCCTCAATTCGTTTCTGGCTGTATTCACTCATAGTTACTCGTTGTTGTGTACCAGCTTTCTGGCAATTTCTTCGGTTTCCACAAGTTCAAGCACGTCGCCGACATGCAGGTCATGGAAATTTTCAAGACCAATACCACATTCGAAACCCTCTGAGACTTCCTTGGCATCATCTTTGAAACGCTTCAAGGAAGTGATACGAACCAAATCCTTGTTGATCTGGATGCTGTCACGGATAACCCTGGCCAGACTGTTACGCTTGACTTTACCCTTGATAACCATACCACCGGCAATTGTACCGATCTTGGGAACCTTGAAAGTCTCTCGAACTTCAAAGGAACCGATATCGACTTCCTTGATATCCGGGGCAAGCATTCCTTCCATTGCATCATGCACATCGTCGACTACATCGTAAATGACATTGTACTTGCGTATTTCTATCTTTTCCTGTTCGGCGAGAGCCTGAGCCCTTGGGGTAGGTCTGACATTGAATCCGATAATCAAAGCGTTGGAAGCACTTGCCAAGGTTACATCGCTCTCGATGATTGCTCCGGCCGAGGCGCGGATGACATTGAGATGGATTTCATTGGTTGACAATTTCTCCAAAGAACCCTGGAGGGCTTCGACAGAACCTTGCACGTCACCCTTGATGACAACATTGAATTCCTGGATTTCACCTTCCTTGATCTTCGAGTACAGGTTGTCCAGGGTAACTTTCTTGACGTTACGGCTTTCACCGAGTCTTTCAAGTTCCTGACGTTTCGTTCCAACCTGACGGGCTTGGCGCTCGTCTTCGGTAACCTGGAACGGATCGCCTGCTCCGGGAATATCGGAAAGCCCGATAATCTCAACAGGAGTAGAAGGCCCAGCCTCTGGAATCTTTACACCCTTGTCGTCGAACAAGGCACGTACACGCCCGGGGTAAATTCCCGCTACGTAATAGTCTCCCTGGTGCAGTGTCCCTCTTTCTATCAGAACACTTGCCACAATACCGCGACCTGGGTCAATCCTGCTTTCAATGACCTTACCTTCAGCCCTGCAACTAGCGCTGGCCTTCAGTTCAAGCATTTCAGCCTGGAGCAATACGGTGTCAAGCAATTCTTCAATACCGATTTTCTTCAAGGCAGAGATTTTGCAGAATAGTGTCGTCCCACCCCATTCCTCAGGCATGAGCCCAAGGTCGGAAAGCTGTTGCATAACCCTTTCAGGGTTTGCTTCAGGCAAGTCGCATTTATTGATGGCAACGATAATAGGTACATTTGCTGCCTTTGCATGGTCGATGGCCTCACGGGTCTGGGGCATTACACCATCATTGGCCGCGACAACCAGAATGACAATGTCGGTAACCTGTGCTCCACGGGCACGCATCATTGAGAATGCGGCATGTCCCGGGGTATCGAGGAAAACGACATCACCCTTGCCTGGAAGCGTAACTTTATACGCACCAATATGCTGGGTAATACCACCGAACTCGCCTTCCGCTACCTTGGTAGATCGAATGGCATCAAGCAATTTAGTCTTACCATGGTCAACGTGGCCCATGACGGTTACGATCGGGGCACGGAAAACCAAGTCTTCCGTATTTTCCGGTTCGCGTGCAATCAAGGTCTCGTCATACAGGCTGACAAGATTCACGTCACAGTTGTATTCACTACAGATGATCCCCGCGGTTTCATGGTCAATCTGCTGGTTTATCGTAACCATCATACCCATCTTGAACAGCTTGGCAATGATTTCATTAGCCTTGAGGTTCATTTTCTTGGCAAGGTCAGCTACGGTAATCGATTCCATCATGTCAATGGACTTGGGGACTGAAGCCAGCTTTGCAGCTGCCTGTTCCTTGCGTCTCTGGATCTGGAATTCCTTCTCTTCTTCGGCATTACGCTTCTTATAGGAGGCAGAATCCTTCTTCTTGAAGACTTTTTTAGGGGCTCTCTGGTTCAGTGAATCGAGATCATTGGATGATGATCCCGGTTTCCCGCCCGTACCCGGCCTGTTGTTTCCGCCAAAGCCAGGTCTTCCTCCAGGTCCACTCTGGGGTCTGAAACCGCCGGGACGTCCTGGACCACCACCGGTTCTTGGCTGATAGCCACCGGGACGTGGCTGGTATCCACCAGTCCTTGGAGGTCCTCCTGCCGGGTTCTGGCCTTGGTATCCACCAGTCCTGGGAGGTGCGCCTGCAGGGTTGCTGCCCTGGTACCCGCCGGTCCTGGGGGCTCCGCTACCCTGGTAGTTGCTGCCTTGGTACCCGCTGGTCCTGGGAGGTCCGCCTGCAGGGTTTGTGCCCTGGTATCCGCCGGTTCTGGGGGCTCCGCTACCCTGGTAGTTGCTACCTTGGTAGTTGCTGCCCTGATATCCGCCGGTCCTGGGAGCTCCGCTACCCTGGTAGTTGCTGCCCTGGTACCCGCCGGTCCTGGGGGCTCCGCTGCCCTGGTAGTTACTGCCCTGGTACCCACTGGTCGTCCTGGGGGCTCCGCCTGCAGGGTTGTTGCCCTGGTATCCGCCACTGGGACGGTTTCCTTGGTAAGGAGGACGTGAACCGGGGGCTGGACGCCCACCGACAGTTCCCGCTATGCGAGGACCCGTGGAGGCAGGTGCCACAGCAGGTGCTGGCCCGTCTGGGTTTTTGCTCTGCCATTCGGCATGGTCTTTCACCGTTTGGCCCTGATTTGGGACAGGCGGAAGATTCGTAGGCCTAATAACGACTGGCCCATTGTGCAATGGAGACATAGAAAGTCTGTCACCGCTTACTCGGGGCGCTTTTTTCTGCGTATTTGTACGCAATGTTGTTGCCTGTTTCTTTTCAGCATCGAGTGAAGAGTTTTCCGAAGATGAGGATTCGGTCGGCAACGGACGAACCTGTGGCTTTACCACTACTACCTTCTTCTTTACTACGACTACTCTTCGTTTCTCCTGAGCCTTAGGCTGCGTATCGGTTTCCTTAGGAGTCACTTTCTGCTCCTCTTTGTTTTCCGATGGAGTCACGACATGCTTGATTAATGTTGCTTTTGGCTTATTCTCTTCCGTCATTCTTCCCTCTTGGATAATATTACTCTACCTCAAATGCAAGACCGGTGCCACAGCTCGGGCATACAGTCATGTCAGTGGTGATGGGCTCCCCGCAGTTCGGGCAAACATACTCGGTCTCTCCATCATCTTCGTCTTCAACGATATCGACATACTCGTTGATGGTATCCTTTACCTCGTTGATTTCCTCATCGCTTAAATCGCCGAAAGAAGTGAGATCTTCTTCGCTAAGGTTGATGAATTCTTCAACGCTGTAAACGTCGTGGAATTGCAGCTTCTTGAGAAGCATCTTGTCAAGGGGAAGGTCGGAGAGCGCAATTTCATCTTCACTCACCCCGCTTTCCACTGGTGCAGGTTCAATAACTCCTGCTGTTTCGCCCTGAACCTGTTCTTCCTCGGTCTCTTCGAAAATATCGTTTTCCCTGAATATGCTCTCCGCCCTGGAGCGAGCATCAGTTGCTATATCCATCTCTTGGAACTGGGCAGGTGTCTTCACATCTATGAGCCAGTCACAAAGCTTGTTTGCCAAACGAACATTCAATCCCTGTTTACCAATTGCAAGTGAAAGTTGGCTTTCCTCAACAATTGCAACTGCATGATAAATGTTTTTATCGATAATGACTACATCACCAACCTGTGCAGGAGACAATGCATTGCGAATATAGTTGACCGGGTTGGGATCGTAACGAAGGATATCGATTTTTTCCCCTTCAATTTCACTCATTATAGTCTGAATGCGGTTTCCCTTCAACCCGACACAAGCGCCGACAGGATCGATATCGTCATTGCGTGAAGCAACGGCCACTTTAGTCCTGTATCCTGCCTCGCGAACAATCTTGATAATATCAATCTGGTTCTGGGCAATCTCGGGAACCTCGACCTCGAACAATTGGCGGATCAATTCAGGGCTAGTCCTGGAAAGGACAACCCGAACACCACGTTCAGCCTTCTCTACTTTATCGACATAACATTTGATCTTGTCATTATTGCCATAGCTTTCCCGGTTAGACTGGTTGCGCCTTGGCAGGATACCCTCGGTAGACCCAATGTCCACATAGATATCTCCATTGGCAATCTGACGTCTAAAATACCCTATGATCAGCTGGCCTTCCTTGGCCTTGAATTCGCTATAGAGCGTATCTTTCTGGATGTCCCTGAAACTCTGATGGGCACGTTGCTTTGCACTCTGGACGCTGATTCTATCAAATTCTTTCAAATCAACTGGAATTAGCAATTCATCGCCAATTTCACAATCTTCATTGATTTTCTGCGCATCGCTAAGAGAAATCTCGGTAACTTCATTATACCAGTTATCGTCATCGACAATCTTTCGGCGTGCACTGAGTTCAACAGAAGTATAGTCCTCGCTGAATTCAATCACGGCATTTTCTTCAGTCCCGAATTTTCTTTTGTATGCAGCGCGGAGAATATCTTCAATGGTATTAATAACCAATTCTTCTGAGATACCCTTTTCTGCAATCATATTCCGAATAGCATCACCTATATCAGTTGCCATGTGAATTATCCTCCCATCTATAGTCGAGTTTAGCTTTCTGTATCTTTGAAAAATCAACGACCATTGACTCAACGATTTCAGTTGAGTCTCCAATCTGGGCAGAAGTCAAGGTTATCGATTTATCATCCGAGCTTTCGATAACACCACTAACCCACTGCGCATACCCAGTATCATAGATACGAACCCGTTTTCCAGTGTACAGGGAGAATTCATAGTAATCTCTCATGGTTCTCTGCAATCCGGGGGTAGAGACCTCCAGCTGCAAATCACGTTCTCCCAACTTCATTTCCATGCGTGGGTATACGAGCTTATACACCTTGGAACATTCTGCAATGCTCACTTCATGATCTTTAGTCATGATGATTATACTGATACCTACCGTCAGACCATGGTCTACCCTGCTGATGTCAACAAGGGTAATCCCCAGGGCCTCCAAAAGCGGAGCATACTCCGCAAATAATTCGTTCTGTTGTATTCCTGTCTGTAACATACCTATCCATTTCCCATAAAAAAGGGATCTGCTTGCTAGCGATCCCCAATAAACAATCTTTTTCTTATATTTATAGTAAGCATAAAAGAAAGCTTTGTCAATCAGCCTAGGCCAAAGCAAGTACGATTGACGACGATTGTATACCATAGGACTGGTATAACAACTTGCCACATTGTTCCAAAGTTCTTCCAGTTGTTGAAATATCATCAACCAGTATAAAGGAATAATTTCTCTCTATGAACGTTTTTACCAACGCATGCTTCCCTTTTACCACTGCATAGCCAATGCGGAGCTTTCGCTGTTCGGAAGTCAAGAATTTTTGTTCTCCCCTGCCTTGGCCCACAAGTATATGCAAAACAGGATAACCAAAGGACTTCTTGAGGAAATTGCATATACAATCCATCTGGTCAAAACCCCGGTCCCGGTACCCTTTCCTGCTAGAGGGAACCGGAATCAATGCTACGTTTCCAAAGTCTTGCAGCATTGTATGGTAGAGAGGGGCAAAAACCTTTGAAAGGTTTCTTTCGGAACCGAACTTATAACGTTTGATAAGCGTGGAAAGCGGTGGTTCGTAGCGCCCATATGCGCGAACTGCATGGGAACAGAGAAGGCAGGGATACTGTAGGTCAAGCACTGGGCTGTTGCAGGACGGGCACCTGGTTCCATAGCAGTGGGAAAACGAAGCAGCTGCAAGGTTGGCCTCGCAGCCAGGACAAAGGATTGTATCGGAGAAATTTCCACAGATTTGACAAAACATAGCAATAAAGGTCTATAGTACCCTAATCCGCTTCAAGTTTCTTTTTGAGATCCTCCAGCAGCAATAATGCAGAGATCGGCGTAGAAGAGGGAATGTCCACCTCTTTGATCCTTTCCAGTACATCGGCTTCAACCTCGGTGAGGATCGGTACCCCTCCCATCTCGGTTGCTGAAGAATCTGATGCAAACAAATCAAGCTGTGGGTTGGCAACACCATATTCGCTGAAATGCCGCTTTTGGAAAGACAATGCAGTTCTCAGTGCCTTATTCGGGATTCCTGCCATCTTTGCAACGTTCAGCCCGTAGCTGCTGTTCGCGATTCCCTCAATGACTTTCCTGACAAAAAGTATCTCCCCACCCTTCTCAAGCACCTGAAGGGTCAAAAGCTGTACCAAGGATGTATCCAATTGGGCAAGTTCATGGTAATGGGTGGCAAATAGGGTCTTAGGGCCTAATTCAAGCAAAGATTGCATCACGGCATAGGCAATCGACATCCCGTCCTGGGTGCTCGTACCCCTTCCCAGTTCATCCATGATTACAAGCGAACGTGCGCTGGCGGTTCTCAGGATATGGGCTGCCTCCTGCATTTCAACCAGAAAGGTTGACTCTCCCCTGGCAAGGTTGTCGCTTGAACCGACCCTGCAATAGAGCCTATCGACCAATGAAAGCCGGGCTGAGGTTGCAGGAACAAAACTTCCGATCTGGGCAAGCAGGACAATGAGTGCGCTCTGGCGCAGAAAGGTGGATTTACCAGCCATGTTGGGGCCTGTTATCAGGCAAAAACGATTGCCTGAAGGCTTAATGTGCAAATCATTGGCCACAAAGGAACCGACTCCCAGTTGCTGTTCAACAACCGGGTGCCTGCCTCCCTCGATTTCCAGACAGTCTGAATCGGTAAAAACAGGGCAGCAATAATTGTAGCGGATGCTGGTGGTAGCAAAGGCCTGCAGGCAGTCTACCTGGCTGAGAAAGTTCCCGATTGATAACAGCTGGTTTCTCAGCTCCCGGGTTTCCGAAAGGATATTCTCATACAGGACACGTTCGCGTTTTTCCGCTTCAAAGGAGCTTTTCAGAATTTTGGTCTCACAGGCTATCAGCTCGTCGGAGGTATAGCGCTCGGCGTTTACCAGTGTCTGTTTTCTATAAAAGGAAGAAGGTACTTTATCAACTTGACCCTTCGAGACCTCGAGGAAATGACCAAGGATTTTATTCGAGGACAATTTCATGGTAGTAATCCCTGTCTCGGTACGCACTTTACCAAGATAGGTATCCAGTATCTGTTTTCCATTGTCCTTGATGGAACGCAGGGAATCCAATTCCGGGTCGAATCCGTCAAGGATTACCTGCCCTTCCATAAAGGGACCCTGACATTGGTCGTTCAGTGACTTGTCGATAGTCTGCACCACCTCAAGCAGTGCATGCATCTGCTCATCGGAGAACCCATCGCCAAAGAGGGGCCGATAGAGGGAAAAGGAATCTGAGACCAACTCCAAAAAAGCCTTTACTGTTCTGGCAATGCCTACCAGGTCATGTGGCAGGGAACGGCCCATGGCAATCCTGCTTGTAAGACGTTCGAGGTCAAGGACTCCCTTGAGGATGGTCCTTGTCCTATCCAGTTCCAGGCGGTCATCGCAATATCTACGGACCCAGTCCTGTCTGCCGAGGATTTTTTCTTTATCGATGAGGGGAAAGGAAATCCATTTTTTCAGAAGTCGTGCCCCTCCGCTGGTAACACTAGCGTCAATGGACGAAAAAAGCGAATACCGCTCGTTTCCATCCTGGAGGTTCAACAGCAATTCAAGGTTCTTTCTGCTCGATTCATCAATCTGGAGGAACGTATTCTCATCGGCAAGGGTATATCCCCTGATCTGATCAAGAGCAGTCTTGGCCGAATCGATGACATACCGCAGCAGAGCCCCCCCGCTGGTGACTTCCGGGGAACTTGCATCCAGGGAAAATGCCTTCAATGAACAGGTGCCTACTTGATCGCACATAAGCTGGTATCCTTCCTTGGCCTTGAAAAACCAGGAAGGCAGCTTTGTTACCATAGCATTCTGTGCATCGATTATCCGTTGGAAATCCAAGTGCAAAAAATAATCATCCTCGTTGACCAGGATCTCTCTGGGCTTTACCTGTTCGATGATTGCAAGCAAAGCATTGAACTGTTTATCCATTTCGGCAGAACGGAGGGTAAACTCACCGTTGGTTATATCCGTATAACTTACCATGAACCGTTGGCGATGGTAGGCTATGCATAAAACATAACTGTTGCTCCGGGAATCCAGAAAATCATCATCAACAACGGTTGCAGGGGTAACCACCTGCACGACTTCCCTTCTGGCCAGCTGTTTCGGATCGTTATTCAACTCAACCTGTTCGCAGATGGCAATTTTTTTCCCAAGGTCAAGAAGCCGTTTGATATAAGCCTTTGCTGCATGGTAGGGAATACCGCACATTGCCTGGCCTGCACGCTTGGTCAAGGTAAGGTTGAGCAAGCGTGAGACTTCCACGGCATCGGTATCAAACATCTCATAAAAATCCCCAAGGCGGAAAAACAGCACCTTATCTTGGTTTTGTTCCTTGATAAGGCGATATTGCATCATCATGGGGGTTGTCTTTTCAATCTCTCCCATGGTCAATAGAGGGTCGTCGTAATGGCGAGAACCAGTTTCAAACCACTGGTATCACTAGAAGTGGTGAAAATCGTCCCTGCATCCCAGGCAAAGCTTGAGTCACTGTAGGTGGCATTCTTGACAAGGTAGAGTCCAAGGGGGAACCCTGGTATCTTGAGCTTGATGCCTGCGCCCATGGCAAAGTACCAGTTGAGCGATCCCCATCCTTTCAAATCGCTTAGGTAGGAGGCTACCCCCGTGGCACTGGCAAAGACCTCGGCAGACAAAATGTTCTGCGCAAGGGGAACACTGAGTGATATCTGGTTATCGAAAAGGAAGGACTGGTCATAGACGACATTGAAACCACGTCCGATGTTCATACCATCGATGTAGAGCATCTCATACTTGGTAGCACCGAGTTTCGGGTCATGCCATCCCCAGCCACCGTCTTCCCCGTTGTTGTAATACTGGGGGAGCATGATGTTCACCGAGGAGGTTACACCCAATACCCCATGTGCAGGTTTGTCATCCAAGGTAAAGGTGAACAGGGAAATATACCCGCTGGCACTGGTTGTGGAACGGATGTAATTCGATAATCCAAATAGGAATCCTCCGGCATAGGTGAAATTCTGGCTGAGCAGGTACCCTTTTGTGGTATTCTCGATCAAATCCCTTCCATCCCAGGAGAGACCAAGTGTCAGGCGGTTGGAAAATTGCCATTGTTCGCCATATTTGTAGATGAGGCTTTCATAGGGGTCATAGAGATCCTTGTCATATACGGCTTTGTTCAAACCGATGGAAAGCCCGCTCGAGACTGTCAGGGAACCAGCATCAAACATAAATTTATAACCGGTATTATAGCCGACAGCCAGACGGAAATAGTAATAATCCATGAGATATTCGGATGAAGGGAGAGCCTTGTTGGCAGCTTCGTAACTCTCATAACTGGAATAGCCCAGAGGATAGGGGGTCGTACTGCTGTCTGTCTCATGCCCCGTGTAGTAATCCCCTTCCGTTGAGGTCTGCAGCACGGAATCCTTGAAACTCCGTTCGAAAGAGAAGGTCAACCCGTTGCTCCAACGCCGGTCTCCGACCCAGCCATCTGAAAAGGAAAGGGAAATACTCTGGGTGTCAGGGCTCAGGTTTGTGGAAATGGAAAGATCCCTTCCCGTTCCCCCGAGGTTCTTGTCCGACCACTGCAAAAATCCGCTTACCGGGAAACCGTCGACATTCCCCCCGAAGGTTGCACCGAACTGGATATCCATCTGGTTTCCTTCGGTAATCTTGTAGACTGGGATGACCGTGCCTTCCTGTGTCCCGTTGAGGATATCGAATTGGACATCGGTAACGATAAGGGTATTGTAAATGTTCTGGGCACTCTTGATCAGTTTTTCTTTACTGAAAATATCCCCTACCTTGAAGGTAAGTTCCCGCATGAATACATATGGCTTTGTCTTTGTCAGACCCTCGAGCCTTATATCCTCGATAACCGCCTGCTGGTTTTCCACGACGGTCAAAATATAGGAAATGGTATTGGTTTGCTCGTCACGGATCTCCTTGGTCGACAAGGTGTTGAAAATATACCCGTTATTCCAATACAGGTCGGCAACTGTTGAAATTTCTGACTGCACCTTGGAATAATCCAAGATAGAACCGGTTTTCAAGGTGACAAGGCTCTGGAACTGCTCGGCGGTGAAGACTTCGTTTCCTTCTACCGTGATTCCCCCGAACAACCACTGTGGACCTTCTACGATAGAATAGACGACCCTTAGTCTCGTGAATTTGTCATCTTCAGAACTAATATCCTCGGTTCTTACATCAGTGACCTTTGCATCGATATATCCGTTGTTCCTGTAGAAAGTAACCAGTTTTTCTTTGTCGGAGTCGATGGTTTTCTGTGTGTAATACCCTGCATTGAAATAACTTGTAGCCTTGCTTTCAATCTGTTTTTTCAAAAGGTCTGAATTAAGTTTCTCATTGCCTTCGAATAAGATCTCACCGATTTTCTTCTGGGGGCCTTCCTCGATGGAATAGGTTACCGTAGCTTTGTTTGTTGCCTCGTCGACCGTATACTCAGAAGAAATCTTGACATCAGGGAAACCTTTGGCAAAATAAATTTCCTTTACAGCCTCTTTTGAATTCTCAAGGTTCTGGTCTTGGAGGAATGATCCCTGGCGAACGGTCAGGGCCTCCTCGATTGCTTTGGTTTTTATCCCATCATTTCCGGTTATTACTGCCGAGTTTACATAGGGGAGCTCATAGAAAGTCATGACAATTTTCAAATCATTGTCGCCCTCTCCGGTTCGCTGGGCATCTGCTAAAAAATAGAGAAAATTGTCCTGGGCGTAGAGTTCTCCCTGCAATTCGTTGAAAAGTTCATCGGTAAACACTTTGCCGATATATTTATATTGAAGATCAGCCACTTTGCTTTCCGGTACATTCTGAAGTCCAATATTTTCAAATGAAACTATTTTTTTCCCTGTATACCAAGGGGTTTCTTCTGCTGCAACCAATACTGATGCCGTAAAGAAAAATACAAGCAAAAGGCTCAAGACCCTATGCATTTTCCGGTTGTTCATGATGACTCCTATTTATATGACTAACGCAGTACTATCCTGCGGGTTACACTAAAACCAATGGTATCCAAAATATTGTAAACCGACAACTCATTCGGCTGAGTAAAAAGCGAGAAGGTACTGAGAGGGTTGTTCCATTCCAGCGAAAGTTCCAAATCGAGAGAAAGGTCAGGGACAAGGAAAGACCTGGTAACTTTTGAACTATCCATTGCAGTCAAGTGCAGAAGCGCCTGCAAAAAGGAATTGTTGCCGATATATTTGCCCATAAACATTGTCGTATTATTGAGGTATCTTGCCAAGGGACTGGATGTGGAAGAATAGGTACTGCCAGGCAAGGCCTCGATCAAAACATTCTGTACGATATTGCTCCTGAGACTGAACATGTCCAGCCCTAGGGATATCCGGATGATTTCGGTAAGATCAGTAGTCCCGTTGTTGGTTATCAGGCCCAGGCGTTCCGCGACGTCGGTAGCTGCAACAGCAAGTGAAGCCACACTTGAGAGGTTTACCTGGCCGTAGGCGCCGGTTGGCAATATACTCTGACCAAGGATTTCAAGTATTTCATTGATATCCTTTGAGGGGACACTCTCGAAGGTCGGGTTGAGGTTGGTCAAGGTGCTTTCACGCAAAACGAGATAGATGTCTACCCTGTTCCCGCTGGTGTCAAAGTCTGCCATCTTTGCTCTGAGATTGATCTTGGGTTGGATACCATCCTGGCCGGAGAGGGCATCGGTATGTAACGAGAGGGAGCCTTCGGTGATAAAGAAATTTTTCTGGAAATAAAAGATTTCACCGCTTCGGAAGGAAAAGACCCCATCAAGGTTGAAAACCTTGCTCTTATGGTCATACAGGAATGCAAGCTTTTGGTTTTCGTTGATGGTTGCATTGATAATCGGGTTTACAGGGTTTGGATAGAAGAAGGAAACGTTCTTTCCTGTAGTAATGTTGAAATCGGTACTTGTCGTATGGCCCGCTAGATACCAAGGGGGTAAGTCCTTGATACCCATGCTCATAGAAGCGTTCTCAATGAGTACATCACCGGAAATCCATGTTTCATTCCCTACGCCGGAAAGCTCAAAATCCCCACTTGCATAGGCCTTGATGTCTGCGTCGATATCAAGTATGGGGAGCCAAATGAAAACAGAACCTGAGTCAGTGGTGGCATTTATCTGATAATTGGAAATCGAAAGGCCATTCAGGGATGCGGAAACCTTTCCTCTGCCTTGGACAGTCTCCCCTGTCGTGAGATTGGTCGAGAAGAAGGGGAAGAAGGAGGTAGTACCGCGTTCGCCGTTGAAAGAAGCCGTTACGTTCTTGGCTGAGACAATATCCTTTTGAAGCCAGAATATCTGTAGTTTGACATTGTCCACAAACAGTTGTCCATAGACTTTCAAGTTTGCCGGAGCCCCGCTGAGGAGCATTTCCCCCTCGACGTTGCCTTCAAGGAACGTAAGTATCGGTTTGGGGAATATCCTGTTGAGCAAAGGAAGCGGGAAGAAAATATTGTCTGCTTCCAGGTAAATATTTTCCTGGTTCAAGGAGCCAATAAAATCACCTCCGACTCCAAACCGCTTGTCCAGGGATCCCGAGAAAGAATTGGTATGTAAATCATAGCCAAGCTTCAAAAGGGAACTATCCACTTTCAGGTCACCATTCTGATAGGAAATAGTATAGATCCCGTCTGAAATACCTTTTTCTCCAAGAAGCAGAATATCAGTGACCGACAGCGTTGCCGTCAATTGGTTTTCGTGAATGTTTTTAATAGTGCCGGATAGGTCAAAAATACTCTCTGCAGGGGTAAAGCCAAGGTCGAAGGTATAGTTGAAATGGGTGTCCTGGTCTTTGTAGACGAGGTGTTTGACAGAAACAAACCGACCGAGTGAAGTGAGAAGGCCTTTATCCGTATCCAAAGAAAGCGCGAAATCCTCTATGGACGATTCTCCATATGTGACAGTTGCATTGTCAAACGTAAGCAAATTGTTTTTGACAATGATGTCGGTTTTCGCCGAAAGTGGCTTCTTCCAGGCATCGGTACTCGAAAGAGTGAGGTTCCCATCTATATCCAGGATTTCGGAAAAATCGGTAAATCCTACAAAGGAGGCATCGAGCAGCAAACCTGCTAGCTGTGGGTTCAGGCTTCCCAGGTCCAGGGCCTTGATAGTCGTTATCCCCTCTATCCTTTCACCTTCTGAAGACAGGGCGATTTCAAAACGCTGTCTGTCCGAATCATCCATAGCAAAGGATACAGTAAAAGGCTGCATCAGTTTGGCCTGTACGTTCTCGATAATTTCTGTTCCTTGGTAAAGGAAGTTCCCAACAAAGTCCTTGGACCCATCAGAGAGTGACAGGGAATCGATTTTGATCCTCGTGGGAATAGCGGAAAGCGAACCTGATAACGAATAATTCTTGCCGAAAAGATACAACGGCTCAACATTGATGGTATCGGATAGCAATTCCCAGTCATGCAAATTGTTGATGGTAAACGAAAGGTTCCCCGTAATCTGCGAATCCTTCAGGAAAGAAATCGTAGGTATGGGCAACTTTTTGCTCTTCACCTGTACCGAGACAGGGGGAATGAAAGAAGCTGCCACCGACAATTCCTTTCCGCTTTGGAGATTGAAATCAAGGGTATTGGCAGAGAAATCAATATCCAAGGGATAGTTTTTATCCAACAGGGACAACGTGGCTTGGCTGAAAACCGTTCCCACATTGCCCTGTTCAATGCTCCCGTCGATCGCAAAGGATTCCATCAGGGGTGTCGTTATGGAAAAACGGTATTTTTTCGGAGGGAAGGGGGAGAACCCGACGGAAAACAAGGTTGAACCATCAGCCACGTTGGAAAGTGACAGGTTGCCGGAAGGAAGCCAGGTGCCGATGGCTGTTGTCCCATTGAAGAGCATTCGATACCCCGAAGTCGTCAGGGTCATGGAATCTATGGCTACCGAGTCTGTGTTTATATGGGCCAGCAATGTGGAGCCAGCATTAAGGGTCCTGTTGCCGACCGAAAGGCCCAAAAGGGCTAAGTCGGCAGACAAAGTACCATCGAAGCCAAAGAGTTTTCCTTTCCCCTGCGTTGACTGGAAAGAGAAGTTTCCGGTCAGGAGGGAGTCCTCGGAAAGATACGGGTTCAAGAAGGGGGCATAGGTATCGATAACAGTCTGGAAAGCAGTAATGTCAAGGTTTTGGAGGCGGGAATCCAAAGAAAGGGTTCCTTTTTGTGAACTGGGGAGGTCATATAGGGCATAGATGGATAATTGGTCCCCGTAGGAGAGCTCTGTCTGGATTTGCTGCTGCCCAAAATCATTCTGATATCCGGTGGAGAGTGAGAAGTTTCCCTTTGCAAGGTTAGTGGTGAGCGAAGTGAGATCAACGGAACTGGAAAGCTTTGAGAAATACTGTGTGAAGTGCAGGGATAAGGAAAGAGGGCTTGCCAGGCTAATATTCTGTTTTTCCCAGAGCAGTGAGGTACCGGTTTCCATTGATAGGTCAAGGCTCTGATACCCTTTACTGTCAGCAAGCCCCTGTGCTGAAACCTGTATATTGCCTAGGGAAATCTTCCAGCCAAAGAGGCTTGTCTCAAGCTCACGCAGGGAAAGCTGGGCGTATTGGCGTCCGCCGTCCTGTAATTCGACTGATCCCTGCAAGGAGTTGAATACAACCGGTTCCTCCCCCGACTTTACAAGGGTGATGTTTTCCCCTTCTTTTGTACCGAAGCCAATGAGCATGGAATTTTCCAAGAATTTTGCATTGGCACTGCTTGTAGGCATCGTTACCAGGTAATCGTTGCTTTCAAAGCGCAAAGAATCGAAGGAAGCCTCGGCAAGCGAAGGCTTAGCTTTCTCGAGCGTTAGCTTTCCGGAGAGATTCGGAATAGTGAATATTCCTTCACTCCTTGCCAATGTCAATGCTCCGAGCGAAACATCAAATACCGTTACGCCTTCGGATAGGTTGAAAGAAGGAAACTGGGATTGGATAACTAGCTTCGAGAAGGAAATGTCAGAGTCTGCAAAATGAGAGATTGCCGATTGGGCAAGCAATTGCAGCTGCAATTGCTTATTAAAGGAGAGTGTAATGGTTTTTGCATGGAACGAATCGTTCCCATAGGTAAGATTTCCTTCACCGATGGCTGCTGTGAGTGACACAAATGATAGATTTTTTCCCAGTTTCAAAGAAACATCGGCATCCTCGATGCTGGTTGCCAACTGAGGCAGTGAAAGGTTCGCAGAAAGGGAATTTGCAGTGAACGACAAAGAATTTCTGTTCAACCAGGAATTGAGGAATCGATTCGGAAGCGAAGAACCCTGGGAGTTGAAAGACAAATTCGATACTGTCATATCGAGCACAGGATTCTGGGCTTCCAAAGAAAAAGTCCTGTTTCCCTGGAAAAACGAAAGCAAAACGGTTTGCAGCGGTTCTTGGACCAAAAGGCTCTCCGCTGTAAAGGGTGTAGTCCCGGAATCGGTAACGCTGATTTTGTTCAGCTCGATTTTCTTGAAAAAACCACGGTCAAGGGTTTCAGCTGTTATGGAGAGGTTTCCTCCCCGGTCAAATCGGCCAAGGATAAAATCGGCCAAGGGTTGTGCGGGATTACCCATTTGGAAAGAAAGAATACCATACAGACAAATCGCCATACAGGAAAGTACGACGAGAATGGAAACTGCTATGTCTTTGGCGGTTGTATGGTATCTCAAAATTAGCGCACCTTTGCAACAGTATATCTTATTGTTTTTGGTTTGGCATCACTTTTGGTGAGCCTAAGGTGAAGATGAAAGGTAAACTGTAGGTGTTTTTGCGAGAGAAACAGATTTACTGCCTGTATTGTTTACGATACCATATTAGAACCAAGGAGAATTACTATGCCTTCAGTTTTACATAATTTCGTTGTTTTCGAAGGATTGGACGGAGCGGGGACCACAACCCAGATGAAATTACTTGCAGAGGCCTGTGATCGGTCGGACATATCCTGCAGGGCAACTTTTGAGCCTACCGACAAACCGATAGGTCGCCTGGTAAGATCCGTATTGCAAAAACAGATAGTGACTACCCCGCTTGCCCTGGCCATGCTGTATGCCGCAGACAGGGAGGATCACCTGTATAATCCAATCAATGGGATTGTCAATGACCTGGAAAGTGGAAAAATGGTCATCTGTGACAGATATTTCTATTCTTCGCTTGCCTATCAGGGGGTTGAATGCGACTACGATAAAATTGCCAGTATAAATGATTTCCCGGCTCCTCAATATATATTTTACATCGATACACCGGTCGAAGAGTGCCTGAGAAGAATAACCGGTCGGGGACTCACCGAGGAACTGTTCGAAAAGAAGGATTTCTTGGAAAAGGTAAAGCATAACTATGAGAGAATCTTCTCTACCCTTTCCAAGGAGGTCATCCTTGTCAGGATCGACGGGCTCCTTCCCAAGGAGGAAATTGCCCGACAGATCCAAAAAGTTCTGTTCTAGCGTATGAACATTGCATCCCCATAGCTATAGAAGCGATATCTCTCTTCTACGGCATGGGCATAGGCCCCCATGATATGGTCTCTGCCGGCGAAGGTTGATACTAGCACCAGCAAGGTAGATTCCGGGGTATGGAAATTGGTGAGAAGTTGGTCGACAACCTTCCACTGGTAACCGGGCATGATAAATAGGTTTGTCCTGTTTAAGCCGGGGGCGAGCAGCTGTTGTTCTACATTGAAGGCACTTTCCAGAGTCCTTACGCTTGTCGTCCCAGTGGCGACAATTTTTTTGCCAGCCTTCTTTGCCTCAGTTACGATCCTTGCCGTTTCTTCACTGACTTCAAACCGCTCGTAATGCATATGATGGTCTTCGAGGTCTTCCGTCCTGACTGGAAGGAAGGTGCCCGGACCAACATGCAATGTTATCGGTGCAAAGGTACACCCTTTTTGTAATATCCTGTCAATGATTTCCTGGGTGAAATGCAAGCCTGCTGTCGGGGCGGCTACAGAACCCTCCGTCTTGGCAAATACAGTCTGATAGCGTGTCTCGTCTTTGAAATCGTCTTCCCGTTTTATATAGGGTGGCAAAGGGACGTGTCCCAGTTCCTGGAAGAAAGATTCGTCAAGCGGTTGTGCAAAAGCAATGGTACGGGTCCCATCCTCATTTTCGCTGATAATCTCGGCGTTATAGGAAAGGGAACCTTCTTCATTTGCAAAATGATATCGTTTCCCCACGCGTTGCTTCTTTAGTTTCGTGACCATAACCTGCCAACTATGGTCGAGGTTTTCCTCGAGGAACAGGAATTCTACCCTACCGCCTGTTTCACTCATTCCGAAAACGCGTGCTTTTCTTACTTTGCTATTATTGATCACGATGACACTACCCTCTTCGAGGTAGTCCACAAAATCCTGCATCATTGCATCGGTGTAGGTCCCGTTTTTTCTATCCAAAACCAAAAGCCTGTCATTGCCCCTTCTCTCTGCAGGAGTCTGGGCAATGAGTTCAGGCGGTAAGTCAAAAGAGAATTCCTTGATCTTCATTACTGTTCCTTATGCTGGAAAGCCCGAGCAAGTCATAGGCTTTCTTTGTTGTCATTCGTCCGCGCGGGGTTCTTTTAAGGTATCCTTTCTGGATAAGGTACGGTTCATAGAAATCCTCAAGCGATTCAATGGCTTCTCCCACCGAAATGCTTAAGGTCTCTGCTCCGACAGGGCCGCCATCGTAAAATTCGATGATAGTCCTTAAAATATTCCTGTCTTGTTTTTCCAGGCCATTGAGGTCGATGCCCAGACGGCCCATTCCATGATGGACTATCTCGGTGGTAATAATCCCGTCACCAAGGACTGTTGCAAAATCGCGGAGGCGTTTGAGAAGCCTGTTCGCAATCCTGGGGGTTCCCCTGCTACATTTTGCCAACAGATCGATTGCATCCTTTGAAATGGAAATATCCATGATCGTAGCTGACCTTGCAATAATCTGAGCCAGTTCCTTTTCATTGTAGAATTCAATATGGCAGGTTATGCCAAAGCGTGAGGAAAGCGGGCTGGAAACAGAACCGGCTTTGGTAGTGGCCCCGACAAGGGTGAATTTGGGGAGAGGGATTCTCATCGTCCTTGCTGCAGGTCCCTGTCCGATGACCCAGTCGATTTCAAAATCCTCCATGGCAATATAGAGCATCTCTTCCAGGGCAGGCTTGAGACGATGGATTTCGTCAATAAAGAAAACAGAGCCCTCGGTGACATTGGTCAAGATGCCTGCAAGATCTTTGGGTTTGTCTAAAGCCGGGGCACTGGTCATACGGATTTCCGAACCCATTTCGTTGGCAATGATCGAGGCAAGGGTCGTCTTCCCCAATCCGGGAGGACCGATGAGAAATGTATGGTCAAGCGGTTCCTCTCGTTCACGAGCTGCCCTGATAAAGATGGAGAGGTTGTCTTTCAACTGTTGCTGGCCTTGGAAATCGCAAAGCATTTTCGGTCTGAGAATATTTTCCTGGACATCGGCTTCCTGCTGGAAGGAAGTAGAGACGACAGAGCTGCTCTGCAGTTCGTCAAGGTCTTTCAGGTCCGTTTCAAAATCTTCCATGCACTACCCCAATGCAACTATTGCATTGCGGAAGAGTAACTCCTCCGCTTCGTGCCTACCCAGGGACTCAAGCTGTGGTCCTAACTGGATAAGCAGCGTATCCAAGACTTCCTCGCTGCGTTTGCGGTCATAGCCCATATCAAACAGGGCATCGAGAATATCTGTCCATTTCTTGAGCTTTCCGTTTTTGGAGGATGACGGGGAAATGGTTTTTTCATCGTCAAGCACCAGCATATTCCTGAGTGCGAGAATCATTTTCTGGCCTGTCTTTGGGCCGATACCCGGAATCGAGGAAAGCAGTTTTACATTTCCACTGTCAAGGGCAAGGGCCAATTGCTTCACGCTGATACCGGAAAGTATTTTCAGGGCTTGTTTTGAGCCGATCCCGGAAACACTTTGCAACTGAGTGAATGCATCCCGTTCCTGTTCGTCGAAGAAACCAAAGAGTGTCATGCTGTCTTCACGGTGATGCAATACAGACAGCAACCGAACTTTCTGGCGGTCTTCTACCTGCAACTGGCTGAGCCTGCTGGATGTCTGGCCAGTAATGAGGAGGCGGTATTCAACATAACCCGCACGCAGTATGACTTCCCCTTCACTGATGGTGACAATGTCTCCGATGATTGCATTAATCATTTTCCCTGTATCCTTTTCTGTGTAGCGTCAAAGACTGAAAGACAGATGGCAACAGCCAAAGCGTCAGCTGCATGGTCAGGTTTGGGGATTTTCTCAAATCCCAGCAAAATCCTGACCATCTCCTGGATTTGCTTTTTATCCGCGCCTCCATACCCCGTTACCGCAATCTTGATAGTTGGCGGGCTGAAGAGCCTGACCTCGATATTCTGGATGGAAAGCTGGTGCACCGCGGCCCCTATGACTTTTGCAACCGGTATAGCCGAACTGACATTCTTGGTAAAGAATATATCTTCCATTCCGCAGATTTCAACCTGCTGCTCTTCCGCAATCTTACCAATCGATGCAGCAATGAAATGAATCCGTTCAATGTCAGGCATCGTTGGGGATGTTTTGATTATTCCAAAAGAAACAGGCCGGTTACGTTGCCCGTTTGAATCGACAACGCCCCAGCCTGTCTGTGCATATCCTGGATCAATACCGAGGATTCGCATGCGTTACGCTTCGTCACCTTCCTCGAAATCATCGGGGAGATCAAGGTTGGTAAAAACTTCCTGGACATCGTCGAGTTCTTCGAGTCGGTCGACAATCTTCAGGACTTTACGGGCCCTTTCTGTCTCAAGGGTAACCATCTGGTCTGCAATCTTCTCGATTTCAGCACTTTCCTGCTCAAAACCGGCTGCCTGCAGCGCTTCGAGAACATTGGCAAAGTCTGCCGGTGAAGTCGTTACTTCGATTGAATCTTCGTTCGTCGTGACATCATCGGCTCCGTTTTCAAGGGCGACCTCAAAAATCTGTTCCTCAGTGTACTTTGATGCATCAAAAATGATGATACCTTTCGTCTGGAACATATACGAGACACAACCGGTAGCACCGAGGGTACCGCCTGATTTTGTCAATGTGGAACGGACATCACTTGCCGTTCTGTTCTTGTTGTCGGTAAGCGTATCAATAATGATTGCTACACCACCAGGGGCGTAACCTTCATAGGTAAGTTCATAATATACGGAAGTACCGAGTTCTCCGGCACCTTTCTTGATTGCCCTGTCAATATTGTCTTTGGGCATATTCTCAGCCCTTGCCTTAAGGACAGCAGTGCGAAGCCGGGCATTCGTGTCTGGGTCTGACCCACCCATCTTTGCGGCAACTGAAATTTCTTTGATCAGTTTTGTGAATTTCTGGCCGCGCTTTGCATCGGCGATACCTTTTTTGTGTTTGATTGTAGCCCATTTGCTATGGCCGGACATAATTGAACCTCTTAAAATTTTAGTATGCGTTATATAAAAAATGAACCCACTTACGCTATCACAACAGGAGGGACCGGTCAAGGGGTTAAAAAACCGCCATGGCGAGCCTTAGCACAATATCGTCAAGGAACATCATTCCCTGCTCGCTCAGAAAGAAAGACTGAGGGGAGTCGAAATACCAAAAAGGCTCGAAGGTTTTAACGGTTTTCCCAAAGAGCTTGTCAAAGTCATATCCAAACCTTGCAGAGAATTGCACTTTGTCGATACCTTCGTCGGTACGCAGTGCCATGAGAAGGTATTCTTCCAGATATTCGACCTTTGTCAGGATTTCTACAGCATATCCGCTGAAGATTTCTCCTGAAGAAAAGGTTGCAAGGTCCTGCTCCTGGGTAAGGGATTTTACCTGGTCTTCTTCCACCAAGGTAGAGGCTGCGCTGCTTCCAAGCCCCAGATAACTGGATAGATTCCAATATCTGAGATTATGCAGGCAGCGTTTGCCCTGCTTTGCGAAGTTCGAAATCTCATAGTGCCGATACCCGAGTTTCTTAAGATGAAGATAGCAGGCAGAGAGCATTTTTTCCTGGTTGTCTTCGGTAAGAAGCGAAACCATATTCGAATCCACTTTCCGTGCAAGCTCTGTCCCTTCCTCAATCGTGAGGCAGTAGAGGCTGATATGCGTAGGGTCTGCAAGAAAGACCAAGTCATCGATATCTGCAAGGGCCTGTTCGACAGTCTGTCCCGGGATGCAGGTCATAAGGTCGAACGAAAGGTCTGTGCCGTAGAGAGCATGCACCTGTTTTGCGTAGGCAATTCCCTGTAAATTATCTGAACGCGAGGCATTCCTGCCCAGGTTTTTCAAGGACGTGTCGTCCATGCTCTGGATACCCATGCTCAGGCGGGAAACAAGCTTCTGTGCAAAAAGCGGGAAAAAGGCAGGCGAAAAACTCTCAGGGTTCATCTCAATGGTACATTCTTTGCTTTTCCCGAAGAGTTGGCTTGCTTTCAGCAACCTTTCGAGCTGTTCGAAGGAAAGGCACCCAGGGTTGCCTCCCCCGAAGAAAATGGTCTCGAAGGGTTTGTGCAATTTGTCTGCATAGAATAGAATTTCCCGTTCCAGACGGTCGACATAGGCTTCTTTGTACTGTTGCCAGGCCCCTCTTGGCTCCGAGTAGAAAGCACAGTAGGAACAACAACTGTTGCAAAAAGGGATATGTACGTATAGCGAAAGATTGTCAACCAATAGGAGTTCACTCACTATTTATTACCCAGATATCCGATACGATTGAACGGGAAAAAGCGAAAAAGAACCCTTCCGTTGATTTTTTTCTGGGAAATAGGCCCGAAATAACGACCGTCGCGGGAATCGTCGCGGTTATCACCTAAAGGAAGAATGGAACCTTGGGGTACGTAGATCCCTTGGCTGTACTTATGGCTATCGCTTCTGGAGTTGAAATCGCTCGGGTCGAATAATGCCTTTGTCCTCATTTTGGAAGTCTCGAACTGGTACATGTCATCCGGGTAGTTATCGTTCTTGACCGAAAGGTAGGCAGAGGAAAGGTAGGTCGGCGCACTATTTGCCTGTATGCCAAGTTCCTTGTACCCGAACAAGGACCCCCATGCTTTGATACCATCATAGGTAGAGGCATCCACGCTGCGGTGTGGGCCGTCGACCAGATTGTTTTCCGCCCGGAATGTGTTTTCGTCAATGAAGGAATCACTTCCAGAGGGGCGGATGTAGACGTTGCCTTCCTGGAAACGGATTACATCACCGGGAAATCCGATCGCTCGTTTGACATATAGGCGCTCGGCAATCGAGCCGTCTTCATTCCTGTCGATATTTACCAGGGAAAAGGTGCTCATGTAGAGAATCTGGGAGAGGATGTCAAAAAAAGGACCCTTTGAGATATATTCCGGATTATAGAACGTAATGATATTGTCCCGGTGCACCATCCGGTTTGCCTGGGCAATCTTTGGTCCGCTGGGGTAGATTTCAATACCGTAGCTGGTCTTGCTTACAAATACCCGGTCTCTGACAAGCAGTGTATTTACCATCGAGGGTGTAGGGATAAGAAATAACTGAAACAAGTATTGGTTGATCAAAAAAACCGCAACCACGGCAAAGACAAGGGCGTCTGCCCAGCCTTTGATCTCTCCCACGACGGTACGTGGTTTCTTGTTGGCAAGTTCGTACGCTTTCTCAGCCTTTCGGCGGGTAAGGATACTGACTGTCTTTTTCTCAAGAAAAGTCCAAATTTTATCCATATTTAGCAAAGTAGCACAATAGGTGCGAGTTGACAAGCACAGGCGGGAAAGATACCTTTGGTAACTATGAAAAAGCATATTGAACTACCCCAGGTGGAAGAAGTGAAACTCCCTCGTTTTTTGGGAATCAGGCCCGGAATATATATCTTTACCCTATTGGCAATCGGTACCCTGCTTGTCGTTTTTGTAGTTTGTTTTCTTCCAGGGATTCTTAAAGGTGGACGATACGTTTCTTTTTCAAGTCCTTTGGCCGAGACTGGGCTGTATGTGGACGATGTATATCTTGGTGGGACTCCTTACCAATATTTTCTGTCAAGCGGAAGCCACCAGGTGGTCTATGAGAAGGGGGGCGTGAAAATCGCTACCACCGAGCTGCAGGTTGACCATCCAGTGTTCCTTACCTATATTTTCCATCGGAAAATGCAATATGAGCCGGCTTTGAAAGACTTGAGTCTGTCTGAGCTGCATGCCATAAACAAATTCAACCTTAACGAAATCGTAAGCGAAAGCGCAATTACCTCCTTTGACGAGGTGACCAGGTATTCTCCGGTCTTTGAAAAATGGGCCAATGATGCGATTGCGATGAAGTTGGATTCCAAAATGGTAGAAAGCAGTTTTGCGCTTGCTTCCCAGTTCATTTCTTCGAAGCCTATGCTGCAAGACGCCTTGAAAGCAAAAGAAATGCTCTCAGCTGCAAATTCATCTTTCTCCTCTGCCCTTTCCGCTTCTGCCCTTCTCTTTG
The DNA here is from genome assembly GCF_000236685.1 of Sphaerochaeta pleomorpha str. Grapes. NCBI lineage: Bacteria > Pseudomonadati > Spirochaetota > Spirochaetia > Spirochaetales > Sphaerochaetaceae > Sphaerochaeta > Sphaerochaeta pleomorpha. The sequence continues at coordinate 427,338 of NC_016633.1, read as the reverse complement.
CCGCTAAGCTTTTTGACTCTGACAGCAAGGAAGCACTTGGCCTTGCTTCGGTTCAACTACTACCGACAGCAACGCCCGATTCCCTCAGGACCGGGGAATTTGTGCAAAATGGGCTTACCTATGAAGCAACTACCTTTGTAATGGGTGATACTGCCCTTGCAATCTTTCCCGATACCAATGAAGCTGGAATAGAGGTGCAGACCGAACGCTTTAGTATTGCAACTACCCCGGTAAGTGAGTACCAATGGGCACTGTTCATTGAAGAAAATCCTCAGTGGGATGTGTCGAATAAGGATGCATTGCAAAAAAAGGGGCTGGTGGATGAATATTATCTGAGTGGGATCCTCCCCTCTGTGGTGTTCGCAACCGGCAAACCCATACATAATATTAGTTTCAAGGCTGCCCAGGCATTCTGTTCCTGGTTGACCGAAAAGACTGGAAAAAAAGTTTTCATCCCGAATCAGGAGCAATGGACCCTAGCCTGCAAGGCCGCTGTTGCCAAGCCGTATGAAAAATCGTTGACGATAACCGATGCTGACCACAGCAGTGCCTCGGCAATGCTCGGAGGGGTCTGGGAGTTTACTGACAGTTCGTATATCCCTCTGTCCAGGCTTACCGATTACCGTTCGGTTTCTTCTTTACAGAAAACATTTGATTTGAAGACTGATATGATTGTAAAGGGTGGAAGTTATCTCAACAATCCATCTACAATAACAGAGCATACTGTCGGTGCTGTAAGCACTGTCGCCTGCGGGGATCAGATAGGTTTCCGCATTGCATGGGAAAAGTAACATGAAGCAAGATAAGAATACGTTCAAGCCTTTACAGAAAAATAAAAAGGCATATTTCAACTATGAAGTCCTTGAGGATCTCGAATGTGGCATTGCCCTGGTCGGGACCGAGGTCAAGTCTATCAGGGAAGGCAAGTTCAGCTTTACCGACAGTTATGTCACGGTATCGGGACATTCCCTGACTTTGGTAGGATTGACCATCCAGCCTTACACGCATGGTAGTATCAATAACCACGACCCTGCCAGGAACCGGAGGCTCCTCGCCCACAAGGACGAGATCAAGCGACTCAAGCGCAAGGTGGACGAGAAAGGCTTTACCCTTATCCCTACCTCGATTTACCTAAGGGGCAACCTGGTAAAGGTCCAGGTCTCTCTGTGTAGGGGCAAGCAGATGCATGACAAGAGGAATGTAATCAAGGAACGTGATTTGAACAGGGATACCAGAAGGGAACTGAAACAAATGCAATATTGATTGCCTCCCCTTCTCTCTCACGAAAACAAATCATAGAAAGCCAGATCCAAATATTCAGGGTCTGGTTTTTAATTGCAGAAACTAAGACGTTGTTTGTCATGTTGGCAAGTCGTGGTCTTTCTGTTGGTTGATTATGTTTCTTTCCCAATAAAATATGACGCCATAGGAATGTTTTGTTCAAAACTTACCCTATGACTTCTCCCCCAGTCTTCAAGTGAAGAGCTCTATACCTATAAACAATTCAGGTTGCTCACATTCTTTTGCTGGGCATGCAAACTACAAATATAGTCTAGCAATCTGACATAGCTTGTTTTCAGCCTGTATGGATTTCATCGGCTGCAATTTCCCCAAGAGCACATATTGGAAGGACAAATTTCCTGAAAAGACCGCAGTATATTGCTACATTCGTTTTTTGCCTGTTTTTGTGACAATCGCAAATCAAAAAATACAGGGAAAAACCTTAAAAAGTAACAAAAATGAAAGAAAAACATTTCTATAAGAATAAAAATATAAACAATAAGAAAAGAAAAAGTATAAATAAAAGAAACAATTAGTGCTCTGTAAAGAAACATGTCAGTAGAACGTACCAAGAATATGTAAAAAAGCAAAAATGTTGTATAAGAATATACAAAAAAAATAGTATAGACAAAATAATGTATATAAAAAAGAATATAGTAAAATGCTAAATGAATTGAAATAATAAAAATAACAGATATTAAAATTCCATGAAGGCAAAAAAAAAGGAATAAAAATAGAAAAAAATGTAATAATATAAAAAATATAGCAAAAAAAAGAAATAAAATAAATTATAATAAAATAGTATCCAATGTATATAGTATGTATATACATTGGATATGTAAAAAAAATGCACCACAAAAAAGTTGACACAAAGGTTTCCTACTTACTTTTAACAAGTAAGTAGATAAGAAATTAGAATTGACAAAAAATATAAAATAAAGCAATATATGTAAAGAAATAAAAAAGATTTTATGTGTATTTTAAAAATACACAGTTACTAGAAATTGAACAAATAGTTGAACAAAATGGAAAAATGCCAGGAGGCAGAAATTGATAGCAAGTGCACCCTTTACACTCTGTAAGCTCTCAAAAAACGATAGGATTTACTGGTATGCACTCTTCAGGGACCCCCAGACAGGAAAGAGGACCAACAAAAAAAGCGTAGAGAAATTACGCAAAGAGCTGGGTATCCAGAGTACCCAGCCAATTAAGCGGCGTGATGAAGCTATCCTTATATGCAAGCAGGCATTGGATGCAGGTTTGCTATTCGGTAAAAAGACCCCTACCACCCTATTCGACTACCTTTCTCTGTTCTTTGACTGGGAGAAAAGCCCTTATGTAGAGAAGAGGAATTTGCTCGATCCTGGCAGCCTTTCGCAAGACTATATAAGTACCAGGCAAAACTTGGTTTCCAACCATGTATTGCCTTTGATCCATCATAATCTGTTACTGTCTGTAGTAACAACAAGATATATGGAGCAATTGCAGCTTTCCCTTGTCAAAAAAGGGAAACTCTCCCATGCAACGGTTAATATCTGCATGCAGGCAGTTACGATGGCTGTACGTGAGGCCCAACGGGCTGGGCTGATTGATGCATCAGTGTCGATCGCTTTACGTCCTTTGAAATGTACCCACAGGATGCGAGGGATCCTCAGTGAGGATGAATTGTCGAATTTCATGCAATATCTAAAAACATCAGGAGAAAAACGTATGTATCTAGCCTGTTTGCTCTCTCTGCTTACAGGTATGCGTAGCGGTGAACTGAGAGGCCTGCATGCTTCTTCAATTTCTTCAGGCTTGATCACCGTAGAATTTGCCTATGCAAATAAGGCTGGACTGAAAGAACCGAAAGGGAAAAAGACAAGGCTTGTCCCCTGCCCTGCTTTCCTCTGCGAAGAACTTCTTCTTTTAGGTCGTTCCAATCCTTTCGGTAATGGCAATGACCTGGTTTTCTGGAGCAGACGTACCGGTTCCTATGTTTCCAGTCACTATTTCAGCGAAAAGCTGCAAGGTGCATTGGTTCGTTCAAAAGTTCTGGAAAAACAGGAGATACTTGATCGGAATATTACATTTCATTCTTTACGGCATATGGCCAATACACTGCTTAGGGGCTCTGTGGATGAACATGTATTGCGCATGACCATAGGTCATAGCAGCGAGCAGCTCTCTGATTTGTACACCCACCTTAGCCAAAGGGGCCTGAAAAGCGTTGAGTTGGCACAACAGAACAATATTCTGCCCTTACTCGGGGAAAACAGGGAATAGGAAACACTCAGCCTTTTATTGTTTGTTCTTTCTGATCAAGCATGGAAAAGATAGTACCGGCTCCCATCAAGGCAAATGCCAGTAGAAAAGAGGGAGTCGGTTTTTCCCAATAGAAAAGTAGTGAGAGAGTGGCTCCGATAAAGGGAGCGAGTGCATAGAAGGCGCTCGTTTTCGCCGCACCTAGATTCCTCTGTGCCAAAATATAAAGCGAAATGCTTAACCCGAAAGTAATGAATCCCAACGTAAGTGATGCAAGCAAAAAAGGCAAAGGGGGAAGAGCTTGCCCAATTGAACGTGCGATGACAAAGGTTCCCAGCCCTGAGCAAATTCCTTTAATAAAGACTAGCTGCAACGGGTTTTTCGCTGAAAGTTGCCTCGTGCAGTTGTTTTCCAGACCCCAGAATGTGCAGGCAGCAATCACAAAGAGAGATCCTCTTGTCAGATGGATAGAAGAGAAATCTTCTACTGAAAGCAATATACTCGCTATGCATATCAGAAGTATTGATACCCAGAGTCTGGGAGAAATGACTTCCTTGAAGGCCAACGAAGCAATCAGGACTGTCGCTATGATTTCGAAATTGTTTAAAAGCGAAACGGTAGAGGGGAGCGAACGTGAAAGACCGGCCATCAGGCATATTGGTGCTGCGATATCCAATAGGACCATCAGAACGACATAGGGTACGTCTCTCTTTTCAAAATCTTTGGCTTTTGTCTTTATATTTCCTGCCAGTTGGTAGAGGATAAGAAGCCCTACTCCCATTCCTGCGCCGAGATAAAGCAATGCTGCCAACATAGTTGGTGGTACGGTGTTAAGCAAATACTTAGAGAAGGGTGCATGCAATGCATAGAGGCTTGCAGCACCAACCGCGTAGAGTATTGATTTATTCATTGTATGGTTCATTGTAGGAATAGTATCCAGATTACAGTAAAAAGCAAAACAAAAAGCAAGTTGACCCCAGTAAAAGTATAGAAATACCGTTTGGTTTCATTGGGTGCAAAATTAATAAAATATTTGAAAGATATGACTGAGGCCATGGAAGCTATCAAGGTACCACAGCCACCTGCATTGACTCCCAGCAACAGTTGCCTGCTGTTGCCAGTAAAGGGAGACAATAAAAAGGTTGCCGGTACATTGCTAATCAATTGGCTGGCTATTAGGGATGTGGCAAACACCCTTCCTTCAAGCAGATTCCTGAAGAAATCCTGTACATAGCGAAGGGACCCTAGGTTGCCTACGAAAATAAAAAGTGCGACGAATGTCAACAAAAGGGAATAATCTACCTTTTTCAATAGTATTTTCTCAGAAAACAGTACGACGATTATTACTGCAGAATACCAGCTTAGCACGTTGAAAACGGCCCCGAGGGACAAAAGGAAGAGCAATGCATAGCGAATGGTTTGCCGTACATCCATTTTTGCAGGTTTTTCTATTTCAACGGTAAACCCTTTGCTTGTACGTGGGATTGACAACGATAACAGCAATAAAAGCATCGCCCCGGCGAATACCAGTGGAAGCATGGTAAAGAAAAAAGTTTTTGCTGGAATGGAATAGTAGGAAAACAGGTAGAGATTCTGCGGATTCCCTACCGGGGTAAGCGAACTGCCAACATTCGCACCGACCGTCTGCAAAATTATGGTTGGTAGAATCGGTTCCGTTTTTCTGCATAGGGAAAAGACAACAATCGTAAGCGGGACGAAGGTAATGAGGGCAACATCATTTGTTATTGCCATAGATGAAAAAAAAGTAAGGACAATCAACACTTGCGAAACCTGCCGCGGATTGTGGGCAAAGGTCAAAAGAAACGAGGCAATATGGTTGAACAGGAAGATCTTCTGGAACCCCGAGACTACAAGCATCAGGCAGAAAAGACAACCCAATACTTTGAAATCTATATAATGGATATAGGAAAGGGATGGAGGAACCAGAACCATTGAAATGAGGGCTAAAAAGGAGGATACCATCAATACCGGTTCTCTCTTCAACATGATTTCCAGTGATTTCATCATTTTTCTTGCGTTGCAGGAAGCAGCGTCCTTATGAGGGAAACTTTATAGATTTTCTCTCTTTTGTAGAAGCTGTTTCCAAACCAAAAACACGCAGTTTCCAATAGGTTCCATTGCTTTGTAAAAAACGCATCATCTCCAAAAAAGATAAAAGATAAAAAGAAGAAAAATGAAAGAAGAAGAATGAAGCGGAATACCAATCCATTCTAGAATAACGTAAGTTGCGTAGCGCCATGCGTAAGTTCAGCAAGCTCGTCCCCATCCGATAACGTTCCGATGAGTAGTGGCGAATGGGGGTCGTGCAGCGCATTATTCCTACGTCCCTGCCCTGTATTCCTGGTCGCATAGCAATACAGGCACCCGTTGCAGCAGGTGTCATACATACCGATATCCTTGCTTGTTACACAACCGCATTCCAGTCGTTGGTTTTTGTCCTTGCTAAGTGTTAGTGGCTTTCCCCCGATTTTTTCCAAGAGCCTGTCGTCTATACAACGGGCATGGCCCATGCCGTACCTACTCGTGTCGATCGATTCTGAACAAGTATCGATCTCCATTCCGTTTGCATGGGCAATTGAGGAAAAATTCTCACACAGGTAATGCTGTTCCTTTTCGGATATCATGATAAGACCAAGTTTGTCTGTATTCTTGCGCATATTGGAATACAAATCGAGAAAACTGATAGTGCACCGGTTTGTATATCCCTTTAGCAACCCAGCCATCTTTGTAAAGTACCTGAGATGATAATCAATGCTGTAAAATGTAGTAACCAATATCGGGTCATATCGCCAGATGACACGATCGGGGCCAATGGTATCGGAGAGTCTGCAAAAACTGGGAATCCCTACTTCAATCTTAGGAGGCACTGAAGGTTCGATATCCCTTCCATAGGGGGTAAGGGTATACTGGAAGTAATAAGGAAAACTGGATAATTCCTGGAGCCTGGGCAGCATGGGCAGGGGGTTTTTTGTCCAGAACACAATCCCGTCCACCTTGTCGATTTCCAAGGAAATCCTACTGACCTGGTGGTAATTTTTTGGGTTTCTTGTGTAGACGAACCCTTCTTGTACACGGTTGAAAAACCAGTCTGCATAGCAAGAGGGAATGTCGGTTCTTCTGCTTGCGCTGATGATCAAAATCGTTCCTCCAGCCCTGTTTGCTTCAAGGTTACTGCGAAATGGTTAGTTTGGAAATCTCCTGATACAATATATTTCTTTCGGAAAAGAATTTTCTATTCTTTTGGAAATGTATTCTTTTTACAGAAAGTGTTTTAAGGAAACTCGGCAATCACAAAGAAAAATAAAAAAAATTAAAGAAATGACATAAGTTGGGGTTGAAAAGTGGCACTGTGGGTGTAGTATATAAATTAAGAGTAAATAAAAAATGTCAGTTTTGAAAAGGTTACATTCAGGACGTGGACTTTTATATTAGGATAGTATCCTGTCTCTGGTAGAGTGGAATTAGTGCGAAGAAAGTATATATTGTTATATATTATAATAAGATACAAAAATAGGAGTTTGGGACATAGGGCTTTTCAGGGATTTTTGAAAAAGGTGTGGAGTTTTCCTGGAATATTTGGTGGATAATTTGCATAGGCAAATATGATCAAAAGGAGAGAAAAATGACTTCAGGGAAAGGGAAAACAGCTCTCATTACTAGTGCTACTTCTGGCATAGGTAGAGAGGTTGCTTGCATTCATGCCGAACATGGTGGTGGGTTGGTACTGGTTTCCAAGAACAAAACAGCTTTGGACCAGTTAAAGGAAGAATTGAAAGAAAAATATGACATCCCTATATATGTCATTGCAAAAGATCTCTGTGATGCTTCAGCCCCAAAGGAAATTTTTGAAGAAGTCAAAAAATCAGGACTGACAATTGACTATATTATCAATGATGCAGGTTTCGGTGAGCTCTGCAAATCATATGGTCATGAGGAAAAGCACTTCCTTGCTATGCTTGATCTCGTTATGGTTTCCCTTGCTTCCTTGACCAGGCTTTTCTTGCCGGAATTCACCAAAAAAAATGAAGGAAGAATTCTTAATATCTCCTCGGCGAATATGTTTGTGCCCTGTTCTATGGAAGCAATGTATTTGGCAAGCAAAACTTTTTTTTCAAATTTCGGTACTGCCTTTTCTTCTGAACTTTCCGATACGAATGTAACCATCACCAATTTGATGCCGCTCAAAAAGAATTCCCGGTATGAAACGGTTTTTGGTTCGGTAAAGGTGCCTTTGTTCATACGAAGAATGAATTCCCACAAAGTGGCAAAAACCGGATATAAAGCAATGTTGCAAGGTAAGCTGAATGTTCTTTGTGGCGTTACTTTTGCCCAAAAGGCAATGTATTCGACTATCCCGAGTATCCAGAAGAAAGCTATCGTCAAGAGCATAAGAAAGATGCAGGAAATTTTTTAAGGCTGGACTATCCCCTTTTCCCATTTATCCACTATCAACAGAAAGCCAGGAGCCGCATATAGGTACCTGGCTTTTGATTTGCATCAAAGCTGAAAGAAATGCTTGACTTGTAGTATAACTAGTAATACAACTAATACTAGTTATACTGATAAGAAGGTACGTATGAACGATAGGCTCATGAACACAGTCAAGGTTGGTGAAAAAGGACAGATAGTCATTCCAAAGGAAATGCGTGATCTTATGGGTATTAAAACGGGTGATTCCTTGCTTATTCTCGCTGACAAGGATAGGGGTATCGCCATTCCAAAGAAAGCAGATATGGAAAAAATAGCAAAGGATATCTTGGACCATGAGAACTAATGCCAATAAAAAGAAAGTAATCATTATCGGTGCCGGAGTAGCAGGCCTTACTGCTGGAATCTATGCTTTGAAAAAAGGGTATCTTGTTGAATTATATGAAAAGAACCCTATTGCAGGTGGAGAATGTACCGGCTGGGACCGAAAAGGATACCATATAGACAATTGCATCCATTGGATGATCGGAAGCAAAGCCGGAACAGACCTTAATGCCATGTACCTTGAGACCAGGGCACTCGACCCGGACCATGGCATAGGCTTGCATCGTCAAGAGATTATGTATAAGTCTACACTCAATGGCGAATTTTTGACCCTGTATGAAGACCTGGAAAAAACCAGGAAAGAATGGATAGCCCTTTCCCCGGTGGATGAAGAACAGATAAACCTTCTTTTTTCTGATTGTGAGCTGGGAAAGCGGACAGTCATCCCCGCGGGTGTGCCACCGGAACAGCTAGGTGCCATTTCGGGAATTTCCCTACTTATAAAATCACTTATGACATTCAAATTGTTTCATCGCTATAAGGGAATAAGTACGCAGGATTTGATAGACAGGTTCCATCATCCCTTGATCAAGGCCTGCATTTCCGATTTCTGTACGCCAGAATCGATGGGGTACTCCTTTCCCATGTGCTATGGTAATTTTGCAAGTGGTGACGGGGGTATCCCCGAGGGAGGTTCCCGTGCAATGGCTTTAAGGATGCTTTCGCGGTTTGAGAGCCTTGGCGGCGTATTCAAGGGAAATTGCCCAGTCGTTAAAATTGAAGTAGATGGACAGAATGCAACGGGAATAACGACTGAGGATGGCCAGTTCTTTGCCGCAGATTATATTATCCCTGCCTGTGATGCTGCACACACCTTTTCTACCCTGCTCGACCCCTCCTATATGAACAGTATGTTCCATGATTATTTTTCCAAACCCGAATCATATCCTGTTTACGGGATGTTCCAGGCAGCCTGGGCAGTGGATTGCGAAGAGAATCTTTTACCCTGCGAAGTCATGGCCAGTGCTTCCCAGATAAAAACCCATAGTTGGCAATCGGAAAGGATTACTTTCAAAACCTATTTTTATGAACCTTCTTTTGCTCCCAAGGGAAAACAGATTATCCAGGCGCTCTGGGGAATGGATGGCACTGCCTGGGATTACTGGAAGGAACTGGAAAACGACAAAACTGCCTACCAGGCTAAGAAACAGGAATTATCCTGCAGTATCGAACAAAGAATCGAAGAACTGTGGCCAGGGTACAAAGAAAAACTCTCATTGCTCGATAGCTGGACTCCGTGCACCTATCGACGCTATTGCAATGCCTATAGGGGATATAACCAAGCGTGTGTCATCACAAAAAAAAGTGCAAAGATTCCCTATCCTTCCGCTTATATAAAGAATCTTCGTAATGTAGTTCTTGCAGGACAGTGGTTGTCCCCTCCTGGTGGAATTCCCGGCTCTTGTATTACTGGCAAATATGCTGCCTTCAGGGTAGATTACCTGGAGCATAAAATGCTGTTTCAAGCAAAGAAAGTATTTTTCCGGGTAATTCTTCCCACACTGGTAGTCCTGATTGCAACGCTTGTCCTCTGATTGGGTAGCAAAGAATGGGACATAAAAAAGGCCAGGAACCTACAAATGGTTCCCGGCCTTGGTGTTTTGGAGGTGGGGGGATTCGAACCCCCGTCCTAACGGGCCACCCAAAGACGTCTACAAGCTTAGCTGATGATCAAATTTCCAATGGTAGGCTGGTTCATCTGCAAAACGTCCTTCCATCGTAGCCTGCTAAATTTTCCCTGAAAGCCGTAGGCACTCAACCAGGTAAGCCCTTGTTTTTACAGGTGACCGGTGCTTAAGAGCGGCAGCAACTGGGCCTGTACGTCATCGCGCTATTAGGCAGCGAGGGCGTATTCTGCATTGAAGGAGACTTCGTCTTCTTTTTTGGCAGTTAAATGTTTTGCTAGTTTTAGGAGTTGGCGCTCCGCTTGCAGCCTCTGGCCTGATCTACCGCCAGTCGAAACCGAAACACCCCCTTAGGATTTCTCCCTTGGAGTATCCATAGTATACGAAAAAATATAAAAGAAGGCAAGATGTATGAACATCCTGCCCTCTTTCGATGGAAATATACTGGACTAGGCAGCCAATTCCTGCTGTGCGCGCTTTTCCGGATGGCGGATAGTGGTGATGTAGAAAATGGCCAGACAGCCAACTGCAAAGACCATACCGATCGGATAACTTACCGTAGGAGGCAACCTGAACCCTTCTTTTGCAAGACAGATGTAGGTTACGGTAACCGCTGCCATGAAAATTGCCGGGATAAGGGTCATGAGGAATGCATATTTGTTCTTGACGAAGCGGTACATATATACCGAAGCAGCCCAGAGAACAATCATTGCCAAAGTCTGGTTGGACCAGGAGAAGTATCTCCAGATAATGCTATAGTTCAATTTGGAGATCAAGAAACCTACCAGCAACAGGGGCAAAGAGAGGGCAAGACGTTTACTCGTCTTGCTCTGGTCGATATGGGCCCAGTCGGCGATTGTGAGGCGGGCACTTCTGAAGGCAGTGTCACCGCTGGTGATCGGACAGGCTATTACACCGATGACAGCAAGGAATCCACCGAACTTTCCGAGAAGGCCAAAAGATACATCATAGACAATGTTGGCTGGTGCTCCACCGAATGCTTTCAAAGCATTGGCAAGGCCTACGGTTGTTCCGCCTTCATAGAAAGCACAACCTGCTGCTGCCCAGATAAGGGCAATGATACCCTCACTGATCATAGCGCCGTAGAAAATCTTTTTGCCGTCTCTTTCATTGGTAATACAACGGGCCATCATGGGGCTCTGGGTAGAATGGAAACCGCTGATTGCCCCGCAGGCTACCGTGATGAACATGAAGGGGAAAATTGCTGTTCCGCTGGGATGCTGGTTGGTAAAAGCGATCTCAGGGATTTTGTATCCTTTTGCAAACAAACCAATGATAATCCCCAAAGCCATGAAAATAAGAACACCACCGAATATCGGGTAAAGCTTTCCAATGATCTTGTCGATTGGGAACATTGTGGCCAAAAAGTAATAGGCAAGGATAATCAAGACCCACACTTTGATAGTGAGGCTATCGGGAGTCAACCGGGCAAGGAGCTGGGCAGGCCCGACCAAAAAGGCTACACCGACGAAGACAAGAAGGACAACAGAGAAAACACGCATGACCTGGAGCATTCCCTTTCCAAGGTAACGACCGGTGATTTCGCTGATGGAGGCACCATTGTGGCGTTCGCTGAGCATACCGGACATATAGTCATGTACGCCACCGGCGAAGACTGAGCCAAGACAGATCCACAGAAAAACCTGAGGTCCCCAGAGGGCACCGCTGATAGCACCGAAAATCGGTCCAAGACCAGCAATGTTCAAAAGCTGTATCAAAAATACTTTCCAGGTTTTCATTGGTACGAAATCAACACCGTCATTCTTTACGTTTGCAGGGGTTTGACGATCATCCGGTCCAAACAGTCGTTCTACAAGTGTCCCATAGAAAAAATAGCCGAGAATAAGCACGGCTAGACTCAAAAAAAATGAAACCATATAAGCCTCCAAGCTCAATTTATGGGGAATTCTACACTTGGTTTTGGAAAAAATGTAGTCATTTGTAAATCAAATTATGCAAATTGTTTAGTATTTGTTGTAAAACAATCCAAGATATGTAAATATTTAGCAAAATACATTTACGTATTCATAAATAATTTGACAAATTACATTTATATGCAAAAAAATGGGGATAATTTAGTAATATATGTAAAATAAAAGCATAAATATTCTATTGTAAAAAAGTATTTTTACAAAGAAATGCCTGGTAAAGCAAAGAAAAGTGACCGTCTTGCAAGCAAAACGATCACTTTTTGTACAGTAGGCAACTCAGGTTGCCAATGATTATGATTACAGGTTGTTTTTGGTGAGAACAGAAACACCGGTATCAAAGTAGGAAGCCCCAACGGATTCGCCTTTCAATGCCTTTACGGTGGTCTTCATTCCCTCGTATCCCATCACATCAGGATTCTGTGCCATAGTGCAAAGCAGATTACCACTCTTGATCAAGCTGAGAATCATATCGGACTTGTCGAAACCAACACCGATAACACTCTTGCCAGCTTCTGCGATTGCATTGCCTACCCCTACAGTAGAACCTTCATTGGCACCAAAGAGCCCAACAACACCCTGGGTTATGAAGTTTGCACTCATATCCTTGGAACGGGCAGCATCGCCATCACAATACTGGGTTTCGAGCAAGGTGAACTGCAAGCCGTCAAAAGCTTTGCGGAAGCCATTTTCACGGGCAACGGTTGAAGCGGTGGCACTGTTTACAGAAATAATGCCAATCTTTCCAGAAGTTACACCTTTTGCATTCAAAGCCTTGATCAGCTCTTTGCCTGCAGTAGCCCCGGCTGCCGTATTATCGGTTGCGAGGGTCTGTACAGCTGGGTAATTTGCTGCAGAGTCAACATAAATGATCTTTACTCCGGCACCTTCTGCTTCTTTCAAGGCAGCAGTGACAGCAGTCGGGCCATTCGCGGCAAGCATTATGGCATCAGCACCGCCGGCTACGGCATTGTTGATACATTCAATCTGCTTTGCATCGTCTTTAATGTCCGGGGCAAGCCACTTGTAATCAATTCCTCCGAGTTCGGAAGCTGCCTTCTGAGCACCCTTGTCAACGTTTACCCAATGCTGGTCCATCTGGTCCATGGTAATGAGATACACCTTGTATCCACCGCTAGCCTGTTCCTTTGCGCCCTGGGCGAACAGGGATGTTACCATCAATAAAGCACACAAAACGATCGCTACACTTTTTTTCATAGAATTCTCTCCTTTTCTATACTTTTCAATTCACTATTGTGAAAGAAATTACATACTGGCTGTAGCTTTTTTCTTTCTGGTTCCCTTTCCCGACCGCACGATCACGTCAAGGAGCACAGAGACTACAACGATGATTCCGATAACGATATTCCTGATTGCAACCGGAGCCCCGGCAAACTGCAAACCATTTTGCAATACCCCCCAGATGGAAGCACCGATAACGGTACCGAACAAAAGCCCCTGCCCACCCAAAGTAGACACACCACCGATTACTGAGGCTGCGACTGCATACAGCTCGTAACTGTTACCGGCATCCATGGTACCCATTCCAGAGGTTGCACTGGTAATGAGACCAACGACACAGGAGACAAATGCTGAAACCAGATATGCTTTATTCGTTGCCGAGATGACATTGACACCACTCAGCCTTGCCGCTTCCAGATTGGAACCGATTGCATAGATATGACGGCCGCTTTTTGTCCTATTCAAAATGAAATTAAAGATGATCCAAAGCACCGCTGCTATCCAGATAGTATTGTACAATCCCATGGTTTTGCCGTAGTAGAAGAAATCCCTGAACCCCTGGGCTGCTTCCCCGATGCTGTCTGTGTTGTAATTGTTGTTTGCAATCTGGGCTATTCCCCTTGCAATGGTCATGGTACCGAGAGTTGCAATGAATGGTGGCAATTTGGCAAAGGAGACCAACAATCCGTTTGCAAGGCCAATGGCCAGGCAGCAGATCATGGTAATGATGACTGCAACAATCGGGTTTGCACCTTTTGTCATCATTGTCGCGCTGATCATACAACTCATACCGACGACAGAGCCGATTGACAGGTCGATATTTCCGGTAATCAGGACATAAGACTGGCCTATACCTATAAGAAGTATAGGGGCAATCTGCCTAAGCAGGTTTGCGATGTTCCTGGATGAGAAAAACACCGGATTCATTATTCCGAATACAACATACAGGACAATCAACCCTACGGTAACCGTGAGGACCTGTCCAATTCCCCGAATAGCCAATACTTTTTTAACCGGATTCCTTCTTTCCCTTTCCATTTATACTACCCTATAAGTTTTCATTTTCGAATTTGTTTTCGAATTTGGTCGCATACGCAAGGATTTTTTCCTGGGTAGCCTCAGAACGCATCAGTTCACCAGTTACCCTACCATCACACATAACGATAATCCGGTCCGATACACCCATAATCTCAGGCATCTCACTGGAAACAAACAATACGCCGATCCCTTGTTGCTTGAGTTGGTTCATCAAATGATAGATCTCTACCTTTGCAGCAACATCGATGCCACGGGTCGGTTCATCAAACATAACTACTTTGCTGTCTCTGGCAAGCCATTTCCCTACGACTACTTTCTGTTGGTTTCCCCCCGAGAGCGAGGATGCATTTACCTCCCTGGTAGGGAGTTTTATATGCAAATCTGAAATTGCCTTATCGGCAATTTCCCTTTCTCTTTTTCGGTTGATAACTCCCAATTTATTGCAAATGACATCGAGGTTGGGAAGGGCTACGTTTTCGCGTACCGAAAGTTTGGTACACAGGCCGTCACGCTTCCTGTCTTCGGGGACCAAGACGATTCCTTCTTTGATTGCATCGTCAGGACAGGAGATGGAAACTTGTTTCCCTTCCAGTTCAATTTCCCCACTTTCCTTCTTGTCTACGCCAAAGATAGCTCTTGTGGTCTCAGTCCTTCCTGCTCCCATGAGGCCCGCAATCCCGAGAATCTCCCCCTTATAGACATCCAAGGATACATTGCGTACCATTTTTCCGGCATTCAGGTTCTTGATAGACAAAATTTTTTCTTTCTTCTCGGTTGTGACCCTTGGAAATTTTTCTTTAATCTCGCGACCAACCATATAGGAAATGATTTTATCCATGGACATAGAATGGAAATCATTTTCAATAATGAACTTGCCGTCACGCATGATGGTTACCCGGTCAACGATGTGCTGCAATTCTTCAAGCCGGTGACTGATGTAAACGATAGCACAGCCTTTAGCCTTCAATTCCCTGATCAGGGAAAACAACTGGTTGATTTCCTTGCTGGTAAGGGCGCTGGTTGGTTCGTCCATGATCAGGACCTTTGCCTCTGCCTGCAGGGCCTTCGCTATCTCGACCATCTGCTGTTTCGACACTGCCAAGGTGCCGACGATGGTCTGGGGGTCAATGTCGATTCTCAATGAATCGAGAACTTCCTTGGCTTGCCTGTTCATCTCTTGGTTGCTCAGTATTCTTCCTTTGACAATTTCCTTCCCGAGGAAAATATTCTCTGCAACTGTGAGATGGGCACACATATTCAATTCCTGGTGAATGATTGCCACCCCGAGCTTCTGGGCTTTTTTGGGAGTCAGGTCACCTTCAACTTCGGTTCCAAATAATTTGATCGATCCGCTATCGCGGGTATATACACCACTGAGTATTTTCATGAGTGTAGATTTTCCCGCTCCATTCTCTCCCAACAGAGCCATTACTTCCCCGCAAGAGAGATGGAAAGAAACATCATCAAGGGCTTTTACGCCAGGAAATGTCTTTGTGATATGTTCCATCGTTACGATGTTGTTCTGGTCTTCCATGCCTTTCCTCCCCCTGCAACAAGTGTCACATTGAATGGATAGGGGCGCTAGGGTAAAAAAGTTTGGAAAAGGTTGTTCATTCTTTGGGTTTTGCAGGAACTGAACCCGCAATGCCAATGTATTGGGAGAACTCACGTCGAAGTGACTGACTTTCTGCCCTACCCCCTTTGACAACAATGAGCCGGTCGGCTATCTGCAGCGTATCGGAAAGCGAAACAGCCAAGACCAATACGGCAATCCCTTTTTGGCGGAACATGTCGAAATAGGAAATCAGTTGGATTCTCTGGTACATATCAACCGAGGCAAATGGCTGAACCACGCATACAAAGGAAGGTTTCTGTAAAATTATCCGCTGGTACACAATTCTGTACAGGGCATCCCTTTCAAGGCCGTACAGGGAAGGTTTGTATATTGATTTGCCCAAGACAGGGTACAGTTCCTTTGCGATAGACTTCTTTTTGACATGGTCAAGCCAGAGATGCTTTATCTTGTGGTCGGCAGTGAAACAGATATTATCCAAAACCGATAACTGGGGAAAAAGGAGGGTTTTGTCAGGTTTTACGTCAATGAGGGCAACTTCACGGTCGTTTTTAGCCGGAAGATGGCCATTAACCAGGAGAACCCCGTTCTTGCTGACATCCATACCTTTGAGAAGCGTAAACAAATCATCTATGATAAGGTTCTCATTATCCAGCAATACCACCGTCTCCCCTTGGTGGATGGTTAGTTCCAGTCCTGCAATGTTGCCATATACAAGGTTTTTGCAGACGAGTGCGGAAGAATCGGTCAATCTTGAGGAGTCATATTGTTTTTGTCTCTGTTCACTTTCTACCCGTTCCTCAAAGACATTGCTGTAATGGGAAATCACTTCATCGTTCATCTGGTAGGGAAACAAGTGTTTGACAATACGACCTTCCTGCATGAGATAGCACCTTGAACAGAACCGGAATGCTTCCTGGTGGTGGTTGCAGACATAGAGAAAGGTCATCCCTTGGTCTTTGAAAAACTGGAGCACCCCATAGAGCCTGTTGAGGTCTACCTCGCTGACAAAGTTGGTAATATCCTTGAGAATGATTAGGTTTGCCTTGCATATGCTCGCCTTTACGAATTGTACGACCAACCGTTCATAGGAACTGAGGTCCTTTGCAAGGGTTTTTTGTGCAAGTTCAATGCCAAAGGGCCTGAGAAGGATTTGCAGTTGTCCGTAGAGAACCCGGTAATTGACCAGATGTTTTTGGAAATTATTCCTGACGACAAACAGATTCTCCTCTACAGTCATTGAATCGATGAGCATCGACTCCTTCTGTATTACGACAACCCTGTTCTTCTTTTTGCTGCTGGACAGGTAATCGTTGACCAACTTGTCCTGGCAATAGACATGGCCGTAATGGATCGGGATATTTTGGCACATGATGGTCAGCAGCTGTTCGATACCAAGGGCATTTATCCCTATCAAGGCAACGATTTCCCCTTTGTTGAGATGCAGGTTGATATCAAAGAGATACGGTGGCAAAGAAACCTGTTCGAGTCTGAGAATCTCCTCTTTCATGTGGTTTCGCCTTCCTGGATACTACGTGGCAATACGATCAGGACATCGGTTCCGACCCCCACCTGGCTGGTGACCGTGAGTCCGTATTGTTCCCCAAACAACAATTTTATCCGGTTGTTTACATTCACCAGCGCAATGCCCCCGTGCAACTCATCGTGTTTCACGTAATCAAGGCTGCGCACAGACAAATTATGGTTCATGGCCTGTAGCACCTGTTGCCCCATGCCTACCCCGTCATCGCTTACCGTGACAAGCAATCTTGATTGGGTTGTCTCGATATGGATCCTCAAAACACCTTCCCCGACTTTGCATTCGAGTCCGTGGATGATGCAATTCTCGACAATCGGTTGGAGGGTGAGTTTCGGAATTCTATATTGCATGACCTCTTTCTTGTCTTCCTCAGCCATGGTGACAGAGAGTTTCAGACGGTTACCGAACCTGAATTGCTGGATGAAAAAATAGTTTTCCGTATTTTCCAGTTCCTGTTCCAAGGTTACGAGATTCTCGACATTGCTGATAGTATACCTGAAGAAGGTGGAAAGGGCTTCCGTCATGGAGGCTACCGAAGTCAATCCTGCAAAGAGAGCCTCAGAGCGAATACCCTCCAAGGTGTTGTATAAGAAGTGTGGGTTTATCTGGTTCTGAAGAGCCAGAAACTGTGCCTGCCGCTTGCTGGCATTCATCAACTGATCGGTATTCAACAGGGAATGGAGCTTGGCATCGACTTCTTCCATTTCCTTGTTTATCGGGCACCGTTTGTCGATGATGCTTTCAAAAGTATACCCTGTTGAAAACAGCAAAAGAATATGCTTCGTGGTTTTATAGGGCAAATAGACCCAATAATACAGGGTTAGCAGGCTGAGGAAAAACAGAATGACCGGTATTCCAAGCCATGACAGGCTGCTGAAACGACCACTTCTGTAGCCGAAGGCCAAAATGAACAATCCCAATGAATCGAAGAAGAACAGCATGCCTACAAAAAAAAGTCTGGTCACCAGATAGGTTTTTCGTCTAGCCATAGAGTTTCCTGAATTCAATCGGTTTTATCTTACAGGCCTTCTTGAATACTTTCGCAAAATGCTTCGGGTCACGGTACCCTACTTTTTGTGCTATTTCCGCTATGGTAAGGTTGCTTTCGGCCAATAGCTTCTTTGCATTCTTTATTCTGATATCCTGAAGATATTCAGCAAACCCGATGGAGCAGTTTTTCTTGAAAAGGGCACTGAAATAGGAGCTGTTGAGATTGACCTGGTCGCTTATTGACTCAAGGGAGAGCATTTCATTTGCGAATTCCCTTGCAATTATTTGTTGGGCCAGGCGTATGGGTTTCGCAATGGTTGCCTGGTTCTGTTCCTCAAAAAAGGTGAAGAGGTTCTCAGTAGAAATACAAAAAGCCTTGTCCAGTGCCTGCATACTCCGTGCATTCTTCAAAAGGAAGAACCCCTTTTCAATCTCGTTTTGTGCAGTAACTTCAAGGTTTTTCTGTTGCCTGATGAAAAGGCACTGGCGCTCATAGCATGCTAGTAAGGTTTGCTCATAGGCATAGGGGGAAAGATTGCCTTGGCTGAGACCTACGAGCAAAGCGGTGCAACTATCCTGCAGTTTCTCAAGGGAGCCTTGGGCATAGGCTATCTCGATGGAAGAGAAAAACGGTTCGGTCTCTACCATTTCAATCACCGGTTCAACCATGGTGGCCACATATCGGTCCATGGTACCTTCTTGCAATCTCCTACTGAGAGCCTGTTTTGCAGAAAGGAGAGAAAGAGGTACTTCCTTGTAGAAAGGGAATGCAAGCCCTACTCCGATGGTGAAGGCAATCCCTTGGAATATCTCAGCCTGTGTTTTCAAAAAAGAGAGGAGATAGGTTGTCTTGTTCATAACCGAATCTTCAATTGCCTTTGGGTAGGAAATCAGAAGATAGATAGTATTGTCCAATAGCGTGACAAGCATATCGGTGAAAATGGAGAGGCCCTCGCGGCAGGCAAACTCTTCTACCTTGTCTCGGAGGATGGGGCCTGCATCCTGGGACAGCGAGTAATCGATCTTGATGGCGAAGACCCTATTCTGCTGGGAAAAAGTAAAACAGGCTGACAAGGGGAACGGATCATTTTTCTGTAGCAGCTCATGCATGGCCTGCTGCCTTTTCTGTTCTTTGCCTTGCTCAACTTCCTGCAAAAGGAGGCTTGAGACTTTCTGTTGGTTTTCCTCAAGCTGGTGACGTGCAATCATTTTTTCCAGCGTCTGTTCCAAATCTTGTTTTTTGATAGGCTTAAGCAGGTAATCGGCAACGCCATATTTTATGGCCGTCTGGGCATAGTCAAACTGCCTATGGCCGCTAATTATAATGAATTCGAGGTTTTCCCGCAGTTCCTTCGCTTGTCTGATGAGTTGCAGTCCATCAAGGCCAGGCATCCTGATATCAGTGATTACCAAATCAGGCTTCTGTTCCGCAATCAAGGAGAGGGCGCTGAGGCCATCAAAGGCTGTCCCACAGAGAATAAGGCCTAGCCTATCCCAGTCAATCAGGGCACAGATCAAATTGCAGACTTTTTCTTCATCGTCACAGACCATCACTTTCATGCTAGCCATTGTAAGGCAAAAAGCACCGGAAAAAAAGCAAAACTACGTATTTCTTGATCCCAGGGTATCAAGCCAGGAGTCCAATGCCAGAAAGGTCTGCTTTAAGTCTTCAAACCGTAGGCTGGCACCTCCGTCCTGGGAGGTTTTCTGGGCATTCACTATGACCAGGGGACAACCGTTGCTTGTAGCATAATACGGAAAAGATGCTGCCGGTTGCACGGTCAAGGATGAGCCGAGGACCAGGCAGAGGTCACTGTGGCTGAACTGTTCATACGCCCTGGCTAGGATCAAAGAATCGAGGTTTTCCCCGTAAAAGACAATATCCGGTTTGACAATCCCACCGCATTGGGAGCAAAAGGGAACCTTTCCTGCCTGCACCTGTGCAGCTATTTCCCCATAGCAGTAGTACTTGTTGCAGGTATGGCAATGATGATGTTCGGCACTCCCGTGGACTTCATATACTTTTTTGCTTCCTGCCTTCTTGTGAAGCATGTCGATGTTTTGGGTGTAGAGCCCGGCAACCAATCCCTTTTGTTCCATCTTGGCCAACGTGGTATGTACGACATTCGGCTTGTAGTCTTCGAGATGGTACCAGAATTCCCTGGCCCATTCGTAAAAAATCTCAGGATGCTTCTCGAAGAACGAGATATTGAGAATCTGTTCCACTGGCAAATCATGCCAGAGGCCGGAATACAACCCGTTTTTACCGCGAAAATCAGGTATTCCCGACAGTGTTGAAACCCCTGCCCCGGTAAATACGGTCATTTTCTTTGCATTGAGAATCAGTGATTCCAGAATTACCATTTTTTTGTTGAATGCGTTATCCTTTTCCACTTTTCCTGGCATTGGATTGTTTCTCCTTCCAACTGAAAACTATACCACGTAATCTATAGGAAAATACTGTTTTGCATTCTTTTGGTACGGTATTTATTAAATGTTTTGAGTTGTTTTTCAGTACTCATTCAGTAGCACTTGCCGTATACTTGCCCTATGGGAAAACCAAAAAAACCACCTGTCAAACGAAAAAAGAAAGTCATTGTCTTCTTTTGTATACTCTTTGTAGCATTGATACTTGTCTGTCTACCAATGATTCGCTTTGTTTTGAAGCCTAATCTGCCGGTTGTTACCGCAGTCTATGACAAAACCGTTCCCAATGGAAAGGTACGGGAACATACAGGCCTTTTCTGGTTTCTCAAGCAGAAAAAAGTTATACCGGTAGAGGGGAAAACCTTTGCCTATTCCGATTCGTATTATGGTTTGCATTGGGACAGCAACGGCAAATATTATGAGAAACCTCTGCCTTTTCTGTCTGAAAAGGCCGATTTGCTCTATATTGCCGATACCTATGGGATATACCGCAAAGAACAGGTAGGAATTGTCCCCGATGTAGCGGTTTCCAACCTGATCTATGGGGGATTGACCCAGACTGACGTACACTCCATTCGCGATTTTTTGAACACAGACAGGGCAAATACCGTTGTTGCCGAATACAATACCTTTGGAACTCCTACCCATCCTTCAGTCAGGGCACAGATGGAAAGCCTTTTGCAGACAAAATGGTCTGGCTGGGTAGGTCATTATGTCAAGGACCTGGCAGAGGAAGGCGTCACTGTAGAGTGGGAACGAAACCGGTATGAAAAAACCACAGGCAGGACATGGGACTTTACGGGGAATGGATATGTTTTGGTCAACGAAGAGTCCGACATCCTTATCCTGGATGAAAATGATGTCGGCAAGAAAGGGAACGAATTGACCTTTACCGCCAAGGGGACAGAGCTTACCGGTATTTCGGTTACGGGGCCCTACCAAGGTCTGTTCGATGTTGTCTCTACCCTGTCAGATGCTGAAACCCTTGCCTATTATTCGCTTGATGTAACCGATAATGGCCTTGCAAAATTGAAAGCCAAAGGCCTGGCCCCTGTTTTCCCCGCAATAATACGCAATGAGACAGCCTTTCATACGACCTACTATCTTGGTGGCAATTATGCGGCATTGAACTATAAGCCGCGTTTCTACTTTTGGGAGGGTGTCCTTGCACGCATGCAAAAGGTTCCCGACACCAAATTAGACAGCTCCGATTCTTTCTACTGGAAAACCTATATTCCCTTGCTCAATGGCATCTACAAAGAGGCTGAACAAAGAAAACAGGTGACCCTCCCTAATCCAAAGGTCGAGATTTACCAGCAGGACGGGGTGTCTTTGGTTTCCCGTACCAAAGGCAAGCTGCTCCAAGTGTATTCTACGGAGGGCTGGAAAGACTTTTTTATCCGAGGGGTCAATATTGGCATCGCATTGCCAGGCCGATGGTATACGGAATTCCCTGCTGATAAAGCAGTGTATTACCGGTTCCTTGAGCAGATAGGGGCTATGAAAGCGAATACAATTCGAATCTACACGCTCCTTGACCCCCAGTTCTACCAGGCTCTGGACGTATACAACCGTCTCCATCCTGAACAAATGCTCTACCTGCTGCAGGAAATCTGGCCGGAAGAAGAACCTGCGGGAAACGATTACCTCAGTGAGGAATACCGAATCTCCTACCAGCAGGAAATTCGATACGTAGTCGATGCAATCCATGGGAAGGCTTCCATTGCAGAGCGCAGAGGCAGGGCCTTCGGTGAGTATAGAGTTGATGTGTCACCCTATGTCCTTGGGTTGCTTGTCGGCAGGGAATTGGAGCCACAGGAGGTCGAAGCGACCGATTTGCTTAACAAGGGACATTCTTTCCATGGGGATTACCTTTTTACCAATGAACTGGGAACCCCGACAGAAGCCTGGCTGGCAGAGAGTGCAGACTATGCCCTTAGCTACCAGGAACAGACCTATGGCTGGCAGAATCCGGTTGCAATCGTAAACTGGCCCACCCTCGATGCTCTGGACCATCCGAGTGAGCGGGAGGCCAATGGGGTAAAGAAAAACGAATACAATGACCGTACTACTGTCGATATAAACCATATTGAGCTCGGGAAAAAGATGAAAGGCGGCTTATTCGGAGCCTATCATATATATCCCAATTATCCTGACTTCATGAACAATGACCCACAATATTCCTTATATTCTGATGAACTCGGAAGGTTTCGCTATGGCGGGTATCTGCAAGAATTCATGGCCATCCATACGAAGTATCCTGCTTTGGTTGCCGAATTCGGGCTGGCCACGGGAATGGGCAATGCCCATATGAGCCCCGATGGCTATAACCATGGGGGTATGACCGAGCAGGAACAGGGGGAAGGAATTGTTCGGATGTTCGAGGCGATCGAACATGAGGGGTACGCTGGCGGGGTGATATTCGAATGGATGGATGAGTGGGCCAAAAAGACCTGGGTTACCGAACCGTATATGATTCCCTATGACAGGAAAATCCTTTGGCATAATGCGGTGGACCCTGAGCAGAACTATGGGATCCTGGCCATGGAATCGGTCAAACCCAAGGTACCTGACCTTATAGTGAAAACCGGGGGCGAAATTGAGCAAATGGAAGTGTCGATGGATGTCTCCTACCTCTATCTGGACCTTACGTTCTCCAAACCTGTCGATTTGAACAAGGAACACCTCTATCTAGGGCTCGATACCTATGGCAGGGCGAGAGGCGAGACAAGGTATGGCAAGGCACTGATGTTCCATGCCCCCTCTGGCATGGAATATCTGGTTTCCCTCACCGGTAAGGATACCTCCCGTCTTTTAGTCATACCTCCCTACAACTATGCTTCCTATCGCTATGCCTCTTACGAAGGGGTTGTTGATAGCGGAATCTTTGAACCTATGCAAAAGCTCATCAACAAAGAACGGGCGCAGGAAGTCGGCACTCCGATCGCTTCAGTCTATGAGGATACCAGTGCCCTTGGGTATGGCAGCCTGGAAAAGTCGAACAATCTTTGGAATATGGAGGGGAATGTTCTTTCTGTGCGTATACCCTGGACACGGATCAATGTCTCTGATCCTTCGAGGGGACGGGTTCTGGACGATACTGGAAAATACAATACCGACCCTCTGAAAGACCAGCTTGCAACTACCCTTTCAGAAGGAATTGGCATTTCTTTTGTCTTGGTGGATGCCTCTTCCGGTGTCCTGCTAGCCAGTTTTCCTGAGCAAGATTCCCCGACTGAGATAGTATTCCCGTGGAAAAACTGGGATGAACCTGAGTTCAAACAAAGGTTGAAAGACAGTTATCCGATCATACAGAAGTATTTTGAACGTTTCTCAGCAAAATAAGGAGTTGTTATGGACATATCAGGACCGGTTTCGATAGCTGAGGGACTTTGGTGGGTAGGAGATGACCTGTGTTCTGCAGAGTTGCATTGCAATCCCTACCTCCTTTTGGACAAGGGGTCGGCAGTTTTGTTTGACCCTGGGTCTGTCTTGGATGTTGAGATAGTGATGGCCAAGGTCAAGATGCTGATCCCGTTGGAGAAGCTGGAGGCTATCGTAGTCAGCCACCAGGATCCTGATCTCTGTTCGGCAATCCCTATGCTAGAACAGAATGGGTTTTCAGGTTGTATTTGCTGCCATGAACGGGCCGCCACCATCATTCAGTTCTATGGGGTGAAATCTCCTTTTTACTATGTAGACCAGAATAATTTCCGTTACCAAATGAAAAACGGGAATGACCTTAGGTTTCTCTATGCGCCATATCTTCATTTTCCAGCTGCAATAATGACCTATTTGCAGAGACAGAAAGCTGTAATCACAGGGGATTTGTTTGGGGCAATCGCGAATAACTGGTATTTGTATGCGAGTGAGGATTACCATGAATCGATGAAAACCTTTCATGAAATCTATATGCCTTCCCATGAAATCCTGGAACCTGTGATGAACCAGCTGTTAAAGCTGGATATCCATCTTATTTGTCCCCAGCATGGTTCTATTATTGTCAATGACTGTAAAAAATATATTGAGATATTGAAAAATCTGGAGTGCGGGTTTTTCTTGAAACCCCTGAGAAAGAATCTCATGGAGGCAGGAGGATACCCACAACTCTGCAATCAGGTAATCAAACGATATTTCTCGATCTATGGGGTAAAAAAAGTCAGGGAAACCTTCGAAGGATCCGGGTTTGTCCTTGATTACCAGAAAAAGACCATTGAAAGTTCCCCATTTTCAGACAACAGCATCTGGGAAGAGTTTTTCGACCTAGTTTTCTCGAAGAAGGGTATGCCTTGGATTACCATAATCTTTCCCCTAGTCGAGAAAATGACCAAAGAATACAGCATACCTCTACCCAAACCATTTAAGTCGCTTATGTTCACATTCCAGCAGAATGTTGACCTGATGACCGAGAAAAACCAAGAGTTGGAAAAAAAGCGGCTGGCATTGCAGGATTCCCTGCAGGATGCGCAAAACCGCTGTCCGATTACCGGTTTACATAACCAGATGTTTTTCAATAGGTTTTTCTCATCTGAAATGAAAAAGTTCAACTATGAGGAAACAACGTTTGGTTTGGTTTTGCTCAGCATTGACAATTTATCCAATATCAATCTCGATTTTGGGAGGATTGAAGGGGATGATGCCCTTAAAACCCTAACGTATTACCTAAAAGAAGCATTTCCTGGAAAAGACGAATATCATTTCAAATTGCAGGGCGGGGTGTTTGCCCTCTATCTACCGGGTACGAAGCGAAAGGAGATTCTCGAAAGGACCGACAGGCTCTGTGCTACTGTCTCTGATTCGGAAGCTTTCATTGTTCCCTCAACCATATCGATAGGACTTTTCCATACTGACAGAATTGAAAATACGAAAAGATTTAGCAATGAGGAACTGGAAGAGGTGGCTTTGCAGACAGCGCTTTATAGGCTGAAGCTTGCCAAGAGACAGGGAGGGAACAAAGTTGTTGCAGACTCCTCAAAGGTCTGGAATGCAAACAGCAGTATCCGCATTGTCCTCGCTGCAAATCCCGGGATCGAGAAAAAGCTGATAGAAGAAGCACTCAAGCGTGAGGGCTATATCCTTTTTCTTGCTTCCAACGGCTTGGAGGCAAGAACCCTTATAGAGAAAGAGAATCCTGATATCATTATCAGTGAATTGATGACAAGCAAGCTGAGTGCCTTTACGTTGCGCAAGGAGCTCATGAAGAAATCCGCTTACTCCGATATACCCTTTATCTTGTTTTCGTCCAATAAGAACGAAAATACGGTGAGTCGCTCAATCGGGCTTGGGATCTCCCACTTCTTTGCATGCCCTGTAATGCTTATTGAATTGATTGGTGTAGTTGGACTATATGCATCGTCTCTCTTGCAGCAGGAGGCCTGAACCTATGTCATTCCAGCTTTCCCTTTATATCACGCTTTCGGTTCTCATCCTCGATTGCCTTCTGTTAATTTTTGCATTTTTCGTTCGGATACATGAAAAACATACAGGGGAGCGACGAAAGACCAACGAAGAATTGCTTACAAGAATTGCCTACGATGAAGCGTTCGACCTGGATTCGTTGCGTGCAGAGGAACTTTTCCCCATATATGAACGTATCATGGATAAAATAGAGTTACCGGCAAACCGTAGGAAAATACTGATGGAAAAACTGCTGGGTTCTGCGCCCTGCAAGAAATACCTTCGAAAACTCTCCTCCCCTTTTGCAGTTACCCGTATTGAAGCGTCTTACCATTTGAAATATCTGCAGGGCAAAAACGTACAGCTTGCATTGCTCAAAGCTTTGGAAAAAGAACGCCGCCCACTTGTTGTCTTGTTTTTTGCCCATGCACTAGCCATCCAGAAAGTAAGAAAAGCCATTCCCTTGGTAGTGAGAAAACTGCCAGGGATGAATCCCTGGTTCGCAAAACGTGTCCATGCTGTACTCTATACGTATAACAAAGATTTTCTCAGATTTGCCATACAAAAGCAAACAATCAACAGGGTCTATATGCAGAAACTTATCTGTGGTTTTGCCTTACAGTATCCTGCTGAGGAATTGCGTGGGTTTGTCATACTCCAGGCACAGTCGAAAAATGGCTCTCTCCGTAAGCTTGCGCTCTCGGCAATTCTGAAACACTTCCATGAAGAATTATTGAAAGATCCTTTTTTATCAAGTAACCAAAAACATACCATTGAATTTGTGATTCAAGCCTATGCCAAAGACATGGCACCCGAGAATATCGACGCTATCCTTGACTACAGCCGTTATGCTTCGATGCAACAGAAAATCGTAGAAAGCCTTACGCGGATGGGGGAACAAAGTCCGCTTGTGATGCAAAAGCTGTTGGATAGGTTTGAAAGTACCCATTCTTCACACAAACGGGCAATAATGGCAAAAGTCCTTGCAAATCGTGTGGAATATTTTCTCCCAAAGATTAAAAACCAGGAATCTGAAAGAATAAAAACCCTTGTCAGGGAATTGGTACAAGCAAAACAAGCCAGTTCAATAGTGTTTTTTCTCAACCAGAACAAAGATATTGAGGTTGAAGATGCACTGCTTGGCATTATAAAGGAAGTTTTACCAAAGAATGCATGGATGCGAGATGAGTTGCGTCTGTATCTTGACGCACGGATTCTGAGAAAACTGCGTATAAAACCTTTGAAGAAACAGAAAAAAACTATTACCCCCCATACAGAACCACCACAGAGAATGACACTTATCTTGTTGCTTGTCTTTGTTGCCATGCTCTTCCCTTTCATAATTTTCTTTTCTGAGTTCCCAACCATAATCCAATTGGGTTGGAATGATATCTGGAAACTGTATATTTCACGTTTCAATTACCTGTTTGTATATTATTCGGTAACGGTAAACCTGATTTACCTGGTTATTCTTGCTGTTTCTTTCTTCGGTGCAAGGAAACAGGCAAGGCTCTGGGAGGTTAAAGACTATCGTTTTCTTTTTACCAAGGATCTGCTTCCTTCTGTTTCCATTATTGCCCCTGCATATAATGAAGAAGCGGGGATCATTGAGAGCGTGAATTCGCTGTTAAACCAGCGCTATCCTGATTTTGAATTAATTGTTGTCAACGATGGGTCAAAGGACTCTACCCTTCAGACTTTGATTGACCAGTTTGAACTGAAAAAAAGCGATGGGGCTTACCAAAAGAGGATACCTACCAGAAAAGTAAGGGGGATCTATACGAACAAATCCATTCCAAACCTTATTGTCGTAGATAAAGTGAATGGAGGCAAAGCCGATTCTCTCAATATTGGCCTGAACATCGCGCACAAGGAGTATTTCTGTGGTATTGATGCAGATTCCCTCTTGGAAAGCGAGGCTTTGATGCGCGCTGTTTCCGTAATGCTTGACTCCCCCGTCGAGAGTATTGCCTCCGGTGGAAATATCTGCCCGGTCAATGGTTGTTCAGTCGAATTGGGTGAGTTGGATTCTGTTTCCCTACCCAGAAATTTTCTCGCCCGCTTGCAGTCCTTGGAATATATCAGATCCTTTATGGCCGGAAGGGTTGGCTGGGCCCATATACATTGCCTGTTGATCATATCTGGGGCCTTTGGAGTCTTCAATAGAGAAAGAACCATAAAAACCGGTGGGTATCTGACCAAGAGTGGCAGATACAAAAAGGATACGGTAGGTGAAGATATGGAGTTGGTTGTTCGGCTGTCACGCAGCATGAGGGAATTGAAAATTCCTTATACTGTGGATTATGCATTCAATGCCAATTGCTGGACCGAAGTCCCTGAGAAGTGGAGACAATTGCATCGGCAACGTGACAGATGGCATCGCGGTTTAATCGATATCCTGCTTTTTCATAAAACTATTATCGGAAATCCGAAATATGGGAGGATGGGAATGGTAGGCATGAGTTATTTTTTCTTATTTGAACTGCTTGGACCCTTTGTGGAAGCCCAGGGTTTGCTGATAGTCATCCTTTCCTTCTTTGCCGGAATCCTCAATCCTTCGATAGGGCTTCTCTTGTTTACTACGACAATTCTTTTGGGGATTCTTGTGTCGGTATCATCGGTGCTCATCTCGAGTTTCGACCGGCAGATTTATTCGGTACACGATACCTTGCGTTTGTTATGGATGGCCGTTGTCGAGAACTTTGGGGTTCGCCAGTTGGTCAGTCTCTGGAGGGTAGGTGGTTATTTCAGTGCAATGAAGAAATCGAAAGGTTGGGGAAAGCAAGAGAGGAAAGGGTTTGGGGCTACCCTTCCCATTGCTGAAAAGAAAACGATTTGATCGTAAGGCTTGCCGGAGCAAGAGGTTTTTTCCCTTGGAACAGCCAGAGATTGATCCTGAAATGGGCATTCCCACTTGATGGGGGTTTCCCTGTAAACTGCCATTGCTGCATAAGGTTCAATTTGGAAGCCTGTTCGTCAGGGTTTACCTCGCCATGATAGCTGCTAAAGATGATTGTATCAGGAGTCCACACAATCCTATGGGTGGAATAGGTTCCCTGCATCTGTGGATCGAAAGTTACTATCCTGTCATCGGTTGTGTATGGCTGTACTACAAATTGCCCTCGGGTACCGGTGCTCTGTCCCCATGCGGCAAATTCGATATCTATCTCTCTGTTTGCCTCTTCCTTTTGCGAATCCCAGGTAAAGAATCCTGCAACTACGTTTGGGTCATAGGTGGCAAAGGAACTATCGACGACAAAGGTATAGGTCCCATATCCTGTTATGCCCTTAGTGTTTACTTCGCTACATTGCCAACGGCCATATTTCCGCTTGATGGTAAGGTGCATGCCCTCGGTGTCTACCCATACCTGGTCATCAGCATCTGACCAATAGTTTGGTCCCGGGGCTATCTTGGAGTCAGAGGATTTCACTTGCCAGATTTCTCCTTTGAACGTAATTTCACGTGGGGCAGCGCCAAGTAAGAGGGGAAATGCCAGCGAAAATAAAAGCACAAAGGCCTGGCCTTTGATTCTCATGGGTATGCACTCCTTGTGTGGTGAATCATACTATGATTAAGACCATCCCACAAGAATGAAAAAATCGCAGAATTTTACCCTATCTGATTATGTTATCTGTTGTTGGATGCTAGTATACTATGTATGTGATCAGGAGGTTTTTGCTGTGCCTACTCTTTGTAACGTTCAACAGGAAATGATTTGTTTTGAGGATTCTCCTCTCAAGGAATATATTGGGTATAGCAGTGCAGATATTGCAAAGCTATCAGGACTGCATGATATTGCCTGCAATTTCCGAATTCTTAAACAAGGCCAATTTTCCTGCCCGTATCATTTTCACCATAATGCCGAGGAGCTGTTCGTAATTTTAGGCGGGAAGGGAAAACTGCGAACCAAAGAAGGTATCCGTGATGTTTGCAAAGGCGATACGATTTTCTTTGAAACAGGAATGGAAGGTGCTCACCAGTTAAAAAATGAGAGCGAGGAAGACCTGGTTTATCTTGATTTGAAAACCTTGCATGGTTTTGACGTGTGTGAATATCCAGATACCGGAAAAGTTAATCTGGTGGGTAAAGAATTGTTTCTTAAAGGAAAAACAACAGGATATTTTGACGGTGAAGAACATATTGAGAAGATATGGAAAACCGTTGAATGACAGAGGTTTCTTATTGCATGTATGAAAAAGGAGTCAACGATGGAAACGTATTTTACTATTCCTACTTTTGAAAAATCTCCTAATCAGTTGCTTGCCGAAGAGATTTTAGATGCTGCCTGGGAATATGAAGATCCTATGAAAAAATTACGCTCTGCAAGGAAAGCCTTGAATATCGACCCTTTGTGCTGTGATGCCTATACCCTATTGGGTGATCTTTCTGAGCTGACAGAAAGTAAAATTGAGTATTATGAGAAAGCCCTTTCATCGTTCGAGCAACGCTATGGGCAAGACTATATTAAAAAGAACACCGGGGTTTTTTGGTTCAATAGGGAAACAAGACCCTACATTCGGGCCTTGCATGCCTACGGGTTGGTTTGCTGGGATATTGGCAAAAAGAATGAGGCCATCGAACTGTATAAAAAGATCCTTGAACTTAACCCAAACGACAATCTTGATGTTCGGTACCGTTTGCTAAATTGGTTGCTTAGTCTCAGGGATACTGAATCTGCGGCAATAATTCTCAAGAAATACCCGGAAGAAACGGTATTCATGCTTTTCAGTACCCTTCTCTATTCAATTCTGGAGGATCCTGAGAGAGTTCGCCACCTTGAGAAAGAATATAAACAAGCTGTAGAGAGCAACCCTTTCGTGGTTCCGTATCTGCTTGGGAAAACAAGACTCCCTGAGCAAGTACAAGAGCCTGTGCAAAGGGGAAGCCAAGAAGAAGCTGCCGCTTATTGCCTGCTTGCGAACCAAGCATGGACAGCTTCCAAAGAGGTGCTGGAAATACTTGAAATAATTTCTATAAATTATTCAACGAGCTTTCCTACGTAGGTGTTTCCGTTCATTCCGTCCAGTTCTACTGAAACCAGACTGCCAATCTTAGAATTTCCGGTAAAGACTACCATCTCGTTATGCTCTGTTCTGCCTAGCATCTGGGTTTTGTCATTTCGCGAAACTTGGTTGACCAAAACGGATACCACGCCATGGGTTCTTTTTGTTTTTTCCCGTGCAAAGATCTCATGTTGCAAGGCAATCAATTGCTCAAGACGTTTCCCTTTCACTGTTTCCTCGAGTTGGCCTTCCATGTCCACGGCTTTCGTGCCCTCCCTCGGATTCCAATAATACATAAATGCTTCAATGCAACCCATCTCATCCAACAGGGAGAGGGTTTCTTCATATTCTTTATCTGTTTCAGAAGGGAAGCCTACCATTACATCGGTAGCAAAGGTAACCTGTGGTATCTCGCTACGAATTTTTCTGATAAGATCCTGAAAGGATTCTCTGCTATAACGTCTGTTCATGAGGGTAAGAATCCTGGTATTTCCACTTTGCATAGGAATATGCAGGTGCTTTGCTACTTTGGTTTCTTCTTTGATGACCTTGATCAACGAGTCTGAGAAATCTTTAGGATGGGGGCTTTCAAACCTAATCCAGGAAATATCACCAGCGACGGCACAAATCCGTTTGAGTAAGTCGGGAAAGGTGACAATAGTCCCGTTTTCATTGTAACGGTAGCTGTTCACATTTTGCCCGAGCAAGGTTACTTCCTTAACCCCTTTGGAGGAAAGAAAAGCTACTTCTTCCAAAATATCTGCAATAGGTCGGGAGATTTCCCGGCCACGTACATAGGGGACGATGCAGTAGGAGCAAAAATTGTTACATCCATTCATAATTGGGATATACGAGGTATAGTCACCGGTTTTGTAATAGGTCGAACCAAAGCCATAGGAGTCGAGGTGTTCAGACAACTTGCCTTCAGCTGAAGTCAAAACCTCTACTATTTTCTGTTTGTCGTTGTTGCCTATAACATAATCGACCTGGGGAGCTTCTTTCTTCATATCCTCTAGAAGGCGTTCTGCCATACACCCTGTCACGATCAATGTCAAAGGATGGAGTGTTTTTACATGGGAAAAGAAGCCCAGACGCCCCCAGATTCTGTTTTCAGCACTTTTTCTGACTGAACAGGTATTGAGAATGGCACAATCGGCATTTTCAGCGGTATCGGAGGGAACAAGCCCGGCGCCTCTAAGCTGGAGTTCCAAAGCATTGCTTTCGGCTACATTCATTTGGCAGCCGTAGGTTTCGAGCCAGTAAGATTGAATCATTTAGTATCCTCGTGAGCAAGCTGTATTGCAGCTTGCAATGTATTTTTCATAAGCATGGCAATGGTCATAACCCCTACTCCACCGGGAACAGGCGTGATTGCCGAACAGATATCCTTTACCTGCTCAAAGTCTACGTCACCCACAAGGCGATATCCTCGCTTACGTGTGGGATCTTCTACACGGTTTATCCCTACGTCAATTATTATTGCTCCCTTTTTGACCATATCAGGGGTAATAAACAAGGGTTTTCCCATTGCTGCGATGATGATATCAGCAGTATTTACAATTTCTTTTAGGTTTTCGGTTTTTGAATGACAAATGGTTACCGTGGCATCCCGTCCCTTCTGGATCAACAGGGCTGCCATAGGTTTACCGACGATATTGCTTCTTCCGATGATGACTGCATGTTTTCCTTTTGTCTCAATGTGGTAGAAATCGAGCATTTCAAGGACTCCCTTGGGAGTACAGCTCACAAAACAGGGAAGCCCAATAAGCAGTTTCCCTACATTGATCGGGTGGAAGCCGTCCACGTCTTTTTTACTGTCTATAGATTCAATGATAAGGTTTTCGTCCAGCCCTTTGGGAAGCGGTAGCTGGACAAGGATTCCATGGACAGTAGCATCGGCATTGAGTTCCTTGACTAAGTCCAGAAGTACTTCTTGGGTAGTGTCCTCAGCTAGTTCATAATCCCTATGACCGAAACCAAGTGAAATACAAGCTTTCTTCTTGCTTTTCACATAACTCTGGCTTGCAGGGTCGTTTCCAACAAGGATGACTGCCAATGTAGGGGCAAAGCCATGTTTTGCAATAAATTGAGAGGTTTGCTTCTCCAAATCTTCAAATACTGCATCTGATACTTCTTTTCCTGTCAATAATTGCACGTTGACCTTCCTTACTTTTCACTACAGTATCGTAAAACAGGGGTTTGAGGCAACAAATGGGCTTTAATGATTTGCCAATTTGACCTTGCTCACGATATACTTGCCACATGGTTCTCATATGCCTTGCTTTTGGCTATGATAGCTATAGAGTGGTTTGTAACAAATAATATTTGGTTTTGTTATCAAAGCATATTACATGAGGTGACTATGAAAAAGTTTTTAATGCTATGTTCCATAGCAGTGTTGATGCCCTTGGCCGCTTTCTCTGCTACCTATTATGATGCGGGTAATCAGATGTTCTCTTTTAAAGTCGGTACTACAATTCCTGCTTTTACCTATTTTATATCTGACCAAGATTTTGTCAGTGGCTTGGGTGAAGGGAATACCGGTTTGTCTGTAGGTGGCTATGGATCGATAAGTTACCAGGTTTTTTCATCACCAACTACGGCGATCGGAGGAGAAATCGGATACGATTTCAACTATAGCGCAGAAGAGGAATTGTTTACTGCCGTTCCGTTCTTTGCAAAGGCAACCTATTTCCCTGTACAGGGAGTACTCGATCTTCCCATTTCCGTTGGACTTGGCGGTGCCTACATTAAATATGGTGATGGTTCTTTGATGACGCTCTATGCCAATATTGAAATTGGGCTTACCTGGTACCCTTCTACAAACTGGGGCTTCGGTATCAACACTGGCTTATGGATTATTCCTGAGCTCAATTATACTGAGGAGATCCAAAGCGACAATGCAATATTCGGTTTAATCCCGGTCACCCTTTCTGTGACCTATCGTCAATAGGAGAATTCCCATGAAAAAGCTAACACCGATTTTCGGTTTCCTCGTATTCCTGGCCCTTCTGGTTTCCTGCAACAGCGATGCCTCTGAGGGTATATTCCGCCAGATAAGCCAGACAACCACCCCTTCTGGTATCGTATATACCAGGTTGCTTGGAATAGATTCTCCCTATCTGTATTTCCAGACCAATGAAGGTGTCTACAGAATCGCAAGCAGCTCCACAAATGCTTCAACACAATTGGTTGCAAGTGAAAAATATGATCCTTTAGAGGAAGGTTCTGGATTAATTAAGGGTGTTGCCTATGCTGCAAGCAATGACAAACTCTATGTTTTAAAAAACTTTACTGATTCTTTCTATCGATATGATTCGGATGGGACCAATAGAGCAAAGATTATTGTCAGTGATACATATACTTCTACCAATCTCTCAACCTATACAATCAATAACCTGTATTCGAATTCCATGCTGGTTCTTGAAGGACAGGATGGAAGCAGTAATGCAGGTTATGATATTGCTGCCTACGACGGGGCAACTGTTACCGAGATTGTTGGTTTTTCATCAATAGATATCTCAGGCTATGGCCTCGACAACTTCCTTATGCAGACTACCCGGCAAGACGATGCTACTGCACCTATAATCATCTCTTTTGCCGATAGTTCAGATTCTGATACTCCTGCCTATCTGCATTACCTTGTCGATCCTTCCGGTAAAAAGAATTTGATTTCCGATATCAACGATGTACGGCTGGCTAATTTCTATTATGATGGTTCCAATCTCTACATCTTGACCTATGAAGGGAAATTGTATTTCTACAATACTGTAGACAGTACTTCAGAAACTGACATTACAGGAAAAATCCTGCTCAAAGATTCCTCGCAGGATTACAATGCAAATGCTTTCTTCTACCCTGTACCGAATACTGCCGGGACAGCATTGAATCTGGTTTCAAAGTATTCGACCAAGGCAAGCTCGCTGTATGTGTTTTCTGTCGATACCGGCACAAATACCTTGTCAGGAACTGCTTCGATCAGCAAAGGGTATGCCGAATACCTTGATGCTTCCAATATCGTAAGTGCCTTGGAGACTACAACTAGTACCACTTCGGTTCCTAACCTCATCGTGGCTACCCGCAAGAACGGAATGTTTGAAATTACCATCGATATTGATTCGGCAAATCTCAACACTTCCTTGAATGGGACTTCTTCAGTTTCCGAGGATTATACATTCTAGTTTCATTATGGCAGACAACCAAGGCAGGGACTGGTATGATCCCTGCCTTGGTTTTTAATGGGGACTGCATTCACGTATCAGGGTTGTAACCATACCCTTTCTGCCATCTATAGTACTGGAAAGGAAACCAAACGCTCTATGAGAATTCTATTGACTACAGATCTTTTTACGCCCTCGGTAAATGGCGTTGTGACTTCGGTCCTCAATCTTTGTGAAGTCCTCACAGAAAAGGGGCATGATGTTCGTATTTTGACGTTATCACCGATTGAACTATCCTATTTCTATAATGATGTGTATTTCATCGGCTCTATGAAAATACCTGTATATCAGGATATACGCGCAGCCGTTCGTATTCCACCCGATATCATGAAAGATATCCTTGCGTGGTCCCCAGAGATTGTCCACTCTCAATGTGAATTCTTTACCTTTACCTTTGCAAAGGTAATTGCAAAGAAATCAAAAGCACCTTTGGTCCATACCTATCATACGATGTATGAAAACTATGCACGGTATATCAAATTGAATGAGCGTATAGGGGAAAAGGCAGTGAGTTGCTTTGTGCAAACAAGATTGGGGAAAGTGAAGCATATCATTGCACCTACAAAAAAAGTTGCCGATTCTTTGAGAGACTATGGTATAACCTCAACGCTACACATAGTACCAACAGGAATTGACCTGGTAAAATTCGAGAAAAAGGAAACCCAGGAAACAATCATGGCTTTGAAACAAAAAATAGGGATCTCTCTGAATTCCCCTGTCTTGATCTCAATAGGAAGACTTGCCCAGGAAAAGAAATCAGAGGAATTGCTTAAAAACTTTGTGGAAATCCTGAAGTGGAATAAAAACAGTATCATGCTCTTTGTCGGTGATGGTCCCTACCGTGAGAAACTCGAACATCTCAGCCATTCTTTGTCCATTTCTGACAATGTCATTTTCACCGGGATGATTGCGCCCTCCGATATTGCTTTGTATTACCAGTTGGGAACCATATTCGTAGCTGCATCGCAAAGCGAAACCCAGGGCTTGACCTACATCGAGGCGTTAGCCAGCGGTCTTCCCGTCGTCTGTCGTTATGATGATTGTATCGAAGATGTAGTCATTGCCGGTAAAAACGGTTTCACCTATACGACTGACGAAGAATACGTCAGGAGCGTACAGGAGATCCTGGGAAACGACCAGATGCTCAAGGACATGGGAGAGAGTGCAACGTTGCAAGCCAAGCGATATTCTTTTGCGCGGTTTGGTTCAGATGTTGAAGCAATCTATCTTGATTGCCTTGGGACAACAAAAGCCACTGTAGCAAGGGAATCTCACTGAGATCTCCCGTACTATGCCTTCGGATGCCCAGAGGGTATAAGGCAAAATTTCTATCAATGGACCTTATAAGCACAAAACGGCCTTTCGGCCGTTCTGTAGGTATTTGCGATGCTTTTGATTTCTACTTGTCACCCCTGACATAATGCAGGATGTCCCGTACCTCACTGTCCTGGTACTGGCTGTCAATTTCATCTGCGGTAAGTCCAAGGAACTCATGGCAGTTGTAATGGATCCAGCGTTCATCGTCAGCAGTCTTGAGAACGTGCTTGCGGCAATAGTAGTCAGGTTGTATGGGTAGAGGGGCTTCCTCCTTGTAGAGAGGCACCTTGTAGTCATAGACGGCAATTTTCAAGTCTTCACGGGGGATGCCTTTCTTCATGATTACATCAGCCAGTGCATTTACCGTCTTTCCAGTGTCAAAGATATCATCAACGATGAGGATTTTATCACCGGTTCGAAGATGTTCAGGAGAATAGGTCCAACCATCTACCATTACGTTTGACTGGCTACGGAGATACCCGTAGGAACGTGCTACCACTGCAGCGTAGAATACTGGTCGGCCATGTTCACGGATACGAACCATTTTGTAATATTCGCTGAACACATTTGCCATATATGCACCGCCACGCAGGGAAGCATAGATGATATCGGGTACGAAATGATCCTCAGAGTACATCTTATGCACGAGTTTGAGGGCACTGTCACGAATCGTATCACCTGAAATAAATTCCTTTTCCATCATAAATCTTCCTTGTTAATCTTCAACGGTCAGAATTTCAAGACCATTTTTTGTAATTGCAACCGTATCTTCAAAGTGCACGGAAGGTTTTCCATCAGCAGTAAGCACAGTCCATCCATTTTCTGATTCCCGGATATTCTTGGTCCCCAGGTTAATCATTGGTTCGATAGCGAGAACCATGCCTTCACGAATCCTGGGATTCGGCATATAGGAACTCGTATAATTGGGAACCTCAGGTTCCTCATGTACTGCAAGCCCTACACCATGACCGCAATAGTCACGGACAACCCCATATCCATGGGAATTGGCAAGCTTGAAAACAGCATCCCCGATATCCTGGATACGCGCATTGCGTTTGCCTGCAGCCTCAATCCCGACTACCAAACACTTCTCTGTGACCTTACACAGCTTGTCCCATTCAGGTTTGGTCACTCCCCCGACAATGAAGGTACGGGCCATATCGGAAAAATACCCGTTCATGTTTATTCCCAGGTCGATATCTACCAGATCCCCAAGGGCAATTTTCCTGGACCGGGAAGGAATTCCATGGATTACTTCTTCATTTATGGAAATACAAGCTGTGGCCGGAAATCCTTCGTAGTTCAAGAAAGCCGGTTTCCCCTTGTGATGTATAATGAAATCATAGCAATGCTGGTCGATATCATGCGTAGACATTCCTGGTTCAAGATAAGACGAGAGGGAATTCATCAGGCGGGCTGTCAGATGACATGCCTCTCTGATACCATCAATTTGCTGGGGAGTCTTCAATTGAATCATGGTTAGTCTTCCCTCCAATCGGAAATAGTTTCTTTTGCATCGTATCGAGAATTCCATTGATAAACTTGTAATTCACCTCAGTTGAAAAATCCTGCGATAGTTTTACGGCTTCATCAATTATGATATGGGGATGGATATCCCCATATAAGAAACTGAAAACGCTCATTCTAAGGACATTCCTGTCAACTGCATCAATTCGTTCAAGCGGACGATTCAGGGAAAAACTCGTAATAAGAGCATCTATCTGCTCCAAATTTTCAATAGTTCCGTTTATCAGGTAACGACCGAATATCTTCACTTCGTCTTCAAGCTCAGCGTACTCGCTTTCAGTCATTCCGCTAAAGCCCTCAGGTATGTGGTCTTTATCCAATTCTTTGTTGAAATCCATTGCGTAAAGAGTTTGCAACGCAAGCTCACGCGCTTTGTGTCTTGTCTTCATATTACTTCTTATACAGTATCGTTACGGTAGCACTCTTCCGCAAGTCAGATACCAAGGAATTTATTGCAGCATAATACACTTCCTGCTGCTTGGAATTAGAGAGCTGAGCTTTAATATAATCAGAAATCGTACTGGTTGTGTTCGGATTGATTACATCGTCCAAACCAAGGATTTTGGAATCGTTATATGCCAAAATCTTGATAATGTGGTAACCAGTATTGGAAGAAACCAAGTCACTGGTTGTTCCCACTTCGGTAGCGAAGGCAATATCAAAGAAGTTCTGGCCGAGCCCTGTGAGGGCTTCTTTGTTATCCATCGTCAACCAACCGATATCACCTGCCTTGTTTTTGCTCTGCAGGTCCTGTGAATAGTCGACAACTGCTTTTTCAAAGGAGAGAGATCCGTTCTTAATTTTTTTGGCAACATCTTCAAGTAAAGCTTTATTTTTTGCATCGGTTTCGCTGACACCGGTAAGCGGTATGAAAATGTGACTAAGTTTTACTGTCTCTGGACTGACAAACTGGGTTTTGTTTTTTCTGTAGAAAGTCTGAATCTCAGCATCGGTAATTGTGAGGGGTTTGCTGAGTTCGGCACTTTTTTTCATACGAACATACGCATCAACCATCAATTGCTCTGAGATCATTTTCTTGTAGGCTTCTACGCTACCAAAATTATTGGCAATGAGCTGCGCAAACTGGTCATCGGTTAACGTCTGGGAATAACTTTTCTCGACGTTCGCTTTCTGACTGGCATAAGCCTGGTCAATCATGGCATCGGTAATTTTGACACCATCACGGGCTGCACCCTGGCGAAATAGTTCATTGTTAATCAAGAGATTGAGTACCTGCAAAGGATCAATCGTTGTGGGGTCTTGACCATTCTGGGAGGCAGATTGTTGATATTTCGCAACTTCTGCATCAAGTTCGGCCGTCGTAATAGGCGTGTTCTTCGTAAGCTTTACCATTGCAGCGGGAGCATTGATGGCTGCAGAAAAAAGCATAGGGCAAGCAAGCAAGACAATAGCGGTTGTCAATACAAAAAATCTTTTCATGGTTTCTCCTAGGGATACTCAGTAAAACGTAAAACAAAACTGCCTATTCGTCAAATCGAAACTTTTAAATGTTTTCCGACGGCTTTTGCATAATCGCTTTTCGTGATAAGTTCGCTCTTTTTCAAATACATACCTTCACTTTCCATGGTCTTCATCAATGCCTGGAGTGTTTTCATCGATCTTACACCACCCTTTGTAACAAAGGCAAGACAACGTTTTCCAGAAATCGAACCGGCACTTTTTAGAAAAGAAGCTACTACTGGAGGGATTTTACCTCCAAAGAAGGTGTTGGTCTCTGTTCCAACAACAAGGTAATCGTAATAGGAAACGATTTTACCGTTTTCGAGTGACATGTCAAAAACATCGACTTGATGCCCCTGGCTTGCAATACCTTCACTCAAAGAATTAGCAATCTCTTTGATTTTCCCATTTTCCTTCGTAGCTGGAGCATATAAAACACAAACTTTCATGGTTTTTCCCTTGAAACAGATACCGACCGCACAAAATGCGGCCGGCAGTCAATCAATAGAAACAGGCTACCGTCCTAGATAGTTACAGTAGGTGCATCCGTAGTGGTTGTTGTAGCAGCAGGTGCCGTAGTTTCGGTCTGCTTCCACCAGTCAGTTGTCTGCTGTACTTGTTCGGTGGTTACAGAGTTGAGCAATTTGTCTTGAGACGGAGTCTTGTTAACAAAAGCTACAAACAAAGCAAGTACCATGAACGTCACAGCCAAGCCGGCCGTTGCCTTCGTTACAACGCTGCTAGCATGCGATCCGAAAGCAGTATTGCTACCGCCACCGAAAATGCCACCGAGTCCTTCACTCTGTTCGTCCTGTATTGCTACGAGGAAAATCATAAGGAGGCTGACAATCACAAATAATACCAACAAAATCACGCTCAAAACACTCATTTCTCTACTCCACTAATCACTTATCAAAGGTAACAATCGGGAGAAACTGCTCTACAGAGAGAGAAGCACCACCAACAAGAGCTCCATCGATATGTTTCTTGGACATCAAAGACTTCACATTGGAAGCCTTCACTGAACCACCATACTGTATTATTAGCTCTTCTGCAACACCCTTGGTATAGAGTTTTTCTACAAGAGAGCGAATAAAGGCATGAGCATCATCCGCATCCTCTGGAGTTGCGGTCTTTCCAGTCCCAATTGCCCATACAGGCTCATAGGCAATGGTGATGTGGCTCATTTGTTCAGCGCTGACACCAGAAAGCCCGACAGACACCTGGCGGGTAAGAACTTCTTCAAGTTTACCAGCCTCGCGTTCCTCGAGGGTCTCTCCGACGCAAAGATCAATGTCCATGGATTCACTCAGGGCAAGTAACACTTTTTTGTTGATGAATTCATCGGTTTCGCCATAAATTGCCCTTCTCTCGCTATGTCCGAGAATGACATTGGTTACCCCGAGGTCTTTGAGCATAGCAGGACTTACCTCACCAGTGTAGGCACCACTGAGATGATCGTTCATGTTCTGAGCAGCAACAATGATATTACTGCCCTTTACTGCCTCGAGGACAGCAGGGATGGTAACGAAAGGTGGTGCAATCATTACTTTGGTATCTACACCTTCAAGTGCTTTGGCAAGCTCTTTTGCAAAAGCAGCACCAGCTGAAGGGGTCATGTTCATTTTCCAGTTTCCTGCGATATAGGGTTTTCTCATCTGTTTATTTCTCCAATGCCTTGATTCCGGGAAGCACTTTACCTTCGAGGAACTCAAGGGAAGCTCCACCGCCGGTACTGACATGACTGATTTTGTCTGCAAGGTCGAATTTGTTGATTGCGGCGACAGAGTCTCCACCACCGACTACCGTAGTTCCCGAGCATGCTGCAAGGGCTTTGGCAACGGTCAAGGTTCCGTTCGCGAAATTATCAAACTCAAAAACACCCATTGGGCCGTTCCATACGACACTCTTGGCTTTCTCGACAGCGGCACAGACCAAAGCAACAGTCTTGGGGCCAATGTCCATACCAATCATTCCGTCTGGAATCTCAACGCTATCGATGGTGACAGCAGGGGTTGTGTCACTGAACTCAGCACCACAAAGATGGTCGACAGGAAGAATAACAGAGACACCCTTCTCTTTTGCCTTTGCAAGGAAAGAACGCGCGGTGTCTTTATACTCTTCTTCAACAAGGCTCTTGCCAATCTTATGCCCTTGGACTTCCAAGAAGGTATAGGCCATTCCACCGCCAATGACGATGGTGTCACAAGTCTTGACCAAGCTTTCCAATACGCTGATTTTGCTCGATACTTTGGATCCGCCAATAATGGCAACAAACGGTTTCTCTGGGTTCTCAAGCAAAGGTCCCATGAACTTGACTTCCTTCTCGATAAGGAAACCGGCATAGGAAGGAAGGTAATGTGAAACACCTTCCGTTGAAGCATGGGCACGGTGTGCTGTACCGAATGCATCATTTACATATATATCACCAAAAGAAGCCAAAGCCTTTGCAAAATCAGGGTCATTCTTTTCTTCACCGGCATAGAAGCGTACATTCTCAAGAAGCAGAACTTCTCCAGCTTTGAGAGCCTTCACCTGTGCACCGACCTCATCACCGATAACATCGGAAGCCAGGATAACGGGTTTTCCGAGTTCTTCACTAAATTTCTTAGCAATGGGAGCCATGGAGAATTCAGGATTCTTCTGCCCTTTTGGACGGCCGAAATGGCTCATGACAATAAGGGTAGCTCCCTTGTCAAGCAAATACTTCACGGTAGGGAGAGCTGCCTTGATCCTGGTATCGTCGGTAACGACGCCATCTTTCAAAGGCACATTGAAGTCAACACGGACAAGAACTTTCTTGCCGGCACAATCACATTCTCTAATAGTATTTAAAATCATTGTTTTCCTCTTTTTTTCGCAATGCAGGGAGTGAATATCCCCTTGCATTCATATTCCTGTAAAGGAACATCAGGCCTGCTATTATGCAGGCCTGACAGGTAAAAGTAGTAAAACTTATTTGATCAACTTTTTGGCAAGGTCGACAACACGGGTGGAATAGCCCATCTCATTATCATACCAGCTCAAAACCTTGAACATTTTCTCGCCCATTTTCATGGTCAACTGTGAATCGAAAATTGAAGAGTGGTTGTTGCCTACGACGTCGTGGGAAACAATAGGATCTGCAGTGTACTCAAGTACGTAGCCCATGGGGCCTTCGCTTGCTTTCTTGACTGCTGCGTTTACTTCTTCAACGGTAGCATCGTTCTTGAGCATAACGACAAGGTCAACGATTGAACCGGCAGGGGAAGGAACACGCATTGCCATACCATTGAGTTTGCCCTTCAATTCAGGGATAACCTCAGCAACGGCACGTGCAGCACCAGTGGTGGTAGGAATGATTGAAACAGCACCGGCACGAGCACGTCTCAGGTCACTGTGGGGCTGATCGAGCATAACCTGGTCATTGGTGTAGGCATGAACGGTGGTCATCAAACCGCGTTCGATACCGAAAGCATCATTCAAAACCTTGGCCAA
This sequence comes from Sphaerochaeta pleomorpha str. Grapes, assembly GCF_000236685.1. NCBI lineage: Bacteria > Pseudomonadati > Spirochaetota > Spirochaetia > Spirochaetales > Sphaerochaetaceae > Sphaerochaeta > Sphaerochaeta pleomorpha. The sequence goes on along the minus strand of NC_016633.1, from coordinate 384,193 downwards.
AGGAGCCAAGCAGTTTGTGGTGCAGGAAGCATTGGAGAAAGCAACTGCATTAGGATCGATCTGGTCGTCATTGACGCCACAGACGATGGTCTGGTCAATTTTGTCCTTGGCAGGAACGGTGAGGATGACTTTCTTGGCACCAGCCTTGATGTGATCCTTGTATCCACCTCTTGGGCCTTCTGCGCTTGAGAAAACACCAGTGGATTCGATCACTACGTCAACACCGAGTTCTCCCCAGGGAAGTTCGGAAGGAGTGCGTACTGCAAATACGGGAATGGACTTTCCGTCAACGACGATGCCGGTCTCTGTAGCCTCTACGCTTTTGCCGTATACGCCGTAGGTTGAGTCGTATTTTAAAAGATGAGCCAGAGTCTTGGGACTGGTAAGGTCATTAATACCAACAATCTCAATATTCTTGTCTTCAAAAGCAACCTTGAATACGTTGCGTCCAATTCTTCCAAAACCATTAATTGCAATTTTCATTGTTTGTTTTCCTCCGAGAATTCTTTATGTGTATCGATAATAATATACTGTTTTCCTTCGTAAAGGGTCAACGTATATATCTTACGTTTTGACAACCAATTTCAATCGGTTGATTTTGTGCCCCTCAATATCTTCCACGGTGAAAATAGCCTGTGAATCCTCTACCGATTCACCTTCAAGCGGGATCCTGCCAAACAGTTCGAAAACATAGCCGCCTATGGTCTCGAAATCTTCATCGGCAAGATGCAGCCCGACTGCTTCATTGATCAGTTCAATTGGGGTCCTTGCCTCAACAATATAGGTCCCTGTTTCAATCTTGCAGATTTCCTCGGTCTCATCCTCGTCGAATTCATCTTGGATTTCCCCGACAATAACCTCGAGTATATCCTCCATGCAGACAATACCGCTTACTCCACCGTATTCATCAATTGCAATGGCAATATGTACCTTGCGCATCTTAAATTCCCTGAGCAAATCATCAAGATGCTTGCTTTCGGGAATAAAATAGGGTTTCCGCATCAGTTCCTTTGCATCGAAATCTTTTTCAATATCATGGCGAAGGATATCTTTAGCGTATAGTACCCCGACTATGTTGTCTATCGTCTGGTCATAGACAGGATATCTTGAATACCCCTGACTCTGGATAATCGTATATAGTTCGGTAAGGGTTATATCCGAAGGAATGAACTGGACATCGATTCGGGGAACCATAATCTCCCTGACCGTTTTATCCTTCAGTTCCTGTATTCCTTCGATCATGGTCTGACGTTCTTCAATCTCAACCTGCTCCTGAGAAGCTAGGTCGGACTGTTTTTTTCCGAACAGACCTTTCCATGGAAAACTCAAAGTTTCTTACCCCCAAGTCGAGATAAAAGTTCTTCCTGCTCTTTTAGCATAGGTTCGCTCTCATCATTGGTCTTATGGTCTCCCCCAAGGAGATGAAGAATTCCATGAATCAAAAGCCTGAACAATTCCTCATCTGGTGAAACAGTAAAGGATTGTGCGTTTCTTTGCAAGGTATCCAGCGAAATAACCATGTCTCCAAGAACGGTATTCATGTCTTCGCCCTCCTCCTCCTCATCCATTTCGAAATCAGGCCAATCGAAATCATCAGGTGAATCCATCTGGACAAAGGAGAGTATATCGGTTGGTTCATCTTTTCCCCTGTATGTTTTGTTAAGTTCCTGGATAGATGCATCAGTTGCAAAGGTAACAGAGAATTCACACCCTTCTTGTCCAAGTTCTTCAAGGATGGCATGCAAACGGGTAAGAACTAATTCTTCAGGTGCAATTTCCCTGAATTGTTCGTTTTCATATGAAATATCAATTATGGATTCTTTCATTAATCACTCCTATCTTATGGTTGTGGTTTATTGTTTTTTAAGGCAGCAGCCTGTGCCGCTTCCTCCTGGCTTTGTTCGTCAGGATACTCGATTCTGTGGTGGTCACGTCCTATCAAAGTCTGGAGAAAGGAATTTCCTACAACATCAAGATCGGTGAGCGAAAGCCTTGATTGCCCAAGCTGGTTTCTCTCGATTTTCCCCATGATAACCGAATGGATCAATTTTTCGTATTTTGGAAGGGTTCGGTTTCTTCAATGTCCTGCTTGCAGCCTCGACACAGTCAGACAGCATGACGATTGCAGCCTCAGGGGAAGTCGGGGGATCTCCATTATACGAATAATCCTCCTGCTTTACTTCCCTTCCGGTTTTTGCAGCCTCTTCTTTTGCCTCGTTGTAGAAATAACTGATAACATCGTCCCCATGGTGCTGTGCAATAATATCCAAGACTTCCTGGGGCAGGCCTGCATCCCTTCCTTTTTCAATTCCCAGCTTGACATGGCTCTTTATAATGGCAACCGATAAGCTTGGCTTGATCTCGTCATGCTTGTTTTCCTGTCCTTGGTTTTCAACAAAATATTCAGGATGATCTGCCTTCCCGATGTCATGATACATTCCCCCTACCCTGGCAAGCATTGCATCGGCACCAATGGCCTTTGCCGCATTATAGGCAAGCTCGGAAACATATCTGCTGTGATTATATGTCCCTTGGGCCAAAGCTCCCAGCCGATCGAGAACCGGACTGTCAGCAAAGGCCAATTCACTGAGCCTGTAGGCAGTTGGGATATTGAACAGACGCTCGCAAAGTGGCACTAATACATCAACAAGGACGATGGACAGGGTAATGTTTACAATGAGACCACCAAGGTAGGGCAAAACCCCTGCAAAGGTAAACCCTGATAGCAATGTCAGACATAATGCAAGGAAACAACTGGATATGCAAGCATAGAACCAATTGAAGATATCATCGAGACGTTTGCCTGAGAACCTGAAACAATACAGACAGCTTCCTGCTGTCGTCATTCCAAAGAAGAACGCCATGGAAGAACTCAATGGCAAAAGCATTGCATAACAGGATAACAGGAAAGCGGTAATAATGCCCAAACGCTTTTTACTGGTTATATGCGAGACAAACACCGGGGCAAAGAGTATAGGAAGATAGGAATCCCTCATCATTATCGAGGAGTCGGCAATATATCTGGCAAGGAAGTACAAGACTATTTCAGTAACAAATACGGAAATAAGCATTAAATTGATATAAAGATATATCCGTTTGTCATTTTTCAAAAACATGATGAAGACATAGAGGGATCCAATGGTTATCAATATAATAAAGACACTTCGCCCGAAGATTTCCAACCACGTATACTGTAAGTAAGAATTGTTCATCTTGGAGAGGAGGTCCAGTTGTTCCTCTGTGATTACCGTGTCTTTCGTTACGATTTTCTGTCCACGTTTGACATTGACATAGATAGGGGAAATCCTTTTCTCTGCTTCCTCGCGCAACAAAAGTGTACTTGCTTCATCATATACGACGTTTACTTCAGCAAGTAATTTCAGGGTATCGAAAAGCAAATCAGGTTGAAAACCAGGGTAGAGTTGGATATAGGGGGAAACCCAGGAATGGAGGGCGTCTTCGATTTTTTCCTTCGTAACAGCTTCCTGGAACGGTATCTTGTCTGCTTTTTCTGCCTTTGCCATGGAAATCGTATTGATAATCGTATAATACCCATAACCCTGGTCTATCAGCCTGTTTATGGAATCCGAGGAAAACAATCCTTTCTGCAGGATTGTCTCCATAGCTGCCGAAAGGGCCTCAAGCATCTGGGACCGAACATCAGGGCTAAGCGAAGAAAACCGCCCACGGACATTAGCTTGGTCGGTTAGTCGGTTTTCGGCAAAGAACAAGGACAGGTCGGTCACTGCGGTTTCCGGATTTTCCCATGCTTGCTTAAAGCTCCTTACCCTTTCCATGGAAGTCGTTGTCCCTTTCAATGAGAAGGAAAAATTAGGGAGGATTTTGGCATACTCTTGCTCACGCATCCCTTTTGTTTTTTCCTCATCAAGGTACTGGAACGAGGAGGTTGCAAAGACATCTTCGTTTGCAAGTTCCCCGCTTTTATAGTTGATTGCAAAAGAGCGCGTAGTTCCCGAAGGGTTTATGGTAAGCAATATGGGAATCGCCATGGCACTGGCCATTATCAAAAAAGTCATGATAATCAGCAGTGCTTTTCCTTTCTTCTGAGTTTTTGGCATCCCTAACGATCCCTGGATTCGTTTACTCATCTCACGTTGCCCCTTGCTCCCCGCTCTGATTCCGATGCATAGGCATCAATGATTTTCTGTACTATCCTACTCCTGACTACATCACGGGAATCAAACGTAACGATTTCGATCCCTTCTATGCCTTCGAGTAATTTGATGGCATGGATCAGTCCACTGTCTTTGTTGCGAGGTAAATCTACCTGGGATATATCACCGGTAATAATGGCAGAGCAATTTTCACCAAGTCTGGTGAGAAACATCTGCATCTGTTCACGAGTGGTATTCTGTGCTTCGTCTAAAATGACAATTGCATTCTGCAAAGACCGCCCCCGCATATAGGCCAAGGGAGCTATCTCAATGCTATCGTTTTCTTCCAGACGATGTATATTTGAGGCCGTTATCATGGTTTCCATTGCATCATAGAGCGGTCTGAGGTAAGGATTGATCTTTTGGGCAAGGTCTCCCGGTAAAAACCCTAGATTCTCCCCCGCTTCAACGATTGGCCTGGTAAGGATGAGTTTCTGTCTTTTTCCACTTAGGAGAAGACTCAATGCATACGTAATGGCCAAAAATGTCTTTCCCGTACCTGCAGGGCCTATACCAAAGACTATCTGGCTGTTTTCCATTGCACGGATATATTGTTCCTGCCTTGGTCCCTTTGGATAGGCAAAACGATTCTGGACATAGATGAAAGGTTTTTCTTCCGGTTCCACTATTTGGCTTGCCGAAAAAGCCGAAGGTGTATTTTTCAAGCTTTGGAATTCCATGAAAATTTCAGCTTCACTTACCAGGATCTGTTTGTCTGCCAATTGTTTGAGCCTGTTTAGCAAGGAGGAAAACAAAATGCCTACGGTGTTATTATCACCTGTGTATGAAAGACTTATCCCTTTCACAAACAAATCACAACCTAACAACATCTCCATATATGGTATATTTCGATCGTTGATCCCGCACACCCTGCACATTTGTTCTTCGCTATCAAACTCGATATTTCTATCCATCTAGTTTCCTATGTTGCGCTGGTGGAACTCCAGATACCAGAGGTTTCCGTCCAGTTTTCATCTACTTTCAGCTCAGGAATTGTTTTCCATTGCAAGAATATCGAAACAATTGGAACCCAGCTGTATTGATTATCAGATAATACTACACTTCCCTTGTATTTACAATTCAAAGACCAATCGTCCATATAGTGGGTCAGTTCAGCGGAAACTGATGACATATTGAACTGTGTCTGATTCCTTCCATCACCAAAGAAATCGAAGGAGTTGGCTAAATCTTCCCACATCGAGGCAAACGAAAACGAGTCACCATCGTAATAGGAATAGAACCCTGTATTGGAACTGGTCACTGAGAACTTGAAATCCAAAAACTCTGCTATAGAAAAGCCGACTTTGGCCGTAATGCCGAAGGTGGTTGCATAGTAATCCAGAAAATTAACAGAAAGGGATGTATCCAGCCCGAGTTTCAATTGGATGCGATTTTTCCACCAGGCAAATGTAATGTCATTGAGTACCACCTTCGTATTCCAGGTAGAGAGCTTCAGTGCATCATAGACACCTGTAAAATCCAAGGTTGTCGTAATCGAGGGTACCTGCAACGTAGAGGAAAGCGTTGAAAAATAATTTGCATCCCCCGAGGACGATACAGCCTCGAACTTGAATTTTTCCTGCAGGCTGACCTTCTTGTTGAAAAGGTTCAACGTTGCGTTTCCGGTTGCATCGAAAGGTTCCCATTTGGAATCTTCGTATTCAGATAGTTGATATGTCCCTGTAAGGGAGGACGAGAATACCGGGGAGGTAAAGGTAGCAGAGGAGGTGATGAGGTTCCCTTCGAGTATTCCTGCGGTGTTTGCTTTGAATTTGAAGGAATCGAAGAATAACCAATTGCCTGTCTTGTAGCTGAATGCAGGCAGCACTATTGAATCAAGAGGTGGCAGCGTAGCAGTCACGGAAGGACTGAAAGTCCCGGAACGAATAGCATACGACTTTGAAAACTTTAGTTGGTGGGTAGTAACATAGTCTTTGGTGAAGTCAAAGGAGGATGTTTTGGTTACTGCATCAAATCCTTCGCTATAGGAGGCTGAGTAGGAATACAGCCGCTCACTGAGTGTGTAGGTAAGACCGAGCAACGGTATGCTTGCAATCGTTGAGGCAGAAACATATATTCCTTCGGTTAGGTATTCTGTTTTTGTCCTGTCCTCTTTGCTGGTGACCTGTGGGGTCAAAGTCTGGGTGAAGGAAAATAGATCAGGATGAGCCTGGGCATCGAGTTTCAAGACACCTTTGGTCAGGTTATATATTTCCTTGGAACTCTCCCAATCGGAAATATATCCTTCTGTAGCTTCGAGTGAATAGTAGTACTTTTCATCAATTGTATATCCCAATGAAATATATTGTGTATTATCCGTTTCTTTCGTCTCAGAGGTTGAAGCGACAGTAACTTTTCTATAGGGATCTTCCAAGGTTACCGGTGCTGCAAAGGTAAATTTTGCTTCAGAGTCAAAAAACCTTTTATTTGCCAGACTGAGTTGGCGTTCATAGGTAGTTACAGTCTCTGCTTCTGTGGTTTTCTTCTTTTTTGTTTCAATCTGACGGGAGAAGGAAAAAAGCGTACCAGTCATCTTTGCACTCAATTCGGGCAACATAACGGAATTTATGAAATAACCATATTCACCGTCTACCGTTTGCCAGGAGTAATTGATTGAGGCGTTCAAGGTCGTGATTTCAAGGCTTTTAACATAAGGCGAGAGATTTTCAACAGGCAGTTTGAAACTCCCTTTGGCAATCCAGGTAAAGGAACTGATATCACTGGAAAAATCCGAGGGGAATTCCTGGTTGGCTCCGAACAGTGAATCGACCGAGAAACTTGTCAACCTGTTTGCATAGATTCGTTTTGCTTTAGGATCCGAATAGAAGGGAATGAGAATGCTCAGATCAGCCCAAGAGGTATCGAGAAGCAGTTTAGTCTCGGAAATGTATCGCAAAACAGGATAGTCGCTATAGCTTATAAGGGTCTCATATCCATCAGGGTGTAGTGCCAGGCAAAGATTCGATGCCACCGAGGCTTTTTTCTGGAGGAACGTATTATTCGTTTCAAAACCAAGGGAAACCCCGCTGTATTCATAACTGTCAGCAAATACAACAAGATAGGAATCACTTTCCTGTGCCCAGGTTTCCAGATCGCCTAAAGCTTCGTTTTCTTCCAAATCTCTATACAAGGGCCCTTCTTTTGTTTTTGTATTCGTATCGGCTTTGGCAAGCAGGCTGGAGAAGCTGCTTTGGGAATTGGCTTTGATGTTTGGATAAGTACCGTACAGTTCAAAGGTTGTATTGACAAACATTCCCCGATCACTGGTAAATCCCATTGCAGGGTTTCCAACCATCGTAGATCCAGGGAAAAAGAAAACAGGAACCCATAGGACGGGAACCCTGCCAATCGAAAGGTAAGCATTGTTTACCAGAATATCGCCGCCACTGAGCAACGAAAGGCTTTTTGCGGTGATTGAGGAATAAGCGTTTTCCTTGTTGGTTGTAATGAAACCTTCATCAAAGAAAATGGTGTTGTCGGAGCCCATATAGGTAATCTGCTCACCGGAGGTAAAAAATGAAACGGTTTTATCTTCGCTGTTTTTCCGTTCTGTCTTGGTAGTACCCCCGCTCACTGTTAAACAGCGGGTACTCCAGTTGAGGGTAATGATGTCCCCAGTCATTTCTTGGACAGAACTTTGATCGGAAGGGTCGATAAAGTTCACTGAACCAAAAGCACTCAAACGGGTATTGGCAAGGTCAAGAATCATCTTATTGGCAGTCAGTGTTTTCGGTTTTTCCTCGTCGGCCAAGGAGAACTCTACCGTTACATTTCCTTCCAGTACAACCAATGAGGCATCTTGCACCTTGTTGATAGCGGAATCTGCGTGCACTATCGTCAGTTTATAGTCCTGGGGGGAGTCTGTTAGGTCAGGGGCTTTGAGTTGCAGTTCCTCAATTGAATACAGCGCATACAGTGACTTGCGCATCTCTTCTTCAGTTCCCAGGGGCAAATCCCTGATAGAAACCATTTGCTCCAGTTCTTCTTTCGTTGCACTAGAGATGGAAAGTGACATAAGAAGCGTATCGGTTGCAATATCAGCAAATACAGAAAAGCTGCACACCATAAAAAGGAGTGCAAGCAAAAACACTTTTCTGTATAGTTCTTCTCTATTGTGTTTCATGGAGCATCTGAGCAAGATAATACCCCGTGAAAGACTCTTTGCATAGGGAAACTTGCTCAGGAGTACCCGTCGAGACGACCATTCCTCCGCCATCGCCACCTTCTGGACCTAGGTCAATCAGGTAATCTGCCTGTTTTATGACGTCCAGGTTGTGTTCTATAAGCAATACAGTATTGCCACTGTCTACAAGGCGGTTGATGACTTCCATCAATTTCTTGACATCGGCAAAGTGCAGGCCTGTGGTAGGTTCATCCAATACATAGAGGGTTTTCCCGGTTCCGTATTTGGAGAGCTCCAGGCTGAGTTTGACTCGCTGGGCTTCACCACCGCTGAGGGTCAAAGCGCTTTGACCGAGTTTGATGTAATCAAGTCCAACAGATATCAATGTATCAAGCTTTCGTTTGATCGAAGGAATGGCACTGAAGAATTCGGCAGCCTCAGACATTGTCATGTTCAAAACATCGGCAATATTCTTGCCTTTGTAACGGACTGCCAGTGTTTCCTGGTTGAATCGTTTGCCATGGCATACATCACAGGTTACATAGACATCAGGAAGAAAGTTCATTTCGATCTTCAGCGTACCGTCACCTTTGCAGTTTTCGCAACGGCCTCCGCTTACATTAAAAGAGAATCTCCCGCTTTTATATCCCCTGGCCTTGCTTTCAGGAAGTGATGCGAACAAGTCACGTATGGCTGTGAACACCCCTACATAGGTTGCAGGATTGCTCCTTGGTGTCCGGCCAATCGCACTTTGGTCGATATTGATTACCTTATCAATGAATTCAACACCCTTAATCGAACTATATCCTTCAAAATCAGGTGCCTTCTTGTTCAATTCCCGCTTCACAGCCGGAAGAAGTACTTCATTGAGCAAGGAACTTTTTCCACTTCCCGAAACCCCGGTGAACACGACCATTTTACCGAGTGGGATATCAACATCGATATGCTTGAGGTTGTTTTTGCAAGCCCCCTCGATCCGGATACAATTCCCGTTGCCCTTCCTTCGTTCCCTGGGAATCGCTATTGTCAGTTTTCTGGACAAAAACTGCCCTGTAATGCTGCTAGGATTCTTTTCAATTTCCTCAGGAGTCCCCTGGGCTATGATATAGCCTCCCTGGGTACCAGCTCCCGGACCAAGGTCGACAACATAGTCTGCTTCCCTGATAGTAGCCTCATCATGCTCAACGACCAGAACGGTATTTCCCAGGTCTCGAAGGTTTTTCAAGGTATCGATCAATTTTTGGTTGTCGCGTTGGTGCAACCCTATGGAGGGTTCATCCAAAACATACAGTACACCGCTTAACGCAGAGCCTATCTGGGTTGCCAGCCTGATACGTTGGGCTTCTCCCCCGCTCAAGGTTGAACTGCTTCTATCCAGGGTAAGGTAATTCAACCCTACATTGGACAGGAACTGCAGGCGTGCACGGATTTCCTTGAGTACCTGCATGGTGATGATCTTCTGGTTTTCTGTCAGTTCGATGCTCTGGAAGAACTCAATGGACTTCTTTACCGAGAGCCTGGTGGCGTCCATGATACTCATTCCATTGACGGTAACTGCAAGGGCTTCGATTTTCAAACGTTCGCCTTTACAGGTAGCACAGGTATGGGATGTCTGGAAATTGTTCATCCACATACGTATCTGCATGCTGTTTGTCTCGTAATATCTACGTTGCAAGTCAGGGATAATGCCCGGATAGGGTTTTTCAATTTTGTATTGCTGACGGTTTTTCTCGTTGTTGTACTCCATGGGCAATCGTTCCTTTGTCCCATAGAGGATGGCTTTGATAACCGTTGCATCCAACTTGTTGAAGGGTGTGTCCAACGTAAAGCCGTACCGTTTTGCCAATGCCAGAAACTGGACCTTTGACCATTCTGCCTCTGGATTCTGTGTTGCGATCGCACCCTCGTTGAAGCTTTTACCATAATCTGGGATAATCAGGTCGGGATCGAACTCAGTCTTGACTCCCAAGCCATTGCAATCGGGACAGGCTCCGAAAGGGTTGTTGAAACTGAACAGCCTGGGTTCCAGTTCCGGCAATGTAATCCCGCAATGTGAACAGCTGTTGCGTTCACTGTAGATTTCCTCGAATTCGCTCGAATCATCACCGATAAATGTAATTTTCACCAAGCCATTGGTCATTTCATTACAGGTTTCAATGCTTGAAGCCAATCGTTGCCGGACATCGGGGCGGAGAATCAAGCGGTCGACGACTATGTCGATGGAATGCTTCTGTTGCTTGTCCAATAGAATCGGCTCCTCGAGGTCAAGCATTTTCCCGTCGACCTTGACCCTTTGGAATCCAGAGGTTTTAGCATCTTCAAATACTTTTTTGAACTCACCTTTCTTACCGATTGCAACAGGGGCGCTTACCAGTATCTTGCTATCTTCCTTGGCCTTGAAAATAGCATCGATTATCTGGTCTATGGTCATCTCACTGATTTCTCTCCCGCAATGGGGACAATGGGGGATCCCAATCCTAGCCCAGAGCAACCGGTAGTAGTCGTAAATCTCGGTAATGGTACCCATTGTCGAACGAGGGTTTTTATGCGTTGATTTCTGTTCTATCGCAATGGCAGGGCTCAAACCTTCCATGTAATCAACATCAGGTTTGTCCATCCTGTCAAGGAATTGCCTTGCATAGGCACTCAGGCTTTCCACATATCTTCTTTGCCCCTCGGCAAAAATCGTGTCGAAAGCGAGGGAGCTCTTGCCACTTCCGGACAATCCGGTTATGACTATGAGCTTATCCTTTTCCAGTTCGATATCTATGTTTTTCAGATTGTGCTCGCGGGCACCTTTGATTATGAGTTTATTTTGCATTCGAAACGGCTTCCAATAGGGCTTGCTTTGCACCTTCTACAGTCACTTCTTTGGATAAGACACCTTTTTCATAGAGAAAGACGCTTTTTCCAATTCCGGTTATTGCAATATCGGCATGGCTTGCTTCACCTGGGCCATTGACCTGACAGCCCATGATAGCTACGGTCAAATCCTTATCAATGGTAAGCAAGTCTTTTTCTACGGATTGAAGGAATCCCTGTGAATCAAAACTATGCCTTCCACACCGAGGGCAACTGACAATACGGATTCCCCCCGTTCTCATATTTAGGGTCCGCAGCAATTCAACCCCGGCCTGTACTTCCGTCTCAATGTCACCGGTAATGCTGATTCTTATGGTATTCCCGATTCCCTGGTTTAGCAAGCGTCCCAAAGTCCACGTAGACCTTGTCACTGAAGAGACCACCGAACCTGCTTCGGTTACCCCAAGATGCAGAGGATACCCACTCTGTTCAGAAAACAACAGATTAGCCTGATACGTTGTCTCTACATCACTGGCTTTCAGGGACACGACCGAATTGGTAAAGCCAGCCTGTTCAAACCAGGCTAAGTATTCCAAGGCTGAATGAACCATCAACAGATGCATCGGTTCAGAACCTTTTGGCAAGGAACCGCTGTTCAAGCCTATACGGATGGCAATGCCATGGTCTTTTGCGCTTTTTACGACTTCATCGACTTTCCAACGAGATCCAATATTCCCCGGGTTTATCCTGATTTTCTGGCAACCGCATTCGATTGCTGCAAGAGCCAGCTTGTAGTCAAAATGAATATCTGCCACGACAGGCATCGGACTATGCTTACAGAGAAAGGAAAAAGCCTGGTGGTCATCGTCACTGGGGTAGGAGAATCGAATAATATCACAACCCATTGCATTGAGCGTTCCAAGCCGTCTTAACAGGGCATCCTGTTCTTTTGGAGAATGGGGAATGGGACTGTCGTACATAGTCTGTACAAGCACCGGTTTCCCCTTCCCCACTGAAAATTTACCAATCGTTGCAATATGATTTTCAGGCATGCAAACTTCCTCCTGTCCAATTGGAATTACTGTATCGCAATATCATTGTTTTGTTAAGGGCATAGTAAACGTTTGTATAGCAAAAAAAGAGAAACTACCATGAGGAGTATGTGTTAGTCCCTGAGTTTGAATATTGCTTTCGTATAATTCTCCCCCAACCCTTCTTTGAAAGGCTCACCAGGGAAAAAAATAATGAAATGACCCTTCTCAGCATGGATTACCGCAGTTGGATCTCCCTCTAACAGGACTACATCATGATCTTTGTCATACGGAAGCCCTTTTGCGTGTTCTCTCCAGGTAAGGGCTAACAGTTCTTTCCCCTCCAAGATGATTTGCACAATGGTTTCTTCCTTATGCATTTCAAATAAGGAATTTTTTATGGGGGATTGAGCATGCGAAATGCTATAGCGTATGTTTTTCGAACGGGTTTTATATTCTCCAATATCTTTAGCTGTAAAGTTTTCTTTATTGATACTGGTGATAACGGTCTTCAATTGTGGGACCAAGGGACAGTATTTCTCCAAGTTCGAGATGGTATCATAAATCATGTTTGACCTCTTTATTGTTATCATATGCTAACAATTGTTAACCATTATCAGTATATATAATAACTATTATATGTAAAACGAACCTTGACGCATTTTCTTTTAAAAATTTATTAGTATCTTATACATAAGGAGAATACTATCATGTCCAATTCCACAATAGAGAGTTTTAAAAAAAGAAGATCCATATATCATCTCGGTAAAAATCTGCCCGTTTCGAAAGAAGTAGTTACCAATACAATAAAGGAGGCAGTGAAATTTGCACCTTCTGCCTTCAATTCCCAATCTGCAAGGGTCATTATCCTCTATGGGGACGAAAGCAAAAAACTCTGGGCTATTGTAATGCAGGTACTGAAGGCGATGGTTCCCTCTGACAAATTTTCAGAAACTGAGCAAAAAATCAATTCCTTCGATGCCGGTGCCGGTACTGCCCTGTTCTTTGAAGATATGAGTGTTATCAAAGGATTGCAGGATCAGATGCCTAGCTATGCTGCCAATTTTGCCTTATGGAGTCATCATGGGACAGGCATAACCCAGTACGCTGTCTGGACTGCCCTTGCAAATATTGGAATCGGGGCTTCCTTGCAGCATTATGGCAATTTGATCGAAGAACAAGTCAAGACTACCTGGAACCTTCCCTCTTCCTGGTCTTTGATAGCACAAATGCCTTTTGGCTCAATCGAGACACCTGCAGGGGAAAAGGAATTTTCTCCAATCGAAGAAAGGGTCAAAGTAATCGGATAAGTATTGCAAAACACAAAAAGCTCACTGATACTGGTAGATGGGAATAAGGTTTATTCCCATCTACCGTTGTATAAGGGGAAACTATTATGAGAGAAACAGGGGAAAATCCTTTATTCGCTGCATATTACAGGAGTCCCTTTGGACTAATCTCGATTCTTAGTGATAGTGAAGCAATCAGGGCTCTTTCGTTTGGGTATCTACCAGGAGACGAACAGGAAAAACCGGTCTTGCATGATGCTATTATCCAATTACAAGAATATTTTGCCGGTAAAAGAAAAGTATTTACGTTGCCGCTTCGTACAAAAGGAACTCCTTTTCAGGAGTCAGTCTGGTACCAGTTGCAGCAGATACCCTATGGAGAAACACGCTCCTATGCAGATATTGCCTTTGAAATCGATAATCCCAAGGCTTTCAGGGCTGTTGGGATGGCAAACAATAGAAATCCTATAGGCATAATTATTCCCTGCCACCGGGTTATTGGGAAAAACGGGGCTTTGGTTGGCTATGCAGGGGGACTGCAATACAAACAGAAACTCCTCGAGCTTGAACGATTGTACAGGTAACAATGGCCAGAAAAAACTCTCCTTTTCAGGAGAGTTTTCTATGATGCAAAAACCGTTGTTCGGTTAGCTGCTTATTGAAGGGCAAGCAGACTGAAGACCAAGGTAAAGAGAGCTACGGTTTCAACGATACCGATTACGATGAAGTAGTTGGCAGTACCCTTGCCTGTTTCAGCGAGGGAGTCACAAGCACAAGCGGAAGTCTTTCCCTGCATCCAGGCAGAAAGTCCGATGGCAAGTCCACCGAAGATACCGACACCGAGGGCCAAGGTTGAACTGGCACCAGCTACGATAGCCGCTTTGATGAAGTTCATCAACAAAAAGCCATAGATGGTCTGGGTCAAGGGAGCACCAGCGAAAGCGACCATGATAAACGGAGCAGGTTTGCCATTAGCATAGCATTTTTTCCAACCACCTACGGCAGCCTGAGCTGCAGCACCGGCTCCAAGACCGGACCCAAGGGCGGAAAGACACAGGGCACAAGCCATTCCGATAAATTCCAAATTAGCCATTTTTTTCTCCTTAGTTGTTTCCAAACAACGATTCAGTTTTCACTTACCGTTTGTGTAAACGGTTCATATGAAATTCCAGTCCATTCCATTCCGAGCTGACCGGAAAATTCCAAAAGATTAAGACGTACACCGTGGACAACCACGGAGAGGATTCCCATTACCAGGTTCAAGCTATGACCAATGACCAAAACGGCAATTCCGGCAACAGCTGCAAAACCGCTCATCATACCCCCGGCCATGCTATTGAAACTCTGTGCGATTGCCACAGAAGCCATTCCAACGGCAAAAAGCCTGATATAACTCATAATGTTCGAGAAACAGCTGATAGTATTGAGGAATGTTGTGAAAAATCCCCCGAGCCCAGCAGCAAGTCCCTTGCCAAAAGGAATTCCAGGTCCCTGTGCACCAAAGACACAGACTAAGAGGAATCCTACCCCAACACAGGAAAACACGATGCCCAAATTGGCGCTCTGCCCAACAACCAGTTGCAATACAACAAAGTAAAGGGCGAGGACATCAATCAACCAACCAATATCTGAGAATAGGCTCAAATCCTTTTGGGGAATTTTATGCACTACATTCAAAACACAGGCCAGTGAAAGCTGTACCGTACCGATCATGAAACAGAATTTCATCACCTGGTTCTGGGCGTCCAAGGTATTGACCCCGAACATCTGCGGATAGTTGGAAATTGAAGGAATAACCAGTTTCTGGAGAAATGGCAATCCCACCAAAATTTTTTCCGAACCGAACCAAGTGCCGGTCAAAGAGCCCCAGATAATGGTTGCGATACTCAGTACATAGAGAAGCAATACTGCATTGGTAGCTTTCTTTGACTTAAGGTGAATCCCCCCTGCTGCAAGCAGAAAGACCAGGCCATAGCCGGCATCACCGATAATCATGGCAAAGAATAGCGTAAAGAAAAGCAGGAACCACATGCTGATATCGTTTTCCCTGTAGCCGGGTACGGTCCCAAGAATATCAAAGACAGGCTTTACGATTCCTATACCCTTCGGATATTTGATAAGCGTAGGAGGCTCGTCTTCGTCACTGGGATCATCCAGCAGATATCCCCAACCTTCTTTGGAAGCAAGTTTGGTGAAACTGGGTACCTCAGGTTCAGGAATATATCCCGAAACCCAAGAGAGGTCTTCCCCACCTTCCATACTGGCTTCAACGGTTTCAAAACGACGGTCCTGTTCGTTCTTTTTCAGATGAAGGGAATAAGCATCAAGATACATCCCACCCTCTGTAAGGGTCCGAATAATCTGTTCGAGACGCTCAGCATCTTGCTTTTTTCTATTTTGTAACTCGGACAATCCTAATTCGGGCAGATAGAAACGAGTTGCGCTGATACTGCTTTCCAAGGGTTGACCGATTACAGCGATTGCTTGCATCGCACCAATCGGAGCCAGTTGAATATAGTCAATGGAACGGTCGAGCAGAGCCAATTCCTTTTTACCCAACGTATAGAAATACAAATATACACCATCACGTTTTAAGTCTTCGATATCCTGGGGTTTGAAATCACCCCAAGGTTTCAAAGTCTCGATAACAGTCGTATCTTTGGCAATTTCTTCTTCCAAACGCTTTTTTAAATCCAATACATCGCAGAAAGAATCATGCAATTCCAGAAAAACCTCTTCTGAGACAATCTTCTGGGGCAAAGGATTTTTCTTATCCTGAAGGTCAGTAATTGCATTATTGACCAAATACAGGCTATCGTACTGCTTTTTCAGGTTCTCATTCTTTTCAGAACGAACGCCTTGGTCAAAAATATGAATTACACCGGCCTTGCGTAACGAGCGAAGCATGGAACGCTTGTTATGGGTCTGAACAATGACAGAGACTTTTTTCATCGGTACAATCATGTCACATCCCCTTTACGAGTTTTTTCTTCGCAATTTTACCCCGGACAACAGCAGCCGTCTGCTGGTCCCCG
This sequence comes from Sphaerochaeta pleomorpha str. Grapes, assembly GCF_000236685.1. NCBI lineage: Bacteria > Pseudomonadati > Spirochaetota > Spirochaetia > Spirochaetales > Sphaerochaetaceae > Sphaerochaeta > Sphaerochaeta pleomorpha. Next base: position 367,738 of record NC_016633.1, on the reverse strand, counting down.
AGATAAATCCCAATCCTTCGGATATTTTCCTTGGATTCCGGTATTTTTACTTTTTCAAATAAATTTACCCGCTGGCTTGTCGTTCTCAATTCCTTGCCCAGTAGTCTGATCTGCTGTTCGAGCGTAGAAATCAAGGCATCGTACCGGCTACAGTCCCTAAGACTTTCCAAAGCCTTATCTACCCAAAGAGGATACTCATACAAGTCATACTCTATAGGAAAAAAAGTAAGTTCTTTGAAAACAGGAATCGTAACACCGGCAATATTTCCCTTTGCCTTAACAATCCTGTCGATTTTGACCAGATTGTCCAGCTGTAAGGATGGGGGGAAAACAGTATTTTCATGATAAACGGCAATCCATTCCTGCATTCCCTCGACGACCTTTTTCTGTTGGGCCCTCAAGTTGGTGACCTGAACCTCAATCTGCCGTATTACCATCTGCAACTGTTGTTTTTTCAGTTGCAGGGTTGGCAAATACCGCTGGTATTGCTTGAGGTGGTCCTTTTGCAGTTTCTGCTCGTTTTTCGTCAGTTTGACGGCCATCGTTCCCCCTTAGTCGACCGATTTCTTCGGCCAACGGCTGAGAATCAAATCGCTCTTTAGTCCAGTCTCATTCGGCTCAAAACAATCGCTGAGAATTTCCCAACCAAGGTCCAGTGCCTGCTCGAGGGGGATATTTACACTCAGATCCATCAATTTGCTTTCAAACAAACGACCATATTTGAGTAATTTCTCGTCCCATTCTGTCATCAAAAATCCCATCGATTTCTTTTCGACCGATTCCCTATAGGAAGCGTACAGCTTGATCATACCGTCCATCAGGGAGCGGTGGTCATCGCGTGTATCTTTGTTAACCTGCTGTTTGAGACGTGATAGCGAACCAAACGGTTCGATACGGCCATTCTTCAGGTAATACTGCCCTTCGGTAATGTATCCGGTATTGTCAGGGACCGGATGGGTGACGTCATCGCCAGGCATCGTAGTCACAGCAAGGATGGTCAAGGATCCAGCACCCTCGAAGTCTACAGCTTTCTCATAGCGTGAAGCCAAAGAACTATACAAGTCACCGGGATAGCCTCGGTTGGAGGGTACCTGGTCCATGGTGATAGCCATTTCTTTCATGGCATCTGCAAAGTTGGTCATATCAGTCAAAAGAACCAAAACCTTTTTGCCGTCAAGGGCAAACTTCTCTGCAACTGCCAGGGCCATGTCGGGAACGAGGATACATTCTACAGTCGGATCACTTGCCGTATGGACAAACATGATGGTTCTGCTCATGGCTCCGCTGGTTTCCAGAGTATCCTTAAAGAACAGGTAATCGTCATATTTTAGACCCATGCCACCAAGGACAATCAGATCGACTTCCGCCTGCATGGCAATACGTGCCAGCAACTGGTTATAGGGTTCGCCGCTTACCGAGAAAATCGGGAGTTTCTGGCTCTCAACCAAGGTATTGAAAACATCAATCATCGGAATACCGGTTCTGATCATATTCCGGGGAATGATTCTCTTTGCAGGATTGACCGCAGGGCCACCGATATCAATCATGTTGTCCGTGAGCGAAGGACCTTTGTCCCTTGGTACCCCAGAGCCGTTGAATACACGACCCATGAGGTCTTCGCTATAGGAAACCCGCATCGGTACACCGAGGAACCTGATCTGGTCGCCAGTGGAAATACCCTGGGCACCGGAGAAAACCTGGAGGGAAACCAAATCCCCGTCAAGCTTGATTACGTTTGCGTAACTCTGTGAAGAACCGGTTGTAACAATGGCGAGGTCCCCATTACTTACACCAATCGCCCTAACAGTAATGACGTTTCCTACGATAGATTCTATCTTTGAATATACTTTTTGCATCTTCTACCCCTTACATCAACTTCTGGGCGTCAGGATCATAGGAGGCCATCTTTTCCGAGTACAGCTCGACAAGCTCGCCTTCAATCTGGCCAAAACGTTCGCTATTCATCTCTACGTTATTCCAGTCAAGGAATTTCTGTCTCAGTGTATTGAAGAATACACGGACTTCTTTTTTATCTTCAATCTGGTAATTGGCTGCAAGCATCTTGAATAACAGGTCAAATATATGAATCTGTCTCTCAACCGAAACTGAAGTATCGATCGGGTCGAAAGAGTTCTGCTGCAGATATACCGCATCAAGCAATTCACCCTTCTGGTAGGTCATATAATCGGAAACAGAGGTTCCTTCTTCACCTACGACTTTCATCATCTGGTTGATCTCGCTACCCTTGAAAAGAATATTCCGGGTAAAATCAACTTTCTTGACGTCTATGATACCAGGATATTTCGACCAGGACCCAAGCGGATCGATCGCAGGATATTTACGGGCATCGCTTCGTTCACGGCTCAAACCATGGAAAGCCCCGACGACCTTCAAGGTTGCCTGGGTTACCGGTTCTTCAAAGTTACCGCCAGCAGGGCTTACGGTACCTCCGATGGTAACGGAACCAAAACGACCGTCACGAAGCCTTACTTTTCCGGCACGTTCGTAGAATTCTGCGATACGGCTTTCAAGGTAGGCAGGGAATGCTTCTTCACCTGGAATTTCTTCAAGACGTCCGCTCATTTCACGCATTGCCTGTGCCCAACGACTGGTAGAGTCTGCCAGCAACAGGATATTGAGACCCATCTGCCTGTAATACTCAGCCATGGTAACGGCGGTATATACAGAAGCCTCACGGGATGCTACAGGCATGGAAGAAGTGTTACAGATAATAATGGTTCTTTCCATAAGGGACCGGCCGGTTTTCGGGTCAGTCAATTCAGGGAATTCTTTCAGAACTTCTACGACTTCACCGGCACGTTCACCGCAGGCGGCGATAATGACGATGTCAACATCAGCATTACGGCTGGTCATATGTTGCAAAACGGTCTTTCCTGCACCAAAGGGACCAGGGGTACAATAGGTACCACCCTTTGCAACGGGAAGGAACGTATCGACAATCCTGATTTTAGTCACCAAAGGCTCTGTGGGGCGCAAGCGTTCGTCATAATGGGTAATCGCTTTCTTGACCGGCCAGGAAAAAACCATAGAGAGTTCTTTTTTATTGCCTTTGGGGTCTTCAATGACTGCAATTTTCTCACGGATATTATAGGTACCTTTTGCTTTGATGGAGACTACTTTCCATGCTACATCGGCAAATGAGAAAGGAACCATTATCTGGTGGGTAAACAACCCTTCAGGTACGGTGCCCAAGGTATCGGCAGGATATACGGTATCCCCAACCTTTGCTACAGGGGTAAATTCCCAATCTCTATTGGGAATTGGGTCAAGGTATACCCCTCGCTGCAAGAAGAATCCGCATTGCTGGGCAAGTTCCGGCAATGGGTTCTGCAGACCATCATAAATCTGCTGCAGAAGTCCAGGTCCAAGTTCGACACTGAGCATCTCATGGGAAAACTCTACTTTGTCCCCTACTTTAATACCACCGGTCATTTCGAACACCTGCAGTGATGCTACGTTTCCATTGATTCTGATAACCTCACCTTTGAGGCGAATATCACCGACATGAATGTAACCCACTTCATTTTTCGAAATGGCGTTTTCAAACTCTACCGAAACCATGTTACCGTTGACGCCGATAACACGCCCACTTGTATTTGCCATATCAAACTCCACTAATTTTTCTCTATTTCCGATTGCAAATTGGAGAACAGACGCTTGAACTCAGCGTTTCCATCCTCACGTGTAAATAACCCCTTACGTTCCAGCAATTGCAACTTGATGGCATAGGAAAGCAAACCTTCGATGTCAAAGGTATGCAAAGCAGCTAGTTCATCAAGGAATTTCCAAGATAGCAACATGAGTTCCATTTCGGCCTCAAGGGGATTGTCATTCCCGACAGCCAACCGTACAGCCTCGGTGATCCTATATTCTTTAGGACCATCATTGCGGTACTTAGGGGAAGAAAGGGATAGTTTCCGGCTTCGTTGATCATTCATTTCCTGTTTGACCATTTTGTCAAAAACTTGCCATTTCTTTAAAAAAGGATGGTTGGAAACTTGATTATGCAAAGCCTGAAAAAGAGTGTCGTAGTCTGAATCACTAACCTTACCCTTGCAAAGCTCCAAAAATGCATCACAGCCAAAAGGGGCCGATCCGTCGTAGCGAAGCATTGGCAAGGTTGCTACCAGATAATAATAGGAAGCCACACGCTTCTCCTTACTTCGCTTGGGCGAAGACTATTTCAGAGATGGCAGGAGAAAGGAAAGGAGCCATGAGAAGGGCTGTTTCCTCGGCACTGAAATCATAGAACCCAGAGCCATCCTTGTCTGCAATCCTGAATCCATACTGTACATTTGCCACTGGTTTGATTTCGAGCCCTTCCTTGATCCGATCAGAAAGCTCACTCTGGAGAGAAGCCGCAAGGGCTTTGAATTCTTTTTCGCTGACCTGCACTATGCTCTTGGCATTCTCTACCCCAGTTGCGGAGACAACCTGTGCAATCAAGGAAACCAGGTCTTTGCCGGTGAAGGCTTTCTCAGTTTTCCCGACAAGCAAATGATCGAGTTGTGCAAGGATCGCTTTTTTAAGGGAAAGCTGAACGTCCCTGCTTGCTTGCTGAAGACTTGCCCGGGCACTTTGGTCTCGAACATCCATTTCTTTCTGAGCCTCTTCGACCAGAATTTTAGCATCTTTTCTGGCTTGGGCGATAATATCATCAGCTTGAGCCTTTGCATCTGCAATAATGTTAGCTGCATCTTTTTGTGCAGCCTCAATACCATCCTTACGGATGGATGCAACCAAATCTTGAATTTGTTGAGCCATCTGAATTCCTACCTTGTGTTGTGTGGTCATGATAATTGATAAAGGAAATTTATGCAATAAACATTAAATTCCTAAACGCCTGGAGAAAAAACAATATACCTGTTTAAAAAACAAACATGTTATTAGAGAGTGAATACCAAAAACAATCTATACCAAAGCTATGTATTTTTCTATAATCTGCACAGTATGCATGACTATAATACAAAAAACATTTTATTGTCTTCGAAGCCTGTTTCAGGAATTATCCGTATTTACAATATCCATAGCGATAAATCTTTACTATTGGAAAGCTTGGATATTTCAGATGACATCCAGGCAATTCGATTCAAACTTGATCTGGGGGTGTATCCCAATCAGGAACTGCAAGGCGAGTATGAAGACATAGGCCTTGAGTTGTTTTCGCTCGAACCTTGGAAAATCAAGGAAGGGAATTATCCTTTGCACCTGCTTTTTTTGGAATCCCTGAAAGAATTGCAGGATAAGGGAATTGTTTTGTACCAGAATTAGCAATAACGTTTATGGATTTCCTCGTTTTAGCTTCTTTATTTGCCTTCAGGGTTTCTATATCACCATAATTTCTCTTGAAGCAAAGTATATATAAAGCCTTCTACTACGTATGGAGGCACTAATATGTACTGTTGGATATGCATTCCTTCCGATAAGCCATTCTATAACAATCGACAACAAGCTAAAACACTGCTGCTTTCTTTTTCCAGTCAATGCCAGAATAGAGGAGGGGCCTTGCTCGACTATACCCTTGAACCTAACAGGTGTAGATTCCTTGCTATGCTACCGCAGGGGCAAAGAGCTTTCCTGTGGAAAGGAATTCCTGTTTCGGTGCAGAAAATCGAGGGAAAACAGGAATTGCTTGTAGCCTATGCTATTCTTTCCGAGGGGCTTGCAGGCAAGGGAAAATACTATGAACTCTGTGGTACCTTTGAGGCGTTTCATAAAAGCGACTGCTTTTGCCTCCTGGGAAAAATATCGCCTCTCAACGACCTCCCCTCTTTCAAGGAAATAATCGATGCAAAGAACCAGGGAACAACGGGACAAGAAAAAACACTGACAGAAGAATATCCCCTGACAGTGTTTGCGATGGCTTGAGTTGGCTTGTACCTTAATCAGCGGTTTTCAGTTTGCAGATACCTCGGTTGCTGTATCCATGGCAATCAGATTCCTGATACCCTGTATGGCTACCTTAATTGCATCCTCGGTATCATGGAGCTTCGGGTTATCCATCCCGAGCAATTCACGTTCCTGGTTTCCCACTACGAAAAACTCACTGCCGCAGCGAGCTCCAAGGCGTGCAGCAACCACGAACATCGCTGCGCTTTCCATTTCACTGGCGAGTACGCCAAGTCTTTTCCATGCTTCCCATTTATTCTCCAATTCGTAGGAGACAGGCATGATGGAGGGAGAATGTTGTCCATAGAAGGAATCTTTGCACTGCACAACCCCAATATGGTGTTTCTTTCCTAGCTCCTTGGCAGCCTTAGCCAAGGCTGTGACTACATCGAAATGAGCAACTGCCGGAAATTCAATAGGCGCATATTCCCTGCTTGTCCCTTCCATCCTGATGGCCCCAGTTGCAATGACAACATCGCCGCCCATAACCGGCAATGCGATACCCCCGCAAGTCCCCATGCGTATAAAGGTGTCTGCACCGCAGGCGAAAAGCTCTTCCATTGCGATGGACGCCGAAGGCCCGCCGATACCCGTAGAGGTTACGCTAACCTTCTGACCATCCAAAAAACCTGTATAGGTAACAAATTCCCGGCTATCGGCAATTTGGTGAGCATCTTCAAGGTATTTTGCAATAAGCGGTACCCTTTTGGGATCCCCGGGAAGAATGACATAACGGCCGACATCTCCTTTTTGTATATGCAAATGATATTGGATACCTGTTCCATTCATATAGTCTGACATGATAAATCTCCTCTATCGAATCCTACCACGTGAAGGTCATTTTCGCAACAAGTTGCATCAATATCCCATTTCCTTGAGCATTGCAGAGAGAATGCTGAATCGTTCACCAAGCATTTCCCCGTTTTGTCCGATATAGTCACCAAGCAATTTGATATCGGTATCAATAAACGGGTTATCCATGCAGACTTTGACATCCATGGCATCCCCCTGCATCCCGATCCTATCGATCTGAGGGTTCTGTGGGTCATAGAATTTCGGGAATCTGTAGGCAGATTGGAAATACTGGCTGGTACGACATACCAGGATAGCTAAATCAAGGACGCGGTTAAGCGGCAATTCTTCACTCTGTCTGGACCACTTTTCACCTGTATAGCGCCACACCTTGGCTGAGAATTCAACATTCCCACGGTCGTTCCACTGAGCCAAGCCAACTGACAAGCCCTTAGCGTCAGAATCGTAGGCGTGCTGCCCATCAACATTGTCATAATTATCACTCACGATTACCGGTTTGTGTTTCAAACTTGTAGGTATATTCATATTAATAGCTCCTTTGCGTTTTCATTGGACTCGATCAACAGTTCTTTGAGCGTATTGAGTTCACTTTTATAGTCTTTATCAGGATGTTCTTTATCGTACGGCAAGTCCTCCAAAATCGACAGGGAGAAAGCATCTTGCCCATACTTTGCATACAACGTCTGCAAATAGGGATTCTGGCCCAAAGCTCCAACCGATAACCTGAAGAGCAAGGAATTCTCTATAATGGACAAATCCTTTGCTGCCCCGATGAATTTTTCTCCTGTCGGATTGCAGACCAAAGCAAAACATCCCATGCGGGGTTTTCTCATCTTGTACTGCTCGATAAGCTTTTTCTTGTTTATATCCATAACTTCCCCTCCACAATAGAAAACAAATATCTCATGTGCATTAGTATAGATTATATTTACAAATTTAGTAAATAACTAAATTAGTAAATATGTATCAGAGACAAAAAAAAGCAAGGTCGTTGCAACCTTGCCAATTGAGTAAAATGTAATGCCTTACAACATAATATAGGTTTTCCCCATGCCACCGTCTTCGGGAAGTGCGAACCTGAAATCCGAAACCCGTGGGTGTTTTTTCAGGTAGTCACCTATACCACGGCTGAGAATTCCATCTCCAAACCCATGTATGACTGAAAAGGTGGTCATCCCATGCACGAGGGCACTTTCTATCTGACCATCGAGTGCTGCCAAGGTCTCTTCGAGGTTCATTCCCCTTACATCTATGACCATTTTGGGCATCGGGGCATCACTTTGGTAGAGCACCTTTACTTTCTTTTTATCGCGTTTCGGCAAAGAAAGGTCTTGCTCTTTCATCGTAAATTTCATTGTCCCTATAGCTACTATCCAGCTATCCTTTGCAGCTCTGCGGATGATTCTTCCTTCTCTCTTTGCCGTTCCGCACAATACATCCATTTGTTCTTTGAACTGGATATGTCCAGCTTGCCGATGGGGTTCTATCATACCCTTCTCCGACTCAATCTGGGATTCGGTCAGGGCATGTTTGTCTTCCAGTGAAGAGACATAGGCTTTTACCTTTTTCGTTTTCTCCCTGGTAATCTCACCAGTGCGCAAATCGGCAACCAGGTTTTCCAGTTCTTTGCGCTTATCACGCATGAAACGGGCCAGTTGTGAGGCTTGTTCTTCTTTGAGGAGGAGCGATTCCTGACGCAGTTTCAATTCCTTGAGCTGAATATCCCTGACTTGTTGCTGCAATGCTGTATACCGTTCCTCGATGTGTCTTTCTCTGAGGTCGGCATCCTGCTTTTTCCTTTCAAGGCCTTTGATAATTTCACCGATTTGAATCGCTTCGCTTCCAAGGTATTGCTGGGCCTTGTCGACTACCTCTTTGGGAAGGTTCATAGCCCTCGCTGTATCGAGTGCATGGCTATCGCCGGGAATACCGTTTATTACCCTGAAGGTTGGGTGGTGAGAATTTTCGTCAAACTCCATGGAAGCATTGATTACGCTGTCCTTGGCATAGGCGAATTGTTTCAAAACGCCATGGTGGCTGGTTACAAAGGAAAGCTTTGCTTTTTCTATACAATATTCGAGAGTGGCTCGGGCAAGGGAAGCCCCTTCAACCGGATCGGTACCGCTACCCAGTTCATCAAGGATGATAAGGGAACGGTCGGTCATATGCTGAAGGATAAACCCTACCTGTTTCATATGTCCGCTGAATGTGGATAAGGATTCCTCAATACTCTGTTCATCACCGATGTCTGTATAGATGTCGTCAAACAGAGGCAGGGAACTCCCTTCCAAGGCAGGAATATAGCCAGTAAATTGGTTAAGCAGCGAGAGCAAACCTACGGTCTTGATCGTAACGGTTTTCCCTCCGGCATTCGGACCGGTAATGACAACAGCCTTGACCTTGTCATCCAGGCTGACATTAATGGGTACGGCCTTTGATCCAAGTAACGGATGTCTTGCGCCAAGCAGGTTGCATTTGTTTGAGGACAGGTCTGTTGCACTCGCCTGCGTCAGTACAGCATATCTTGCGATTGCATAGAGGGCATCGGCAAAACTGACCTGTTTCTGCAGTTTCCTCAGTTCATAGGCCCTGCATTTGATTTTGCCATTGAGTTCAGAAAGTATTTTTGCAATCTCTACGAGAATCTGGTTCTCTGCCATTACCACAGCATTGTTCATCTCTACAAGCCGATAGGGTTCCATGAACACTGTATTGCCAGAGGTTGAGGCACTGTTTATGAAACCTTTGACCTCGGTCCGGCGGTCATTGCGTACAGGAATAACCAGACGGCCATCACGAAAAGCCCCTTGGTCACTCTGGACCAAGGCATTGTTGGTCGTGATAAACTCGTGGGAAAACCGTGAACGGTCTTGCTTTGCCCCTTCCACTTTTTGTTTCAATGCCCTGATTGCAGGGTGTGATTCCTTGACTTGCCCGCTGTTCTCAAGTACAGCTTGAATTTCCATCGACAGGGAAATCAGCAAAGGATCTATCTGATCTCCCAGAAGATCCTTGATAGGGGGCAACTGCTCATTGTTTTCCAAGGTACTGGTACAGAATGTATGCAAGACCTTTGCACTTTCGATGTAGTTTGCAACCGAGTACATCAAACTTCCGTCAAGTGAGCGCAAAGGATTGTCAAGAATGTCGAAAACAGGACTGATATCATCAAAGGAAACCGGCAGTTCAATGGTAGGGGAACCAAGCAAGCGGCAAAAAGCACCTACTTTCCCTTGTCTTTCTGCCAAGTCGGCTTTCTCGGTCAGGAAGGAAAAACCCTGGAGTGCCTTCACCCCATCGTTACCTAGCGCGCACCCTTCGATCTTTTTCAAGACCAAAGGGAAACCCAATTCTTTAATACTCTTCTCTTTCATCGTTTTCCATACTCTTATATCGGGTCTTTGACTGTTGGCTTTTCCCCATCCACTGGGGAGAACGGTCATCAAGGGAAGCTAACATTCTCAGGTAGCTTTCATAGCGATCAGGGTGAATCTTTCCCTTTTCTACCAACACTTTTACCTGGCAATCCGGTTCATCGTTATGCAGGCAATGGTCAAAAGCACATTTTTTCGAAGGTTCCCGGAATTCCGGGAATGATTCTGCAATTTTGTGGGGGTTCCCATGGGGAACCAGAATTTCCCGTACCCCGGGAGTGTCAACAAGGGTAAAATCAGGTCCTTCGATCATCAAGGAGCAATTTGTGGTATGCTTTCCCCTGTTATACTTTGCCGAGACTTCATTGGTTTTCTGTTCGACTGACAGGATCCTGTTGATCAATGTTGATTTGCCTACCCCGCTTTGTCCTACAAAGGCTACGGTTTTTCCCTTGAGCAGAGAGCAAAGGTCTTCCAGGTTCTCACCGGTTTTTGCACTTACCCCGATAATAGGATACCCAAGTTTCTTAAAAAGGGCAAATCGTTCGAACTCATCTTCTGTTAGGAGTATATCGCTCTTGTTCATTACCAGCATGACAGGAACATCCTGGCAGCAGGCAATTACCCTATCGATGAACCTTGGCCTGAAAGGAGGAGTATCAGCACTGCAGACACAGACTATCATATCCATATTGGCTACGACTGTCTGGTTGCATTGCCCCTTTATATTCCATCTCTGGAAACAGTTGCTGCGTTCAAGCCGAGAGATGATAAGACCTTCGTAGGTACCGGAAATGACAAAGGAAACCCGATCGCCAACAGCTATGGGATTATACTCCCCGACTACCGTAAGCAACTGTTTGCCTTTGATACGGCAAAGGTAACTGGCATCGCCTTCCTTGACTGAGTAAATATTGTTGATTCCCCTGGTAACCAGGCCGATGTGTTGCTCCATACCCTCTCCTAAATGTACTGTACATGCAAAGGCAATACTTGACAACCTCCGCTATTTTGATACTGTTATGCTATGTTTAGTTTCCAAACCTGTTCTCATCCCAGTTGCCATACGTACGTCTGTTCATCCGGCGACCTCTGTTACCGGCATAGTCCAGACAAAGAGCGATTACACCAAGAATGTATCGATGCTTTGCTCGGGGAAAACGAGATAGTCAACCTTTCGATTACCCATGCCGAATTCGAAGATATACAGGTTGTAAAAAAACAGATTACCGCAAGTAATATGGCTTGGTGTACCTTCAGGAATATCGATTTCAGCAACTGTTCTTTCATGACCAGTTATTTTGATTTCTGCCTTTTCGAGAACTGCAGGTTCAACGACATCTTCTGCCGATATTCTGTTTTCTCAGGTAGTAAAATGATTCAATGTGATTTCTCCGGATCTGTCATAAACCATACGAATTTTATGGGAATCGATACCTTTTTCTGCAATTTCAGCGCCTGTGACCTGTATTACTCAACCTTTGGTTCCAGCTATCTGAGGGACACTTCCTTCGAAGACTGCAATCTCAAGAAAGCAGATTTCCATTTTACTGACAAACGAAGGGTCTCGTTCAAGTACTCAAACTATGAGGATGCAAGACAGTGAGGATCTACCAGCATTTTTCAGTCGTCGGTTTCTGTAATACCTACCTGGTCGGCCAAGATGGCGGAGGTGATGCCCTTCTCATCGACCCAGGGCATGTGGATATCGAATTGATCAATCTGATCGAGTCGAATGGCTTCTCCCTTAAGAGCATTCTCTTGACACACCGGCATGCATCCCACACCGAAGGGGTGAAAACCCTTCTGAAAATCTACAACCCCACCATCTATGCCTCTGCAGTCTCTGTATATGAATACCCCGTAACAGTAGTCAGGGATGAGGAAATTCTCAATACCTGTGGTTTTTCCATAGAAGTAATCCATGTTCCCGGCCATAGCCTGGATAGTATGGTCTACAAGGTCGACCATGCCCTGTTCAGCGGAGACACCCTGCAATGCGGGAGAATAGGTTCCACCCCCGGTTACCGGGAGAAAGCCGTCTTGATTAAATCAATCCACCAACGGTTGATGACCCTTGATGAAAACATCTTGCTGTTCCCTGGCCATGGAACCCCGAGCAAACTCAGGATTGAACGCATGTTCAATAATGATTTGATGCAACTGGGGCCAATCGAGACCGAAAGGGAGCGTTGGCGTGACAATGAATAACCTATATTGTCGGTTTTCTCAAGAATGACCGAAATCGTTGGGGCATGGGGGAACGGAAACAAAGCCGTTCTCCATTCGTAGGGCTGTCAATCTTTAACATCAGGGCATGAAGCATCAATGTTGTCCCATCGCTCTTGCCATAGATGATATCGCCGACCAGCGGGTGCCCGATCGAAGCCATATGGACCCTGATCTGATGGGTTCTCCCGGTAAAAATACGAATTCTTACCAAGGCAAAATCCCTATATTGTTTCAAGACAAAATAATGGGTCTCAGCTAACCTGCCTTCATTCTCTGCACAGACTGCAAATTTTTTCCGGTCATGTTTATCCCGGGAAAGATGGGTGATAAGTTTGCCCTGCTTCTGGGAAAACACCCCCTTTGCAATGGCAATATACCATTTTTCTGTAGTATGCTCCTTGAATTGGGCAGACAGGTTACGGTGGCTTTCCCTTGTACGGGCAATGACCAGAACTCCACTGGTGTCTTTGTCCAGCCTATGGACGATCCCGGGCCTGATAGTCTCGGTCTGCAGGTCAGCTACCTCTTCCTCTTCTTCCTGTTTTTCATCGGAAGTGGTAAACGAAGACCCATACCTATGCAGCAAGGCATTGACGACAGTCCCTTCATAATTGCCATTTGCCGGGTGTACGACCATACCCTGCTCTTTGTCAATGACTAGCATATCCCTATCTTCATAGAGAACGTGCAAGGGCAAATCCTGGGCCTTGAGACCTTCAAAGAATTCCTGGCTATAGGAAATTGAAATGACATCCCCTTGCTTGAGCTGTTTGCTTTTTTTCTCGATTTTCCCATTCAAAAGGATCTCTGTAGTCGGAAGGCTGAGTGTGGATCGCCCGATAGATGTGGTATTCGCTGCAACATAGGCATCGAGGCGCGTTTTCTCTTGGAGAGGCCCTACTGTCAATTCTATCTTACCATAACGTATTGCCATCAGAGACCCCGTGTTTCGCCGATAATATAATCGGCTAATGAAATGCCTGCTGAAAGCGTCGAGGCGACACCTAATTGGATGAGAAAGGTATTGATTTGTGAGGAGGCTGCAGGTACCGATAGGTAATTTACTGCAACATTGTAAGCAAGGATGGCAACAGGTAACGTGAGTGCCATAGATCCAAAGAATAGACTTTCTGCTCGTCTGACTTTATAGGTCCAGAGTGGGAATTCATTTTTTTCATATGGAACATACGTAGGAAGGGCCTCACTGAAGGCAGGCATACTTGAGGCAAGGAAAATCACAAGGAAAAACAAGGCAAATGCTTTTTTCATTTTGTATAATCCCTCTGTCCAAACAATCGCGTTCCGACCCGTACTACCGTTGAGCCCTCTTCTATTGCCAAGGCAAAATCTGAGCTCATGCCCATACTCAAGGTCTCAAAACAAAGACTTGGATATCGATATCTGCACAATATTTGGATTTCCTTCAATTGCCGGAAAGCTTTTCGTATGGTATCGTCGTTTTTGCCAAGCGGACCGATCGTCATGAGCCCTTGCAAGGACACCCCTTTCAACCCTTCAATGACATCAAGTACCCTGAAAAGCTCCTCAGTGGAGGTAAATCCACTTTTATTCTCCTCTCCAGAAGTATTGAATTCCAAAAGAATGGGCATGGCCTTTCCCAGAACGAGCGCTTCTTCACTTATTTTTGTTGCTAGTTTCAATGAATCTACGCTATCGATGCCGTCGACCAGACCAACGATTTTTTTTACCTTGTTCGTCTGCAGGTGTCCGATAAGATGAAGATCCATTCCCTCGGGACGGAGTGACGGGAATTTAGCCTGGACTTCCTGGACTTTATTCTCGCCGAACAGTCTTTGCCCGCAGTGGTAGGCTTCAAGAATTTCTTCATAGGGGTGCAGTTTGCTTACCGCCATCAGGGAAATGTCACAAAGCGATCGGCCACTCTTTTTGGCAGCAGTTTCTATTTCTTCGAGAATCATCATGAGATTTTCCCTGATCATTGTACATTCCTTTTTTTATGGTCAAAGGCAAGGTCCTTGGCCTTTTGTTTCAGCTTGCTTTTCTGTAGTGCCATTTTGGTCCTGTAATCACGCAGATTCATTTTAAGCAATTCAATCTGAAGCTTTGTCTCCTCATTTGATGAAGTGATTGACGGGAATGCATCGATAATATGTCTTGATGAAGTATTGAATTTCAGCTTCATCTCGTCGAATTCACCGGTAAGCTTATTCTTAAGCAGCTCAAAAGCCTGGCTGGTCCTTTCTTTCTGGAGCAATTCAAGCCGTATTTCGAGTTCCTTGCCCTTCTTTCTGATTTCCAGCATTTGTTTCTGGAAAGCAGCCATTTTGTAAATACTTGCTGTCGTATCTATGCACATGCCAATGAGTATTGCTTTGGAAAGATTCTCGCGCATCCAAATAGGGATCATTTCTATAAATCCTACAGTAAGGGGATGGAATACATAGATTACCACCACACTCATAATCCCAAACAACGTTGAATTCAGAAGGCAGACCCTTCCTTTTATATTCAGGAAATGCTTCGAATAATCCCAGAGTTTTGCATGGAAAAATTTTTCAAGCAACCAGCTGGTAAAAAATTCCAGCAAACTGGTCGATACCAACCCTGCAAAGAAGATTACCAAAGGATACTCAATAAAACGTTGAAAGAAAAATAGTACAATCATGGCTCCAAAACCATAAATAGGTAGATATGGACCATACAGAAAGCCGCGATTTACCAGTCGTTTTACCGGAAACGAGCAGTATACTACCTCACAGCAATAACCAATCAATGAATAAACAAAGAAATAGAGTATGTACAGGTCGAGTTGCATGCATCCCCCCAAGTAGGTTTTTATAATAAACCAAAGTCAGTTCACCAACAATCGGGGTAAAACAACTATTTTTAGTTTCCCTATTCGTTTTTCTCGTTTTTATCGCTTTTCTTTATTTTTCTTCATTGGTACATACTCTTGATTCTCCCTACAGGAGGGATATATACAAAAAAGCGTACCCACATGGAGTACGCTTATGACCGGAGAGGGATTTGAACCCCCGACCAGTTGCGTGTAAGGCAACCGCTCTCCCGCTGAGCTATCCGGCCGACTTGAACGACATTATCATACCAAGCAAATTATGTCAACCATCTAAAAGTTTTCCGAACGCTTCTGTAGTAAGGGGCTTAGAGTAATAGAATCCCTGCACATGGTCGCATCCGATATTTTTGAGATACCTAAGTTGTTCCTCTGTCTCAACTCCTTCGGCAATGACCGGGAATCGCAGGGCTTTCCCGAGTGCTACAATGGTCTCGAGAATTTTTGAAGAACGTTCATCTTTGTTGAGGGAATGTAAAAAATTCTGATCAACCTTGACGATATCCATGGGAATAGAGTTCAGCATATTCAAGGATGAATACCCAGTACCGAAATCATCCATAAGAATAGTGAATCCATAATCCTGCAATACCTTTACCAGGTCCTTCATCTGGCTTGGATTGTCCATATAGGCAGTTTCAGTTACCTCCAGTTCCAGCAGGTTTGAGGGAACTTGATATTTTTTTGCAGTCTCGATCAAAAGCTTGCTTAGATTCCTGTCACATAAATCAATTCTTGAAAGATTCACCGAGATAGGGACAGGCTTCCTTCCTTTTTTCAGTTCATCGCAAAGGTAACTGCAAACCAAATCCCAGATGTACAGGTCAAGCGTAGTTATAAACCCGAAACGTTCAAATACCGGGATGAATTCACTCGGGTTGAGGATACCTTTTTCTGGATGGTTCCACCGTACAAGGGCCTCTGCACTGCTGATAGTCCCCTTCTCGAGGTAGTAGATAGGTTGAAGGTAGAAACAGAATTCACCATGCTGCAGGGCGTCTTTCATTTCGCTGATTATTGTCTGTTCGTCCATCCTGGTACTGCTAAGAACTTCCTTGTAAAATGCATAGTTCTTCAGGTAATTACCCTTTGTAGCTTTCACGGCAAGATTTGCCCGGTCACACATGAGGGGAACGGGCATCATTTGATCCTCGATAAGATACAAACCGAAGACAAGGGAAATGGAGAAATTCAATTCTTTCATAAGGGTATCGAGATTTATCGAATTCTGCAGGGCTTCTGGAGTACACCGGTCATAGGGCATACAGGCAGCAAAATGATCAGCCTCCAATCGAGAGAAGGTACCCTCCTCGCCGATATAATCTCGTATCTTTGCTGCAAGGGTCTGCAAAACCTGATTCCCTATCTCAATTCCCAGTAATTCATTGATTATCGAGAACCGCTCTATATTCCAGCAAACCATTACATACCGTTTATCTTTATTTGCAATAAACATCCTTTCGGTTTCATCAAAGAAACGCTGGCGTGTATATAAACCGGTCAACAGGCAATGCGAAAGGGAATATTCCAGTTTATCGACTGCCTGTACCCGTTGGCTTTCCAACGCATTAAATGATGATATTTCATTGAATACCATGTAGAAGAAAATGGCACCAGCGAAATGTTCGAAATATTTGAATACCAAATTAACAAAAATCAGGGACCCATCGGATTTCACAGCACGCATCCGGTAATCTTTGGGAGGGTCCGGCCATTTTGCTTGTAGTATCGCCTCAGACAATATTGAAGCATCTTCAGTATGGAACATGCCAAGTGGATTTGTTTGTTCGAGTTCATAGAATGCCTGTTCTTTATATCCAAGGAGCTTTGCCAGTTCCCTGTTGGAAAACTTGCTGCTAATCGTATTTTTTTCGAGGGAGAAAACCCCAATACCTTGGGGAAAGGTTTCGACCAGGTCCTGCAAATTCCTGAATATGCTGGATACCTCGATTCGCTGTGTTAGCTTATCTTCTTCTATATGCAAATATATTACAGAATTACCACATCCATACATTATTTCCAGAAAAGCATGTACCCAGATATATCCACGTTCTTTGCATGCTACACGTATCCGCTTTGTTACCTTTGTTTTCTTTTTGGAGATTTCAAGGTCGAGAACCTGTTGTAGCTCGGAAAGGTCTGCAGAATGTATCAAGGCGAAACAGTTTCTGGAATACAGCTGGTCATATTCCTCACGATTGTATTCGAAGAAAGCATAAAAACTATCATTTGCAAAAATGATCGGATTACCCCGTGTATAGGAGAATAGGACCAAGGGGGTTGGTAATTGATTGGCTAGAGAGGGAAGCAACTCCGTTGTAGTATTTCCTGAGGAAAGTTTTGTCAGACTTCCCCCTAACCGAACCACACTTCCAAAGGAATCGACAATGGCAAAACAGGACATTCGGTAATAGGAGTACTCAAACGTTTTGCTGAAATCGAGACGGATATTCAAGGAACGCCCTTGAGGACAAAGTATTTCCTGTTGCAGATACGCTATAAAGGTTTTTTTGTCCTCGGGATGGATAATCGAAAAATCCGTTTTGTCAAACGGGTCAAGCATACAGGAACCATGATTTCTTTTCCCATTTAAATTATAGGAATACATAAAAATTCCATCTGCAGGCTTATAATCCCAGTTTGCAAGGGATGTAATTTCCAAAAAATCAAGTATTTCTTCCTTTTCCAGTACAAAACCGGGATTTGTGTTGGAAACAGAAGAATCATCTTTCTCTATATGGCTGGTAATACAGAATATTGCCGGCCTGCCATTCCAGGAAATCAATTTTTTCTTGAAACGGCAGGGATTGCCATGCAAGCCTTCCTGAGAATCCCATACGGTCCATTTTTCGGAAGAAAGCGATTGTGCATTGCAATAGGGGCAATTCTCTGTAATACCAAATAAAAGCTCATAGCACTTTGAACCTAGGTAGTTGCCTGCGTTGCCTAGTTTCTCACGCCCGCTTTTATTCAGGAAAATCATTTCCTTGGTTTTGCTATCGCAAAGGAATATGATTTCCTCAAGGCTATCGAGAAGCCATTCATGGTTTACCCATTGGTTTGTACGGGGAAATGCCTTTATCCCGTCAAAGAGACAACAGGTATTTCTTCCCTGCTGTTTAGCCATATAGAGGGCAAGGTCTGCATTCTGATACAAATCCTTGTAATCTTTGCCATGCAGGGGTGCAATGCTAACTCCAATGGAACAGGATACAGCACAAAGGGAAAACTTATTCCCTGCTATTTCCTTGCAGATATGCAATCCTTGTTGATGGGCAGCTTCCTTCGAGGTTAGTTCTGGAAGGCAGACAAGCAATTCGTCCCCTCCCAGGCGGGCAATGATATTGAGTGGACTGAACATAGAATTCAGGGTTTGTGCAATGAAACGAAGCACTTCATCCCCATAATCATGTCCATAGGTGTCGTTGATCGATTTGAAATTGTCTATATCGATGATGAAAAAACCGGTTATTTTTTCGTTATGCAAAGATTTTTCGATTACTTTGTTTACCAATTCCTCAAGGGAATACCTGTTCAGCAATCCGGTAAGGGAATCACGGTGTGCCTGGTTGATCAATTCCAATTCATGGATTTTCTTTGAGTTGATATCCTTGATCCCTAAAAACAAAGCAGTATTTGTGCTTGTCATATTGTTGGAGAAACTGAAAGAGAACAGGCACCAATGGTATCCTTTGAACACATCTTGCGGGGCATGCATTCTTGCTTCAAAAGAGAGTTCCTTCTTTCCATTCTTTCCAAACTCACGTAGCTTTTGGACAGTGGAAATAGAAGAAAACTCTGCAATGTCGTCCGGATGAATATTCTGTTGAATAAGTCTCTGATAAGCAGGAAATAAATTCATCTCAGGTCCTATGAAAGTTCTTGAATACTTTTCTGCAAGGATAGGTTTTCCGCTTTCCATATCAAAAGCAGCAAAGAAAAGGGATTCATATCCAAAAAGACTTAATCTGGCCTCTATCTCATCATCGACGTCCTGGAAAATTCCGATAGCATAGTCTTGGTCACCGTTATCTGCAGTTACAAACGTATAGCTAATCTTTAAAAATCGATAGACATTGTCCCTGCATCTGATTTTAAGAATCGAATCAATTGCCAAACCTTCTTCCAGGGCCTTGAAGTCGTCCTGCAAAGAAGGTATGTAATCCTGGTGGATTAGTTGGCTCTCAGATAGAAATTGTACGGGGTTGTCAAATTCCAAGGGGTCCTGGCCCCCGAGGATAGTCCTGGTCAACGTAGTAACATGATGTGTTTTTAGGTTGACTTCCCACATTTCAAACGTTGAATTTGCAAATACCAGATTCAATTTTGCATTCTGCTGTTCCAGTAACAGGCTATTTTCCTTTGTGCTGGTAATATCGGATGCAACAAAATAATAAATAGGGTTTTCATCCTGGAACCGTGAGAACTTTCCCTGCAGGCGAACCCATCTGGCACCACCAGTTCTGAACGGCCTGATTTCTATATCAATTTCGCCAAGGGTTCTTTTCGCTTCCTGCAAACATAGTTCCAGTTTTTTCCTCTCCGAGGCAATAACCATGGAAAATAAATCCAGGTCCAGGCAATTTTGAAATTCCTGGTCTGAGTAACCGAAAAGTGTAGAAATCCCTTTGCTCAAGTAGGTGGCTTTGCAGTCTTCTCCAAATTCAAATACACCTACCCCTCCGGGTAGGTTGTTGATTGATACAGGGGTATTTGAAAGTCTCGAATTATCCGGTTTCCCTTCTGCCACGTTATATACATCCTGATTTCTTGATTTTAAAGAAGTCTCATCAGTATATCATATCTGCAATGGTATTCCAAAACGCAATTAACCTATTTTTTCTGCAATTCATGGTTGTCCTTGAGCAGGACATCATGCGCTCCACCTTCAACGATGCTTGTAGACGACACCAATGTCAATTTGGCCTTTTGCTGCAATTCTGGGATGGTCAAGGCACCGCAGTTACACATTGTAGAACGGATTTTACTGAGGGTCAGTTGCACATTGTCTTTAAGGGGGCCGGCATACGGAACATAGGAGTCAACGCCTTCTACAAAAGAGAGTTTGCTATCACCGCCGAGGTCATATCGCTGCCAGTTGCGTGCCCTGGCCGATCCTTCACCCCAGTATTCTTTCATATAGCTTCCATTGATATTTACTTTCTCAGTCGGACTCTCATCAAACCTGGCAAAATACCTTCCCAACATGATAAAGTCGGCACCCATGGCAAGGGCCAGTGTCATATGGTAATCAAGGACGATTCCCCCATCGGAGCAAATCGGGACATAGATACCGGTTTCCTGAAAATACTCATCACGTGCTTTCGCAACTTCGATAATCGCCGTTGCCTGTCCCCGTCCAATACCTTTGGTTTCTCTTGTAATACATATGGAACCACCCCCAATGCCAACCTTTACAAAATCGGCACCGCTTTCGGCAAGGAAACGGAATCCTTCGGCGTCAACGACATTTCCTGCACCAACCTTTACTGAGTTGCCATAGGTCTTACGGATCCAAGTAAGTGCCAGTCTCTGCCACTGCGAAAATCCTTCTGAAGAATCAAGGCAAAGGACATCTGCACCGCTAGCTAGCAAAGCAGGTACCCTGGTTTCATAGTCCCTGGTGTTAATTCCTGCACCAACGATATACCGTTTTTGGGCATCAAGCAATTCGTTTGGGTTTTCCTTGTGACTGTCATAGTCTTTGCGGAATACAAAGTATTTGAGGTGGTTGTCTTTGTCTACGACAGGTAGGCTATTGAGTTTGTGGTCCCAGAGAATATCATTGGCCTCACTGAGCGTGACCGGCTCCCTGGCATAGACCAAGCGTGAGAAAGGAGTCATGAACGAAGAAACAACCGTGTCCAAGGCCATTCTGCTCGGTCTCCAGTCACGGCTGGAAACGACCCCCATGAGAAGACCGTTGGGTGTACCGTCGTCTGTTACGGCTATGGTTGAATGGCCCAGTCTTGTTTTCAATGCAATGATATCGGCAAGGGTCTGCTCCGGTTTGATGTTTGAGTCACTGGGAACAAACCCTGCTTTGAAAGATTTGACTTTGGCAACCATGGCGGCTTCTTCCTCGATAGGCTGGGATCCAAAGATGAAACAGCAGCCACCTTCGCGAGCCAGTGCCTGGGCCATTTTCTCGCCACTGACCGATTGCATGATAGCACTGACCATGGGAATATGGAGAGATAAGGAAGGTGCTTCGCCTTTCTTGTAGGCGACCAAAGGCGTATCAAGTGATACATTTGGGGGAATACACTTTTCGCTTGAGTAGCCTGGGACTAAAAGATATTCGCTGAACGTATGGGAAGCTTCTTCGAAATAGAATGCCATGATTTGACTCTCCTGTCGTGTTATGGCACCAAATTCTGCATACTTTTGCTTGCTTGTGCAAGGGTTGGGACAGAATTTCGCAACAAATTTATCATAAAATGTTGCAAATAAATAAGACCTCTCAAATTCCTGGCAATTGAGAGGTCTTATCCAATATTTTGTACCCTTTTCAAATAATCAACGAGAGGGAAGCTTCAAAATCCTGGTCAAGGGGAAAGATGGGACGTTGTAGGTTTACATAGGGAAGCCGACTGAAAATTTCATTTGTACTCCCATCGGTGAGGGCAAGCATAGACCTCTTGGCGATTGCCCTGATTTCCGGTTCAAGATAACCCAGCTTTACCACAATACATTTGCATTTTTCAGGAGCCAATCCAAGCACCCGCATCATTTCAGGGTCATAGCACCCAACATGGGATCCTGTCACCACCACATCGACTCCATTGACAGAAAGCAAGGCCAGGTCGCTATTCTGTGCTCCCTGCCAATGGGGCACGACTTCCTTGACCAATGCTTTGATAGGAAGGGGCGAACTGGTCTTTGTATCAAATTTGGCACCAAGCAAACCTTCAATGGTTTTCCCCTTACCTGCCTTCAAGGCAAGGGATGTTATCTCGCTGTCATAAAAGCCCTGGTAACAAAGAGGGGGATCGAGACAGGAGAGTACAGGATCTGAAAGAATGAGCTTGAGGAAGTTGGTTACATCCTGGGAAGAGCCGGCGGTGGGATTGTCCCCGCTATCACTGATAACCACAGGCCATATTCCTTGGCGTATGCTGTTACCTGCTTCCCTGATTGCGTCTGCACTTTCATGGGTCTCATTATAGAACCCGAACGAATAACGATTTTCCCAGAACAGGGTACCCAATTCCTTTGCTGTATCGTCAGCAAGTTTCTGGTCATCTTTTGTAACGACTAGAGCGGTCACGCCATTTTCTAAGACATCAGCCCATGGGAACCCAAGCAGATAGGAACAAGATATGATACCTTCTCTCTGTTCTATTGCCTTGAGGCTGGCCATCAAGGAAAGCATTGGCTCAACGCTTGTTTCACTTTGTTCCCCGGCGATTAGAATAGGAATATGCACTGCAGCCATTTTGCACTGCAACTTCCCTTCCAATGCTGCTATGGTCATACAAGCAGCATGGATACCTGTCTCATAGGTATCGGTATGGGGAGCACATTTGTATCCGACAAAACCATTGCAGTTATCCAACATTGCCTTGGTTACGGTAGCATGCATGTCCAAAGAACTGAAAATTGGGATTTCGGGACAGATTTCCCTGACTGCCCTAAGCAAGTCACCCTCTGCTTCTCCTATACCCTGCACTCGCATTGAACCATGGAGCGATAGGCAAAGTGCATCGAGGGGAAGGGCTTTTCTGATGCTACCAAGGAATTCCTCCTTGAGCGCTTCATAAAAGTTACGGTCCCATATGCCGTTTGGCACAGCCCTGGCAATCAACGAGGGCAGCACCTCATATCCTGCCTCTTTCAGCATAGCAATCGCCCCACTTACAGAATCCTCTCCCTTGTGGTCGAGCAAAGCCTGTCCGCGCAGAACCCAAATATCCTTTTCCCCGCAGATGATGGGATTGAATGTATCCGATTCATGATGCATACCACCAACCAATACCCGTTTAGACATAAAAATCCTCCAAGAACTAGATAATGCCGTTTAAAAGGGCATTCCATTGACGTAGGTCAGGTTCAGAGCTCCCCACATGGGGAACCTTGAACAGTAATTCAAGAATCTTGTCGGCAGCACCTTCTGCAGGATCGAAAAGGGTGTCATGGACCAATATCATTTCACCTTCCCATTTTGTTTCAAACCAATCGTCCTGCAATTCATGGGAAAGTACATCACCCAACACATAGCGATACGGGAGCGAAGTCAAGAATCCGCCAACATAGAAATTGCTTGGGTCGAAGATGCTGATAGCGCAAAACAAATCCGCAAACACCCTTTTTATAAGGTCGCGTTGAATTGAGGCATCTGTATCGAGATTTTTCAGTTGTTCTTCAGTAAGATCTATTTGTCCATTAGACTTCGTACCCATAAGCCTTGAAGAACGATATTCTCCCGAACGAGATGACGCTCCTCGTATCAGTTTGCCATGTACGACCAGGCCAAGGCCCAATCCAATGGTAGGAATGCCTGCAGGGACGACCTCACTGTCATGCTTACGTGCCAGCAGATAGAAGAAATTATCATTCTGGTCATCCCTGTTGAACATATATTTCAATGCACAGCAATTGGCATCATTTTCAAACAGGACGGGAAACGGGAATGTTTGCAAAAAAGGTTTGAACTCGACATTTTTAAGGTCATGGGTCCAACACTCCTCGATGCAAGTGTTTCCATCGTGAACAATCCCCGGAACGGCAATGCAGGCACCGAGGATTGGAAAGTTGCCACACTTGGCGGAGGCAATGCCAAGGGCTTCTGCAACGAGTTCCTGAAAGGGGCTGTTTTTCTTTGCATAGTGCAATTCTTCCTTTACAAGGACCATGCCGCAGATGTCACAGATGCAGACCCTGTACAATCCGCTCATCATCTCTATTCCGATAATCCTTCCGAAATCAGGGTTGAGTCCCACCAGGTTTGGTTTTCTTCCGATCTTTGTCACCTCAGGGACTTCTGGCTTTTCAGTCTCCACTTCGCGCACAGTACCATTTTCAAGTAACCGTGCGACGCTATAGGTAACCGTAGAATTCTGAAGACCGAGTTCATGGGCAATCTGAACCCTGCTGCAAGGATATTTGCGCAGCAGGTTCAATATCAAAAGTCCATTGGCCCCTTTCTGGTATTGGCTATTACCCACTATTTTCATAACAAACCCTTCACATACCCTACACGTGCAAAATTCGTCTGGGAAAGAGTGAACTCACTTTGTCTTAATACGCCTCCCATGTAGATATGTTCTGGGTGGTATTGCATAGCGGAAGGAATCTCACTGGGAAGAAAAACATGGTATTCCTTTGCACCGATGATTTTTTTCATCTTTGCAAAGTTTCTCTCGGAAATACCGCAGCCAGGCATAATTATAATTCGATCTCCTGCCCTCTTTACCAATTCACAAAGCATATCGGCACCTTCTGGAACCGTTGGCTCAAGTCCACTGGTAAGCACTCTGTCTACTCCCAGCTCGATAAGCTTCTCCAGACTTACAAATCCATCGCGTGTCATGTCGAACGCCCGATGGAAGGTAACCGGTAACGGCCTCGCATTTTCGATGAGTAAACGTGAACGTTCCATGTCGATTTCCCCATCACTGGTAAGAATTCCGAACACAATGGCATTTGCACCTTCACTCTTGAACAATCTCACATCCTCGAGCATGGTCTCAAATTCGAGATCACTATAGCAAAAATCTCCACCCCGGGGGCGAATCATTACATTCATAGGAATCTTTGTATATTTGCGTGCAGTGCGAAAAGCACCAAGGGTTGGAGTGAGCCCACCCTCAAACAAGTCGCTACAGAATTCTACGCGGTCAGCCCCGCCTTTTTCAGCTTCCAAAATCGATTGAACCGATTCCAGGCAAACCTCTATCTTGATTGCAGGATTTTTTTCCTGATTACTACTCATGTTACAAACTCTCCTTAAAACTAGACTTTTCCAGAATACCTGTCTTTGGGCCATTAATAAACCTAAAAATGTTTGACCCGATCATTCTTTGATTGCCCCTTCCCCGAAACCCTTTACCAAGGCATTATGTGCCAGTAGGTAAAACGCAAACATTGGTATCGTCCCTACTACCAACGCAGAGAACTGCAGGCCATAGTCCTGGTTGAGTCTTCCTGCAAAGGAATTGATCGAAACAGGGAGAGAACGCATGTTTTCTCCGGAAGTAAGCGTAAAGACCAAAAGAAATTCATTCCAGTTTCCCAGAAAATTCAACACTGCAATGGTAGCCATCACTGGTGTCGAGAGGATGAGGATAATGTTCCAGAAAATATATTGGTAACTGGCCCCGTCAAGGGTCGCCGCCTCTATAAGGGCGTCTGGAATCCCCTTGATGTAGGAAACGGCGATCAACACAGCCATGGGAAGTCCAAAAGCTATGTAAGGCAATATAACCCCAAGGCGGGTATTATATAATCCGCTATTGGTTTCCATTATAAACAAAGGGGTGATTACCGAGTTGACCGTTATCAGCAGACCAAGCGTAAAGGCCCCCATGTAGAATTTGGAACTTTTATATCCGAATTTTGTCAGGGAAAAACCTGCTGCTATCGAAAGCAAAACGGTAAGACACGTTGAGACAAACGAATACATCATGCTATTTTTGAAGGCATTTACCAAATTCCCATATTCAAATGCCTTCCTATAGTTTTCCAATGTAGGATTCTGGGGAAAACCAAGCGGTCTGAGCATTATTTCCCCATTCAGTTTGAAGGAAGAATAGGTCATCCATGCAATGGGGGCTAGGGTAAGAAAAGTAAAGGCAATCAAAAACATGTAGGAGAAAATAGTCCAACCTTTGGATATTTTTTGATTTCTGTTCTGTAAAGCAACCATGTCTGATCCTCCCCTATTCGTATTTTTTCTGCGCTTTGGAGTAGATCCAGCGCACAAGGGAAATCAACCCTACACTCAGAATGACAATAATAATGGAAACGGCACTTCCGTACCCATAGTTATTGAACGTAAAGGTCTGTTTATACAAATACAAAGCCATGACGGAAGTATAATCCACGGGACCTCCTGCAGTCATCGCATAGACTAAGTCAAAGCTTTTCAAACTTCCGCTTATTGCCAATACAGAACAGGTAAAAATAACATTGGCCAAAGCTGGCAGGACTATATGGGTAATGATGGTCGATTCCTTGGCGCCATCGATTGTAGCCGCTTCGAAGACACTTGTGGGAATCCTTTGCAGATTGGCAAGGAAAATTACCATATACAGACTTGTATGTTGCCAAAGCAGAACAATGAGGATTGGAACCATTGCAAAGGTTCTGTTCTCAAATATTTTCACGATATAGTCAGGGTTGTTTGTTATGGAACGAACCAAAGAGGTATAGATTCCGACAGGGGAAAAAACCCTGTTCCATAAAAGGGCAACTACTACGGAACTGATAGTGATGGGAAGGAAAATTATCATTTCAAAGAATTTTTCCTTTTTCACCCATTTTCTGTAGAGCAGATAGGCAAGCATTATCCCAAGCGGTATTTGCCCCAATACAGAAATGAGCATTATCTGGATATTGTTTGCAAGGGATTTCAAGAATGATGGATCCTTGAAGATGTCCAGATAATTGGAAATTCCTACGAATCCGACCATCTGGAAATGTTTCCATTTGGTAAAAGAAAGTCCGAAACTCATCAGGATCGGGTAAATAATGATTACAATGTAGATCAGAAACGCGGGAAGCAGCAATGACAGGTACGCACGGTGTTTGTTTCTGTTCTGCAGCATGGGTATTACCTCCTGTGGTTTGTAAGGATAAGCCGGGATGGGTTCTGTCTCCCCTCCCGGCAGGATAAAAGGATTAGATGCGGTTTGAGTCGTTCTTGGCGACATAAGCTTCATATGTAGCGGCAATATCGGCAGGTGTTCCATTTCCAAGCATCATAGCCTGGATATCTTGGTTCAACATCGATACCCCTTCGCTACCCATCACTGCATCAAATACATAGCCCATTTCGTGCGTGCTCTGGAACTGTGCGAATTTGGCCTGCATGGTTGCAAGTTTAATACTGTTCAGGTCCAGTTTGTAGGTTGGTACTTCACCATGCTGTGCCCTGATGGCTGCGCCTTCGCTACCGGTATAATATTGGATGAACTTCCAGGCTGCATCGGCTTTCTCGGTGCCCTTGAGTGCGGAGTTGATACCGAAGCCTTCACTGACAGTAGCCGTTGAGGTGTTGTGTCTTACTTCACCTGCAATTGCAGGGAATACATGCATAGAGATTCCGTTCTGCATGGTGGCAGAAAGGTCTTTATCCATCCCACTGGTTCTCCAGCCGGCATCGATCAGGTACACACTCTTTTTCTGGTAGAATTCCTGGTCGGCCTCACTGTTGGACATTTGGTTTACACCTGGGGAAAACATTCCTTTGTCGGTCATTTCCTTGATGATTTCAAGTGAACGGACAAACGGTTTCTCGGTAAAGGATGCTTGTCCCTTAGCCGCCTTCATAAACCATTCAGGACCGCCAAGGCGATCGACAAGCAGGCTCAAAAGCCATGAATTGACAACCCACTGATCCTTGTTTCCCATGGAAACCGGATAGAATCCAGCTGCCTTGATCACAGGGACCTGGGCAAGCCATTCGGCATAGGTTTCCGGGAAGGTAAGGCCGAGTTGTTTCAAAATGGCATCATTGCTATATACGGTATGGCAGACGGCAAGTGAAGGAGGGACCATCCAGAATTCCCCATTCATCCCCTGTGCAGACCAAGTGGCGGCAGAATACTGGCTTTTGAAATCATCGGTCAGATATTCTTTGCCGATATCCATGGCAAGTCCTGCTTCGGTGATATACCCGGTTCTTGCTCCACCGTACACGGTGAATACATCCGGCATTTGTTTACTGGCAGCCATTGCCTGGAACTTCTGGTGGAAGGATTCGCCACTGGCATATTCACTGTCCAAAACGATATTGGGGTATTTAGCCGCAAAACCTTCCATAATCGCATTATGGCCTGCATACTGAGAATCGGCTGGCTCAATCTGCATGTAGGTCCTGAGATGAATTTTCCCATCACTACTTGCCCCAGATTCCTTTGTTCCGGCTGCAAAGATTGCAGAACCGGCCAACAAACACATGATAAGCAACACAACAAACGTCTTCTTCATGTTCGGGTCCTCCTGAAATTAATATTTCATTCAATGAATTAAGTAATATCAGACAGGGCTTTCCTTGTCAAATTATTTTTTTATAATTTTTCAGAACAATGTATGCATTCCTTCAAAATAATTGCCCCCGGATCTGCGGGGGCAAGATAAAGATCGGTATTGTTTTCAACAGGAGCATTTTAGGATGCAGTTTTGCTTGGCCTGAAGATCTATTGTAAGAGCGTCATCATTGACCTTTACGGTTTGACCCTTCCCTACCTGTTTGATTCTCAAAATCCCATTGGAAATGGTAATGGTTTTCGCATTCTCTGCCCTATTGAGAATTGCCAATAGGGCCTGTTCTTCATCGTAGCGTGCAAAACAAATGGTCTCATTGTCAATGTAGGCTATTTTCCAGCTTCCAAAGGCCAACAGTTTTGCATAACGCTTGCGCATTACCCCCAAGTCAGCATAGAGGGAAGAAAACCGTGTATCCCATTTTTTTCTGTCCCATTGCATCGGATATCGCGAGGATTCAACAGAACCATAGGGTCCTTCCAGTCCTACCTCATCGCCGTAATAGATGCTTGGCATCCCCGGCAAAAGGAACATGAGCATTACGCATCCGCTATAGATGTCCCAGTCGAAAATATCCTTGTTGTTGTGCAGACGGGGGGTGTCGTGGCTGTCTAAAAGATTCATCTGCAGGTACCACATCTGTGGAGGCAGGCTTGCAAGCTGGCTTTCAAGGGCCTGGGCAAGTTCAAATCCTGTGTAAGGAACGGTAGGTGATGGGTTATGCCCCCAACCGCTGCACATAAAGCGGTCGGTTTCCCCCATCCAGGAGCGCAACGGCCTTGAACAACCAAGGTAGTTCATCGTTGCATCCCATTGATCTCCTTGCAGATAGAAAGAAGCGTCTGACCAGTTTTCTCCTACCAGGTACGCTTTTGGATTGTCAGTTTTTACAGCAGCGTGTACTTCTTTCCATATTTCCTGGCACAACTGGTCCTTCCCCCTTCTCCCGACTTCATTGGCAACATCAAGGCGCCAACCATCCTGGGCAAAAGGCTCGGCAAGAAACTTTCTCATAACACTGTCCGCTTTTCGGTACATCAGGTCCCTGAGGTCCTGGCTGTTATAGTTAAGCTGTGGCAAAGTCGGTACATCCTGCCAGCAAGCTACCGATCCATCCTTTTGTATATAATAATAGGATGCTTCCAGGCAGTTTTTATCGGTAATGGCTTTTTGCAGCCAAGGATGGGCAGTCCCCGTGTGGTTGATCGATATGTCTACGATGATTTTCATATGGTTTTCATGCAGTTTCCTGCAAAGATTGGCAAAAGCTTCATCTCCGCCCAGTTTTTCATCGATATGAAAAAAGTCACAGCAATCATAGCGGTGGGTAGTTTTTGAAACCCCGATAGGGTTCAGATAGAGGGTGTTTACTCCGATTGCCTTGAAATAGGGAATGGCATTCTCTATGCCTTTGAGATCGCCATTGAAAAAATCAAGACATCGTCCCTGTTCAAAATCCAAAGGTTTTTCATCAAAACTATGGACAGTGACCGACCCGCCGTCGAATGAATATTGTCCCGGTTTCGCTCCACAGGATGCGTCGCCTTTTTGAAAGCGATCGGGAAAAATCTGATAACACGTGGAACCTGAGACCCAGCTTGCCATCTGTAAATCAGCAATGAGGCGGAAACAGTCGTGGAAGGATGGAATGGAACCTTGCAAACCGAGCTTGCTGTAATAATAGGCTTTTATAGGTGAAACCAGTGAAAAATACCAAAAGAGATCCTCTTTTTCTGGCATTTCGATTTCAGCATGGTAATAGTTTCTATCATCCCTCGTACAAGCAATGGTATACATCCCGCCTTTGGCAAAGGCAACAAGGGACACTGCAAGTTGCACAGTAGGTTCAAGAATCAAGATACTGAGTGTAACGTTCTGCCCTTTTTTAGGATAAAGGGGATGTACATAGGTTTTTGAGACCATGCTGTCTATCTTTGTCATCCAATGTTCCATAGTACCTCCACAAGTGTATATATGTCATATAAAAATATTGTTGACTGGTTTAGAAAACCGGTTTAGTATAGGATCATATTACAGTAGGTAAGCAGTGTTTTCAAGAAAAACCGTACCTTGTAAGCCATTAAAAGTTTTTTGAAATCCATACATAGAAGCGATGCAAAAGAGTTTGGCCTTTCTGTTCGTTTTTCCTGATAGCGAATGGTTTTCAGTTTGCAGCTAGGGATACCGCTTGGTTTGAAAAAGCAGCAACCTATAGTGCTTGCTTCAAAAATTTATCATCAAAGGCATCAGCGATGGTGCAATAAAGAGTTGATACCAGCTATGAAATCTACACTGTCTTCCAGGTTACATGAGAAAAGAAGTGAAATTGAAAACCTCTGGGAAAAAATGTATCCCAATTGTTCTCCAGAAGCCTTTTTCACCATGCTTAGAAAGCGCTACAGCCAGCGAAACAATGATTTGAAACAATTGGATGCAGAGAGGCTTGAAACCCCCCTCTGGTACATGGATAGTACCATACTAGGGCAAATGCTCTATACCGATAAGTTCAATGCTACGTTTCGTGGTCTTGTAGAAAAAATTCCGTATCTTGTTTCCTGTGGTGTTCGTTACCTGCATCTAATGCCTTGTAGCCGTATGCCAGAAGAACACAATGATGGTGGATACGCAGTTGAGGATTTCAAATCGTTTGACCCGAAAATCGGGACTACTGAGGATTTTATACACCTGACAACAGAATGCAGGAAAGCTGGGATCAGTGTCTGCCTTGATTTTGTATTGAACCATACCGCTGACACCCATGCCTGGGCACTTGCTGCAAGGCAGGGAAGCAAAGAGGATCAAAAACGGTATTTCTTTGTCTTTGACAAAGCAGAGGTAGATGCCTATGAAGCAACGACAGAGGAAGTTTTCCCCCAGCAGGCACCAGGGAATTTCACCTACCTTCCCGATTGTAATTGCTATGTAATGACGACTTTCAACAATTTCCAGTGGGATTTGAATTATGGCAATGCTGAGGTGCTCCTCTCGATGCTCGACAATGTGCTGTACCTTGCGAACCTTGGGGTCGAGGTTTTTCGCCTTGATGCCATCCCCTATATATGGAAACAATGGGGAAGTCCAAACAGAAACCTGCCACAGGTGCATTGGATTATCAGATTATTCCGCCTCGCTTTGGAGATTGTTGCACCTTGCTGTATCATAAAAGGCGAAGTGGTCATGTCTCCGAAAAAAGTTGCCGCGTATTTCGGGACAACAGCCGCACCCGAATGTCATTTGCTATATAATGTATCGCTGATGGTTCAGATGTGGAATTCGCTTGCCACACGCGACACCAGGCTTTTGCAGAAGTGTCTCACTGAACTTCCTACCGATATCCCTCCCTCTTCCTGCTGGGTCAATTACCTACGCTGTCATGATGACATTGGTTGGGGAATTGAGTATGGGGATTTACGGGACTTGGGATTCTCCCCTTTTGAACATACGCAGTTCTTGATTTCCTTCTACCACGGAACGTTCGAAGGGTCTTTTTCCCTTGGGGAATTGTATGAATTCAACCAGAAGACCCTTGATGCACGCAATTGCGGGACTTCTGCCTCGCTCTGTGGGCTTGAAAGGGCAGATAAAACACATGACAAGTACCAGAAGGAGTTGGCGATCAAACGTCTGTTGCTTGCCCATTCGTTCATATATTTCTGTAAAGGGATAACGGTTCTCTACAGCGGCGATGAAATAGCCCAGCTTAATGACTATTCCTATAAGATGGTACCTGCACTGCAGAATGACAGCAGGAATGTGCATCGCCCTTACTTTGATTGGGAAAAAACACATTTTTCCAAACCTCAGGATTCTGACGCAGCTTTGGTCTGGACGACTCTACAGACCTTATCAGCCTACCGTGCACAGGAGAAGGATTTTAGCTCTTTTACCGAAGAGAAAGTGATTTCTACAAACGAAATTTCGGTGATTGCGGTGAAACGGGGAGAAAAGCACTTGGTTATTGCCAATTTCAGCGAATACCAGAAGGAAATAATCCTGGATTACCCTGCTTTCGGCTCCTATACGGAAGTGTTTAGTCAAAGGGATGTGCAACTCAATGGTTCTCCGTTTATCGTTGGACCTTACCAATATCTCCTATTGAGAAGGAATTAGCGATGGAACAGAACGAAAAGAGTGAAAAACGTCCTACAATCAAAGATATTGCGCGGGAAAGTGGATATTCGAAAACTGCTGTTTCCTTTGCTTTCAACACTCCTTCAAGGATCAGCAAGAAAGCCGCCGAGGTCATTCTAGACACTGCCAACCGGCTTGGGTACATCCCGGACCCGATGGCAAGGAATTTTTCCCTTCGACGGCATTTGAGCATTGGATTTCTGCTGCCCCAGATTATCCATTACTCCATGCGTAATCCGTATACGCTGCAAGTCATTCAAGGAATCGGGAGCGTATGCCAGAAATATGGATATACCCTTACGTTGATCCCGCCGTTGAACGAAAGTATTACCGATGCAGTACGATCAGCAGCTGTCGATGGTCTGATCACTATGGGTATGCAAGTCGGTATGGATATCGTTGATGTTATGAAGACCAGGAAGATTCCCTTTGTTACCATTGACGGAACCCCCTCTGAAGGTATGCCCTCTGTCAACATCCAGGATGAACAGGCTGCCTATAGAATCATGAAACTGGTATTGGAACAAGGGCACAGGAATATTGCCATCGTAAGTCTCAGTGAAGATGCTTTTGCCTCTGATGAATTTGAGGCAAGTGTTCCCAAACGAAGGAAACGTGGGTATGAGAGAGCCCTTAATGAATATGGGCTTTCCCTCTATGGTGAAGATAGTCCGATTTTCCAGGTGGTTAGTGAATGTACCCTTGAGGATGGCAAGCATACCGGTCATCTTATTTCAAAGCTGAATAAACAGCCTACTGCCGTTGTTACGATGAGTGATATCGTTGCAATCGGGTGTATACTCTATTTCAGGGAACATGGGATTGTTGTTCCGAACGATGTCTCTGTGGTCGGGTTTGACAATATCATTGAAGCCCAGCTTATCTCCCCTGCTTTGACTACTATCGACCAGCCTGCCGGGGAAAAAGGGTATCTTGCCGCAGAAGCACTGTTTTGTATGATCAACGGGGACTCTCTGGGGTCCACCCATATGGAAATTCCGTTCACTATAATCAACCGTCAGTCCCTTGCAGGGGTAAAGGAAGAAATATGAACTCATCAGATCGTCGTTATTCAGGTATTTTGATGCATCCTACTTCCCTGCCCTCATCATATGGGATCGGGGATTTTGGGAAAACTGCCTATGAATTCGTTGATTTTTTGCAAATGGCCGATGTCAGGTTGTGGCAGGTGTTACCGCTTGGGCCCACTGGCTTTGGCAATTCTCCTTATGCCGCGCGTTCCACCTTTGCAGGTAATGAACAGTTGCTTTGCTTAGACCTGCTCACTGAACAAGGTTTGCTTTCACAAAAAGATGTTGCTTCCCCGCCTCCCTTCCCTTCCGACCATATCGATTATTCCATGGTGGATGCCTGGAAACTTCCTCTCTTGAAAAAGGCGGCCAAGGCCTTTTTGACAGAAGGCAAGGATCAAGAAGGATTTGAAACGTTCTGCAATGATAATCGTTACTGGTTGGAAGACTATGCCCTTTTTATGGTTCTCTATGAACGGTATCAGGATTCAAGGTGGTTCAGCGTGTGGAACCGTGAGGAAGGCGATCGCGACCCTGCTGCCTTACAAGTTATCAGAGACCGGTTTCCCTTACAGATTGCGGTATGGAAGGTTCTCCAGTATTTCTTTGAGAAACAATGGCAGGCGCTTAAATCCTATGCAAACGAACATGAGGTTTCCATCGTGGGCGATATCCCCATATTTGTCGCGCCCGATTCCGTAGATACCTGGAGTCATATCGAGTTGTTCAAGACTGATAAGGAAGGGCATTACAAGGGTGTGAGTGGAGTTCCTCCCGATTTTTTCAGTACCACAGGTCAACTGTGGGGCAATCCGGTATATGACTGGAAGAAAATGAAAAATGACAATTATCATTGGTGGATGCAAAGAATCCGTTCTATGTTCCACCAAACGGACATACTCAGGATTGACCATTTCCGTGGGTTTGAATCCTATTGGGA
Organism: Sphaerochaeta pleomorpha str. Grapes; assembly: GCF_000236685.1. NCBI lineage: Bacteria > Pseudomonadati > Spirochaetota > Spirochaetia > Spirochaetales > Sphaerochaetaceae > Sphaerochaeta > Sphaerochaeta pleomorpha. Next base: position 333,262 of record NC_016633.1, on the reverse strand, counting down.
AGTTCCCTATGGGAATAAGACGGCTGAAAATGGCAAGTGGGTAAAAGCACCGGGAAAAAACTTCTTTTCCGAGGTTAAAAAGCAGTTGGGTTCTTTGCCAATCCTCGCAGAGGACTTGGGTTTCATTACCGCAGAAGTCGAAGAGCTCCGGCAAACCAACGGTTTTCCGGGTATGAGGATCTGCCAGTTCGGTTTCTCCCGTGATAAGGCAGACTGGCCAAATCCTCATGATACCTTTCTGCCTCACAATTATCCGTATAATTGCGTAGCTTACACAGGAACCCATGATAATGATACGGTGAAGGGATGGTTTGAAAATCTTGAGGGCAAAGACAAGCTTAGGGTAAAACGGTACTTTGGTTGTGGCGATAAGCATCTGGCATGGGCAATGATCCGCTCAATTATGGCTAGCTATGCAAAATATGCAATCTTTCCGATGCAGGACATATTGTCCCTTGGTTCTGAGGCCAGGATGAACATACCTTCTACCTGTGGACAACATAACTGGTCCTGGAGAATGGAGAAAGGAGCGAACAGCCAGCAAAAGGCAGAGCAGTTTTCTCAACTTGTAGGAATCTATGGCAGAAGTGGAAAGCTTGGAGACGAAGAGGAGCTTGAGCACCTGAAAATGCAAGCCGATAAAATAAAAAGAATGGTAAGGAAACCTGCTGAAGATGATTCACTGTAATGCAGGAGTATGAAAACAGCCTTCCTCTATACAAGGAAAGACTGTTTTCGTTGTCTGGTAAAGACTTGTTATTTCTGGAGTAGCTTGACCATGGAGGCAAAGACTTCCTCAGGAGCTGGTTTTGCATCGATATCGATAAGGATTCCCTTCTCGCGATAATAGGCAATAAGGGGCTCAGTCTGTTTGTCATAGACTGCAAGCCTGTTGATGATAGCCTCTTCTTTATCGTCATCCCGTTGGATCAAGCTCTCGCCGGTTTCATCATCGATACCTTCTACCTTGGGTGGGCTGTATATGATGTGGTAGGTTTTTCCGGTACTCTTGCAGACTCTGCGCCCGCTGAGACGTTTGACGATGTCTTCCCTATCCAACACAAAGTTTACCACGGCGTCAAGCCCGGTCATTTCCTTGAGAGCCTCAGCCTGGGCAATGGTGCGGGGAAAGCCATCAAGGATAAATCCTTTTTTGGCATCATCTTCACTGAGCCTGTCTTTTACCATGGCGATGGTTACACTGTCGGGAACCAGGTTTCCGCTTGCAAGGATTGCCTTGACTTGTTTGCCAAGCTCTGTCTCATTCTTGATATTGTTACGGAACAAGTCCCCCGTGGAGATATGGGGAATGTCATAATGGGTTTTTGCCTGGGAAGCGATTGTTCCCTTGCCGGCTCCCGGAGGGCCGAGAAACACTAGATTCATTGTACACCTCGTTTCAGAAGATTAATTGAGTCTACCAAAAAACAAAAGGTTTGTCGCCACTCAGAGAAAAGGTTTTTCATATTGGCGATTCATGAAAATTCATTTTTCATTGTTTTAATAAAAATATTACCATGAGCATAAGCTTTCTTGCTCATTCATTCGGTGGTATACTCAAAAAAGATGTAAGTATCATCACACAAGAGGAGTTTTTGGCAATGAAAAAAAATGTACGGTATTTTGTCATTCTGATGTTGCTTCTCGGCTTGGTTGTGCCTCTCACAGCCCAAGGAACAAAAGATGCTATGGGTGAACAGGTTGTCCTCACCATGGGTTCCTGGAGAACCGATGATGTCGAACAGATGAATAGGCTGCTCAGTGAATACAAGAAAATTGCACCAAACGTAACTATCAAGTTCCAGCCTACCAATCCCCCTGATTACAATGCGACCTTACGTCTTCAACTTGATAGCAAAACCGGTCCCGATCTTATGTATGCGAGAAGCTATGCTGCAGGGCAGGAACTGTTCAATGCTGGGTATTTCTATGATTGTTCGAATATTAGCGGGCTCAAGGAAAACTTTACTGCATCGAATCTGGCTCCCTGGCAGATGAGTGACGGAAAAATGTTTGCCGTTCCTTTTGCCGCAGTTTCCCATGCCGTCTATTACAATAAGGATATCTTCAAAAAGGAAGGGCTCTCCATTCCCCAGAGTTGGGAAGATTTCCTAGCTCTCAATGCCAAGCTGAAAGCAAAGGGTTATACTCCTCTGGCAAACGGGCTTGCAGATGAATGGGACATCTTTGAAACCTTCTTTTTGGGCCTGTTGCCAAACTATATCGGCGGGGCCTCCCAGAGGGTGAAATATGAAAGCGGGAAACTGCCTCTCAATGATGCCAACTTTGTTGCAGCCTTCCAGGCCATGGCAGAAGTAGCCCAGTATTGTCCACAAGGATTTGAATCGGTCACCTACAATGACAGTCAGGTTTTGTTCAATAGCCAGAAAGCTGTCATGTTCGTTGATGGCAGCTGGACCGCAGGTGTCTATAAAGATGCTTCCTTTGACTGGGGCCTTTTCGCAATACCTGCCCCTTTGGGGAGAAAAACTGCAATCTGTTTCCATCCAGATATGGCAATCACCATGAATAACGCTACTGCCCACCCCCAGGAAGCCAAGGCCTTCCTTACCTGGCTTTGCACCGAAGAAGGGGCAACCACTGCCAGCAAGAATCTTCCCAGTGGATATTTCCCTATGATCAAATTCAACATCAAACTTGATGATGTACATGCAAACGAGTTTTTGGCACTCAATGCAGGTAAGGAAACCGATGCACGGTTTGTCTGGCCGGCTCTGATGAATCTGTATGCTCCCATGGACCAAGCTGTCATAAAGGTGATGAAACACCAGATGACCCCCAAACAGGCTGCGGATTCAATCCAGGCTTTGATGAAATAGCATTACGGAACCGGGGATGGGCATCTTTCATCCCCGGTATTTCGACTAGCAAGGAAAAACCCATGCAATCCAAACACAAAATCGGAAAAAAACAATCTTCTTTGCATTGGTTTCTCTATCTTATTCCCGCTTTGTTATTCTATTGTATTTTTATGGCCTTCCCCCTTCTCGATTCCCTTCGGCTTAGCCTCTATACGGGAACGAGCGGGCAAGCGCGTACGTTTATAGGCTTTGCAAATTTCAGAAAGCTGTTTCTCGATGCAACAATATCTGAACGATACTGGGGTGCCTTTGCAAATACCTGGTATTTTTTCTGTATTCATTTGATTTTCCAAAACTGCCTGGGAATATTGTTCGCAGTTATTTTGACCAACCAAACCATGAAAGGCCGGCAAGTCTACCAGACCATTCTGTTCATACCGACTACATTCGCTGTACTGGTAACCGGATATCTATGGAAATTGATGCTCAATCCTGTTTGGTCAGGCGATTTTCTTGAGAAAATAGGATTGCCCTTTCTCAAGCAGCCCTGGCTTGGCAATTCCAGTACGGCATTAACCTGTGTAGCCTTTGTCTCCTGTTGGCAATGGATGGGTATCCCGACGATGATGTTTGTAGCCGCACTGAGAAATATCAGCGAAGACTGTCTGGAAGCTGCGCAGATAGAGGGAGCGAATGCCTCCCAGGTGTTCTGGAGAATAAAACTTCCCCTGATAAAACCGGTAGTCGGCATGATCGCAGTGCTTACGTTCGTCAACAATTTCAATGCCTTTGATGTAGTGTTTGCCATGGAGAACGTGAATGGTGCACCTGGATATTCCACTGATTTGATTGGAACGCTCTTTTACCGTTATGGTATCGCAGGGCAGCACCCGATAGGTATTCCAGATCCTGGCCTTGGTGCTGCAATTGCCACCATTACTTTTTTTGTATTGCTTTTGGGTGTTGTCCCAACGTTACAGAAAACGCAGGGAGGGGCACTATGATGAGAAATTCCCTCAAGATGCAGAATCGTCATGTTGTCAGTCATTTTATTATGGTTGTCTGGTGTTTTATTGTCTTGTTTCCTCTTTGGGTTCTCCTTGTTAATTCTTTTAAAACAAGGCTTTCCATTTACGAAAATCCCTTCTGGATACCCAAGAAATGGAATTTTCAAAACTACGTCACGGTACTTCAAGACGGTGACTTTATCAACTATTTCAAGAATAGCCTGGTGGTAGTTCTGCTTTCCCTGCTGGTCATGACAACCGTTTCGGCACTGGCTGGCTATGCCCTGGCAAACTGGAAAAGCAAAGTGTCGAGGTTTTTCTATTTCTTTTTGATAGCGGGAATGATGCTTCCCATCAAGATAGCCTCGATAAAATTGCTTGAGATCATGCAGTTCATGCATTTGCTCAATACAATTTGGTCTCTTCCCCCCATCTATGTTGCCATGGGCATACCGGTAGGGGTCTTTATACTTACGGAATTTATCCGTCAGATCCCCCAGGAACTCACTGAAGCCGGGATTATCGATGGAGCAGGTCGATTCAGGATTTTTTACCTTATCATAGTTCCCTTGGTTAAACCTGCTCTTGCAACGGTTTCCATATACAACCTCATACCGTTCTGGAATGATCTCTGGTTTCCTTTGATTTTTATCAATGAAGAAAAATCGAAGACCTTGCTATTGGGGGTTACCAGGCTATTCGGGCAGTATCAGACAGACTGGTCCAAGGTACTGGCGGTGTTGACCCTCTCGGCTATTCCTGTGTTATTTCTCTACTTGCTCATGTCGCAGCAATTTATCAAAGGTGTCACTGCAGGCGCTGTCAAAGGATAGTGATATATATGAACTGACTTTCCTTGTGCAAAGGGGAAAGTTCGGGTAAAATTCTGCGAAGAACAGGAGAAAATATCAATATGAATAAAATAGTACTGCATGCAACGGACCTAGACGGTTTTCTCAAAGACTCTGACAAAGAGAAAATTGCTCACGTTGATGCCCTATACAAGAATTCCCTTACCCATTGTGCCATCCTTGAAAGTGCAACCGATATCATGAAACTCGAAGAAGCACGCAGGGGTATTGTGGAAAGCGCAGCCGAAATCGGGAAATTCCTGAAAGAAGTATGTTCGGAGGAACCGGGGATACATGTGTATTCCTTTGAGACCCCTGAGGAACAACACGGACAAGCCTCCCGTCTCATCGCAAAGTTGAGATCTCCTGATACTCAGCATGAAGAGTTCTTGTATTTCATACAGAGAGCATATGAAATGTTATTTTCCCATGTGTATGCCGATGCTGCCCTTCCGAGAAAGAGAAGTATCATAACCCAGACCCCGGTAACCTCACCGGTTCGCAACTATGCGGTTCACCGTATCCCTGATGTAGATTCCTTGATCCATAACAGTGTCATGTGCGTTATGCTCCGGGGTGCTTTGCTTCCCAGCATGATTATCAGCAAGGAAATACAAGAATATTCAGTAGATAATTTCGTAACGCCGTTTGCCTTGTTCAAGATCAAACGTGATGACACGAAAAAAGAAGCCAATATGGATTATATCCTCGACCTTGACCGTTCCTATTTCAAGCTGGAGGAACTCGATGGCAAGGATCTTATTTTTGCAGATCCGATGAACGCTACCGGAGGTTCACTGGTTACCATTGTCAAATATCTCAAGGATAACAATATAAAACCAAAATCTGTCAAATTCATCAATGTAATCAGTGCTTTGAAGGGTTCGCTTAGGATCTGCAGGGCAATCGAAGGGGCTGAGGTCTACACGCTTTGGATGGACCCTGTACTCAACGAAGCTGCCTATATTCTTCCCGGTCTCGGTGATGCAGGCGATAGGTTGAACGGAAAAGACGGGATAGACAATCCCCGGAACATGATCCAGCTTGTTGCCGACTATGGTTCTTCGATTACCAATCTGTACCGCTCACAGGTCAAGGAAATCGAACAGACGGTACTCGGAAGGTGAAAAAGTATTTCATAGTCTCCATTGTCTGCATACTTTGTCTCGCTTCCTGTGCAACCGGTCTGGGGAAAAATGAAAAAGACCTGGCTGCACTCAAGGAACTTGGGACTGTATATCTCGACAATGGAGAATATGAGATGGCATTGGATGCTTTTGACAAAGCACTTGCTATCGATGCGCAAGACAGCGAGGTCCTGTATAACAAGGTCCTCGTTTTGCTTGCCAGCGGTGCATATGAAAATGCAATTACCCTGTGTGATGTTTCTTTCAATTCTTATCCCGCCAAGCTTCGGTTCTTGAAAGCGAAAGCGGCAGCCCTCATAAAATTGAAGAAAACTGACGAAGCGTTTCAGGTTTACCGGCAAATAATCAGCCTTGATGCAGGGGATTATGCACTGAGGGCAACAGTGATGGAATTTGCCCTCGAGCAAGGATTCGAAGACGTTGCACGAAGTGAAGCTACTTTTCTGCTGGAACGACAGGAAGAAGTGGAAAGGGCTATCTCGACTCTGGCAATCCTGGAGGGAGAAAAAAACACCTATTCCTTGATCGAAGCCTATCTTGACTCTGTTACTGAAGTTTAAACACTATTCCAGCGATTGCTGCGATGAGAATCCAGATTAACGGATGCACTTTCTTGCCTTTCTGAGCAAGGATAAATAAGACGACAAACAGTATTGCCTCTTTGTATTGCAGGTGGGTACCGTGGAATAACGTTACAAGAAATACTTTTGAACCTCCGTACACAATGAGGCCGATTACCGCCGCGCGTAATCCGTAGAAAGCATCTTTGACATACTTGTTCTGGTCGAATTTGCTTAGAAACCTTGCAATGACGATGATTATGATGATACTGGGGGTTATTTCACCCAGTGTTGCGATAATGCCGCCCAAAGGACCTGCAGTCAAGTATCCGGCGTAGGTTGCCATGTTGATACCGATAGGTCCTGGCGTTGATTCAGAGATTGCTATCATATCGGCAATGTCTTTGGCAGTCAGCCAAAGAGGATGGGTCTCTGCAAGGTCATAGAGAAAGGGCAAGGTTGCAAGGCCGCCTCCGATGGCAAACAGGCCGATCTTAAAAAATGCAAAATAGAGACTCAAAAAAATCATTTTGCCTTACCTCTTTTCAGTTTTTGCACCAAAAGACCATAGGTTATACCCAGAAAAATGAACCATATAGGGGAAAAACCTAAAAAAACAGTTCCTATGATTGTTAGGGCACAGAGTATGATGGTAGGAATGTCGATAATGCTTTTCTTGTAGAGTTTCAAAATTGCTTGCGCTATCAAGACGCAGACTGCTACCCTGATCCCCGTAAAAGCCTGCTCCATGATTAGGTTCCCTTCAAGCTGCTTTAATAAGGCAGAAAGAAAGGTAATGATTACCAGCGAGGGGGTTACTTCCCCCAAAGTGGCGACGATTCCCCCCAGGATACCTCGCTTTCTATAGCCTAGCATGGTCGCAGTATTGACCGCGATGATCCCCGGGGTACATTGCCCTACTGCATAGCAATCGAGCAAATCATCTTCGGTTGCCCAATGGTGTTTCTCAACTACTTCTTTTTGGAGCATAGGAAGCATGGCCAACCCTCCGCCAAAGGTAAGCCCCCCGATTTTCACGAAAGAAATATACAGGGACCAGAGACTAGGTTTTTCAGAATCCATGGAACTACCCCCGGAGAATTGCATCCATTTCATTGCGCACAAGAGAATCACACCGTTCATTCAATTCAATGCCAGCATGTCCTTTTACCCAATTGTAGGTGACAGGAAGCTGTTGGTTCAACGTATCCAATGCAACCCAGTATTCTTTGTTCTTTACTGGTTCCTTGGAAGCGGTACGCCATCCGTTTGTTCTCCACTTGGCAATCCAGGAGGTAATCCCATTTCGCACATACTGGCTGTCGGTATTGATGATTACTTTTTTAGGGTTATAGGAAAGACAGGCCTTCAAAGCCTCGATGACCGCTGTCAGTTCCATTCGATTATTGGTGGTAGCCTTTGATCCGCCACTGGCCTCTTTTTCAAAAACGCCATCGGCTCGAAGTACATAAGCCCAGCCACCAGGACCGGGATTGCCGCTACAACCACCATCAGTATAGATTTCTATCTGTGCATATTCCATAAAGGCGATAGTATCCTACGGTTTTATTCTGGTCAACCTGATTAGCTTGACACCATGATGGTACAATCGTAGGATAAGGTGTCTGACGCCAAGGGAAAGGGGTAAAAGCCCCTGCGGTCCCGCCACTGTAAAGGCTGGGAATCTACACCAAAGACACTGCATGATGCGGGAAGTCGTAGATTCTGAGTATGCCTAAGCCAGGAGACCTGACGCAGATTTTTACGAAAAGCCTACGGAGTATAGGCTTGGGTATGGTTCATGCCCGTTATTCCAAAGGGGCCTTATGAAAAAATGCAAACTATTGATTATCTGCATAGCCTTGTTGAGTAGCAACCTGGCGCTGTTCTCACAACCTCAGGCAGAGGTGAAAAATGTAGGACAGACGTACATTGACAGCCTTGGCAACGAGATAGCTCTTTTACCAACACCAATGAGGATTGTAAGCCTGGCCCCGAATGTCACAGAGACAGTAGCAGCTTTGGGAGCACTTGACCGGCTTGTAGGCAGGACTGATTATTGCAATTTTCCTGCTGAGGTTGCTTCTTTGCCAAGTATCGGGACACTGTACAACCCTTCGGTTGAAAAACTCATAGCATTGAGACCTGATTTGGTACTTGCAAGTTCCTTCGTAAGCGACCAGCTGATCACAGCTCTGCAGAAAGCTTCCATTAAGGTAGTGTGCATCAATAAGCAGGAATCCTTTGAGGGAACGTATGCTTTGATCGAAGACATTGCCTTGATTATAGGAAAGGAAGCAGAGGGACAACGCCTAGTCGATTCCATGAAACGAAACGTTGCAAAAGTATTGGAAGCTAGCAAGGACCTCAGTAAACCCCGGGTATATTATATGGTCGATTTCGGTTCTTTCGACGGGACTGCCACCGGCGATACCTTTATCAGCCAGATGATTACCATGGCTGGGGCAATAAACATTGCCCAGGATGCTACAAAATGGACCTATAGCAAGGAATTACTGGTAAAGCAGAATCCCGATTTGATCATTGTCAGCCCAAGGTGGGGAGAAACGGCAGAGGAAACCCTCTCCCTCTTTTCAACGACAAAACCCTACAGCGATTTGTCTGCAACCAAAAAAGGTGCATTTATTCTAGTCGACTCTGACATGCTGAGCAGGCAGGGACCCCGGAGCGCCGATGCACTGATAGCCCTGACAAAGGCTATCCACCCTGAGGTATCCCTTTGAAACGTCATCTTTCCACCATCTTTACGTTTTGTATCATTCTGTTAGGTTTTACATCTCTCACGTTGGGACCAGCGAAAATTTCCTTTGCTGATACCTTGGCAACGTTTCTGGGAAATGAGACAGACCCTTCCTTTCCTTATATCATTTTCAATCTTCGCCTTCCCAGAGTCCTGGCTGCAATTTTCTGCGGGACCATTCTGGGAAGTTCCGGTGCGGTTTTCCAATCTGCACTGAGAAACCCTATGGCTGACCCCTTTGTTTTAGGTGTTTCGAGCGGAGCTTCCTTTGGGGTCGCCCTAGCCATAACACTTGGGTATGCCTCGGTGTTGGGACTCCCCTTCTCTGCCTTGCTAGGAGCCTTGCTCACCACCCTTTTCATTTTCCTGATCGGTTCCCATACAAAGGTCAGCCAGACCACCTTGATCCTTACCGGGGTCGCTGCAAACTATATCTTATCTGCAGGTATGACACTGTTGATGTTTCTCAACCATGAACAGTATGACCGGATCCTATTCTGGACCCTGGGAAGTTTTTCATCCAGCACCTGGTCGCAGGTAGGTTTTACCTTTGTTTGTTCTTTGATCTGCATCATCCCCTTATATATCAGGCATAGGGATTTGGATATGCTGCTCCTTGACGAAGGGTCTGCCCTCAGCGGTGGACTGCCGATGGGCAAAGCAAGGATTCTCCTCCTGTTGCTTTCAACGTTCGGGGTCGCAACCTGTGTTTCATTTTTTGGGGTAATAGGGTTTATAGGCCTTATGGCTCCCCATATAATAAGGATTCTCATCGGGCCAAACCATAAGAACCTGCTTCTTCCCACCAGCCTGCTCGGTTCTTTGCTGCTACTTGGGAGCGACACGCTTAGCCGATGTCTGCTTCAGTCTGGGGAAATGCCGGTTGGGGTTATCACCTCACTGCTTGGTGCCCCCCTGTTTGTCTGGATGCTTAGAAAAGGTAGGCACAGCTATGTATAGCCTGGAAACTAAAAACCTCAATGGGGGATATCATCACAACGCTGTTTTTTCAGGATTTTCACTTTCCATTCCCGAACATAAATTTGTAGCCCTCACTGGACCGAATGGCAGCGGGAAAAGCACGTTGCTTAAATATTTTTACAAACAGTTGCTTCCCCAAGAAGGTGTTGCCTATGTCGAAGGTTTGGATGTCAGTTCACTGAAGCAGAAAGAAATTGCCAGGATCCTCGGTTTTGTTCCCCAGAACGGAAAAATCGAATACGGGTTTACGGTGCGTGAAGCCGTCTCCATGGGACGGTATGTCTATAACGGCGAAGATGCTAGCCATGCGGTCGACAGGGCCATGGAAGACTGTGACATTGCAAATCTGAGTGATAAAAGCGTTACCGAGATATCGGGAGGTGAATTGCAACGGGTCCTGTTGGCCCGTGCCCTCTGCCAGGATGCAAAGATTCTTCTTTTGGATGAGCCGGTCAACCACCTTGATGTCAAACACCAGAGAAAAATGATGAATTTGCTCCGTCGTCTGGTTGATAGGGGTTTGAGTGTCGTTTGCGTACTCCATGATTTGCTTTTGGTACAAGTATACAGTGATGAGGTGATCTTGCTGCGGAAAGGGAAAATCATGGCTGAAGGTTCCATCGAAACTGTAATCACCAAGGAAAATCTGCTCAAAGTATATGGTGTACATTCCCATGAGGTGTTTGACCCGATGCTTGATAAATTTCTCTGGATGCCTACCTGGTACTAAGGGGACGCGAATTGTATTGACCCTGCCTTCCCAAGCCCGTACACTGCTTCATAGGAGCATCGAGTGAAGCCACTGAGTCATTTCTTGCACGGAATTTACCGAAAGGTCGTGAAATTAAGCCTTCAGCTGAATTATGATTTCCAGACCTGGCAGGAAGAACCGTTGCCTCCGGGACCGAAGATTTTCTGTTCAAACCATTTCAGTTCCAGTGATGTACATTTTGTCACTACGTTGATGAAAGACCCCTTGCATGTAGTCATTGGTCCAGGGTTTGGCATTCCTGTAGTCGGCAGTTTCCTTGGTTGGACAGAGCAGGTAAAGGCCCTTTCTCCGGAAGATCGCAAGAAAGTTGTGGATGTTGCCGTCTCCTATCTCAAAGAAGGTGATAGTATCTACATTTTTCCTGAAGGTCGGCTCAATACCCAACAGGAATTGGATGTTTTTCGTCCAGGCATTGCAAGGATGTATTTAAAAAACCCTGTCCCTATTATTCCTATTGGTCTCATTGCCCCCAAAAGAAGGGTAAAATATAAACGATCAAAGACCGCGGGCAGACAAATGACTGTTGTTTCGCGCAATTACTATGCAAATGTAGGAAGCCCCATGGAGTTTCCCCAGGCTATAGAATTGGCAAAGACTGACCAAAAACAGGCCGAGCAACTTATTTGCGATGCTCTCAAGGAGCAGGTATCCCGCCTTATTGCCGAAATTAAAACCGATAAGTTTTGGAGTTGAATATGGATGAATTGACTAATGTTTTCGCTGATTTCCAAAAACAGGTAAAAGAAATCTCAGACCATGCCCCTCAGGTTCATAAAATTGAATTCTCAGCCAAATTGAAAAACGGAACGTCCTTTAATTTCAATTTCAACAGCGATACCTTTAACAGGCAACCAAGAAGCGAAAGGAATTACAAGCCTGTTTCTGTGTTCAATGCCATTGTTGATATTATCGGGGCCTCTGGTGCAATTTTCCTGCTTGTCTATCTTATCATTACTATTGAAACCTATCATCCAACCTTTGGGTCATCGGCGATCTGGTCAATTTTGGCATTCAGTTTTTTCATTGCTTTCTTTACGATATCCAGTGTCTATCATCTTTTTGACAAAGACAGTCCGGTACAACCGGTTTTCTACAGCGTTTCAGAATCATTGAAAATAGTAACCTTGGCTTCGGTCAATATCTGTTACGTGCTGCTTGTAAACCCAGAAAAGTTCATACCTGCTGTCCTGGGAACCCTTGGCCTTGCCGCTGCCTCTTTCCTCTTTCTTTCAATAGGTACCCATGGAGGTCTTAGGGCTTCACTTGCCTTTACAACGTTGCTTCCTTTTGTTTCGCTCCTTGGCAAGATTACCTTGCTTTCGGTCAGTACTGCAATTCTGCTCGCCCTTTGGTCTTTGATTAATCTTTTGGTAAAACCATCCCAGAAAGTGAGGACCAATACTGTTTTTGCCATTATGGGGATGATTTCCCTCGCTTTAAACTGTTTTTTGGTTTTGGAAATATAAAAAGTTTCTTTCCTAACAGTAATCGAGCGTCTATACTGAAAAGAGTTGGAGGTGATCTATGAAAATGGCAATTTTAGGAGCAGGGAATATTGCACGTAAAATGGCAAACACGATAACCCAGATGGAGGATATCGAAGCGTATGCAGTAGCTTCCCGTGATTTGGAGAAAGCTCAGGCATTTGCTAAAAAATGGGGCATCTCAAAAGCGTATGGATCGTATGAAGAAATGTTGGAGGACGAGGATGTTGAATTGGTGTATGTCTGTACCCCACATTCTTTCCATTACCAACATATGATGATGTGCCTCGAGCATCGCAAACATGTTCTTTGTGAAAAACCCTTTACGGTGAACGCAGACGAGGCTAGAAAGGTTTTTGCCTTTGCAAAGGAAAAGAATCTTCTGGCGACCGAGGGATTATGGACTCGATATCTTCCTATGCGGCTGGTTTTGGACCAGATTCTTGAGAGAAGGATCATTGGTGATCCTAAATCCTTGACTGCGAATCTTTGCTACCCTATCAAAGGTGTTCCGAGAATGACTGACCCAGCCCTTGCAGGCGGTGCTTTGCTCGATGTTGGTGTGTATCCCATTAACTTTGCAATGATGGTATTTGGGAACAAGATCGAGCATATTAGTTCAACCTGTACTAAGACAGAAACAGGTGTCGATGCAGCAAACAGCATCACCCTTACCTTTAAAAATGGCAATATGGCAATTTTGCACAGCTCAATGCTTTGCAATTCAGACAGACGTGGTATGATTTTCGGGACAAAGGGTTTTATTGAATTCCTGAACATCAATAACTGTGAAGGAATCAATGTATATGACCTGGACTATAATTTGATCGAGAACTATAAACCTTTCAAATTTATTACAGGATTTGAGCATGAGGTCGAGGCTTCCCAGAAGGCGATAGCAGAAGGAAAGCTCGAGTGCAAACAGATGCCCCACAGTGAAACCATCCAAGTGATGGAAATCATGGACGGGCTGCGAAAGGAATGGGGTATTACCTACCCTATGGAGTAAACCATGGATACCATTGAAAAACTGGCGATTGTATCGGCACAGGAAGAATTGCTGGCATTTGAATCTTTCACCCATGAAGATGCTTGGGAGCTTGGAAAGATAATCGTATCTGAGGCGATGGATAAGGATCTGAAAATTGCAGTTGGTATCAGGTTGCTCAGTGGGCTGAATCTATTTCAGTATTCTGTTGAAGGGGCTAACCTGAACAATGACCTTTGGCTTGACCGTAAGTTCAACACCGTAAGAATGTTTGAGGTCAGTAGCCTGGCTTATGCCCTTAAGCTGAAAAAACAAGGGCAGACGATGGCTGATAAAGGTCTCGACCCCAACAGTTATGCCTCTTGCGGGGGCGGTTTTCCCATTTTTGTACAGGGTGTAGGGATGGTAGCCATTGCGATGGTTTCCGGCTTACCTGATGTACAGGATCATGAAGTATTGGTTACTTGTATCAGCAGATATCTGAATACGGACGATGTCCCCAGAGTTCCGCTTACCTAAACTTTCATTAAAAAAGGCCCGGGGTTTTGCAACCTTGGGCCTTTCTCTTTTTCCTGTATTGGTTATATATCCTTATCTTTGAGCATATGCATATAATATCTGCTCTCGATAGTGGAATCCCCTAACCCAACGGCATGCAAGACCTCAAGGAGTTTTTCTTTTGCCTGCGCTACCAAAGAAGGGTCTTCTATAAGGAATTCCATTTCCAAAAACCATCCCAGGCTTTTTACCTCAGCCAGTTCTATATGGAGCATGGGCAAAAAACCATCAATGGCATGGACAAATGAATATCCTTTCTTCGTTTTCTTTATATATTCCACATAGCCGAGCGCCAGAAAGAATTGTTCGGCATTTTCGCCTTGTGAGTCAGAGGTAGTGAACTCTTTTTCCACATTGACTTCAATGCCATCCTTGCGTGTCTTTTCTTTATAGGTAAAAAGGACTGAACCGGTTAGCGAATCGAAGTCGGGGCCAAAACTTTCACGACGAAGACGAAAGAGAGGTTCCTCTCCTTCGTTCTTTGCATAATAAATATCCTGTTTATATTCACAGACAGGTTCAGAAATATGCTCAAATCCTTCAAGGATAGCCATTATTGCCTGGGGATCTTGCACATGGGCCTTCAATTCTACTTCAAATGCCATATACGGTTCCTAGTCTTTCCAGGGGAAAATCATATTTTTCAAAGAACGATGCCCGACACACTCCTGTTCCTCATACAACAGTTCGTCCCAAGGTATTTTATGTCTATCTTCTTCGGGATTTGCTTCCTGGTAGTCATATTTGAGCATGAGAAGTTTCGTTGCATCCTGGCATTCCAAGAGAATGCCACAGCCCCCGGGGGCTAAGCCTGCAAGGAAGATGGAAATCACAAAAGATACTACGACATCAAAAGCAAGGAAAATTGCGAACCAGAGGTTATCGAATACCAAAAGAAAGCTTTTCTTCAAGGTTTTTAATGGTCGGTCACCACTCATGACATTGGATAGTGGATAAAAAAACAAGAGGGCAAAAAACAGTGCGATAAATACCCAGAAAAGCACTACTGACAGGATTGTCCCGAAGGCATTGGCAAAACTGAGATAAAAGGGAATTACCAGCACAATGAGGGAAATGTCCAAAAGGGTAAGCACCCAGAATAGAAGGGCATGCCGCCAAGATTGTCTCAAACCTTTTGAAAATCCGGAAAACCCTGCCCGTTCATACCTGCTATAGGCATAGGTCGAAGCCGATACACCTGCAGAATAGAAAGCAAACAAAAGTGCGGTAAGGATGAGGCAAAAGATGCTCAACACCAAATGATTCTGCGAAAGGCTCATGCTGCCAAAAAGAGCAAGAAGAACCACAAGATAGCCAAGATTGTGCAAGACCATGCCAATCAGGTTATCCCAACCGTCAAAAAATGATTTTTTAATAAAGAATCCAACCATGTAAGTAGAGTACCGATTGCACGGCACAAAGGCAAGTGTTTTCTTTGTGGGAGGCTATAAGGAACAGTAGTTAATTCATTAAAAAATCAAGTACATTCCAACCGGTGCTCGACTGTTGCTTATATAATTCCGTATAGCCACACTGCGAACAGGAAATTGTTACAAACCGTTTGTTTTGCACATCGAATATCTTTGCAAAATTTCCACCCGTTGCCTGGAACTGGTCATTTTCGTAGTGGGTACAGCCACATTTAGGACAGATATATTGTTTTTTTTCCATGCATCGAATATAGCACAAAAAAATTAGCCTTCCCAGAGGAAAAAGAGTTGGCAAAGATAGAAAAATTCAACAAAAGAGTCAAAAAAAACCTATTGACTAATCTATTCGCATTCCGATATAGTGTCAGAGTTGCTTGAGGCAACACAACGGCGGCATAGCTCAGATGGTAGAGCAAACGGCTCATATCCGTTTTGTCAGGGGTCCGAGTCCCTTTGCCGCTATAAAAACTTCCCTTAACCGGGAAGTTTTTTTTATGCCATATAAGAGGCTCAAGGGAAAATTGGAAGGATTATACAAACATAGAAAATGGACAATCCATCTGATAGTATTGGGTTAAAAACTTTTCAGCTAAAAGAGTCATTGTTAATGAGAAAACTACTAATAGACTAGCAATAAATACTCAAGGTATATAAAGCAACCTGTTGCCGGACCCTAGATTTCTTTGCGTCTCTAATGACCCAAGATTACCACATAGTTCTTGCCATACTTCTTTGCACACTTGGGGCAGGTGGTGTACCACATGTACCATGTGGAGAACGTAAACGATTCTTCCTTGGCAAACTGTTCAAAATTCTTGCACCAAATCCCGGTATCCTTGAACGGTCCCTCATACACATTGGACAGGAACTTACCGGTGAGTGTACTCATCTGCATTCCGGCCACATCCTTATCCACTGCAATGAGCACTTCCATCATCCACTTCGAAACATGGTTGGAGAGAGCGATATTGTCTACCACCATTGCTCCTGCAGCATTAATCTGTGCCTGAGCTTTCTTCATGACCGAACCAAAGTTCAAGGGCATGAAGTTTAACGTCCGTACTTTGACCTGGACAAACTTCTGGTGATCAAAAGTAACAATCGTTCGTTCCCACGGCTTTGGATCAAACGGAGGGCAACACACTTGCTCATCCATAGCAATTCATCCTCCCTTACGTAACGATACTCCCCAAACATGTATCCTGCAAGCTATGAGCCTAGCATGCATAAGCATTTGCATCAGGATAAGTCCAGCGCTGAAGATAGCTGCCACCACCACCCCGAAAAGACCTGCCATACGCGTCCCTAGCCCTCTTCCAAGCTCCAGGTCACAGTTCATTCTGTCATTCTTTTGCAATACTTAAACTATATGTTATACTTTTACCA
The DNA here is from genome assembly GCF_000236685.1 of Sphaerochaeta pleomorpha str. Grapes. Lineage (NCBI taxonomy): Bacteria > Pseudomonadati > Spirochaetota > Spirochaetia > Spirochaetales > Sphaerochaetaceae > Sphaerochaeta > Sphaerochaeta pleomorpha. Next base: position 316,514 of record NC_016633.1, on the reverse strand, counting down.
TGCGGTTATTTATTGCAATTAAGTTTGATAAAGACACAATAAACAGGGCACTCGAACAACAAAAATTACTCCAGGCTAATGCTACCAGGGGCACGTACACCACAGAAAGCAATCTCCATCTGACACTCTTGTTTCTCGGGGAGGTCGAAGCCTCATACCTTGAACCTATCAAAATAGCAATGGAGGACATCGAGTGCAAATCTTTCTTTTTGCGCTTTACCCGACTTGGGTACTTTGAAAAACCCCAGGGTGATATCTGGTGGATCGGAGGTGATAACGATCCAAGGTTGCAGCATCTTGAAATCCTTCTATCCAAGAGATTGTCCTCTTTAAAACTTCCTCTCAGTCAGGAAGCCTATCGCCCTCATCTCACGCTTGCACGGAATGTGAGGATGCCAGATGAGGTAAAAAAACAGCTTATGGAAAAACCTTTCCCCTGGTTTGGAGCCAATGTCTCCAGTTTTACCCTCATACATTCCCACCGGGTCGATTCCTTGTTGACCTACTCCCCTCTCTTTACCAAAGAGTTGTAGCTATTTCGTTGAATACTGTATTTGTGTTGATGCATTGAAGGCAACATGCTACATTTGCCATATGAAAGAGTATGTGGAAATGAACAGAATCGCCTGGGACCATGAATCCGAACGAGGAAATATCTGGACCGATGGATGTACGCATGAAGCTGTAATGGACGCAAAAGACGGGAAGGTTCAGATTATCCTCACTCCTTTTAAAAACGTGCCAGCCGCTTGGCTGGGTAATACAGCGGATAAAAAAATCCTTTGCCTGGCCTGTGGCGGAGGTCAGCAAGGCATCCTCTTGGCAGCCTCAGGGGCCATCGTTACGGTTCTCGACATCTCAATAAAACAGATAGAACAGGAAAAAAAGGTTGCTGAGCGTGAGGGTCTTCATCTGGAAACCCTGCAGGGCGATATGCTCGACCTGTCACGATTCGGTGATGAAACCTTCGATATGATTTACAATCCGACTTCAACCTGCTTTATTGACGATATTCTATCGGTTTACACCCAATGCAACCGGATTTTGAAAAAAGATGGGCATCTTTTGACTTCAGTCACCAATCCAGTGCTCTATATGTTTGACGAAAAGAAAGAACGAAAAGGAAAATTGTCGGTAAAGTATACCATTCCCTTTTCCGATACCAAAAGCCTTTCTAAAAAAGAACTCGAGAAACGTTTGCGAAAATATGATACCATAGAATTCAGCCATACCCTGGACTTGCTTCTTGGTGGAATCTGCGAAAGCGGGTTTTCTATAACAGGAATCTATAGCGACAGTAGCGGTTGTGAAATCCTTGATAGTTTTGTCCATGATTGCTATCTGGCAGTCAGGGCAAAAAAATGCAAATAGACCTTGCCCGGCAAAGGGCTTGAGGACAGAATATCTTATATGGAAAACTATTTTTCCAACTTCTTGTTGGCCAGTGAACTTGACAACCCACAGTATTTCGCAAAAGTGCACCAGAATATCTACGACCTGGAAAAACGTCGTGTTGCCATTTTCAATGAAAAAGGTCCCTTGAACTGGGAATACATTACCATAATGGGCGAGCTCAACATGGCATACATGGAAGCAAATGAAACAGCTAACGAGGTAACAACTGCCCAGCAGATCTACCAGGGTACGGTTGCCTTGAACGGTCAGGATAACTCTTTGGCATATGAAGCCTATCTGGCGCTTGGAGCTTCCTTTCTCGATGATGAACGTATCGCTGATGCCCAGGCCATTGCAACAGAGCTGCTGGAAAAGAATATACAGACTCCGATTGCAGAGGGTGAAGAAGCTTTCGACTACCTCACCTATCTTGATACTCTTTGCCTACAAGCCGATATTTACCATAAAGCCCAGGATTTTGCAAAAGAAGAGCCTATTCGTATCAAAGTAATGGAGGCCTACAGGCAGCTCTTCAGCGACGTCAACGACCAGACCATTATGGCTCGGGCCGCCTTGGCTACCTGTCTCGAAAAGTCCAAACAATATGCCAAGGCTTTGGACCATTATATTGTCATCAGGGCCTATCTTGATGCAGAGAAAGATTTGGCAACTGATGCAGAACGAATCGGACTGATGGCCCATATAGCTCATTGCTATAAGAAGATTGGACAAGTAGAAAACTCTAAAGTTACCTTACAATGGGCTTTACAAGAATCAATCTCTCTCTTTGGCCATGATTCTACCCTAACGGTAAAAATGAGGGCACTGGCTGGAAAACTGTAGGGGAAAATAGAGAGTAAGGTACAATACAACCCTTGACCTTTTACCAGGAAGGAAGTATATCTTAGGTATAAAAGTTAGCCAAGGCTAACCTTTATACCATGCTTTTCTGTACTCTTCTTCCCACTTTATGCAGGGAGAATTGATTGAAATATAGACTGACTTTGACAAAGGCGCCAGAGAAGGCCACAGAATGCAAGCAAGGTTTCAAATCTTGTACGGGTACTTCTAGACCCTTAGGGAGAGACCCTAAGGAGAGGAAAGAGAGTCAAAGGCGATTCTCTTTCTGTCTGGTATTCGTATTTGCTTTTTGTAATCGAGGAGGAATATTGTATGCGTACCATAGCGGTAGTTTATTATAGTGGAACACATAATACTGAAATTATGGCAAAGGCAATTGCTGACAGTGTGACGCGACATGGCTCAGAGGCAAAATTGTTTACCCCTGGAGAATTCAATAGCAGTATGCTTGATTCCTTTGACTCCATAGCATTTGGCTGTCCTGCAATGGGTATGGAAGTCCTTGAGGAAGAACACTTTGAACCAATGTTCTCTGAAGTCGAAAAACATCTGAAGGGGAAGCCCATCGCTTTGTTTGGTTCCTATGGTTGGGGAGACGGGCAATGGATGGAGGATTGGGAGGAACGGGCAAGAGCTGATGAGGCCCTGCTGATGTATAAGTCGATAATTGCACAAGAAATCCCTGATGCAATTGCTTTGGCAAAATGTGAATTACTGGGAGAGATTCTCAGTACATAATACCTATAGAGCTGCCGATCCGGTTTGCTGTTGTTTGTTGAATGTGTTGAGCAAGCTATGGAAGAAAATGGTATTCGGTTTCGGCACCTCTGTACTCTTTGACCACATTACCATATGAAAATCATTTTTCAGTGGGGGCAATTCGGCAGATTCCAACTGATAGGCAAATACATGGAATGTCTCGAATAGATTTTTTTTGACTCCCAAGAGAGTTAGATTTTTATCATTCTGCAATACAATGCCAAGCTGTTTTTTACAGGCTGTCATTGCTGTATTCTTATAGTCGACCCTGGCATGTCCTTTTTCTCGTATGATCGTGCAACAAACAATCGGAATCGACCATTTCTCACAGGCTGGGGAAGTCTTTCTCCTACCCACTAGGACCCATGTATCATTGTTTTCATCAATATACCAAAAAAGAATACCCGCAGCGTGGTATCTTCGCATCATGTGCTTACTCCTTAGTGCAAATAGTCTCTAGCAAGAATCATTCAGAGTAATATACTATAATCTCGTACATGCTTTACCATAGGTAAGAACATGATTCACGCGACTATACAATCATAACTTTGTGTCATGTTACCAAAGTAATAATTACCAGTCAAGCAAAATGACATATGCTCATCAAAATACTAGGATAAAAGTAAGAAAATGACACTTGTTTTGCTGAAAATCCTAGCATAATGAGATATTTGTGTACCTAAAGCATCATAAACATAAGACATATTTCCTAGGTTTTATACTGAAACCTGCCGTTTTGTTTGCCTGTTTGAAGACAAAAAACAGCTTCTCGATACGTAAAAAGGTATTTGGTATTTTGCAGGCATACTGTGCTATTTGTCCTTTTGTGAGCACAATAACCTGTCGTTCAGGCCTACCTTCCACCAGCCTGTTTTTCTTTGGATGAGAGAACTGGACAGTAGTAAAAAGAACATTATTTAAAAAATTGATACATTGATTACCTAAGCGTACCCATCCATTTTTTTGTTCGTATCACCATAATACCCAATGCAAACCGTACCAATTCTTCAAATGTAATCAACGCATACACCCAAGGCAGTGGCAGATTCCAAATAAAGGCTGCAACAAACCCCAAAGGAACACCGATACCCCAGGTTCCCAGCATATCAAGAAAGAGCGTGTAGTGGGTTTTTCCTCCACTGCGTACTATTCCCCCAAGAACCATATTGGAAACTTTTATCCATAAAGCTACGCAAAACACCTTGAGTGTGGTTACTCCAAGAGAATAGGTCTCCAGGTTTACCTTGAACAGCTTCACATAGAAAGGAGTAGCTAGAACCAAAAGCATTCCCAGACCAAGGCTCCCGAATACCGTCCATTTCATAAAATCTTTGGTGAGCGCATAGGCGCGTTCTTCTTCTTTTTTGCCAAGCAGGTTTCCGATCAAAATAGCGGCTGCGGTAGAGACACCTGAAAACAGCCCGATAGAGAGTCCTTGGACAGGAAAGGTTAAAGTCATCGCAGCCATCGCCTGGGTACCCATGTGGCCATAGATAACCGCATATACTGTCTCTCCGAATCCCCAGAGAAACTCATTTACCAGCACAGGTAATCCAATAAGGAAGGCTGGTAACGCAAAATCGCGAAAGATCCCAGGTTCCCACGTAATTTTGAAGGGCGTTTTCTTCTGGATTTTCAGAAAAAGCAGAAGAAGGAGCACACATTCCAAATATCTGGTGAAAGTCGTTGCCACAGCAGCCCCTTTCAAGCCAAGGCGGGGAAACCCGAGAGAACCAAAGATTAAAAGAAAATTCAAAAGGGTGTTTGCAACCACGGAAATACTACCGCTAACCATGGGTAGGTTTGGGTATCCCACATTACGCATGTGGTTTGCAAGCATCATAGTGATAAGTAGCGGGGGAAAACCAAGTCCGATGAGAAACAGGTAGTCAGAGGCCAAGGGAATCACCGCAGACTCGTTGGTATAGAGTGATAGTATACTATGAGGAAAGAAAAGTGCCGGCACTGCAAAAAGGATCATGAGGATGAAGGCATATAGTGTATTGATGAAGAAGGCTTTGCTTACCCCTTTCGTATTTTTCTGACCGTAGTACTGCGCCATCATAATGGATGCAGCAGTACCGATAGCTGCAAGGGAAACTGTATAGAGATTCGCAAATTTGCTCCCCATCCCTACAGCTGCTATGCTTTCAGTCCCCAGCTGTCCTACCATTAACTGATCGATAATACCAAGGGAAGACTGGAAAAGGCTTTGTAAGGTTACCGGAAGAGCAAGTACAAGTACTTGGTTTTTACTGTTCGTTTGGTTCTGTTGCATGATATCTTCTCTCAAGGATTGTATCTATTTTCATTGTCTCATCGACAACCTCACTACCCTTTTGCCGTTTGAGTTTATACAGGTAGATATCATGGTGAATATGCTCGGCAACAATCGAGACAAACAAAGCGTTATTGGTCACAGTCCCAAGCCAGGTTCCCCGTTTTTTATACGTGTCGGCGACCAGAGCCTTGTCACAGTCGACTACCAGCATGATCCTTGAAGGTTTTTCACCTTCACAGGCAGTATCATCATGGGAATAGAGTTCTATGTCCAAATCCTTGGTGTCTAAGGAAGCAAAGGAGAATACGATTATCCTGACCTTTCTGCCTTGCAATATCATGAATTCAGAACGAAACAGGTTCAAATCAAAATCAGTATTGAGGTAGACTTCCTTATAAGAAGAAAGGAGCATTTCCCTCACTGATGTTACTATGGAATCGAATCCATGGAGATTGGTAAAGCGTTCTTCCCGTTTGTCCTCATATAGGCCCATCAGTTGTTGTTCGGCTTCGTCTGCATTCGCGATAAAGGTATGTTTCAGTTGTTTGCATAAAACCGAAGGATTCATGGCAATATAGGAAGAAACCTCATCCTTGACTTTACTGACAAGGCCTTTTTTATACATACCTTCCAAGGCTGCATAGACCGAAGAACGCGAAATCCCTATTGCCTTGGCCAGCTTATAGCCAGACATTTCCCCTTCCTTGAGCAACGTTATATACATATTTGCTTCCAAAGGGGTAAAGCCAAGACCGGAAAGATTCTCCAAATTAGTATCCATAAGCTCTCCAAGCGTTGTACATATTGTACTACTAGTCTTAGAGTACTGATTGGTCTTTTATCAGTCAATATGGTTATCGGGTACAAAAAAGGATTCTGGAACAGTCTCATTAGGTTTTCAATGCTCAGCACGTTGCTAGAAAGCTTGTACCGGTTACCTGGTTTAATTTTCAAAGGTATACAGGTACTGTTGCCAGGCCAATATCGAGGAACCCAATACAGCATGCAAAAAACTGCATGCTGTACCGATACTCAAACAGGATGTAGGAAAACCTTTATCCCTTTACAACCTCGGAATATGGAATCCACCGTCTACATCAATGAAATTGCCAGTAGAATAGGTCATTTTATCATCACAGAGCAGGCTGACTGCGTTTGCAACATCCTCTGCTGTCCCCCACCGTTGCATAGGAAACAATCCTTGTTCTATCAAACGATCATATTTTTCCTTGACCCCCTTGGTCATATCGGTAAGGATTACCCCCGGTCGCACTTCATGGACAAGGATATTCTCTTCTGCCAATCGGGCTGCAAACAAGGTGGTGATCATCGACTCTGCAGCCTTGGAAATACAATATTCTCCCCTGTTTACTGAAGCAACGGTAGAAGAGCAGGAAGTGACATTCACAATGGTTCCCACTTTCTCATTGTTACCGATAGCATGTTCCCTTTTATACTGTAACATTGTATTTGCTACCCTTTGTGTGAGAAACAAGGGTGCCTTGGTATTTATTTCGATCAACCGGTCAAAACTAGCTTCTTCCATATCCAGCAGGTCGGTCCTTTTTAGCGGGGCAACTCCTGCGTTGTTTACCAAAATCGAAATTCTACCAAATGCTGCTATAGCTTCTCTTACCAGTTCTTTTTGTGTTTCAGCAGTTGCAATATCACCCTGGACATAGATATGGGCAATGTTGTTCTCCTTGAAAAACGAGAAATCATACGATTCTCGCTCTCCCCTACCGGTCAATACGATCGAATAGCCATCAAGGCCCAACTGCCGGGCGATGGCCAATCCAATTCCCCGGCTGCTTCCACTGACAATTGCACATCCTTTCTTATTCATATTATTTGCCTTCCCTTGCAATTCTTTCCTGGGTAAACTGTTTTGCCAGCGGTGCATAGATTTCACTATCGCGAATCACACACCCGGTAGTCCCATGGTCCCTCATTATCTGGGTACATTTGCTACAGGAAATGCATACCTTGTCGCTATCCATCTTTCCTGTTAACAACACATCGCGTGGAGCATCTGGATAGGCAAAGGCACAACGACCAAGCCCAATGAACTTCACACTCCCCTTTCTCAAATTGGCTGCCCCGATGTTAGGAATGAACTGGCGAAGCCAGGAATAACCGTTACCGACTACCGGAATATCCCCTGCGATTTTCTGCACGGTCTCACTGAAATGGAACAATCGTTCAATCGATACCAACTGATGCTCTTCCGGTTCCGGTATTCCCAAGGAAGAGATATCGAAGGGACGGGTTACCTGCGGGTACAGATAGTAGGGGTTACCAGCTGAATTGGAGAGCAAGTCAACGCCTTTTTCAATCATCGCTGTCACGAGTCTTTCACTCTCGCTGCTATCAAATTTCCACATGTCCTCATGATCACAACCAAACCCATAGGGATAGGGATGCGCATCGAATACGTTGAACCGGGAGGCTACGATAAAGTCTTTACCCAGGGCTTTTCTCACTTCTTCTATGACAGTAAGCAGGAATCGGGTACGGTTTTCAAAGCTTCCACCATACTTTCCGGCCCTGGTATGGCTTGCCAGCAATTCGGAAATGAGATAGCGATGACAGGCTTTTATATCAACCCCATCGAAACCTGCTTCCTTGGCAAGCAGCGCAGAGTGTACATAATAAGGAATTAAGCTGTCGAGATAGGCATCACTTACTATCTGGTCATCGCTGACCACCCCTGTTCTCCCATCCAAGATAGGGTCACGTTGCGGTACCATAGGACTGGGTTTATGACCGGTGGGTCTGCAATATCTGCCTGAATGAGTCAACTGCAGGATGATGACAGGTTCATACCCGTTTGCATCCCTGCCTGCTTTTCTGGTTTCTGTTACCAGGTCCTTGAAGCTGGCCAGGTTCTCCTGTGTCAGCTGCATCTGGTTTGGATTTGCCTTGCCTTCTGTTACAACTGCATTGGCCTCGGCCCAGATCAGACCGGCACCACCTTGGGCAAAACGGCGATATCGCCTATACACCAAAGAGGAAGGAGACCCGTCACTGTTCGAATCACAACCTTCCATCGGTAGAATGGCAAAGGAGTTCTGGCACAGTTTATTCCCTATTTTCACAGTCCTGTGCAGGGGGGAAAGGTCTTCTGTATATTCGATATCCAAATGGAGTTCCTGTATTTGTTCTCGTAATGCATCACTATTTTTGAAACTGAACCTATTCATCCTCAACCTCTTTAGATCTGTAGTTATGCTAAGCATACCTTCTGGGTGTTTCCAAAAATAGGGCAATAATTGCTATGAAATAGTAATATCTTGCTTTTTGTATAAATTTAACTGAGAATAATAGTATGAATACAGATATCGACTCCACCATTACCATGCAAAGGAAAAGCGGGATTAACCTCGACGCAATCCAAAAACATTACCATAATGTCGGAGAAATCATCTTTGTCTATGAGGGAAGCCTCACTATGAACATCAATGAAAGGGATGTTTCCCTGCAAGCTTCACAGCTGGTGATCATCAGTTCATTCGCTTCGCATATTCTGCTACATGCCAGTAACGAGTGCAAGCGCTATATTCTGCGTTTTCCCCTCGATTTTTTGCTAGAATCGGTAAAAGACCCAGGTCTTGCCCGTATTTTCACTTGCTATTCTACAGTCGATATCCCCACCTTCCGGATTACTAAAAAGATGTATCCTACCATCATCCAGTTATTCACTCTTTTTGAAAAAGAGTTGAAAGAAAAGGATGATTATTACAAAGAACGATGCGGTGTCTTGCTTTGTGCCCTGCTCATAACCCTCTACAGGGAAGACAATACGTTCTTTTCCGTGCAAAGGACTCCTTTGGAAACCAAGATGCTGGAGATACAGTTCTACCTCACTTCACAGTATGCAAAAGATATTTCCCTTGATTTTTTGGCAGAGAAATTCTGTATCAGCAAATATTACATGGCCAGGTGTTTCAGCAAATTCTCAGGAGTATCCATCAAGCAATATCTGACTACTATCAGGATCAACCAAGCCAAGCAATTACTTTGCAATACTGCTGACCCCATAAACCTGATCAGTGAAAAGACAGGCTTCTACGACAGTAATCATTTTATAAAGATGTTTCGCAAACAGGAAAATCAAACTCCCCTGCAATTTCGTAAAAGCTCGTCCTGAGGTTTTCAGTAGTTCTTTTCCACTAAACAGAAAAGATTTGCTTTTCATCTGGTATTGTAAGGGATAGGCAACTATCCAATAATGCGAACCATCTCATTTCTGTGCGTTGTTCGCTTCTCAAGGCAAAGCTCTATTCTTGCATCAAACCGAGGGGAAGTTACATTTCAATCAAGAGAGGAAATTGCAACAAGGCTGACTACTGGTTTTTAGCTTTTTTATAGAGACTCCTGTACTGCTGGGGGGACATTCCCTTTTCATTCTTGAAATAAGCATAAAAGTACGAAAAATTGACAAATCCCGCTTTTTTTCGAATCGTGTTCAGTCCGAGTTCCGTTTCTTCCAATAATCTGATCACAGTATCGAGTCTGGCTGAGGATATGGTCTTATATATAGTCGTTCCTGTATGCTGTTTGTATTGCGCCCTGACATAATTGACCGGAAGGTTGAACCATTCGGCAACCATTGCAGTAGTAAGATTTTTGTCATGCAGGGTTTCATTGATGAAACCTTGTATGTTCTTTACTGTTTCTTTTTGAAAATCTTTCGGCGCAAATCTGGTTTTATCCTGTACGATTCTCCCTACGATAAGGAACAGCTCATTTAACTGGGAATATTCTTCACAGGCAAGCACTTCATTGAACCAGGCAACAGACCCGCCAAAATAGAGAAGGTCCAGTTGTGTTGAAAGATATTTCTGTACAAGCAGAGCCATCGTAAATACCATTGCTTTGAAATGTTCGTAGGAATCCTGTAAATATAGGGTTTCGAGTATTGTCTCATAGGCTTTTTCATACTGCGGGTAATCGCAATTTTGCAACGCTTGTTTCAAGAGCGTGGTATCAGGTAAATTTCCAATCATTTCATACTGGGTCATTTCGCAATCAAGAAGCATGCTTCCTCTCATGCGAAGGTTGAGCACTTTCAGTTTCTTTCTCAGTTTCTGCAGGTTAATCGGCAATTCATCCAGGGTAACCTGGTTGGTGAGCATAACCGAGGTAATGTCGAAGCCGAATTTTTTGATCAGCAGCGCATTGGCATCTATGATTTTTGCGTTCAGCTCGATTGGTTTCTGATAGGTGACAAAACAATAGGTGCTTTTTTCCAGATGGATTAAATAGTCACGTTGGTTGGGCTCCCATAGATAATTATAGAGCCATTTGCATCCCCTGGCCTCAATATATTGTTCATCTCCGTAATCCAGGTCTTCGTTTTTATTTCCAAGGCGCAATACTACCAGAGATACGTCCTGGATTGGCTGGAAAGGCAGGCTTTTCTGTTTTGCTTCTCCTTTAAGAAATGCCATTAGTTTTCGCTCAAGGATTTGTCTTTTCTCCATTCGATTCGACCGATAGATGAGAACCAGCAGGAATAGAAACAGGAACAGAACTGAAAAGACTATCAGATTTCTCTGCAAGGCCTGGATTGATTCAGTCACTTTCTGGTAAGGAATCATATAGACCATGCGCCAGCGCATTTCCTTGAGATCTTTCCAGATGGCAAGGTATTTCTTACCATCTTTTTCTTTCAGAATGAGAGAGCCTTGAAATGCCTTCTGCTGATTTATTTCGGCAAATAGGGGGTCATTGATGCTCGATTCTGCATATTTCTCTGCCTTTGGATTGGAGAGATAGAAAAGGTCACTGTCTATCAGATAGAAATTCTGTGAACCGTCCTTATCCTTGGGGGAAACCAATTTTCGCATGGCTGACTCGGAAATGTTAACGACCAAGGCATTCTTCAATTCAGTTTTGTCAGAAAGATTGACAAAGGACAAAATATTGCACTCTTCTGATTTTGTAATTTCTGAATCAGGTTCTGGAAGAACAAAGGTAGTTTTCCTCTTATCAAGGGACGTTGTTCTTTCTGAGCCACTGCTTAGGTAATCTTGCAGATTGGCATCGCTACTGACTGTTTTTCCCTCATATCCTGCATAGGTAGACAAATATCCGTTTTCAGCATTGTAGAGGTAAATTGAATGAAAATAAGTGTTTCGTTCAATGACAGCCTCAAGAACCGTTTTGACCTCTGAAATGGTTTGTTCCAAGTCTTTCCTGTTGTACAGATAATCTTGGACGTGGGGATCTTTCAATAGTTGGGAGGAAAGCGAAACAGAATTGAGCCATATCTGTTTATACTGCAATCCAATCATATCAAGATTTGAAGTGTAGGAATCGGTAAGTAGTTTTTCTGCCTTTATTGCAAAGGCATGGGAAAAAAGAAATGAGAGCACTAAAAGGAGCATACAGGATATGGCACTTATTGGAAAAACTATGCTTATAAATCTCGAAAGTACTTTGCTTCTTATACGCCTCGAACGCATTTTCTAACACCTCACACCACTGGGGTAACCAACGGAAAGTTGTAAAAATTACCAAGGGAAATCTTTCATGTCCCCTATGGTTTTTTCTTCATTTTCCTGTCTTGTTTGTTAGAATACACTAAAAAAGAAAAATAAGGGAAAATACAAAACAGTATTTTCAACGATATTCGAAATTGTAATAAATATAATATACATAAAGATATAATCACTATCAGAAGTGATACTTTGCTAAGGATAATATTACTTGTTCCCTGAGACTAGCTCTTTGAGTCTGAACAGGTTTTCCTCAGTTACCCCCCCTTTGAGAAACCCTTTTATCGTGCCATTTTTTACAACGAAGGCTAATGTTGGTTCTTCATCGATGGGAATACCCGCTTGTGCAAAAAAAGTCTCTGCATCAGAAATGAAGACAACTGCAAGGCGGTCGCTCCCAATAAAAGGTGCATAGGTTTTTGCAATCCCTCCCCTGATAGCCCCTTTGACGAAGAAAGGAACCGAACCGATTACGGGGAAGTGATAGACTGGCAACCCTGCTAAAAATGAGGGGTTTTCATTGAAATACGTTTGCCATTGAAGAAGGATCTGCTGTTGTTCTTCCCCGTTTTGGCGGGTTTTGCTTATGGCCATGGCAAAGAGTGCCGGCCCCGTTTGGAGTGCGTCTTCAGGGAATGTGAAGGAATTACCATCGGCTGTCTTTGTCTTCACTTCTGCAAAGGATTCTGCAGTAAGGGTTAGCGAAACGGCAAATACAAGGATGATTACCAATACTATCTTTCTACTCATGCTCTTTTATACTGCAGCTTATGGTACCTGTAAAGCGGAATGATCAATTTGCAGGATTGTAAGATTGGGAAATGTAGGAGGATTGACAAATCATGAACAATACGAGAATATCTTAATGATATCATTATGATATCATACACAACATACATTCGGGAGGTCCATAATGGACGAAGTAGCTAGCAGGCATTCCCCTGAGAAGGGAAAGAAAAAAGCTATGGGGGAAAAGGGAAACGACAAGCTCTTCTTTTTGGTCAACTCTTTTTTGCTCCTCCTCTCTATTGCCGGTTTCATCTATAGTCTTGCTATACCGATGGGAATCGCCCTAGCAGTGTCCCTCAGGATGGAATATCTGTTGTAAAGAGGTAATCCGCTTTTGAGGCATCACGTGAATGAAAATTGCAATGAAACAGATAGATGACAAAGTGTTTGGTAGGTGCCACTTTATGGGTTTTCCAAAGCATTGTGGCTTTGGGATTGACAAAAATGAAAGAAAGTAAGAATATCCTAATGATATCATATTGATATCACATATTTACAATGTCTGGAGGCATGAGATGCTTGAATCATCTGGCTCGATTTCCCCTGATTATGGGAAAGAAAAGATTCTGGAACGGCCAACCAATGGTATGGGGTTTTTGCTGGTCAATTCTTTTTTGATTATCCTTTCCCTACTGGGTTTTGTGTATGCCGTGGCAGTACCGATGGCAGTAGTTCCAAGGGTTTTGCTCATTATTCTCTTTTCCCTCTATGGTTTCATTGTGGGCCCCATTCTCTATGCCGGGTTGAAGGTGATCAAGCCTAACGAGGCCCTGGTTCTTACCTTGTTTGGCAAGTATTATGGAACTCTTAAAAAAGAAGGCTTTTACTTTGTAAACCCGTTTGTAAATGCTGTAAATCCAGCTGCCAATACTGACCCTACCACAGGGAACCCGAAAGCCAAGCAGCAACCTGATTTGGTAAAAGCATCTACCAATGGTTCCATCCAACTGGTCAGTAAAAAGATTTCCCTGAAGGCAATGACGCTCAACAATGAGAAACAAAAGGTGAATGATGCCCAGGGCAACCCGATTATCATCGGGATCGTAGTAATCTGGAAAGTTGTAGATTGTGCCAAGGCTGTCTTCAGTGTCGATAACTATATCGAATATCTTTCTATCCAGTGCGATTCGGCTTTGCGTAATGTCGTTCGGCTGTTTCCCTATGATGCAAGTGATGAAGACGGTGAGAAATCATTAAGAGGCAGCAGCCAAGAGGTTGCCCAGGACTTGAAAGTTGAGCTACAGGGCAAGGTAGACGTTGCCGGTATAGAGATTCTGGAAGCCCGGATCACTCACCTTTCCTATGCTCCTGAGATTGCGGCAGCCATGTTGCAGCGCCAACAGGCTTCAGCCATTATTGCCGCCCGCCAGATGATTGTCGAAGGGGCTGTGGGTATGGTAGAAATGGCACTTAAGCAGTTAAGCGAAAATAAGATTGTGGAGCTTGACGATGAACGCAAGGCGGCCATGGTCAGCAACTTGTTAGTCGTTCTTTGTGGAAATAAGGATGCACAGCCTATTGTCAACAGTGGTTCTATTTATTAGGTTTACGAGAAAGGAAGGTGTTTGATGGAAAACAAGGAAAAGGGAAAAAAGCAGATTCTTCTCCGTCTCTCACCTTCTCTATGGCAGGAATTGGCTAGTTGGGCTGAGGATGATTTTCGCTCGATCAACGGGCAGATTGAATTTCTTTTGACTGAGAGTGTGAGAAAACGGAAGAAAGGGGCCTTCATTGAAGAAGAGCCAGCTGAAACTGACTGATATACAAAGATCTCCAGAAGTGTCGCCACTTCTGGAGATTTCTTTTTGAAAAACAGAACAGTATTACAATTATTTCAGGATGCCATCCTTTTTGAGTTGGTTGACGTTCAAGGACTTGGCATAGGGTACTTCGAGTTTCCCTTCGTTTACCAGTTTCACTACCTGTTCGCGATAGGGAGAGGTGAAGTCTACACCGATGATCTTCCAGTTATTGTCAACTTTCGGGTAGATGGTCCCATTTTCCTGGATGTACTGCACAAGCATATCCCTGATTGAATTCGGTGATTCCCATTCTTTGGTGGCTGCTACCAGCTTCTGGGCCTTGAGGGCTGAGGAGTAGCGGTAGTTGTTTACTGCAAGCGTGAGTTTCTGAGAGTCAGACAGGGGTTTTCCTTTGTACATGAGATTGACGATACGTTGCCCGACTGGCTTTGATAGGTCAATTTCATAATCGACTCCACTAAACATGTCATAGAGGTATCCAGGTTTCTCTGGGTTGAAGCTAACGGTAAGGTCGCCAGGCATTGCCTGGTTATAGCAGGAAGCCGACCATTCCATGTAGGCTTTGAGTTCTGCCCCGGTTACCGGTACGCGGTACAGGGTGTTATCATATTTATAGATACCGAAAATGGTTCCGTAGTTGATATCCCCTGCTGGGATATCACTGGAGTCTGAAAAGAGAGCTGCAGCTGAGACATCGGCTCCGCTATTGGCAAGCTGTACTGCATTTATCAGATCCATGACTGCAGTATCACGGAGTTTGCCTTCTGGCATTCCCATGATTTCGTTCTTTGGCTGGAAGTCAACTGAGGCTTTTCCAAAGATGCCTCCACTGGTTGTTCCATCTGCTGATGTAACTCCACCACTGATGAAATCCCGGGTTTCTTGGTGTGTCTTGGCAATGAAGGGTTCACTTCTCAATGCCTGGCTTGGCTCAAAGCCGGCCATATCAATGACACTCACTGCATGGGAAGTTACCTGTCTGTCTGTATTGAGTGTTATGTCAAAACGTACGACTTCCCTTCCGAGGTTCCTGGCTCCACCGACGAGGGTATTGCCGATAATCTCACTTACCGTAGAGTGGGCATGGCCTACGAGCAAAGCGTCGATCTCTGGGCAGAGTTCGAGGATTTTATTTGCGCCATCGCTTCCGAATTCTTCGTCATATTCGGGATACATGCCGACATGGGCTACCACTACGATAAGGTCGACTTTATTTTTAATGATGTCGACTACTTTTTTACAGGCAGGTCCGACGGGGCTGTAGATGAAAGAATCGACTTTCTCACCATCCCATCGAGGTGCATTGGGGTTGGTAAGGCCAATGATACCAACTTTTACCCCTGCTCTCTCAACGATGGTATACGGCAGAGCTGCCATAGTCCCGTCATGCCTGCTCATGTTTGCAGAAAGGATGGGGAAATTTGCCAAGGCCTGCAATCGGGTGATGAGGTTTTCGCCGAAGTTGAATTCGTGATTACCTAGTGTCATGCTGTCATAACCAAGCATATTCATAGCAGTCATAACAGGATGGGCCCCTTCCCTCTTGTTATACAGGTCATCGGTCATGATGTTGCCTTGAATGGTGTCTCCATTGTCAACAAGGATTACATTGGGTTGTTCTGCTCTCACTTGTTCGACATAGGTGGCAATCCTTGCCATGCCAGTGTTGGTTGTTTCCTTGTCGTTCTCATAGCTGAACCCCCAGACATTACCATGTATGTCGGTGGTGCCGAGTACGGTAATAGTCTGTGGCTGGGTCTTTTCATACGCTGCCTGGGCACCAAGCGTACCAAAGCAAAGCGAAAGCAACATCAGGGCAACAATAAACACTTTAAAACCGTTCTTTTTCATATTCTATCCTCCTGGCATACTTGAAATAATGTGAATTTTCCAAAGTATGCATCTGTAGTATACCATAGCAAAATACAAAATTGTTTTTGCTACAAATTACTAATCAATAATTAATGTATTGGAAACAGTTTTGCTTTTGGTCAGGTGCAAAAGGAGGGAACTGTTTTGTCAGGCGGTAGCTGCTGCTTGTTCGATTGCCTGGCGTTTCAACTGTGTTTTGAAAATCTTCGAAGACAGGAACCTTACCAAAGGCTGTATGAAAAACAATTCCGAGAAAAAGGCCAAGGGGAAATTAAACACTATTTTTTGCATCCACTGGCTTATAAACTCACTGGAGAATCCGTTGTAAAGTATCGTTGCGATAAAGCTCATCATAGGGCACATCAAGGCGACTGTTGCACAAATAATGGCGGTAGTAACCACAAAGGGTTTGTTCTCCCTGGAATTTACGACACGGAAGGCCAGTTTTTCTGAGAGGGGCCCTGCAATGAGTATTTCAAGCAAAAATGCGAATATAAACTCAATCAAGATTATCTTTTTAGAGGCGATGAATACTTGGTTGGACATGCCTCCCATTTCAATGGCGAGATTGTAGAACACGAATACATGAACTGTAATCGCCACGGTCAGAAACGCAAAAACCATTCTCTGTAATTTTGTCGACGGCATAAAAAAAGACACAGGTTGCATTTTACACTGTAATCAGTTTTACGTGCAAAGCACCACATGTGTCGTGTGTAGGTAAAATTCTCGATTTCTGTCAAGAATACATTTTCAAAAAAAATCCAAAAAATATACGAGCAGAAGATCTTCTGAAGGTGCCAAAGCCAAGGCTGAGTGAAAAGAATCAAGAAATAGCTCTCATGCAATTTTCAGAAACAATTACCCCCTACCTTCTTCGATTCAGTATTAAATTATACTGTTTTGATCACTCTATGGGTAACCATACCATCGAGAAAAAAAATTAGTACTGGACAAGAAGCGACATATTCCTTATTATAACATCCTGTAGCGGGCGCGTAACTCAGCGGGAGAGTGCTACCTTCACACGGTAGAAGTCGTTGGTTCAAACCCAATCGCGCCCAATAGGCAACTAACTACTTAACAAGAAGCTAGTTGCTGTTTTTTTTATACCAATTATTCAATTATGAAAGAGAGGGCTCTACAAATCTGCCTCAGCGTCGGATTGCTGAGCAACCGGTTGTGCAACGAGGTGACCGGTTCAACTTTCCAGAAATGTATGCATCGACTTTGAAGAACTCCATTCCATTGCTGTCTGGTGCCCTGCCGGTCTGAAGACCGATAGAATACTATAGAAATTCCTGTATGGCTGAATCAGATTTCTGATATCTGTGGTTATTCAATACGTTTCATTCAAGTTGTTACTTAAATTATTCCAATTGGTAAAGACAGTATCTCTTCTTAAATTGACACTACACTCTGGAACACTTTACAGATGGCTATTCATTATTACTGTTCACAGAAACTAGAAATATTATACCCATCTGCAGTCTTTAAAAAATATTACTATTGACCTTACTGACTTAACAAAGTTAAAGTCTTTATAATGGATATAATGATTCTTTTTAAGAGCTTAATATTTTTCTCAGTTTTTGTTTCCATGTTTCTTTTCGGCTATGTATATAATCGAAAAGTTAATTCTCTTTCACTCAGGTTTTTATCAGGATTTCTCCTTGCAAACCTGATTTATGCTTCAAGCTATTTCTTTGAAATCTCTTCTGATAGCCTTACACAGATTAAGCTCGCTTTGAATTTTGAATACTTAGGGATCCTCTTTATCCCGATGTTCTGGGTCTTAATCGCATGGGCCTATCATCCAGACAATCCTGTATACAACGAGAAGTTACTGAAAAAACTTCGTATTCTCTACATCATCCCGATCATATTAAATATCCTAGTGTGGACAAATGATCTTCATCATTGGGTATATGTCCACATAGGATTGAATACTGATCAATCCATCTTCCTTCTCAATGTTGACAGAGGTCCCGGTTTCTGGGTTATCAACGGAATCATAATCGTCCTGTTCTGTGTCGGTTCCATTCGCATGATATCCAACCTCGTCAAGTCAAATGGCAACCATCGAAAGCAATATCTGCTGCTTACACTCGCTGCCACTCCTCCCTTTCTCAGCTACATTCTAATTTTAAGACAGGTCATTCCCTATAATCTCGATATAAATCCAATAGCATTCGCTCTTTCCTGCATTCTTTTATTCTGGGGGATGTATAATCTTCAGCTCTTCAATATTCTTCCAATAGCTCATAAGCTGGTTATTGAAGCCATCCGTGATATAATGATCGTCCTCAATCCGAAAGGATGCCTGATAGAATACAATATTCCGGCCACAGAGTTATTCGATAATGATAACCCAGATCTTTTCAGGACTCCTCTCAAAGATCTGTATCCTCATCTTTCTCCTCTGTTCTGCAACTCATCTGACTCATACGAGATCGATTTAACGATGCCTAATTCTGAAGAGATAAGAACCTACTCCATCTACATCACACCTGTTATAGATAGGAAGAACAGGTTACGAGGCAATCTTTATCTCCTGCACGAACTCACTGAGATGAAGAAATATTTGAAGGAACTCGAATATCTCGCTGCATCAGATGGTCTCACTAATCTCCTGAATCATCGTGAGTTCATGAAAATGGCGACTATGGAAGCCCAAAGATTGGAAGAAAAAGGCTTCGGACAATTTTCGCTCATCATGATCGACCTTGACAAATTCAAGATGATTAATGATGAATATGGACATAGTGCGGGAGATAAAGTACTGCAGCAATTAGGACTCCTGATTCCTCAACAGTTAAGGCCCACCGATATCTGTGCCCGATACGGGGGTGAGGAATTTATCCTCCTTTTATATGATACTTCTTTAGAACAGGCGACTTTCTATGCCGAGAAACTGCGCCTCGCTATCGAGAAGACAGATTTCACTTACAATGGAAACAAACTGAATATTACAGGAAGTTTCGGAGTGAGTACCTTCTCTCCAGAACAAAATGTCTCATGGGAGATAACTCTCAATCATGCAGATTCAGGATTATACATGGCAAAAAAAGCAGGGCGCAACGTAGTACATCCAATTCGGTCAACCGATATAGTAGTTAACTCAGACTTTTAAAATCCTCTGATTCTGCCTTTACATACTCAAAAACCCCAAGGTGAATAACTGTATCGTATTACGCCTGTTAGAGTAGTATCCAGAAAATCATACTTGGCACCTAAGATACATCTTTCATTCAATCTATAATAGCTGATTAGATCGAGACGATTTGATTTTTGCTTACCTTGATCATATGGAAAATTTCCAACCGAATAGAAAGAATCCAGGTTAATCATACATTTAGTGTTCTTATACAAAATGCCTGAATGTAAACCGAAGTTCCCTCTTAAATAATCAAAAACAACATCCCCCTCAGCCATTATATATACAAGCAAAGGGTCATAGGGGATATTCTTGAATGCGCTAATACCAAAGCTCAAGCCTTTGGAAACAGTGATGTAAGGCTTTAATGTATAATCATTGAAATCTTTGTCTATTGCAAGTTTGAATTCGCTTGATAGCCTATTGTTATAAAATTTCAATTTATTGTAAGAGGCTTGGTTCCAAATAATCAATTCATTCAATCCAAAATCAGACGGACTGGTATATTCGAATTTTACCTTCCCTATAATCATTTTTACATTTCTCGGAGAACTGAAGACCCTTTCCCATGTATCGGCATTCAAAAACCTATAATCCAGTTTGATTGAATCCAAATGATGAGTAATCATATTATAATCAGTTTCAATCCCCAAATAGGAAAGATTATTATTTATAAAGTGAGGTCTCTCATATTGGTCTTGGGTAGGAAGATAAACCGGTAAAGTTCTCTCTACTTCATGGTTTTCCCATCCATCTTCTGTCCAATATGTCTTTCTTATTTCGTATTCATCCAACTTGGAGGGATCTAGTTCAAGTCCAATTTGATTACTAGTTGGACTATAAGTTCTTATATCTCTAATAAGATTGTTTATTTTTAATAACTTAATGAGTGAGTACGGCATAAGGACACCATTAGCCTGATCTCTAAGGCTTATGTTTCCAACAGCATAATCAAGCAATGAAATAGCTCCATTAACGCAATTCCTGGTTATAAATTGATAATCAATAGGAGCATTTTTCATTTCCCAAAGCATTAATAATATTTTATTTATTTGCTCTTTAGTAAAAAGAGTATCATATACAATAAGTTCTCTTTGTAATTTTATAGAATATTTTTCCATAACAATACCAGCTTGAGCAAAATCAAAATATCCCACTAGATCACCTATTAAACCCTTTTTAATCATTTCAAAGGACCCTAAGTCATCAATATAAGCAAATAGATTTATGCTAGCACCGTTTCCGATAGTATCCTCGATATTATTTAAAATTATAAAAGCATGCCCAAAAGTACTATCTAATTCATCATTAATTGGTTCTGAAAAAGAGATGGATAAAGTATCATAAGAATTTTTTTCTAAATATTTTTTTAAATCGTAATTACTATCTAAATAAGGAATATCAATATTTAAATTTCTTGAAATACATTCATATCTTGCAGGATATAAATAAAATAATTCTTCATTTTGATTTTCAATTAAAAACTCAATTTCCTTTTTGAAATTCCTCTCACCACAAGCATAAAATTTACTATAATCGGTAACAAAACCTTTTCCGTAAGCATCATCAAGTAACAAATTGTGCCATTCATCACTAACAGCCAAATCATCAATAGTTGTTGAATATAAAAAACTCATACAAATAATTGTAATACATAATAAAATGATCTTCTTCATAATAAACCTTTAAACTTATTATCTTAGATTGGAACTCGCTAATTTGTACATCGGTTTAGATATAGCTGTCAATCAAAAAAATAGCCATTTTCACAAGGGTACTACTTACATAAATAGTATATCTCCAGACCAGGGAAATCATGTTTTGTCTTAACCATATAAAACGTGCTATTTTCATTCAAAAATTTGACTGTGCTAAAATTAGCTAATCATGGACATTAACAAGATGGTATCTTTTATACAGGAACAAGAGTATTTCAATCAAAATCCTCCTTGTTCTGTTACTTTAAGTATTAAAATTTAAAAAAATAGTACAAATCGGTCAGAGAAATTTTCCTTCAACGGTAGAAGTAGTTGGTTCAAACCCAATCGCACCCATCAAGGCAACTAGTTCATAAAGAATTGGTTGCCTTATTCATTGTCCGATGATATCGAGCTCGTCCAGCAGCAGTCCCTGCATCGTTGAAGGTCTCGAACAGGTCGTTGTCTTCCATGGCCTTCTTTATGTAGGAATGGTAGATGAGTGCCAGGAACTGCACGAACAGCTTTCCCTCCAGGTTTTCCTCCGACGATAACGAAGTCCTCATTATGGGTGGCCTAGATATAAATATTCGGGACTTCAGGTTAAAAATATTCAGATATGGATAAAAGAACCAAAACAGAGAAGATTCCAGACAGCTACACTCGACTCTGAAGTGCAATGGAGGTACATGAATCTTCTCCCAGAAGGAAAATAATTGGTTTAAATTGTGTTGCCAATAAGATATGAAGAATTCAGCAATAAGCAACTATATTCTTTTTCAAGAATCAAAGTGCCTCTATACTCTCAAGAAACAATAGCGTATGATTCCCCTTGCACAGACCATCTATAAACTAAAAAGCCAAATAAGCAGTGTAAAAAGGATCAAGCACATATGTCATTTATCTCTTTGGGAATCTCAGAATCTCTTGTAACTGCTTTAGAGCATGATAACATAACAACACCCTATCCTATTCAAACAGAAGTAATTCCAGCAATCTTGAGTAATAATGATATTCTTGGCATTGCAAAAACAGGATCGGGGAAAACCCTTAGCTACGTATTGCCAATTCTTATGCACTTACAAAAAAAAGAAGTTCTGAAAAACAGGCAGATCCAGGTACTGGTAATGGTTCCCACCAGAGAGCTTGCTGCTCAAGTCAATTCCGTGTTTTCCCAATATATTCATCAAACGGCATTAGATTTAAAAACCCTTGCAGTCTTTGGCGGAACCTCTATCAACTCTCAGATGATGGTAATGAGAAATCTAAGCATTCTCGTTGCTACCCCAGGCAGATTGTTGGAGCTGATCTCTTTGCATGCTGTTCATTTGTCTTCCTTGGAAATTGTAGTTATTGACGAGGCAGATAAAATGCTGACCGTAGGTTTTGAGCAAGAAATGGATCAAATTTTTGCCCAGATCCCTAAGCAACGCCAGAATCTGCTTTTCTCGGCAACCTTGAATGAACAGATCCAGTCACTGGAAAAAGTGCTCTTGCATGATCCTGTAGTGATAAAAATCGAAGAAGAAGATGCATCCTTTGATCTCATACAGCAGAGTGTGTATTGCATTGCAGAAGAGAAAAAAGGCCCGCTGTTACGGCATTTGATCAAGAGCCAGAATATGAAACAAGTACTGATCTTTACCTCTTCAGTTGCAAGGGCTGACAGGGTTGCAGAAAAATTACAAAAAAATGGCATCGATGCCGAGTCAATACATAGCAGAAAGAGTCAGGGAGCAAGGACAGACCTCCTAAGGGCCTTCAAGCAGGGAAACCTAAGGGTATTGGTTACTACCGATCTTCTGGCCCGAGGAATTGACATTGAGTCTCTTCCCTTTGTAATAAACTATGAATTGCCTCGTTCTCCGATAAATTTTATCCATAGGATAGGAAGAACGGGCCGTGCTGGGAATTCTGGTGAAGCCATTACGCTCATCAATCCTTCTGAAGAAACCCATTTTAAGGTAATAGAAAAGAAAATGAAGAAAAAAGTTACAAGGATACCTTGGAAGGGCACTGATTTGGTAAACGCCTAAGAAGCGTTACGTGTCTTTTGACCTCGACCTGTCCTGGACAAGAGACTATCCACGTACGTAGTTTACAATACAGGAAACTATACAATACATCCCTTAACAGCTAGAAAAACCCTGGCAAAGGAACACAATCCATGCGTAACAAAAATGATTTGCAAGAACAACCGAACAACCCCCTTCACGGAGTAACCCTTGAGCAAATTCTACGATATCTTGTGGATTATTATGGGTGGAGAGAATTATATTATATGGTTGAAATCCGTTGTTTCTATATTGACCCAGGGATAAAATCAAGTCTGAAATTCTTACGGCAAACCCCCTGGGCTCGATCAAAAGTAGAAGAAATCTATCTTGATTTACTTGAAGAACAGAAAAAAGACGAACAAAAAGAGTAACGATAGTCCTAAAAGGACTCGTTTTAAGACAAAAAAGCGAGAAACCAGCATGCATCGACTATCAGCTAGCCTTGACTACACAACATAACTCGCTAAAAAAGGCAATAAGGCAAGCAATCCGAAAAATTTCTTTTTTCCGGCATGGTTGCCTGCCTCCCATTGAAAGAGAGCCAGACAGAGAACCAGGTTTACTACACTGCTTACCAACAAAATGACAAGTGGTTCAAATTTCCCATTCCCCGATCCCATACTGAGATTGTTGAAAGCCTGGATTCCATGGGAAGCCGGAAGCAGGGAGACAATAAACTGAAGATTTGCAGGAATCATAGCTGCAGGGACCATAAGTCCCCCCAAAATCACCGAGGGTATAAACACCATCTGTGCAAGGAGAATTCCTGCACGCGCAGAGGGAGAAACGATTCCAATTAGCATGCCGATGGTAGACAGACAAACAGCACAGGTAACCAGAACCACAAAAAACCACCACCAGTTCACCGGTGCAGCGGCATCAAACAAAAACAAGCTAAGTACAGTGACAATTGCTGAAACTAGCACCGAATGGATACTGCTGCTAAGTATAGGAATTGAAACCAAGGACCACAGTTTTACACCGTTCACTCGATAACTACGAAAAATACCGGTTTCGCGAGCCTGAATCTGTATGCTTGAAAGATTGAGGAGCGTCGATGACATAATGCCGAAAAGAATCATCCCAGGAATCATGATATCCTTGAAAAAAGGATTTACCTGCGTCATAAAAAGCCCGGCAAGCAACAAAAAGCCCAAAGGAAACAGATAATTCATAAGCATGAGGCTCTTATCACGCAAACCTGTTCTGATATCATACATAAGATGGTAGCTATAGGCACTCATACGCTAGCCTCCTTTGAGCTTGTAATCTCGATAAATCGTTCTTCCAAGGTAGGCCTTTCTACCCTCAGATCAATCAATTCGTCTTCAGCTTCTTGTAAAAGGGTGAGCATTGACAGAACAGCCGGGCCAGGGTTGTCTGTAGTGTAATAGCAATACCCATCCTTTATTCCTGTAAGTATTGCATGTTGGATTACTTTGCTACCATCTTCGCTCTTAGCCAGAGCGATAAGCGTTCCTTTTGCTGAGGAGAGGGTAATTGTTGTTCGTTTGTCTCCGGCTGCAGTAACTTCTTTAGGGGTTCCTACCATAGCAAGGGAACCCTGGACGATAATGCCGATGGTATCACAAAGGGTCTCAGCTTCAGCCATATCATGCGTTGCCAGGATCACCGTTCTTCCTTGGCCTTTGTATTCTTGAATCATTGCATGCAATGCAATTCTTGATTGCACATCCAGCCCTGCAGTGGGTTCATCAAGAAAAAGAATCTGAGGTTCATGCACAACAGCAATTGCCAAAGAAAGCCTACGCTGTTGTCCGGCAGAAAGTGTATGATAGGGGGCATTGAGCTTTTCTTTGAGACCTAGCCGGATAAGAAGCTTATCGGTAGGTATCACCCCATGATAGCGGCCAAAAAAGGCTATTGCTTCTCTACAGGTCATCATCTCCGGTATACCGGAACTTTGCAATTGGACTCCAATTGTATTGTAGAACTCCCCACTATGGGATTGCGGGTTGATACCCGCCACAGAAATGTCCCCTGAGGTTTGCTTCCGTAGGCCTTCAATACATTCCAAGGTGGTGGTTTTTCCGGCGCCGTTAGGCCCCAGAAGGCCAAATATCTCCCCTTTTTTCACCTGGAAAGAAAGATCCTTGACCGCTCGTTTTTCACCATACTCTTTTACCAGATTGGTTACTTCCAACGCAAAATCACTCATGATTCACCGCCCCTTTATACATTTATCAAGAGATTAAAATCTTCTCCTGCTTATTATTGCAGGTAATTTACAATAAGTTAATTGGAACAAGGCTACATAATGACCACATTAACCATCATAGATAGTTGCCTTGAGAACGACGCCCAGAATGTCTATACAATCCTAAACGCACGGGGTTCGAACCCCATGCTCTCTCCATAGTTGCCAGGTCTATCGAAAAAGGCTCAGCGGATAAGCTGAAGCGTGCCGGTGCGGACAAAACCATCTCTCCCAATGAAATTGGTGGCATCAGAATGGCCTACCTTATGCTCAAACCCCAGGTAATGTCGTTCTTGGATATCGTCACCCGTTTCGATGACGAATTGCTGGAGCTTGGGGAAGTCACCGTTGAAGTTGACTCCGAACTATCTGGATTTATGATCAAAGATGCTGGCATTCCCCAACGAACAGGGCTGATCATCATCGCGATCCGAAGCCCAAAAGGGAAATTGCGCTTTAACCCTGGACCTACAGAACAACTTTCACCCGGAAGCTGCATGTTGGTTCTCGGAAAACCGGACAAGATCGAAATGCTTCGATCTATAGCCTCTAGTAAAAAGAAGGACTAAATGTTTTAACCTTTGACAATGATAGAACACTTCAAAAATGTTTTGTATATCATTGCTTTATGGTGTCTATTTTACATAATCGTAACAGCTTACACATAATTTAGGTCTTCTGTTTCAAGAGAATGCACAAGCTTTTAGACCATTTTTGTGATAAAAAGCACTCCTGTAAGCATATCGACTGAATTCATCAGTATATGCAAACCGATACCGACATAGAGATTTTTCTTTTTTACTGTGTAGATCAAGGGTAAGAGGCCAATGGTGCGGGTTAGTATCATCCAGGGGGTAAATACATGATACAGTGCAAAAAGAAAGCTATGCAGCAAAGGTGCGAATTTACCGGCATACTTCATTCTTGGTAATAAATACCCTCTGAAATACAATTCTTCTACGATGGGACCTATGCATACAACAAACACAATTACCATTAGATAGGTTCTGATAAGGATGGGTTTTGCATAGCCTCCCTCTAGCCCGCTTTGCATAGTAGGCATCCAAGAAAAAACGTGGCTCTGCATAAATTGGTCAACAGGTTTCATCTGGGTAAAGATAATTCCAATAATTCCAAATAAAATGGGAATCCAAACAAAATACTCCCATGTTTTTATAGGCTGCAAATAGGATATAACCTGTTTCAATGACAGTTTTTTGTTCTTCTTATACCCTTGTACCAGCAAGTAACCCAATTCGACGGGTACCAGTACCACTGGTACCGCAACCGCCAATGCCATAATTGACGGATATCCATGCTTGGCAAAACGTGCATAGAATGCAAAATAGAACATACCGATTAACATTCCGGGAAGAAGATGCAGCACTAATGATTTCAAAACGGAATGTTGTTCAATTTCCAGAGTATTTTCTTCAATCATGTAGTTTGTACTCCTTCCCTCTCAATGCTTTATTCATCTGACTGCTCTTCTGCTGTTCCGATTCCCCAGCAAAAGTCCTTTCAGTTCAAACAAAATAGCAATAGCGTAGGTAAAACATCCTAAACAGATAGCTTGAAAATACATTTTACATCACATATTTGTTTTTATGAACTAGTTTTATACATAATTGAAAACACTTGTTAGCTAACTACCTGCCCAGGGTTGGAATCATGCTACCGAAAACCTTTTCACGATGTTCTTATTTTGTTTTTCCTTTTGATTCCAAGGTGAAGTTTTCCGGATTAAAGGCATCACTGCCCAACCAGAGGTCAATTTGCAGACCACTGTCAGAATTGTTCACACTCGCGTGTTTTATCTGCCATCCAATAAGTTTCAGCCGGGCTCCCCAAGTCATATCATGGCCTGCCATCAAGCCATAATATTGTGCCAGTTCGGGCCTTTGGGCCTTGGGGTTGAGCGCTTGTCTGATCTGTTCCAATTCAAATTCAGTGCGAGGCCTGTCATCAAAGAAACTTATATGGGCACCATCGTTTTCCTGATGGAGTGATATTACCAACCGGAGTGGATTTCCCTCCAGCATGAAGTTTGTGAGTTCACCAATCAAACGGCCTAAAAATTCTTTTCGTTTCATTGCTCAAAATCCTCCTTAGGGCGATTGTTCTTATACCATTCCAGAATGGCTATGAGAAGGGTTGCGGTGAGCCCGCCTGCAAATCCATTGTTGTACAGATCAAGTCCACCATGCCATTGGGCAGTGGTTTCTACCATGAATAGATGAATGAATCCTGCAATTATTCCCGCGAGTATACCAAATTGTCCGGCAATTGGGGCAAGTGTCGTACAAAAAAGGGCTGCAAGTATTGGCCCAGGGGCTGAAAGCTCTTTGCCAAACACCAAGGAGGCCAAGACAACGCCTGCAACAATCGGCCAGGTATTCTTGAGGTTCTTACCAAACCCTCCAAAACCCATCACCGTCAGGATGCCCCCTATAACAGGGCCATTGAACGGGGCTTTGACAAACCAAACATACAAGGAACAAGACAGGCCAAGCAAACCCATATTAACCAATGACCCCCCAGCGGACCCTGCATCAAAAAAGTCTGTAGGCAGTCGTCCCGAGAGTTTCTGTAAATTTGCAAACCCTTTTAACGTGGAGCGGATATTGCCAAACCCATCGATGAGGAAGGCAAAGAAAAGGAGGAACACTGACAGGACCGGGATGAAGAGTATAAGAGCCGGTTCCTGTGCCAAATTCCAGACAATTGTAATTGGCTCCATACGCTTTGTCGCAATAAGCATGCTTGAGGCAAATAGACCTATGAAGCCGCAACTGAACCCAGTGTTGTACAGGTTATACCCCTGATGAAGCTGCAACATAGAACCGGCTACTGCAGGCAGAATGAAGCCGACAAAGAGGCCTGAGACCAGAGCCAAAGGAATGGAAATGAAGAACGGAAGGTGTATCTCAAACATAACGAACGTCACCACAGGACCAAGGGCAGTTCCAAACAAGGCAATAAGGCTGTAAGACCCTAGCGTCTTGTGTGCAATTTTGGCAGCTAACCAGACCCCAAGGATAACCGGAACACAATTGAGAGGAGTCTTTCCAAAAAAACCGAATCCTATCATGGTGAAAATGGCTGAAATTGTCGGACCTGACAGACTGACCGTGGCAAAGAAGACAACTGACAATCCGATGAGCCCGACAAGGGCAGCATTGAACATGGCAGAGCCTACCCCATAGGTTGTAAAGTCATTGATGAGTCTTGATCCTTTGCTTTGGATTTGCAAAAAACCATCAAAGACAGGCAGCGGTCCATCAATAGCCAGCCCAACTATGGCCAAAGCCAGGATAAAGAACAGCATGATCGTATATAGGTATTTTTCTGTGCGTTCCATACGAGGTTCCTTTTCCTTTTGCATTCGATTGATTTTATGCTAAAGGGAAATGGAGTAGAGCACAACAGATATCTAATCATTTTTTTTCTTACGTACTTTTGACAGTGAGTATCTTAAACTCGAATTAGCTTTTCTCTGAAAAACAAAAGCTTTTCCTACAGATATTTTCCGTTTCTAATGACCTGCATTTTCGCCCTGGGAACAAGGATGGAATAATCCGTTGCAGGCAAAACGTACAGGTAGCTGCTGAGGTCGTACACATCATTGTGTAATTTGGCCATCTCATTCGATTGTAGGGACTGCGGGGGACTTTGACACCACAACAACTACAATCGTTGCTGTACTAAGTGCTTAGCCTTCAGTACTTGATCAGAAAGGAAGCTGCATTCTTAATGCAGGTCGATTCGCTTACAGGTTTTCCCTTAAAGAAAGCGCAGGACCAAGATTGTGATGATTTGCTTCCAAAGCTTAGGAAAATATTGTTGGAGATGCTCGGTTATCAATTTCGAGCAGGCCTTGAGGTAGCGCGAGAAATCGAGTCCTTTTCTTTTCCGGCTGAAATCCTTCTTCCTTTATGCTTCCCAATATCTGGTCGGTTATTTTTTCTATATAAAAATCTTATATGTATTTAAAATATGGATAGTGATTTTTCAACAGTTGCCTGGCAGGCAGGAATAGAGTTCAGTAGAGAATACAAACCGTATTCCTTGCATCACGCTTCGTTGTAGCACGTTATTGTATTTTTACATTCCCAAGTCCCTACGATACTTGCTTCTTTAGACTTGTCAGTGCAGCTTTAATCTATACAACCGAAGCAAACTATCCGATGATTCCCATAGCGATATATTGCAAAGCATGCTTGCACTTTGGATTGCCGCGCTTGGTAAAAAATAATTTTTTTTGAGAGGGGGAAAAGGCAAATGCACATATTCATGATCGGGGGAACCGGGTTGATCGGGAGTGAAGCCGCAAGGGAATTGCTTGCCAGAGGTCATACGGTCACCACTCTGGCATTACCGCCCTTACCTACCGGTGCCGTGTTACCCCCCAACCTTGAGATTGAATACGGTAATTATCTTAAAATGAGCGATGAGGAAATAAAAACCCGTTTGTCCGGCTGCAAGGGGTTTGTCTTTGCTGCCGGCATCGATGAACGTTTTGAGGGTCCTCCCCCAATCTACGACTCGTATAAGAAGTATAACATTGACCCAGTGAAACGACTGCTCACCCTGGCAAGGGAATCAGGGGTGAAACATACGGTGATCCTTGGTTCCTACTTTGCCTATTTCAACAAGCTATGGCCTGATATGGAGCTGACAAAATGGCATCCTTACATACGCTCGAGAAGAGACCAGGAAGAGGTAGCCCTCTCGTTTGCAGATAATAATTTCGCTGTGGCAGTCCTTGAGCTTCCCTATATATTTGGGGTCCAGCCTGGACGCAAACCTGTATGGGTATTTTTGGTAGAGATGATCAGGGGAATGAAAAAAGTAACGCTGTTTCCCAAAGGCGGAACGACAATGGTGACAGTCCATCAGGTAGGGCAGGCAGTTGCAGGGGCCTTGGAAAGAAACGAAGGCGGCCACTGCTACCCAATCGGGTACTATAATATGCAATGGAAGGAATTGCTTACGATAATCCACCGGTACCTAGGGTGCCCGGACAAGAAAATCCTTACGATTCCCAATTGGCTGTTTGGAATCGGGATACGTAAAATCATGAGGGAACAGAAAAAACGCAATATCGAAGGGGGGCTCAACCTGGACAAGTTCACTGCTTTGCAATGTTCCAAACAATATATTGACAAATCGTTGGGTTGTGAGATCCTTGGCGTGGAAAGCGACGATATAGAAAAGGCCATCGGGGAATCCATACTCCTGTGCCTGGATATCATAGACAAACAGGTTGAGACTGTTGCTATGAAGGCTGAGTAGCCATGCAGAAACAAAGGATTTTTCTCACCGGGGCAACAGGGAACATGGGCTTTTGCTGCTTGCAGGAGTTGCTTAAAGATGGTAACAGGCAGGATATTGTGCTTCTCGTTTTGGACACCCCCACCGACAGGAAGAAACTGAAGCCATTTGAGAGCCACCCTGCCCTTACCATCCATTGGGGAGACTTGACTCATTATGATGATGTCTACGAATGCATGGAAGGCGTTGATATTGTCTTGCATACTGCGGCGCTGGTATCACCGGCTGCAGATTATCATCCTGATCTTTCCATGAAAATAAACTATGGTTCCATGAAAAATATCCTTCGCTCTATCAAGGCTCAGAGACGGGAGGACACGGTGAAAGTCGTTTCGATTGGAACCATTGCCGAGATGGGCGACCGTATGCCACCGATTCACTGGGGCCGGATAGGCGATCCAGTGAAACCGAGCATATTTGACTACTATGCTGTTTCAAAGGTTGCCGCAGAACGTGCTCTTGTCGAATCTGGCCTGAAATACTGGGTAAGCCTTCGCCAGACAGGGATTTTAGGGAAGGCAATGGGCCGAATTCAGGATGCAATCATTTTTCACAACTGTCTGGACAATGTGCTCGAGTACATTTCCGACCGTGATTCCGGGATTTTGCTTAAAAATCTCTGCAAAGCAGAGCAAGAAGAAAGCCTTCCTTTGAAATTCTGGGGCCATATATACAATAATAGGAGGTGGAGAATCCTGCAGGATAGATACCTATAGCCTGTATGCACAAATCTACCGGGAACTCGGTTTCAAGGATCTGTCCTATATTGTCAATCCGAAATGGTTTGCTACGCGGAATTTCCATGGTCAGTTTTACCTTGACTCAGACACATTGGAACAGTTTCTCCATTTCCGGCACGATTCCATACAGTATTTCTACCGTGAAATCTTAAAGGATCTGGGGAAAACAGCGGATCTTATACGGTTTATCTGCTCCTTACCCGGAGGCCAAAGATTGATGGGAAACCTTATCAAACGGAGGTTTTTGAAGCTTGCAAGGGGAGAACACGGGACGGTACGGTTTCTGGAACAATCTATGGAAGAGCACATCGATGCCTATTGGGGAAGCAGGAAGCAGTGGGAGAACATCCCAAAGGACCTTGGTAAGATAGAGCATTTCCAATCCTATGAGGTGGTGGTTTCCCTTGACCATGGATTCGATGAGACAAAAAACGAGAACGAACTCGATATACAGGACTTATGCCAGGCGGCCGAATTCCGCGGTGGAAAATGCCTGTCAGTTTCTATGACAAAGGGAGATTGGACTACAAAACTCCGTTTCTCCTGTGCATTCAATCATGAGTTCGAGGCTAGCCCCCGTTTGGTTCTGGAGGGAGGCCACTGGTGTCCCCATTGTGAGAGAAAGAGCTGGAATTATGCAGCAAGGGCTAAGGTGGACCCCTTCTTTGCCCAGGTTTGGGACCCCCTGCACGATATGTCAGAGACAGAAAGGGAATACCCGAAGATAGTATCGGATCTCGATATTGAGTGAAATACTAGACAATCCTGTACAAATAGATATATCCGCAGAAGATACAGGCAAGTAGCATTTTGAGTACATCAATTTCTTCCAGGCTCTGTTCCCGCACATGTTACCATGGTTTATCTGTAAACCAGCAAACAGCAGGCGCCCGATTCTTGCCAGACTGTATCCTTGGCCAACCAATATAAAAACCCATTCTTATGCAGTAGTTGAGTAAGTAATTGTGCAATGACTGACTCCAAAGAGCAATGCCATTACAACCAAGGGTATATTTGCCGACAAAATGCCAGCTATTATCCATAGATAAACTCGTTGTTTTGCTAGTTGAAACTTACTATGGATTATCCTGTTGAAGCGACCTGCTTGTTTAAAACCAGTATTCTGGGATCGATGGATATAATGATATTGGTATTACGTTCAATGCTCACCTATGTAATTTTTTCTTTACGTATCTTTGTTTTGAAAAAATACATACGTTTTTATACACCACCTATCCCTACATCGGGCTTCCTCTAAGCGGTTGCCACCTGCGCCTGTACTCGAGCTAGCCGATTCCGCATGAAAAGGACATACGGGATCAACACGACAAGCATAGCGAAAACAATGTACGTGTCCAAGACGGTTTCATGATTAGTAAGCGTTCCGCTGAGGTTGAACAGCGCGTGAAAGACCACTCCCATAATGATGCTACCGGTGAGGGCGACACAATAGGCAAGCACAATCCCGATCGCTATTGCAACGACTATCTGGATTAGCTGATCCGAAAATGAGTAACCACGAGCCAGGTTAACAATGTGTCCGATACCGAAAGTGATGCCGGAAATGAAAATCGCTTTATTCAGGTTGCCCTTCTTCAGTATGGCCTTGAACAGGAAGCCCCGGAACAGAAGTTCCTCGATGAACCCAACACATGTTACAAGCAAGAAATCGATGACAATGATACTTGTGTCGAGCTTTGAATCGAGCCCCTTTGCATACTGGAGGAAGGCGATTGCGAACAGCGGCACGAGGTAGAGAGCAAGCGGTAGGGTTCCGGCTTGCGGGCGCTTTACTCCATAGAATTCAGCCTGATTAGTCTGCTTCAGGTAGATTATCAGCGTAATAGAAAGACAGCCAAGCAGAAAACAGGTCGCCCAGACCGCGACCGGAAGTTGCGATGCAACAAAGTCGCCTACGTTGACCAGGACCACATAGATCGCAACCCAGACCAATGCATGCCAGATTGGCTTGTTTTCACGCAGATATTTCATAGTATCTCTCCCTCTTATAAAACATATATAGTCACGACCGACAGGTACTGCCATCCTAAAAGATGTATTCAAGGCAAGACTGAGTGAATGCAAAATGCACAAACCCATAATTTACTGATGTCTGGTAAAAGGTTTTTTTTAAATCAGATTTATTCTTGAGTTCTAGCCTTTTTCTCTCATCCCAAAATCCAATCCATCGCCATGCTTCAGGATAAACCCTTCTCACTTTTCTGGCATGATCCAATGTCTTGCAGATATATCTCGTTCTGTAATCCTTTTTGTGCAGTTGAGTAAATTCCCTATCAAAAGGTACATCGTTACCTGTTATTTTGCTAGCTTAAAGCGAGTATTCATTGAGTAATCAATATATTGTTGAGATGCAAATCATCGGCAAGTATGCATCTCAGCATGTACATATACTGTCTTTGCAACTACAGTCTCTCATTGTTGCAAGAAATCACGCTAGTAGTTCAGACAACACAGACGGTTCGTATTTCCTTCTTTCTATCGTTTCGACTGGTCGTAAATCTCACCAAGGGACAATGGAGGCTTATTGGCACTGGAGAAGAATATGAGCAATACCAAAGTCAGGATGTACGGCAAAGTCAGGACCAAGTCACTATAAGAACTCGGGAGCTGCAACTTCTGGACAATTACATACCCGGCACTTCTGGCAAACCCGAACAGAATGCAAGCCAAAAAAGTCGGGCCGATTTTCCAGTTCCCGAAAATGTAAGCAGCGATAGCAAGATAACCAAATCCCATATAAATACTAGGCGAGAAGTTTGTTGAAATCGAATAGGCAAAACACATCCCCCCAAGCCCAGCCATAGCCCCGCTAGCAATAATGGCCCAGAATCGGATTTTGTTTACATTCCCCCCAGAAGCTGCTACCGCATGGGGATTATCCCCACAGGCTCTCAGACGCATACCCGCAGGGGTTTTATACAGTAGATACCACATAAATAAAGCAACGATGACAATAATGAATTCGAACGTATACATATTGGTAGAAAAAGCACCGAGAACAGGAATCTTCGATATGAAGGGAATCGTTACGCGTGGGAAAATCTCCAGCTGGAATTTGTTGGAAGCATGGCCAAATACCGAAGCATTGATCTGATTGGCGAAAAACGCAGTGAGGGAAACGGACAACATATTGATTACTACCCCGCTGATCACCTGGTTTGCCTTGAACTTGATACACATCAAGCCATGCAGACCGGCAAACAAAGCTCCCCCAAACATTGCAAAGAACAACGACAGATAGATTAGCGATGGAGAATTTCCTAAAAATGTTGCACTCAGCAAGGCAAAACTTAGTCCACCAAAAAAGGCCCCGAAACCCAGCAATCCTTCCAGAGCTAGGTTGATAACTCCACTACCCTCACAATAGATTCCACCGAGGGCAATGATAAAAAGAGGAAGAGAGAACGACAACCCATCAATAATTATGCTATTCATAGTCTTCAATTCTCCTCTATTTCATGGGCATACCGGTTTGCCAGCGACCGGAAGAAAATTCCAATTGCACTGAATAACAAAAGGATACTGGTAATCAGGGCAGCAATCTCACGCAGCACCCCTAGCCGAGAAGACATATAGGTAGTACCACAGTCAAAAATTACCACCAACAAGGATGCAAACATACTCCCTATAGCAGAGAGATTGCCAAGCAACGCAACCGCAATTGCATCAAAACCCAAAGCTGGTAGCACCCTTGGCTGTATGGAAGCATTACTTCCCAGATAAAACGTAACCCCGGCAAGCCCTGCAAGTGCACCGCTGAGTATCATGGTCGAGACAATGATCTTGGGTACTTCCATCCCTGCATACCTAGAAGCTGTACTATTTAGTCCTACCGCTTTCATCTCGAAACCAAAACGCGTTCTTGTCATCAAGAACCTGATGGCGAACACGGCAGCCAATGCAACGGGGATCATAAGGGCAATCTCTATTTTAAGTCCGAAGGCAGGAAAGTCGAACAGCGTCAGCCTTGCATTGGGGTTAATGCTTACCGACTGTCTGGTTATCGGATCGATGAACTTTGTCTGGATAAAGAAGCTCACCACATAATTGATGATGTAGTTGAGCATAATGGCAACGACTACTTCATTCATATTGAAGCGATATTTCAAGTATCCGATCAAGACACCCATAAGACTGCCACAGAGCACACCGATGAGAACCACAAGAACCTTGGCAAGCACAGGGTCGAGTGAAGTATAACCAATGAGAATTGTTGCAATGAAACCCGAGAAAATCATAATTCCCGATACGCAGATATTAAATATTCCGCAAGTAAGGGCAACAGCCACCGACAAGGCGGCAAAAATCATTGGCGTAGTATAATTGAGTAAACTCATAAAATCGGTAAATTGGCTTTTTTTGCCTGCGTAGCGGAGCTTTGGAAGGATTCCAGCACCTTGCAGGATGCTTTTGTAGGCAACAAGAGGGTTTTCACCCAAAAACAGCAGCAAGATTCCCCCTGCAAACAGGCTCATCAATATGCAAAAGAGCGAGGTTCGTAGGACTTGGTGTTTCCCAGGCCCGCAACATACTACAAGAAATCTCTTTCCTATATTATTTTTTTTCAACATGAACCCCCATCATATATTCACCAACTTGCAGTTTCGTGAGTTCAGAGGCCTTCCTTATTGTTTGGATACGACCATTATACATAACCAGAATAGTGTCGGCCAGCTTCATGACCTCATCCAATTCCAACGAGATCAAAAGAATCGCCTTACCCTCCGAACGAAGAGCATTGATCCTTTGGTGAATGGCTTCAATAGCCCCGACATCGAGCCCCCGGGTAGGTTGCACAAAGATCAGCAGCTTTGCATTCAGCTGGATTTCCCGGGCAATAATCGCCTTCTGCTGGTTTCCCCCGCTCATGCTCCTTACAATAGTGTCATCGCCACTGCTGCATCGTATATCGAAATCTGAGATCAGCTGGCTGCCTAACTTTTCCATATTGGGAAAATCGAGGATTCCATTCTGTTTGCAATACGGTTGCTGATAATACTGTTTCAAACAGAGATTCTCCCTGAGACTCAAGTCCAAGATAAGCCCTACTGAGTGGCGGTCTTCAGGAATATAGGCAATGCCACCTTCGATTCGTTTGCGCACGTTCTCATGCGAAATATCGTGACCGCCAAGCATAATACTGCCTTGGGCAAGGGGAGTCAGGCCAGCAATCGCGTCAGCAATCTCTACTTGTCCATTACCGGCTACCCCGGCTATGGCAAGTATTTCCCCGCGATGTACGGAAAAACTTACATTATCAACCAAAGTGACATTCTGATTCGATATTACCTGCAGGTTTTCTACTTTCAAGACTTCCTCACCCGCTCTATATTCAGTCTTTACAATCGTATCGGATATTTCATGGCCTACCATGAGTGCGGACATCTCATTCGTTGAAGTAGTCGCCACAGGGAGAACCCCGACCAATTGGCCCTTGCACAAGACAGCACAGCGATCCGAAATCTTTTTTATTTCATCCAGCTTATGGGTAATCAAAATGATTGTCTTACCGTTATCCCGCAAATTTTGAATGATATGGAGCAACGATTCAATTTCCTGGGGAGTCAATACAGCTGTTGGTTCGTCAAAAATAAGGATCTCGGCATTTCGGTAGAGCATTTTGAGAATTTCGACTCGTTGCCTAGTGGAAACAGGAAGGTCCTGAATTACATCGGTAGGGTTTACCTCCAGATGGTAGGCCTCGGAAATCTCTTTGACTTTCCTATTGGCCGTTTCCAAATCCACATAAGGAAAAAGCCCCAGTTTTCGTTTGACCGGTTCAATTCCCATGATAATATTCTCAGTAATCGTCTGGTTCTCAACAAGCTTGAAATGCTGATGCACCATGCCTATATTGAGATTATTCGCAACCAGTGGTGAGCTGATCCTTTCAAGTTTTCCACGTACATGGATTTCACCGGCATCCGGTAAATACATGCCGAACAGCATGCTCATAAGTGTTGATTTCCCAGCACCATTTTCTCCGAGAATTGCAAATATTTCACCTTTCTCGATTTTCAGGGAAATGTCATTATTTGCAATGATACCAGGGAAACGCTTGGTTATATGCTTGAATTCTACCAAAGTATCCACGTACGGGCCCCCCACAAAAAACGTATCTTATCTGACTTGCTTTTTTTTCTCTACAAAAAGATATGCTAAACAGTTCAAAAATCAGTATGCACAAAATCGTGGGGGACGTATTACTGTCCCCCAATAGCAAGAACCACTTACTTATTTGACAATGAATTGTTCAGGAGAGAATCCCCCGAAATTTGAAGCTGGAACAAGAGTCCCGTTCTTTACCAAAGAATAAGCAGTATCCAGTTTTTCAATGGTAGAAGCCTGCATTTGCTGACGACCGGCAGTCTTTACAATGCCGGTTGAATCGGAATCGGCTCTCAAAAGTACGTTTGCTCCCTTGAAAGTACCATCTTGTATTTTATTCAAAGCTCTCTCGACGTTTAAAGACATGACCTTGAGAACACTGGACAGTATGATATTCTTATCACCATAGACACCATCGTTCCACTGGTCGACATCACAACCGATACACTTTAGTTTACCGTTGCTTTCTTTTGCAGCAGTAAAGACACCATTGCCACTTGCACCTGCAGCAACGAAAATAATATCACAACCCTGAGCAAGCAATTGCTCGCCAAGAATCTTGCCTGAAGCTTCATCGGCAAAGGATCCTACATAGTTTCCACCGACATTAGCTCCGGTTACATCGGTTCCAGCCTGTGAAGCAAGCTCAACCAATTCAGCCTTTGTTCCAAATTTTGCATTGGAATAGATGACGCCGCATTCAAAGCCGTATTGATAGTTTACATTTGACGGATAAGCAACCCCATTGACTACAGCAACCTTATTGGTCTTGGTTTCCAAGGCAGCTGCCACGCCGGCAAAGAACCCTGACTCCTGCTCTGCAAACTGCATAGCATAGACATTGGGCAATTCAATGCTGTTTCCAGCCTTATCGGTAGGATAGGTATCGACAAGAATGAACTTTGTCTCGGGGTTTTCCTTGGCCAGTTCGCCAATTCCGGAGAACTGGAATCCTGTGCAGACCAGCACATCATATTCAGCCACAACATCAGATACAGCTTTCAAAGCCATGGCTACATCGCCACTGGGCTCTCTGATGGCAGTTACTTTTGCTTCAGGATGGTTTGCAATAAAGGCAAGTATTCCATCATAGTTATCTTCATTGAAAGACCCATCATCAACCCCAGACGGAGTGGTGATAATTGCAATGTTCAGTCCCACTTGCTGAGAACCCTGTTTTTCTGCATTACCAGCTGCGAATGCCACACTTGAAATCAATACAAGTGTCAGTACTACTAGAAATCTTTTCATGTCTGTCTCCCCTTACAATGTTATTTTTTCATCATTTTACGGTAGCTGTATTTGTTTCTTCAACCGAATCCTTACAGACACCC
This sequence comes from Sphaerochaeta pleomorpha str. Grapes, assembly GCF_000236685.1. Lineage (NCBI taxonomy): Bacteria > Pseudomonadati > Spirochaetota > Spirochaetia > Spirochaetales > Sphaerochaetaceae > Sphaerochaeta > Sphaerochaeta pleomorpha. Next base: position 277,625 of record NC_016633.1, on the reverse strand, counting down.
TACAATGATATTTTTACACAACCATATATTCCAGATTATTAAACCTTCACCCTTCAGCTCTGGAAAATTATTTGTTTTTAAGATGGCTCGTCACCGATTCCCTGTCAGGATGGGTAATGATCCCCCGTTCGGTGATGATAGCGGTAATATATTTACTCGCTGTCACATCGAATGCCGGATTATACACCTTGACTCCCTCAGGACCGGTTCTTTTGCCGAATCCATTGATTACTTCTTCACCGTCACGGATTTCGATTTCTATATCATCCCCAATGGCTGTCTCCAAATCGAAGGTCGAGGTAGGAGCAGCCACATAGAAAGGAATACCATATTCCTTAGCCAATATGGCTACGCCCGAGGTCCCGATTTTATTCGCTGTATCGCCATTTGCAGCAATTCTGTCCGCTCCCACGATAATGGCATCGATTTTCCCTTGCTTCATGACCAAAGAAGCCATGTTGTCGCACAGCACCGTGACATCGATTCCGACTTTGTTCAGTTCATAGGCAGTCAACCGTGAACCTTGGAGCAAGGGTCGGGTTTCATTAGCATATACCTTGAAGTCATACCCTTGTTCAAAGCCAAGATAGATGGGTGCCAAGGCCGTTCCGTACCCAGTGGTCGCCAAACCTCCTGCGTTACAGTGTGTCATAATCCCCATATGTTTTGAAAAAAGTGTAAGACCATGTTTTCCTATTGCTATGGACATCTTCTGGTCCTCATCGAAGATTGCTTTGCTCTCAGCCAACAAGCCTGTCAATACCGAATCCTGTGTACTGGTTTTTAGAGTGCATTCAGTAATAAATCGCACTTCCATGCGGTTCAAAGCCCAGAATAAATTTACCGCAGTGGGACGAGAACTGGCCAGATAGCTTTTCAAAGATGAGAAATCTTTCTGCATCTCATCAAGAGAAGCATACGTTTCTTTTCTCATACATACGTATACGCCATAGGCAGCAGCTACCCCAATGGCAGGGGCTCCCCGTACACGGAGTTTTTTTATCGCTTCATATAGGTCTTCCCTCGTATCTATTTCCAAAAATTTTTCTATTGTCGGGAGTTCGGTCTGGTCCAGCAACAAGAGTTTTGTTGCATCGCTATGCAAGGTAACCGGTAACATCGTATTCATTGTTTTTCCTATGGTTTGTATTTGCTATGCCTTACTATATTCAAGCGTTATGGTAGGGGGAACCTGGTTATACATGCAGCACAGCCTCGGTACATTGACAATGGTTCTGATCGAGTTGATTATCGGCAAAAATATCACAGATAATATCCAAGGCATCTTTTGTTGCCTTTTGGACAACAGTTTTATGGTCGATACCTGCAAGGTTTTCCTGGGTAATACCACAGGCCATATTAGAGATGAGGCCGATCGCAGAATAACAGATGTTCAATTCCTTTGCCAAAAACACTTCTGGGATGCCTGTCATACCGACGATTGTCCCTCCAAGGTTTTTGTACATCCTTATCTCGCTTTTTCCTTCAAACCGGGGGCCGTCGGTGCAAACATACACTCCGTTATCTGCAACAGGGATCTGTTTTTGTGCCGCTTTCTGTTTGAAAAGCTTTCGCAATTGATTACAGTAAGGGTCGCTCATATCTGTATGGGCAATCTTCTTATCAGAACCGTCAAAGAAGGTCTTGACCCTATTGGTGGTAAAATCGAGGAAATCCTCGATTATCACGATGGAGCCTTCCTTTACCTCGTTATCCAGGGAACCGCTGGTTGCAAGCGCATAGACATAGGTAACCCCCATTTGCTTAAGTGCCATACAATTGGCACGGAAATTAATTGCATGCGGTGGTGTTGTATGCCCAGACCCATGGCGTGGTAAAAAAAGAATTTCTTCGTTTCCGATTGTAATCGTATACGTCTCTACAGACCCATATACAGTATCGATGATATGGGGGCCCGAGCTGTTGGGCAAAGAGCTTGCACCTGTTCCCCCAATGATTGCTTTGTTCATAGTGTACCTTTTCTCTTAGTTACTGCCATCCCAGGCTGTCAGATATCAAATTTGTCAGCAATGACAAAATTTTCAATATTCGTGAAATGGATAACAGCTTTATCTGTGGTGATGATGTGATCAAAGTCCTTGATTTCTCCAAATACATAATGGGAGACATTGTTTATCTTAGTAGAATCAACCATGAGAATCTTTTTTGCCGATCGTTCCATTACTTTTTCATTTATCACTGCAGTGTAGTTATCAAATGAAGAAACGCATTTTTCCGATACTCCGCTTGCCCCGATGAAGCAAGAGGTGAAATTCATTTTATTGATTTTATCATATACTTCCGCCCCATAGGTAATGCCCAGATTGTTATCCATCTGACCACCTATAAGGATTGTCTTGATAGAATGTTCAATTAATTTATTCACATGAAAGATTCCATTGGTCACAACGGTGACATTCTTGCCGGCAAGGAAACTAATGAGATAGTTCTCGGTTGTACCCGGCCCCAGATAGATAAAATCATTAGGTTCTACATATTGGGCTGCCTTGGCACAAATTATAAATTTTTCCTCAGCATTTACCTCTAGGCGGCCAACGACCGAGTGATCGACAACCTCGCTGACCTTGACACCCCCACCATTGAGAAGGATTATTTTCCCTTCATCCTGGAGTACTTTCAGATCACGCCGGACGGTGGGCATTGAGACTTTTGTAAATTCCACCAACTCATCAAGATATACAATAGTACGAATCTTGATGTAGTCGTATATTTTACTTTGCCTTACATAGGGAATCATTGCCTACCATCCTCTTTCCTTGCATTTTTCTTGGTCTCACAGTTGCTATTCTACTTCCAACATGACCATCGTGCCAACCAATATTGTGCGCGATGGTCATACAAAGTCGTTTATTGGAAATCTTCGCCTGTGATATACCTGTAGAAAGCATTATTCACATAAAGAGGTTTCTGCTGTACAGGGATCCCACTGAGGTTTTCCAGCTTGGTACTGAGCGCATTACTGTTTTCCTTGACAGAGAAGGGATGAATGGAATAGCCAGCCTCTGCAAGGACGCAGTCTACGATTTCTTTATAGGAAGATTCATCGGGATTGAAGCTTGCACTGTACAGTGGCTGCCACCAGGCACCCTGTATGAGTTTTACCTTGCTACCCTCTTTCTGGTTCTCCTCATTCTTCTTTGCATACGTATTGATAATAGTGTCAAATTTTTTCAAATCTTCACCGGTAGCAAATTCAAATTTTGTATCATATTCAACTGCATGCACCAGATACAAATCATCGCTGAATTTTTCCACCATGTAGAAGGGGCTTGGTTCAGGAATGGGACCCCAGTCGAGAAGATACTCGTAGATGGATACTTTAGGTTCAATCTGCATTTTTGCGTCAATGCCTTCACTTGCCAAAAGCACAACAAGCTGCTTCAGATGGACTTCATCACTATGTCCATATTGGATGGTCAAAGAAGGGAGAAACTTTGCATCTTCGCTGTCAATTTTCAGATTATATCCGGTAGAGGCTTTATCCTGTACTGCACGGGCACCGATTGCATCGAGATTACCATCGGAGTAAAGACTGAATCCATCAAAGACTTCAGAAATTTTCTGTAAGATATTTGCATCGCTTGTGTTACCAATATAATTTCTGGCAGAACCATTGGCCTGTGCGATATTCATTAACAAGTAGGTAGCCATGTCGCTGTCGAGGGCACCTGTTTCGATAAGCTCTTTTGCCGCAGCAGGAAGGAGTAAATTGGCATCGAGGGCACATGCAAGATATTTTGCATCATCCCCACTCACACCCTCGATTCCAGCCTTAACCAAGCGTGCCGAAGCTTTTGCATCGGTATAAGTCGCTGCCAATTTCGTAAGAGCGGTTGCATCGATCATTACTTTTATCACATTGAAATCATTTTCATCTACGACATCCTCCCCTACTACTTTCAACATTGCAGCATCGAAAGCCTTTGCATCGACGTCTTGGGTAAATTCCGCAATTCCAAAGTATTCAGACAGATATGCGGCATCAGTTTTTTCAGCAAATGTAATTTGCTGTGGTGCTGTACTGAGGGTCGTACAGCCGACGAAAGAAAACATGACAATCATAGTAATACAAAACAAGCCTGCTTTTTTCATTAAGTGCTCCTATTTGGTTTTAAGCTGCCATCAATAGCGAACAGAGCCAGATGGCTGTTTACTTTCATTACGATAGCATAGTTTTTTTCCATTGTCCATTAATTTTCATATTTTGATTTTTTTTGAAATTTTTTAATTATTTATTAAAACTTCCAAAGAATTCAAGAGTCTTAAAAATGATTCTCATCCAAGGAATTCCTTTTTCAAGAGACAGCAAACCCCAAAGAAACAAGGCATTGGAATCCAATAGAACCGGCCGAACCATCACTTTCTACTTTCTTGATGATGGTTCTATATAAGATTTGCCACGTATTCTTGATTAAAAGATAATTGCATGTGATGCTTAGTCAAAAAGGAACACACAGCATGCAAAAAGGTATTTGCCTCCTACTTATTGTGCTCTGCATTACAACCCCCTTGGTCGCTGCACAGGATGCGACTGCAGTGCAGCCGGAAAAGACATCGATTTTTGTAACTGCGCGTGATTATCTGGAAAGTCCTGAAGTATACCAAGTACTTGCAACTGCCCATGATTGGGTCGGATATAGCGCTGTAGGACTCGGAATCGGAGCGGCTGTATTCAATCCAGGGTTGGTTGATGATGATTTGCATAAAACCCTTGGCACTGCCGCCATTGTGGCTTCTTCGCTTTCAATCGGAATTGGCTTGCTAAACTATAGCAACAGGTTCTCCACTTCCAAAGGAAATCTTTTCCAGAAGGACAACATCCATATTGTGCTGGGTATTGTGGGAGGCCTGTGTATGTTGGCAACGCAGATATTCGAAGCAGAAGACGACAATGCTGCCTTTGGGGCATCGGCCCATTCCATCCTGGGTGGAGTCGGGGCAAGCCTTATGGCTGCCTCTGTAGTCATCCAGCTTTTCTAATGTGGTCAAATAGTCTGAATAACAGGAATATATCATGAAAAAACACACTATCCTTATGCTCATCCTTCTCTTTGGATTTGCCTGCTCGCTGTATGCAAAGACCTTTACCATGGTCTACCTTGACCGTACAAGCGTTACCATGGAAGCTCTTAGCTTTGTAAAGAAACAAATTAAAACGCAGAAATCACCCCTGAAGCTTGCCTACGCAAATGGATTCAAAGGCCTGAAGGGAAATGAAGACGTCGTTGTAATCCTGAACACAGGCCTTTCGCAGGGAACCGATCAGCGAATTACAACCTATCTTTCCCAGATAACAGATAAAAAGAAAGTAATGGTGGTAAATCTCTATTCTTTGGGAAACCAAGCCATGTATGAACGTATCCTTGCATCAGACTCTGTACATGGGGTGGATGAAATTTCAGCCGCTTCCTGGTATGACGAAGGGAAAGGCTTTTCCAAAGGCAACACTCTATCATTGGACATGCATACGCAATGGGTAACGGAATTATTTTCAGCAGTAGAGGGAAAATGATGCACTACCTCTTATTGGCTATCATCTATCTCATTATACCTGTTTTACATTTTGTATCATTCCTTTTTGAGTTGCCTTTCTTTGGCATAGCAGAGGGAGTCAACTACGGTATAGCAATTATGGCGTTCTATACCATCTTCAATCATCTCTTGATCACGGTAAAACTTCCACTTTTTCAGTCCATCTTTCCCTATGACAAGAATATCAAGCTGCATGCTTTCAGCGGGATATTCGTTCTCACTGCTGTTTTCTACCATGCCATTTTTAAGATTTTAGTTGGCAAATATATTAACCTTATTTCCTGGTCGCTATTGTTTCTGACGTTTCTGCTGCTCAGTCTCTCAGCCCTCTGGATCGACACCCCCATGACAAGGGCCTTTCGCAAGAAAGTACTGAAAGGAAAGCAACTATCCTATGACCTTTTGAAGTCCATCCACGCCTATCTGTTTCCCGTGATGGGAATCTTTTTATACCTCCATATACTGGATGCAGGATTGTTGGATACGGCAAATGCGTTTTCTAGTGGCTATGCACGCATTTTCCCCATCGTTGTTTTACTGGTTGTTCTGTTTTCCAAATTTCGCAAATACTTTCTCCCGCTTGTTACCTTAACTGATAATCGGCAGGTAGGTGATATCAGCATCCTGACCTTTACGAAACCAAAACACAGGAAAAACACTTACAAAGCAGGTCAATTTGGTTATATCCAATGGTGCCAGAAAGGCATCGGCAAGGAAGAACATCCCTTTTCCTATCTCTCTTGCCCTTCGGATGAAAGTATTATGCTAGGAGTCAAGGGCTCTGGTGATTTTACCAGGAAAATCGCAACCTTTACAAAAGGATACCAGGCAAAAATAAATGGCGGATTCGGAAATTTCATTCCTAACTATGCTGCCCGACAAGTGGTTCTTATCGGATCGGGAATAGGGATTGTACCTATTATCAGCCTGATTCGGCAGATGAAAGCAAATCCTCTTTCACAAAAAGTTATTTGCTTTCTTTCTGTAATGACACGCGAGGAGCTGCTTCTTGAGAAAGAACTTTTTGCATTGCAAGACAGTAATCTAGAACTGCATTGTCTCATCTTTCAAGAGGATAAAATTCTCTATACTGCTGAATTTTTCAAGACCTATGTCAAAGAACCGGACCTTGCAACCTACTATATATGTTCTTCACCAAATGTGAGGAATATAGTATTAAGGGAGTTGGAAAAACTGGAAGTAAGTGCACGCCAATGCCATTATGAGGCATTTTCATACTAGGCAACTCAACCAAAAATTCCTTTCTGTGCAGGTGGTGGTTTACTTGTATTGCATATAATCAATACCCCCAACCACTCCAATTGAGTTGCCATATGGATGCATCCACTACAAATATACCATCAGTAGAGCTTTACGCTTACTGTATAATTGTAGGGACAGAATACTTAATCTTACAAGTAAAAGGCTTACCTTGCCTTTTTTTTCTCTTGTTTTTCAAGTTTCTTTTCTTTTGGGGTTTTGAGGGGCTTCTTCTTCTCCTCTTTCTTTGCGTCCTGTGACTTGGCCATACTATATACCTCTTATAAATGCATTTTATGGTAAATATCATAACCGCATCTAAATTTTGATACAACCTTTTGTAATGTAAACCAAGAAAAATACAAAGTATTACCCTACTTTTAATATTCTTTGCCAAACTATCTTCAAAACTACTGGGTTTTTTGCAAATAGGCAAACCTATACTAACAGCAAGCATTTGTCTAGCCTAGGTAAATCATACGACTGTGACGGTAAAACAGGAGAACATTAATCCTAGTAAAAGCACCATGTATTTGACAATTTGCAGTTCTTACTGTATTGGCATACAGTACGTTGCAACAATCAAAGACTTTGCAAAGGTTTCTTTTGCCAAAGCTTTCGAAAACAACTGTTAAAATTCAGCCAAGCTGTTGCTTTACTGTAATCAAACTCTTTAATCGAAAAACTTCATCAGAAATTATTTCCTTTCCAAGAGTTACTTGTATCTATACCATAAAGCAATACTATTTTACAAAACAGCGTATCTTTAAAATGACAAGTCTAGCCCTACTCTTTCAATGGGCATAATTCAAGGGTATCCTACGTGTGGAGTATCTTTTGTTCTGTTTTCAAATACCTACAATGGAGGACGAGTATGGAAAAAAACATGAAAGCCATATTGGCCAAAGCAGGAAGTGAAGCCAAGGACGAAGGGGCATTTTATGAGAAAATGCTACTGGTACCAGAACCAGGCCCTCATGACCTTCTCGTACGGGTAAAAGCAATCGGAATGAATCCTGTCGACACAAAAGTCCGAAAAAGATTAGAGAAAGATACAGTTTTGGGCTGGGATGTTTGTGGGATGGTGGAAAAAACAGGAAGCAATGTTACCAAGTTCAATGCAGGCGATAGAGTGTATTATGCAGGGGCTTTACAGAGACCTGGATGCAATAGCGAATATCATCTTGTTGACTGTAGGCTTGCAGCATTGGCTCCTGACAAGTTATCCCATGGAGATATTGCGGCGATGCCTTTGACTTCAATCACAGCGTGGGAAGGCTTGTTCGAACGACTTGGTTTCATTCCCAAGGCACATGGGAACAAGGGAAAATCCATTCTCATAGTGGGAGGTTCCGGGGGAGTCGGATCCATGGCAATCCAATTGGCCCATTGGGCTGGACTGCATGTAGTTGCAACGGCTTCAAGGCCTGAGACAGTAGTATGGTGCAAGAAACTGGGGGCTGAGGTCTCGTTGAATCATAAAAATGATCTATATACGGAATTACAGAAATCAGGGCATGATTCCGTTGATGCCATCTTTTGTACGACACAAATCGAAAACCACTGGAAAGCAATGGCAGAATGTATCAGTCCGCAAGGCCGTATTGTATTGATCAGTGATCCAAACGCCCCTCTTGATATTACCTTATTCAAACAGAAGAGCGTTGCGATTTGCTGGGAATTTATGTTTACCAGATCAATGTATGAAACTGGCGATATGGCAGAACAAGGAAAACTGCTTGCAACAATAGCAGACCTCGTGAAATCTGGGGATATCGTAACAAATCGACAGAAGACGCTGCTTGGGCTTACCCCTGAGAACATACAGGCAATGCACATTCTGCAGGAAAGCGAAACAATGATGGGCAAACAGGTCTTGATACTCTAAACAGCTAATTGCAGAAATGGCAGGGGGGAACCAAGGGTGAGCAGGCAAGTGCTCTTCGGCTCCCCATAATCCTTTCACAAAACCTGACTGGACATTCCATAGGTATCCTTCTCTCCTTGAAATGTACATATTGCTCCCCTGAAAAGGATTTGCTTTGCTATACTATGTGCAAATCCTGGAGGTAAACATGTCAGATAACAATACTATCAGACTGGTAAGAGATTCCGATGCGCAGGAAATCCTTGCCATTTATGCACCCTATATCAAAGAGACTGCCATAACCTTCGAATACGAAATTCCTTCCCTTTCTGCTTTCAAGCATCGTATCAAGGAAATTTCTACTGACTACCCCTACCTTGTATACCTCTCAGACAATAAGATTACTGGCTATGCCTATGCCCATAGGTATAGGGAACGAATGGCCTATCAATGGAATGCTGAATTATCGGTATATGTGCATCCCTTATATTTGCACCAGGGCATTGGCAAAGAGCTGTATGGCACCCTAATCGAGCTCGTGAAATTACAGAATATCAAGAACGTGTATGGTGGTGTTACGATTCCCAATGAAGGCAGCGAACATCTCCACACTTCCTTTGGCTTCGAAAAGGTAGGAGTGTATCACAAAACAGGCTATAAATGCGGAAAGTGGCATGATGTTATGTGGTATGAGAAAAAAATCGGGCCATATAGTATTGAACCCAAACCGTTTATTTCTATCACTGAGATAGAAAAACAGACGATAGAGAAAACAATGCTCGATTACCTGCAAAAGGCACCATCATGGAGGCAATGAGTCTCCAGACAAGGCGGAATAGGATATCACAGATCTTTTGGAAAAACGATTGAAAATCCAGGACAGTTAGAGCCTCTCGCCAGAAAGGCTTTTGCAAGTTGCTGCTTACCTACACACCCGTTTTGAAAACACCCACCCGCCACTGCAGGACTTGATTTGAGCCACTCCTGCCGGTGTTTGCTTTTTTCCTTCTTGCCAGTAATTATTTACATACTGGCAAAACAGTAGCTTTAAGCAACAAAAGCCCCTTATGTTTTCACTTCCTTGCTACGCCCGACCTGTTTGAGCGAGATGACCTGCACACACAATGCCCCATGGTCTTCCTGTACCAGACCAAACACCTCTAAAGGCCATTGGGTACAGAGCAACGGATAATAGCGGGTAAACATATCGGGAAAAAGGACTGCTTCATACAGGGCAGTCTCATCCTCGAAAGAGACAAACCCCATACTTTTCCCATCTTTGGTCATGACTTCCTTTTGGGTAACCTGCCAACCTATCAGATTGACATGGTAGTTCACATGCTGGCTCAGGTCACAGGCCAATATGCGCTTGACCGGTGCCAAAAACTTCGACCAGAGCACCAGAGGGTGATAGGAAGTGAGGAATCCCAAAGCCTCATACTCCCGATGCAGCTCGTCCTCTGTCCGTGTAATCCTACCCTGCATCTGTTTCGTCTTGGAGACTATGGGCATTCTTTTTTTTGCAAACAGGTCGCCTTGTCCGAAAGGCTCGCTTTTACGACTGGTTATCAGCAACTGTTTCAGCTGTTCGCTTCGAGGCAAAGAGGGGGCGAGGGAATCGAAGGCACCTGCTGCTGCAAGGGCAACGAAATCATCACGGCTAAGGGACAACCTAGGGGAGACTTCTTCGAGAGAAGAGAACCTGCCGCCTCTATCCCGCTCATCAATGATGGCCTGCATTGCAGTCCTGCTTAGGTTAGCGATGGCCATAAGCCCGATTATGAGTGTTTTTTCCCTCGCAAAATAGGCAACCCTGCTTTGGTTGATATCGGGTCCAACAAGGGAAAGGCCCATCCTTCTAGCTTCGCTGATATAGGCATGGGGACGGTAATATCCTCCCTGGTTGGACAAGACCGCAGCCATAAAGGCAGAAGGATGATGCACCCGAAGATAGGCAGACTGGAAGGAGACCATTGCATAGGAAGCAGAATGGGGTTTGCAAAACGAATAGCCATCGAAGGAAAGCATCATGGCCCAGACTTCCTTTACCGTCTGTTCCTCGATACCATTGGCTTTGCACCCCTCGAAGAATTGGCGTTCATAGCGTGCCAGCTTGGCTCCCCCTGCCTTTTTTGCAATGACCTTACGTAGGGCATCGGCATCGGTTTCATTGAAACTTGCCAACGCCACGGCAGTCTTGGAGACATCCTCCTGGTAACAGAGAATCCCATACGTCTCATCCAGGATGTAGGCAAGTCGGGGATGCAGCGCCTTCCAGGGCTTACCTTTTAAACGCTCGACATATTCATTGATATATTTGTTTGCTGCCGGTCTGATAATCGAGGAATGGATGACAATATGGTCGAAGTCACCCTTACCGGTTTTCTTCTGCAATTGCCTCATCGCCGGGGATTCGATATAGAACACCCCTAAAGAATCGCCTCGCGCCAGAGCTGCAACGGTTGCCCTATCCATTGTAGGATGCCACGTAGTTTCATCGATGGTAATCCCCTCTTCTTGCAGATTGGCCAAGGCATCGCGGATAACGGCAAGTGATCGATTGCCCAATAAATCGATCTTAACGAAACCCGCTGCCTCGGCACCTTCCTTTTCCCAGGAGAGCAAGGGATACCCCACACTGGAAAGCCCTATGGGGGCATAGCAGGATACCTTTTTTGGCGTTATGACCAACCCCCCGCAGTGCATGGACAATTCCTTGGGGAGCCCTACCATCTGTCTGGAAATCGAACAGATGGTATGCCACAGCGGATCGGAGACATCCTTCAGCCCGGTAAGGAACAACCGGTGTTCCATCTGGGTAATCTGTGAGTCGGGAATCCCATAGGAACGGGCGGTTTCCCTCACTGCCGAACGGAGCCTGAAACTATTATGGTTGGCAACCCTTGCACAATGATCAAAGCCAAAGCGCTTGAATACCTGTTGGAAAACCCCATCGCGTTCATCCCAGGCGAAATCAACATCGATATCCGGGGGATCGATCCGGGCCATGGATAAAAAACGCTCAAAATAGAGCTTGTAGGCAATGGGATCCACATTGGTGATATAAAGCGAGTAGGAAACAATGGAAGCTGCCGCCGAACCACGCCCACAGGTTCTGCTACTCATCGCCACAATGTCATGCATTACCAAAAAATACGAGGCAAAGCCCTTCCGATTGATAATATCCAGCTCGTACTCGATGCGGTCCAGGATTCCATCGGATAGTTCACCGTAGCGCTGTTCCGCTCCCCTCAACACCCTTTTTCTCAACTCAGCCTGGGCCGTGGAACCTGGAGTCGGATAGTCTGGAAAAATCAGTTCCCCTGAAAAAGGGTCCACAGTGCACAAAGAGGCAACTTTTTCAGTACCAGATACCGCTTCAGGCCATGACGAAAAGGCCTTTCTATAGGCTTTTTCATCCAACAGCACCCCACCCTTTCCCTCCTGGTCCTCTGCAGCAAGCGTCCCGACAGTCTTACCTGTGGCAATGGCACGCAATACCGAATGTATCAGCCTGTCCTCTTCTTGTAGGAAGGTAGCATCATCGAGGGCAATCAAGGGGAGGTGCAGTGATCGGGCAGTGGGAATGGAAGATAAGCAACGGGGAGAAATCGCGGCATAGAGATTCACAACAGTACCTTTGAGGAACGTAAGGATGTCAGAAGAAAAGGAAGCAAGGACAAGGCCCGCTGAATCCTTGGCCAAAGAAGGAAGGTAATCGAACGACCTATCCTTGTTACGCTCGGTCAAAAGCTCACACAGACGGGAAAAACCAACGCTATCCTGGACAAAGGCAAACACCGAACCCTGGCTACAGAGGAGTTCACAGCCACAGATCAACCTGATACCAGCCTCTTTTGCCGCTTCCCTGCACGCAGGGAAGCCATAGAGGTTATCCCGGTCTGTTATGGCTACAGATTTGCAACCTTGGCTCTGTAACGTCTCAAACAATTTTTGTATCGGGGCCGTTCCCCAGAGCAGGGAATAGGAGGAACGGATACCAAGTCGGCTAGACATGGAACACCGCCGCCGCATGGGTGAGTATGGCAGGGCCAAACCGGGAGCGGGTCTCATCGACAGCAGACTGCAGCCTCTCTTCTTTTGTCGGGCCTTCCGGTTCAAACAAATCGGGTTCCCTCAAAGCCGGTGAAAGGTCCCTAAGCGAAAGGGTAAACGCTACGATACGTACCCTACGGTTCATAGCCTGATTGGCGGCCTTCCAGCTGGCAGGGATAAGTTCTTGGTCAAGCACCCATTGTCCTTTCGTCCTTTGCATTGCCTCAGTGGAAAATCCGTCACTCCAGGCCAGGGAGATTTGCACTGCCGAACAGCCCCATCGCTGGATACGCATTTCCAGCCCAGCATCTTCACAGGCCGTGATAACCGCTGCACGGAAGGCGTCAAGCTCACAGACAGGCTCCGTGAAATCGACCCTGCGAAAAATCTTGCGCTGCCCCAAAGCCTTGGAATCGAGGGGGGAGAAATCCACCCCCCGTGAGGCATCACGCAAAGCGAGACCACGTTTGCCCAAGAAAGCAATGGCCTGCATATCATCAAGGGAAGCTATCTGCCCTATTTCCCGGATTCCTGCCACAAGCAGCAATTTCCTGATAGAAGGCCCCACCCCGGGAAGCAGGGAAATATCCTGCCTAAAAAGGAAATCAGCCTCATCCCCGTCCCTGATCTGCAAAATACCACTGGGACGAATTGCCCTCGTCCCAATCTTTGCCACCAGCTTGTTGGCCGCCACGGCAACCGCAGGTTCAAGGCACAACCTTTCATGCACCTCATTGCGGATGCGTACCGCACAGTCGACAGAGGGCCCGAATAACCGGGTGGTCCCCTCCACATCCAGATATAAATGACCCCCGCTGTCACATTGGATGGTGGGGGAATACCTGAGGGCAATCTCATTGATCGCTGCATCTGCCTTTGCGTTGGAAGCAGCATCGGGAGGGATCAATTGCAAAGAAGGCAACATCCGCTGGGCAATGGCAACAGGCATCCCACTGCGGATACCTTCTTTGAATGCCCTTGGGGAAGGGGTAATGATGACACGCCTGGCAGACCCCTCCCTAGCAATGGCAAAGGCTGTATCACTAAGGGATGGCTGCTTTGCAATTGCCACTGCGGCGGCAAAATCAGTGACATTGATATGGATTATGGTCGCATGGGTACTACTCATACGGGTTTTTCCCCCGAACCCAAAAGGATTCTCAGCCTCTGGGCGTTTATAACAGCCTGGCCTTTGCGATGATTATTGAAATAGACCACTACGGTAGAAGTACCTGTCGCAAGAGCCCTTATCCGCTGGGCAAGGGAAGCCAGTTCCCGTTCGCTATAGAGATAGTCGTACCGCGAAGCTGCATCGGAACCCCACCAGGTCTCCCCGTTTCTCCCGTGTAGCCGCAGATAGGCCAGAGGGGCGGTAGCAACATCCATAATAGGAGGATTTCCCTTGACCTGGGGAAGGTCGAGGGAAACAAACGCTACCTGCAAGGCTCGCAAGGCATCGAGGGTACGGTTGTTGTACCACTGGGCGTTACGGAATTCAACCGCCAGGGGAAGCCCCTGCAAAAACCGGATGAGCGCATCGAGATACCTTCGCTGATCAGGTTCGTAATGAAAGGAATAGGGAAATTGGAGCAGCACGGCTTTGAGGGAATCTGAAGAAAGAAGCGGCTCCAAGGCAGAACGGAACAACGTCGCCTCACTTTTCCATGAAGCGGGATCTATGCTATGGGTAAGCGTTTCATGGGCCTTGATGGAAAAAACCAAGGAGGGGGCCTGCTCGTGCATACTCTGCAACTGTGCGGCCTCTGGCATGCGGTAATAGCTGAAATTCAATTCAACTGTCTCGAACAGAGAGGCATACAGGCCTAGGTATTCACTGGCCTTGGTCCCTGTTGGATAAACGGGACCGACCCATTCTGTGTAGCTATATCCTGATGTTCCGATCAATATGGTTGCCATGTCTATGTTTTACTATATGCATGTTAAGTAGTCAAGGGAAAGGGGCTCTATTGCTCCCCTTCTCCAATGCAGGATCACTATAAAAAAACAATACCTATGCTTGACCATTTCCAATTTTGGTATTAATATCATTTTTGGAATCAATAGGAGCCAAAATCAATGAAGAACATCAACGAAGTCATGCTACATCCTGTCCGTATGAGGATTGTGCAGGAAATTGCCATGCAGAAAACCATCACCACGACGCAACTTTCCCAGGTAATCTCTGATGTTCCCCGGACAACATTGTATCGTCATATCAACCTGCTTATCGATTACAACATCGTAACCATTGTTTCCGAAAGGAAAATCAGGGGAAGCATCGAGAGGACCCTTTCGCTGAACCTTGCGAAGATACAGAAACTCAACACCCTTGAAAATGCCTCGCAGAACGCCCTCGCCTTCCTGTTGGAAAAATATGGCAGATTCCATACCTATTTCTCCGGTGGGCAGCCAAACCCAGGCAAGGACAGGATTTTCTTGAATAACACCGTACTGATGCTAAACGACAATGAGTTTGACCAGTTCCTTTCGGAAATGCAAAAGCTTCTGGTCAACTATAGTTTCAAAGCAGGGCCAGGAAGGAAGGCCAGGGATATTTCCCTCATCTCCTCTCCTGTAGAGGAAACCGAAAAATAACAAGGGGAAACAAATCATGGAAACCGGACACACGGCAAAACAACCAAAACGCAAGAAGGGGAAGAGAATCATGCAGATATTCGGTATACTTGTGCTCATTACAGTCATTTTCCTGCTCATCGGGACACTTCTCCATGCAACGTTCTTTACAAGCAAAAAGGATCAAATCAAGCCCTATGGGCAACTTGTTCCCGTATATGACGGATATATGCATCTGACTTCAATGGGCAGCGGGGACCAGACCATCGTATTGCTCCCTGGCATGGGAGTCGGCCTACCCTCTGCCGATTTTGCACCCTTGATGCGAAAGCTCAGCGAAAAGTATACCGTAGTCATCGTCGAATACTTCGGTGTAGGCTTCAGTAGCACAACGGCAATACCGAGAACCACTGCCCAGTATGTTCAAGAGATTCGCAAGTCCCTCAGTGAAGCAGGGTTCAAGGCCCCCTATGTGCTCATGCCCCATTCGATTTCCAGTGTCTACAGTGAATACTATGCCGCAAAATATCCGCAGGAAGTGAAAGCAATAATCAGTCTCGACGGAACATCCACCGCCTTTTATGCAAAGATGCCGGCCATCGTAAAGGCAGTCCTTCCAATTGCCAGTTTCCAGCAGGCAGTAGGTACCACTTCGATTCTTGCTGTCTTGACTACCAATACAAAGAAACTGCTCTCCTACGGGTATACCGAGAAAGAAATCAAAGACATGGTCACGTTCGCCGGTTTTACCATCAACGATACGTTTTTGCAGCAAATAAGCGAATCTGCAGAATTCGTCGGGCAAACAAAAGACCTTCCATTCCCCCCATCCATCCCCTACTTCAAGATCATCTCAAAAAAGACCTATGAGACACCAAACAAACAACTGCCGATGTCGCCCCAAGAATATCAGGAGCAACACCTATCTCGTATCGGAAAGCAGGCACAATATGAAATCCTGGATGGTTCCCATTTTATTTATCTTACTAATATCGAACGCATCTCAGAGATAACAGATGAATTCCTATCGGAAAAAGCTATCGCGAAATACTAGGTAAAAACCTTGCAGCCTTGTAAGCCTATTCCTTCTGGCACCGATGGTTTGCCAGATACTTTTAGCCAAATGGCAGTCTACCCTTCCATTTGGCTATTTTTTTGTCTGCCAGGCCTTTTGCATGAATCAAAAAAAGTATATCAGTAGCTTTTTGCATACTGCCTGAACAGCTCCACTTCGGTCTCGCAATCGTCCGGCCGGATACGGGAAAAAAGGATAAGGCCTTGGATAAACCGGCAATAACACAATACGGCCAGATTAGTTTGCGAAAAGAAAAACCTGTTTTTTTGCAATTGGAAAAGATGTTAAGCCAAAGCAGCAATGTTTTTACGCCATTGGAATCTGATATGCCTTGCAATAGACCATTTCCAAAACAAAGCCTTGCCAATCGCTACCTACCTTAGTATCCTGTACATACGCACAGAGATAAAGAAGGGGAAGCGACAATGAAAGTAATCCAAGACAGAAGGAGTATCCGAAAATACACAGGCCAGGAAATCGATGAGAAAACCCTAGCCCATTTGCTGGAAAGTGCACAGCTTGCCCCCTCGGGAAGCAATTCCCAACCCTGGCATTTTCTGGTAATTACGAACAAGGAAATGCGAGAAAAAGTTGCAAAAGTCTCCCATGACCAGAAATGGATGCTCAATGCCCCGCTTTTCATTGTCTGTATTGCAGAAATCGATGCAGACCAGGAATGCTATCTTGACGAAGATTCGCCCGATATAGATCTCAAACGAGGTATCAGGGATACTTCTATTGCCGCAGAACATATCGTGTTGGAGGCAACAGCCAGAGGGTTGGGTACGTGCTGGGTTGCCTGGTTTACCCAAAAGGAAATACGCTCTGTATTGGACCTTCCCTCGTACACCTATGTCGTGGGAATCCTTACCGTAGGGTACCCTGATGAAAACCCAATGCCGAGGAACCGGAAAACCCTGCAGGAAATCGTTCATTACGAGACTTGGTAACAGTATCTTCTCCAGCTAGCAATAGTTGGGCTTTTGGACCAGTATCGCTTGTCAATGACATCCTTTTCAATAAAGAGTTTCTCAAACTCAAAAACTATTTCCACCATAGCAATCATACCTATGACCATGTCGTCTGTGTTGCCTATATTTCCTATTCCATTGCCAAAATCCTCGGACTCGACTACAGGGCGACTGCAAGAGGTGGCTTAGTGCATGATTTCTTCCTGTATGACTGGAGAGGAGGAAAGGCAAGCAACCTACAAAGGAATATACAGGGAAAGGAACATCCTCTCATCGCATTGGCAAATGCCAGAAAAAACTTTTCAGTAAACGACCTTGAGGCAGATATCATCGTAAAGCACATGTTTCCAAAAACGCACGCACTTCCCAGGCACAGTGAAAGCTTTGTCGTTTGTTTCAGTGACAAGATAGCCGCAAGCTATGAATATCTTTCCCATCCCAAAACGCACACCATTTCACGCTGAATTTGAACTAATATAAGAATTTACCAAAATTATGCCCTGGAAGGACTTGCAAGGGCCTCTATTTTCTGCAAAACATGCACCTATTCTCTATTTACTTACTATAAAATAAAATATATCCATTATTTTTTGGAAACAGATACATATTTTACTTATATGATGTATACTATTTTTAGTTACTTAATATTTGCAATTGTCTTCCTACACAACCCATTTCTTTTCAAATCAGGAAAATTATGAAAAAAACACTTTTACTCGCACTTGTTCTCTGTTTTTGCACATTCTCTATTTTTGCCTCCAAAAGTTGGTTTGGGGTTGAAGGCTTCGCTACACATAGTGAAGAAACAACGACCTATACTGTAGTGGGAATAGATTTTGACCAAGATAGTACGGCTACCCTTATGGGCGTAGCTGTCTCAGGTACTCTCTTCCCAAGCGATAAGTCACCCATTGGACTGGGATATCAAATTGGTGCCGGCAAATTGGTCAATGCCACACATGGCTCTACGCAAGAAGATGTTTCTGATTATCCCTTGACTTGGAGAGGCTCTCTTTCCTGTCAATATAGTGCAGATTTTTCCAAACTACTTTCCATGCAACTGGGGGCGGGAGTCTTGTATGAGTCGATTACCAGAGGAGCTGACAGCGATAACTCACTGGCTGTTGTTGTTAGATATAGCACATTCAGCTTCATCGCCAATGCTGATTTCTTGTTCCATGTATCCGATTCCCTCGCACTCTTTGGAGGCGTAAGCGTCGCAACTCCCCTAAGTAGTCAGGCAGAAGTAACCAGCGGAGACTTCTCTATTGATTCTGACGTAGCTGTTTCAGGCTATACCGTTCTTGGTAAACTCAGAGTGGCTCTTTCCTTATAACCCTGAGTTCCCTGGACAACGCTACCTAGCAGGTATGCCAATGGAAAACTTTTTCGACATTCTTTAGTGAACAGTCAATTTTGCCCTAGCCTTCCTTCAAAGAAAGACGAGGGCAAAATCTTTATTTGAAATATAATCAGTTTTTAATACCATGTACAATTCATAATTTGTATCTTGTCCTGACATTCCCAGTATCCTTCATACCCTGTACATCTCTTACTCAAAGTGTTTTTTCATTCCTTGCAATCTATGGAGGATGGGATATGATACAGGTAAGACTTTTCAAGGAGTTGCTCTTCTCATGGCCAAAAAAAAACAGTGCATCGGCGTATTTACAGCTTCATTGGATGACGCCTACCAATCGACAGTCTGGCATGCCATAGAACAGAGCGCACAGGAAAAAGGCTTTGGTTCCATCTCGTTTTTAGGGTCGCGCCTCGGTTCCCCGATTGCATCCGAAGCTTCGTCAAACCTTGCCTATTACCTTGCCAATAAACGTAATATCGATGGGTTGATCATCATAGCCTCCTCACTGGAGACGTTCCTTACCTCTGTCGATCTCAAAGCCTTCTTTGCTTCCTGGGCTGACCTTCCAAGAGTATCCATAGGCATGAGAATACCAGGTATGAGTGATGTCAATGTCAATGGGTCCAAGGCTCTCGCAAATGCAATCGAACACCTTATCGACGAACATGGACACACCCATTTTGCCTTGATTGGCGGACCGGTGAGCCATGACGAGGCAATCAGCAGGATGGATACCTGTCTCTCCACGCTAAAAAAACGGAATATTTCCATCGACAAGCGTTTGATCGTCAGTGGCACTTTCACCCAGGATTCGGGCGCAGAGGCTGTTGACAGGCTCTGCAAGACAGGCCTTGGCTTCGATGCCCTGGTATGTCTCAACGACCGCATGGCCCAGGGGGCCCTGGAGGAACTGACAAAAAAAGGAATCCGTGTCCCTGAGGATGTAGCGCTTATCGGATTCGACGGTATAGAATCTTCTCTGTATACCTTGCCTCCCCTTACAACCGTTGTGCAACCTATGCATGCGCTGGGTGCAACATCCGTTGCAATTCTCGATCGCTTGATGAAAGGGGGAAGCGAAGAGCATATAACCTTGGAGTGCACCTCCATAATCCGTGAGTCCTGTGGTTGTAAACCCCGGTTCCGTTATACCCCAGACCTACAGGAACTGCCCCTGTACGCCAGCCTCACAGAGAGACAGGAAATACAAAAACTTATCGAATTGATACAAAACAGTGATTATGATGGCCTGATTTACACGCTCAACCATGCCATGGATACGACCTGGGCAGAAATCGGCTCCATAACCCGCTGGTACGAGTATCTTTCGTTTATTGAACACCAATGCAGGCTCTCTGTAGTGCCGGACAAACGATCGCTTGCCAACCTCATGGGGGCCGCGAAGGCTTTCACTGCCGAAAAAATCGGAAGGTATCAGGCTACAAAACGGGTTTCTGCAGAATCTTCCTTCGAAACCTTACGCCGTGTCAGTGCCATCCTTGCAGGGGCTTTCGAACTCTCTGATATGTTTTCAAACCTCAAGAAAGGTTTGAAAATGTTTGGCATCGACCGGGGGTACCTGGTAGTTTTCGACAAGGATAAAAAGAAAGCGCAGCTTCTGATGGACATTGAACAAGAAGGCAAATCAGATTCCTCCCTGCCTCAGGAATTCAAACGAACGAACCTGCTCCCCTCTTCAGTCAGCCATACCTTGCACCAGGGACAATGGATATTGATGCCCCTGGTATATAACATGGAACCTCTTGGATACTTGATCGTCCCTATCGGCATAGAGATTCCTGCATTGTACGATATCCTGCAAGAACAGATTTCCAGTAATTTGAAGGGGACTTTGCTTCTGGAACAAATCAAGTCTCACGAGAAAACACTGGCCCAACAGGTTGATGTGAGAACGAAAGACCTTATCCGTACCAACAGGGAACTCTCTACCGAGATAAAGCGCAGAAACGAACTGGAAAAAGAAGTACTTGAAATTTCCAATAAAACCATCGAACGTATCGGCCAGGATTTGCATGATGATCTTTGCCAGCATCTTCTCGGTGTTTCCCTCATGGTTTCATCGGTAAAGAAAACAGCTACCGACCACCAGTATGAAACAGTGGAAACCTTGGACAAAATAAGCCTATTGCTTTCTGAGTCTATCACCAAGATAAAAACAATCTCCAGGGGTATGCTTCCTTTTGAAATGGAACCCCATACTTTTTTGCAACGTAT
This sequence comes from Sphaerochaeta pleomorpha str. Grapes, assembly GCF_000236685.1. Taxonomy (NCBI): domain Bacteria; kingdom Pseudomonadati; phylum Spirochaetota; class Spirochaetia; order Spirochaetales; family Sphaerochaetaceae; genus Sphaerochaeta; species Sphaerochaeta pleomorpha. The sequence continues at coordinate 256,671 of NC_016633.1, read as the reverse complement.
CGATGCCCTGGTTGGGGATACTTTGAGAATTAGCCATGTAGATGTACAGATTAAGGCCGACCCCGAGTTTGAAATCGAAGATGCAAACGCAGCGTTGCATATCTTCCATATCCTGCAAGAAGCTTTGAATAACTCTATAAAGCACTCCCATTCCAAACATATCGAAATCACCCTCGAAAACAAAACCGACAGGAACGGAAAACCCTTCAAAGTCGCTTCGGTTGTAGATGATGGGGTTGGCTTGCCAGAGCATATCCGTGAAGGGGGACTTGGGTTGCGGATCATGCGTAGCCGTGCAAACATGGCAAAGGCAGAGTTAGCTATTAAGTCCTCGAAAAAGGGAACTTCAGTTTGCATTTATCTTGGGAGGCAAGGCAATGGGACAACAAATTGAATTTATGATAGTCGATGACCACCCCCTTTTTCGCCAGGGGCTGGTAAGTGTAATCGAAACCTGCAAGCGCTATACGGTCACCGGTGAAGCCAATACCATTGCCGAGGCGCTCGAAATCGTAGAGGCCCATCCTCCGAAAATCCTGCTCGTCGACATCTCGCTGCACCATGAAAATGGATTGGAGTTGGTCAAGACAATACATAGCTTGCATCCTGAGATGTATCAGCTGGTAGTCTCCATGTATGATGAAATCATATATGCCTCAAATGCGTTGAAGTCTGGGGCCCGGGGCTATGTCATGAAGCAGGAAGCCGCGGAAACACTCATGCAAGCAATTGAAACAATACTCAATGGGAAAATTTACCTTTCGCAGACAATGCATGAGCGATTGCTGGACTCCCTGGTTTCACAGGATACGAAAAAACCGGAAACCGACCCCATTATACAACTCAGTGTCAGGGAGCTCGAAGTGTTCCGTATGATCGGGCAGGGTTTTGGGGTTTCCGAGATTGCCGAGGGCCTGAACCTCTCGAGCAAAACAATCAATGTCTACCGTGATAATATCCGTCATAAATTATCGATCAAAGATGCAGGCTCCCTCCGCAAGTATGCTATCAAATGGATGCAAAGCAAAGACAGGTAAACCAAACCTAGGACAAATGTCCTAGGTGAAGTCTAGGCATTTGCCTAATGGCGTCCGACAAACATCAATTGTAGCATTTAGACAAGAAGTGAGGAAAGAAGGGGCTTCCTATGCCTAAGGAAGGGAGTCATTCGTAAAGCATTCATTTGCCCTCTGGGCACATGCAATAAGGAGGAATCGATATGAAACGTAGTTTGAGCTTCTTGATGTGTATTATGTTGATTGGCAGTATGAGTATGTCTCTGTTCGCTGCTGGTACCAACGAACAAGTAGCATCAGGGCCAAAGGTAATCAATGTATGGAGCTTCACTGATGAAGTACCTAAGATGCTGGAAAATTATAAGGCTCTTCATCCTGATTTTGATTATGAAATCAAATCGACGATTATCGCCACTACCGATGGGGCTTATCAACCTGCATTGGACCAGGCTTTAATGAGTGGTGGTTCCAATGCACCTGATATCTACTGTGCTGAGAGTGCATTCGTTCTTAAATATACCCAAGGCGATGCTGCCCAGTATGCAGCCCCTTACAAGGACCTGGGCATAGACGTTGACAATCTCTTGAAAAAAGCCGATATCGCCCAGTATACGGTAGACATCGGGACTAACGGTAAAGGTCAATTGGTCGGGTTGGGTTATCAGGCTACCGGTGGAGCGTTCATTTATCGCCGTTCCATTGCAAAGCAAGTCTGGGGAACCGATGACCCTGCAGTGATCAAAACAAAAGTAGGTCCAGGCTGGGACAAATTCTACAAAGCTGCCGCTGACTTGAAAGCAAAGGGCTTTGGCATTGTTTCCGGTGATGGCGACATCTGGCATGCAATCGAAGGCAGTTCCGAAAAAGGTTGGATTGTTGACGGCAAGTTGTATATCGACCCTGCCAGAGAAGCCTTCCTTGACCAGTCCATGATGCTCATGAAAAACGGATATCATAATGATACCAGAGACTGGACTGATGCTTGGTTCGGCGACATGAAAGATGCCAACCCACAAAAGATATTCGGTTTCTTCGGACCAGCATGGCTTATCAACTATGTCATGGCAGGTAACTCAGGTGGGTCAGCTCCTGGAGAAGGCACCTATGGCGACTGGGCTGTATGTGAACCTCCTGTAGGGTTCTTCTGGGGTGGTACGTGGGTCCTTGCCAACAAAGACAGCAAGATCAAGGATGCAGTGGGTGACATTATTGAATGGATTACCCTTGATAGCTCCAAGACCGGTCTGCAGTATTTCTGGGCAAACGGTACACTCAATGGACCTGGTGGCACAAAAGATACCGTTGCTTCAGGGACAGTCATGAAAATGTCCGACGGGAAACTGCCCTTCCTTGGTGGCCAGAATATGTTTGATGTATTTGTTCCTGCTGGGGCATTTGCTACCGGTAAGAATAAGAACCAGTATGATGAAACCATCAATATGTATTGGAGAGACCAGGTTCGCGAGTACACTGCGGGAAACAAGACAAGGTCCCAGGCAATCGCTGAATTCAAACAGCAGGTCTTGGATAACCTCGACATTGCTTCAAAGTAAGGTTTTTACCAGGAACCGGGGCCAATCCCCCGGTTCCGATATTCCATGCTGTCATAACTTCTCTTAACGAGCAAATGACGTTCATGTCATATGGAAAAAAAGTTTCTGAAAATGCCTCCCGGATTGAAACAGGAAAGGGTGGACAGACAAAAGGATACAACAACAAGGCTATCTTTTCGCATATTTTTGGAGGTGAACGCCCATGAGGCACAAAAGCATTAACTACGCAAAATATGGATATATCTTTTCCATACCGTTCGTACTGACATTTTTGATATTTTCTTTATATCCATTGGTTTATACTACAGTTATAGGCTTTACCGACCTACGGGGACTTACACAGGCCTCAGTGCATATCCTGGACAACCCTTTTCAAAACTTCCAGACATTATTGAAAAATCCGACGTTCATTAAGTCTCTCTCAAACACCTTGATTATCTGGACCATGAATTTCATTCCCCAGATTTCCCTGGCGTTGCTTCTCACTGCCTGGTTCACCAACCGCAGCATTAAGGTGAAAGGACAAGGGCTCTTCAAGGTTTTGATCTATATGCCGAATATCATTACCGCTGCTACAATTGCCATCTTGTTCTACAGTTTCTTTGGCTACCCAAAGGGACCGGTCAACGATTTTTTGATGAAACTCGGTATCAATGAGATACCGAAAAACTTCCATTTGCAAAAATGGACAGCACGTGGTGTCGTTGCTTTCATCCAGTTTTGGATGTGGTACGGCAATACTATGATAGTTTTGATAGCCGGGGTGCTCGGGATCAACCCCACTTTGTTTGAAGCAGCCGAAATCGATGGGGCTTCAGCAACACAGATTTTTTTCCGTATTACGTTGCCAAGGCTGAAAACAATTGTGATCTACACGTTGATAACAAGCATGATCGGTGGTCTGCAGATGTTCGATATCCCCAAGCTGTTCTTGCTGGGTGGACCGGATAATGCAACCCTTACCACAAGCGTATTCATTTACAATCAAGCGTTCAGCGGAAGTTACCTGTATAACAGGGCAGCAGCGGCAAGCCTTCTCATGTTCCTTATCATCGTGGTACTTTCCTCCATCATTTTCTTCCTTCTCAGGGATAAAGATGCAGCAAAAATGAGAAAGCAGAAAAAAGCTTATGCCAGAACACTGGAAGCCATTGAGAGGGGGATACAATAATGAATAAGAGTATGAAAGGTTCACGAAACCTGACCAAATCAATAATCTATGTTGTATGTATCTTTTTATCCCTGCTAAGTGTTTTCCCTTTCTGGGTTATGTTCATGAATGCCACAAGGGGTACTTTTGAGATACAGCAGAATTCCATTGGCTTGGTTCCTTCAAAGTTCTTAGTAAGCAATTTCCTAATTCTTTCCGGAAAAAGCTTCAATGCTGCCAAAGGTTTCATCAATTCGATGACAATTTCTATCGGGGCAACATTTTGTGCGGTATACTTTTCTTCTTTGACTGCCTATGCTTTGGTTGCCTATAACTGGAAATGGAGACAACCGTTCTTTACGTTTATTCTGGCAGTGCTTATGATCCCAGCCCAGGTTTCAAGTATTGGTTTCTATCAGTTCATGTATCATATTGGATTGACAAATAACTTTTTGCCACTCATTCTGCCGGCAATTGCCTCGCCTTCCATGGTCTTTTTCATGAGACAATACCTGATGGCAAACCTGTCTCTTGATATTGTCAACTCGGCAAGAATCGATGGATCTGGAGAACTCTCCACGTTCAATACCATTATCTTACCTATCATGAAACCTGCAATGGCTACCCAGGCGATTTTTACTTTTGTGTTGAGCTGGAACAACCTGTTTTTGCCCTTGATCTTGCTTACGGACAGTGACAAGTACACGATGCCAATCATGGTTAGCTTATTGAGGGGAGACATCTATAAAACAGAGTACGGTTCGGTCTATCTCGGGCTTACCCTTACGGTTTTGCCCTTATTCGTAGTCTATTTCCTTCTTTCAAAATACATTATTGCAGGAGTTTCCCTTGGGGCCATCAAAGAATAGGTTGCAGGTAGGCATTCGCAAAAGAAAGAAGTAACAAGAATACTGAATAAAAGAATCCATAACAAAGAGAAGATAGCGAGGAAAAGCTACCATCTCGATGGGGCATGCTTGTTTGCAGCCTTGGTAGTACCCGGTGCAAATATCCTTGAATGGAAATGTAATAAACCAGGTACATAATCGTTCGCTTAGATATTCATGAGGGGAGTTGGCTCTATGCAAACTATACAGGAACGGGCCTCAGAACTCGTCAGAAAGATGACATTGGAAGAAAAGGCAGCGCAACTTAGTTCTGCCTGGTTGGAAATAAATGAAGATGGAACATTTTCCGTCAAGGAAACTTCCTTTTCCGATACAAGACCCCAACAACTGAAAGAATCGGTGCTAGGCATAGGAATAGGTCAGATTACCCGTCCCTATGGAACACAGGCCAAAAATCCTCGTTCCATCGCAAAAGGTATCAATGAAATACAACGATACCTGGTTCAAAATACCCGTCTCGGCATCCCTGCAATGTTGCATGAGGAATGCTTGACCGGAGCGATGGTAGTTGGTTCAACTATTTTTCCCGCGAGTCTCAACACCGCATCGACCTGGGATATCGATTTGATGGAGAGAATCGGGAGAGCCATAGGAAAAGAGCTCTCTTCTTTGGGTGTCCACCAAGGACTTGCCCCGGTTCTCGATGTTGCCAGGGATGCACGCTGGGGACGAACTGAAGAGACTTTTGGGGAAGACCCTTACCTTGTAGGCAATATGGGCATCGCCTATGTCAATGGTCTGCAAGGGACAGATTGCAGCCCTATTGCTACGTTGAAACACTTTCTAGGCCATTCTTTTAGTGAAGGGGGGCGTAACCATGCCCCTGTCCATATGGGAGAAAGGGAACTTTTGAATACGTTTGCCTTACCTTTTGAAATGGTAGTGAAAGGGGCAAACGCTGGCTCGGTTATGCCCGCTTATCATGATATCGACGGACAACCGTGTTCTTCCTCCCATCACTTGTTATCTGATATATTGAGAAAACAATGGGGCTTCAAAGGAATCGTGGTTGCTGACTATGAGGCCCCTGCCCAGCTTCTCAATGACCATAAGGTAGCTGCCGACCTTGCCCAGGCTGCTGCCATGGCTGTCCAGGCAGGCATGGATCTGGAACTTCCAAGTGGCACGACCTTCAAGCAAGGTTTGGTCCAGGCGGTCAATAAGGGCTATCTTGCAATCGAGGATCTCGATGCTGCCGTACTAAGGGTTTTACATGAAAAATTCCGTCTTGGTCTCTTCGAAAACCCCTATATCGATAGCGAAGGTATTCTTCTCAATAGCAAGGAAAGCCATAGCCTTGCAGTCGAAGCCGCAACAAAATCGTTGGTGCTTCTCAAGAATGACGGTTTGCTTCCTCTCCATCCAAAAGGAAAGATTGCAGTTATAGGACCTTTGGCCAATCATCCGAAAGCCATGTACAATGGGTATTCAGCCCCCATTCACCTGCAGGGTTCCAAGGGGTCGGAAAATACCATTCCTAAAAATGCGAAGACCATTAAATCGGCAATTGAAGAAGCTGCCCCTGAAGCAACTATTCTCTACGAACCCGGTTGCATGCTCTATGAAAACAAAATTGAACGGGCAGTATTTTTCCCTGGCGATGTCATTGAGGATGATTCAAAACCCAAAGCTGAACTCAGCACAAATACCAGTCGTATCGAAAAAGCGGTTGAGGTTGCCTTGCAGGCCGATACCGTAGTATTGGTAGTTGGCGATATGGTCGGACTCTTCCAGACAGGAACGGTCGGGGAAGGCAGTGATGTTTCTTCCCTTACGCTTCCCGGGGTTCAGCAACAATTGCTTGAGGCAATCCTGGAAACAGGGAAACCGGTTGTCGTGGTGCTGGTCAGCGGACGTCCGTACGATTTGCAGTTTGCAAACGAGAAGGCCTCATCAATTCTGGCAACATGGCTTTGCGGTGAAGGTGGAGGAGAAGCTATTGCCAACGTACTGTTCGCAAAAGCAAATCCTAGCGGAAAGACTCCCCTTTCATTTCCCCGTTGTGCAGGTAGTCTACCGTATGCCTACAACCATACCCCAAAAGCTGGCGGGTTTCCCCGGCAACGGGAATACGGTGCCCTCTTTCCGTTCGGGTTCGGGTTGAGCTATACACAGTTCTCTTATGAGAATTGCATGGTTGACAGACAGGAGATTACCACGCAGGGGGAAGTGAGGATTTCTGCAACCATTGCAAATACCGGTATGGTTGCAGGAGACGAAATCGTGCAACTATATATACACGATGCCGTTGCTTCAATCGTCCGCCCAGTAAAGGAACTGAAAGGATTTGCCAGGATTTCCTTGCAACCGGGAGAAAAGAGCGAGGTTACCTTTGTTTTGCCTTCCGATATGCTTTCCTTTGTTGTCGATGGCATACAGAGAATTGTAGAACCGGGAACATTTGAAATCATGATCGGGAAATCTTGTGAGGAAATTGTCTGGAGACAGGAGATTTTTGTCACAGGAACAGTTCGCACGTTGGAAAAGGATTGGAAGTTTAAAACCCCGATTTTGGTCAAGCGGTTATAAAAGACAGATTTGAAAGGTCTCCCTTGAAGCCAATGATTACCTCCATTGGCTTCAAGGGGGGCCTGCTTTATGACCTCCCTACCAGACTGCGGCAGAAAACATAGGTACTGCTATCAGCTGACTGGAATGTAGGGAGGGTTTTGAAAGGCAATCCAAACGGCATGTATCGAAACATAAATGACAAACCTTGTTTTTTATGATCGAAGGCTATCTGAGTACTCCAAGAAGCACTGCATGTAGCTCATTGGACATCTGTCTAATACTATTGGTATATAAAATTAGCTAGTTTTAAAACCATAAGATTTTTTTATAAAACAGGGTCAACCACTTGACCCACTTTTCCCTAGAGGCTACTGTTGACCTAATTATTTCAAGGGGAGACAAGATTCTGACAACAACAAATAGTAGCAAAAATTCTTATTTCGGTAATCTTTGGCTGCTACGGTTGCTGGTTACTATACCTTCCCTCTTGTTTGCCTTCTCTATGATCTCACAGGTCTTTGTGAAGAATTATCCACTTTATTCTGAAACAACCCTTTTCTTGTTCTTGCTGGCTTCGCTATCTTGCCTTCATATTGGCATATTTCTGCTTGGCCCTTTTTCTTCTATTGCGCGGCCGCACCGCAGAGAGTTTTTCAATCTCACCGGCGATATTCTCTCCCATACGGAATTTAACAAACTCAAGGGGTATTTCCATCATTCCAACCATATCTACGACCATGTAGTTCGCGTCGCCTATATCTCCTACTCTATTGCAAGGGTTCTCGGCTTGGATTATAAAGCTGCTGCCAGAGGTGGTCTTCTGCATGATTTCTTTTTATATGACTGGAGAGAACGGAAAGCAAACGACATCAGTAAATCCCTGCACGGCAAAGAACACCCTTATATTGCCTTGGAAAATGCCCAAAAATACTTCGAGGTAAGTGATCTGGAGGCTGACATCATCGTGAAGCATATGTTCCCCAAGACGAGGCCTATCCCCCGGTACAAGGAGAGCTTTGTGGTGTCCATCAGTGACAAGATTGCAGCGATCCATGAATACCTTTCCCATAATAGGGGACGCAAGGCCTGACAGGGATATTCCATAGCAAGGAATTAGTAATTGGCATACATACCTGTATGTCTTTATTTTTTGGCATTTTCTTAGGCTTCAATCAATACCATTGCAATAATAGGAAAATTTTCCCGTTCGCTTCCTCTTAGGTAAATGCTACTATGAAGCTAAAAGTAGGATTAATTTTATGCCTAGTCTGCCCAAAAAAAGAAATTCTCTTTCAATTTCTATCATAAAACCGTGCGACACAGAACAAGCACCCTCAGATACTTGTTTCGGGCATGCTATGAAGCGTGAACCGGTTGCCTTCCCTCAACCGGTCTCTATACCATCGGGTAATTACCTACTATGAACAATGGTTTGTTACTCTCTTTATTCCATTTTCTCAATGATGGGTACCTTGCAACATTGCCGTTGTTTTTACCCTTTATCCAGAAAGATATAGGGCTCTCGATGTATGCTGTCGGTTTATTGGGCTCTATACTCAACGCTTCAGGTATTGTTCTGGCACTTCCTTCTGTTTATGTAGCAAAACGATTTGGAATGATGAAGGTATTGTTGGCCTGTTTGTTATTCTACGGGGGCAGTTTCTTTATCGTTGCAAGTTCCAATGGCCTTATGCTTTTACTCCTGGCTTTCATTTTTGCAGGTATTGGTTTTGGGGTTTTTCATCCTGTTGCTTTCTCATCCATTGTCAAAGAACATTCCAAAACCACCGGATTAGGAAGAAAAATGGGATCTTTCATGGCTATCGGTGACCTTGGCCGGGTAGGTATCTCTTCTGCTGTTACGTTTATCATCGTATTCATCGGTTGGAAAAAGACAGCAGTTATCTTTGGTTGTATCCCCTTTCTCCTGTTTGCAGTCTTTTATACCAGTATCAATCACAGAAACAAGGAAGCAGTTGCTGTAAAAAAGGACAGTAAGACTCCGTATTCCCTACAATACTTCAAGAATAAAGAATTCTTGAAAGCTTGCAGTTGTAGTGTAATCGATGCTCTGGCCAGTTCTTCTTTGTTTTTATTCCTTCCGTTCCTTTTTGCTGGAAATGGTATTCCGGCTTCTTTCATTGGATTGTTTACCAGTGTATTTTTTATCGGTAACCTCCTAGGTAAATCACTTTTGGGGCGTGTTGTTGATTCATTTGGACAGAAAAGGACCTTCATAATCTGTGAATTGGCCATGGCTTTGTTCTTGATTGCCTTGACGTTGGCAAAATCCATTCCTTTTGTTCTCTTGTTTGCCTTTATTCTCGGTGGATTGACCAAAGGTACTGCCCCCATCACGAGCACTATGCTTGCCAATTCAGTTTGCGAGAGTGAAGGATATGAAAAGGCCTTTGGGATACATTCCTTTGTAGTCAGTATTGCTGCTACGATTGCCCCCTTATTGCTGGGCACCATCTCTTCATTCTATGGTATTTCTTTTGTGTTTATTGCCTGTGCTTTCTTTGCCATTCTTGCAACCATACCTGCAGCGTTTATCAAGAGACATTGAATACAGGATTATCAAATAGGATAACCAAAAAAGAGCTTTTGGTTACAGAAGGATTATATACGGGAACAGCTGGCTACTCTTTAGTACCTTCACATCTGAGTGACAGCCTGTTTTGAAGATATTCTTTCAAATTTTGATCCCTACAGAAAACGAAACAGCCTTTCATACCCCTGGAGAGTAAAACCCGGTAGATGTTTTTAATCAAGGCTGTCAGTTCCTCAGTATTCTGTTTCAACCCTTTTTTACCTGTAGTGTCATAATAGTTTTGATAGCTTGCCTCGATTTTCCCCGTTTGCACATTGTATTGCAAATCATTGCCAATGATGACACCTACGTAATCAAACTCCAACCCCTGGCACGTATGGCACACCCTATCTGGTTTTTTTTGGAATCCTCGACTGCCCAGTTATACGGGTCTTTGCGGCTATTCCAGGGCAGGGCAAAATTCCATTCACTCATGGAGACGTCACAAACCTGGGCATCGTCATTGGTATTGTTTGCAGAAGTCCATGGCCAGGCATAGCCGGCCAATAGCCTGGCCTTCAGACCCTTGTCCTGCAGTTGTGTTATCTTTTCTGCCAATTGCAGGGGGTCATCGAAAATCCTGAACTGGAAAGAATCGTTATCCCAATCGAGAAAGTTCGCAGTCTCTTCAATCTGCAGATTATGGTCAATCCATCGTAAAAACCCTTCAGCCCCGGAACAACGGAATTGGGCTAACAATTGCACCTCGACAATTTCCGAACCAAACTGCTTTGCAATTGTCTTGATTTTCTGCCTCGACCCTTCATCATCGGGTCTGATCCGTTGCAAGTCATCAATGAAGAAAACATTCACCTTTGAGGCTTTGATGATATCTTCGATCTGGCTTATTCCCCTATACATATAGGTGCCCTTTCCTTTCAACCTATGGGCTTCATCGACAAGCAACACATCAAATTGGTCCAAAGAAGCATCAACATATACCATTGATCCTGAGAACAAGGCGTTCAGTCTTTTTTTCGCATGTTTATGATTGGAGGAAAGCATGGCCACCATAGCTTCCTTGAATGAGGCATTCGGGGCTACAAACCTGATATTATTTCCCTGTTTGAGCAATGCCACAAACGCATGCATGGCAACCACTGATTTTCCTGTACCCGGCCCCCCATTGACAATGAGAGTGGTCTTCTTTTTAGCTTCACCCGCATATTTTATAATATTCGAATAGGCAACCCGCTGTTCATCAAGCAAAGTAAAAACCTCATTGCCCTCAAACATCTCACTGATTGAATCAACGAACTTTCTCGAAGGACGAATTTTCCCATGTTCTATTTCATAGAGGATATCCATCCCCTTCCCTTTTCCCACATACCGTTTTATGAAAGCTTCTAATTTCTCGACATCAGGGGAAAAGAAAATCGGTGATTTTTGAATAGTTGTTTCAAATTGCCGGTCCAATAAAGGCTCTGGGGAACTTGGAATATAATTGTGGAGATAGGCACAGGAAAAAGGATGTAAATCCTTACTATAGATTGCTTCATTCATATCTGAAAGATACCGTTTGTATGAATACGCCTGGTAGGAAGGATGGGTGGTTTCACGCATTGCCCCGTTCAGGTGCGTTGCAACCAAGTCTTCTTTACCGGTGAGGCATGCCTTTTCCCATTGTTTGAGCTCGACTATGACAAAATTCTCTTCACCACGCTCATCATGGCCAGATATGATAAAGTCAATTCGCTTCAACGAAGAAGGGATGTTATACTCGATCAAAACGCCACAGTCATCAGGAACCGATGCATTTCTGACCGCTGTCTCCATAAACCGAAGGGAATTATTCCAGGAATGCTTCTCGCTTTGGCCGACGGCACGACCCATCTGCGTTACATAGGCATGTTCTATCTCCCCAACGAGGGTATTACGGTCAACTGCTTTGCGAAACCCGATTGCATCGTTTTGATACAGAATCATTACTGCTCCAATTCCGAATATTTCTTGGAATTTCCGTACGCTTGCTCAACCTTGTATTTAGTACCATTCTTATGCAATTTTTCCAGTACCAAGGATGTGATATCAGCATGCAGGGCATCGGCCATCATGACACAATAGATAAGGACATCTGCCAATTCTTCCCGCATTGCCTGCTTTTTTTCAACTACCTGAGTATCAGAGGAAGACCATTGAAAGCATTCAAGCAACTCTGCAGCCTCAAGGCTGATGGAGATTGCAAGGTCCTTGGGATTATGGAACTGTTTCCAATCCCTATCGTCACGGAATTTCAGTATTTTACCAATCAAAGCGGGGCTAAGACCAGTATTACCATCGGGCAGTTCTTTGTTGATACCATCATACAACCATTGCACAGAAACAGCATAGATACTGCTTATAGTCATCATCAAGGAATAGGAAGGTATGAGCAAACCCATTTCTATCTGACTGTATACTGATTCCGGCAGTTCTAGACTTTTGGCAAATGCTGCAAGCGAAAGATGATTTTCTTCTCGTACATTCTTTATTCTCTGTTGTATCGATTCCATATCTCAGCCTTATGATTCATAACTATGGGTATCAGTATACCCATTTTATTAGCTCTGTAACAGAAAAAAACCTCAAAACAGGCTTTCTGAACCAGGTTTTTACAAGACACTGGATGCGAAATGGAATTCTCAGGGGAAACCTCAGGTATATGTTGGCCCTTGCCCTTTGAATCTCTCAAAAACAACCTCGTTATGAAATGCGAGAAAATCCTTCTTTGGCCATCGCTCCCGATTACCAGGCAACAGAATTGCCTTACCGGCATATTTCTGCAGGTATTGCCTTGAAGCTTCATCTTCAATCCTATTGGAGATACGTACTTCATAGGAGTCCGGGATGATCGTAAAATACCCATTGTCAAACGCTTTATCCAACAACGCATTCAGTAACAGACCGTTTCGAGGATCTCCACGATGCATTGTATCCTCACTCCATGGAATGATATGGCTTGCAATCAACAAATCCGATGTCCCTATCCCGGAAAGACAGCAACGCCCCCTATAGCCAAGAAGCAAGGCCTGCCGAAAGGCATATTGCTTCAGACGAATATGTTTTATAGCCGTTTTGTTTTCTTCGCTGAAATCGACATCTTCGAATATCTGTTCTTCTTCAACAGCAGGTAAAAAATAGGAGGTTTCGCTTTGTTCTGCCTTTTGACCGTACTTGCTTACAAGGATGGCATCACGTCGGGCAAATAATGCATAGGGATCTCCAAGATACAAAGGAGGCAACTCCCTGTCCCAGTGACTGCAGTTTTTCAGACCTTTCCCGCTTGAAGAAGAATCATTTGCCTTCAGGTTACCCAGTTTCAAAGAAACCGCATTAGGACTCCGATGTAACTGGTGTGCCAATTCAATAACTTCACTATTTGAGGAATCATGTTTTGCAGAAGGTAGTTTATAATACAGATACAGTGCAAGTATCGTCTCTTCTTCCGTCCAGTCAGGATTCCTACCCATACCACTCATCCTTCTCTGCTCCAGGGTAGCACAAAATACGTTGCTTAACCAGGGGAAATAATTGCATCGGACAGAGTGAAACCCGGAATTATCCATCCAGGGCAATCAACAATGGCACGTATTTTTGTATGTGAGGATATCCTTGTCACAGGTTAATTGGAAATCCAAAGCCCAGTTTACCAGAGAAAAGGCTGCAGGGTTGGTTTCCTGCAGCCTCCCACCTAGAGAACAGAGCAATCTATATTCACCCAGTGCTACCAACCGGTATCACTGAAGCTGTTTTGTGCTGTCATCACTGAACCATCCAAGGAAAAAACCCTCCACCAAATCTTTGTCCCATCGCCAGTTGCCGTTGCTGCAGTAAAGGTTCTTATCAGACCAGTATCATCATATACCTTCACCACTGCTGAGGAAGTCCCCAGATTTCCATATCCTGAGAAATGATATATGGAATAATAATAGGTACCTGACAACTGGGTAGTAATGGTTATTGTTTCCGGGCCATAGCTTGTGGTGTCATCCCAATCCAGGTTAGCAGAATCATCGGTGGCAACTTTGTCCGCATAATATATTTCTTGATCAATTCCAGGGATATACAGATGGGAATCAAGGTCTGCAGGGTTTTCGCCCCAGGTCAGAACAATTCTGATTTGTCCAGCTGAAAGGGGTGTATAGGCAACCACATCCTCGCCATCAGAGCCGATATCAACTGTATTTCCGGACGCTATCGTGACGGAAACCTCAGTAAACGTAAAACCGATTTTTGTAAAATGCAGTATATGCGTTCCAGAAGGCAATGAAATGGTAAAATACCCAGTAGCGTCTGTAGTCGTAGTTATATCCAAACCTGAAACCGAGACCAAGACCCCTTCTACCCCTGTGGTATTGGTAGAATCTTGGACAATCCCGGTCACCCTACCATTTGATTCTTGAAGATTCACGGCCATTTCACAGGAAGCAAGCAAGGATGCCAATAAAAGAGTGCAAACCAGAATACGAATAATCCGTTTCATTCTACACCTCCGATAAGGTTTCGTTTTTTTCAGGGATAATGCCCTGACATCCGTATCGCCCTCCCATACTCTTTTAGTACACTTTTTTGTATACATTAACATTACCATTAGAGTATAAACTTGTAAATATCTACATATGCTCTATTTGTAACTTTTTTTTAAATCAGGCAAAAAAGCCCCTGCTCCTTTCTAACAGACACAGAAGGAACAGGGGTGTTTATGCATTGCTTGGGAAAACAAGAATATACGCGGTATTGAAACCTACTAATCGCTCAATGCATTCTCTATCGATTTCAAATACGCTTTGGACGTTACCGTAGAACCACTAATAGCATCGACTTGGAGGCTTTGTGCTTCGATAACCTTTGAAAATATAGCATCAGAGACTTCTTGCTTTGCATATTTGACATCCTTGATAATGGCAATGGTTGTAATCCTATGATCTGCCACGGTAACCGACAAGGTATTCGCCCAGCGTTCGAAATCATAGCTCCCCTTGTACACATTATCTTCCACTACAGAAAGATCTACATCATTGACCTCTACTGCAAGAGCCTCCTCAAGTCCCCTTGTCAGGGTAAAAAGCGCACAGGAGCTCCCCAAGGAAAGCAAGAGCAGGATACCAACCAATACCTGTAATTTTTTTATCATGTATTTTTCCCCTTCATTTTTCTTTTGCAAAATCCACTACACTATCTTCTTCAGATAGGTTCCATCAGTGTCAGGCTGCAGAGAATCTGTTTTGACTGTCTTGTTTGATACGGAGAATTTGCTGACCAACAGGTTTATAATTCGGCATAAGCCATTTTTACGATGGTACCTTTCGACCTGACAGCTAAGATAGTCTTTATCTACGCCTTCACGCTTGCAGAATCCTTCCAGGTGATAATTCTGCATCCTACTTTCCCGGTAATAGCCATATTCAAATCTAGAAATTTCCATATGCTAATCTCCTTGGCAGAACTTTCTCTTACCTTATTAGGTAATACATTACCTTTATATGTAATATATTACCTTTTGTCAAGGGTAGCCTTCTTCCTTTCCCTGAATTGTGTCCTTTCTTCGAGTTGATCAGCTTTTGACACAAGCATCACAAAAGTAGCACAGGCATGACTACCTCAATTGGGGGAAATAGTACTGTTAGCTGAGATTCAATGGAAATAGCGGCCCTACTCAGCTCTCGCACCTAGCTTGCGTTCGAGTTCTCAGAAAAATATCATGCCTTTGAACCTGTTGACCTACCCCTTTTTTCTTCTTTTTTTCCCCAAAATTTGATTCACATCCAGTACCTACCCTTGTATTGCTTTCAAGATACTTTCTATCTCGGATCTCTTTTCAAACAACACACAGCCACCCTCATGGTCCAGTGACTCCAAACCACGTTCCCGGATACTTTTGAAAAACGGTGAATTCAGGGCCTGTTGTATGCTTCCAACCTTGAGACTGGTATCGGAATAAGGAGAAAACGGACAAGGCTCCGCCCCTCCGTACGGGTTGATATGGAAAAAACCCCGGCCAGAGGCCAGACAACCTCCCATATGTTTCTCATCCCCGGGAAACGAGAGGAGAATCATTCCAGGATAACACGTTCTCAGAATCTTCTGCCGAAGGGTAAGAATCTGACGTTCCGCCTCTTCTGGGGCAAGGTCAGTGACTCCATCGACAGGAACATATTCTATAAAAAATACCAGCCGGCAGCCCTTTTCCCAAAGATCGCCGATAAAACTATCCGAAGCTACTAAATCGAGGTTTCGCTTTGTAACCGTTATCGAGACACCAAAAAAGACACCTCGCTTTTCCATTTCCTTCATAGCCTGGGACAATATAGTGTAGATGCCCTCACCTCTTCTTTCATCAGTCAATCCACGCTCCCCTTCAAGGCTGACCACCGGAACAAGATTCCGATGGAGATCAAACAAATCGAGCATCTTGCCAGAAAGCATCGTACCGTTGGTAAACACCGGGAAAACTATATTTTTTACCTTTGCGGCCTGCGTCAGTACCTCGGACCTCGTAAGGGGTTCTCCACCGGCTAGCAAGATAAAGGATACCCCGAGCTCCTCAGCTTCTTTGAAGAGCTCTCCCCATCGTTCGGCACTTAATTCCATGAGCTTTCCACTGTCTGAACAGACTTGATTAACGCGGGCATAACAACCTTTACAATGGAGATTGCAGCTTGTTGCTATGCTCGCGATCAAGAACGGGGGGATTGGTTTTCCCCCAAGGTCTGCTTGGATCCGTTTCTTTGCAGCTCGCTTCTGCGCTAATGCAGAACGTACAAGAAACCGGGTTTCCTTTGCATTGGACAACGAAGCATGCAGGGCTTCACGAATAATCAAATTAATTGAATTATTGAGATATTCTGGCAGATTCATTTCCCCTCCTGCTATACCTTCAAAAAACACTATATCGTTAGTATAACGCTGTTTTACTCAGAAAAAACAGGACCAGGACCATATAGCCAACGCGATGCCATCCTATGGGCAACCAAGTTGATACGTTTTTCATTGCAGACAGACAAGGATACATGATTTTCGAATCCTATGTGCTTCGATAATACTTTTCAATCGTATGCACAAAATTTCCAGCATGTATCCCCTTGCCCTTACTGTAAAAACACATAAGAAGATCTCATTCTTCAGCCTTATCGATAGTAAATATGGTCAGATCTTGTCATACGTGACCATCATATTTTTTAATCTCAAAAAAAATTCGTTCTTGCTTCTCTGGCAATCGTCCCGATAGGTTTGCAGGTCTTGGCCCAGTGCAAGCAACCAACTCTGTTGTGTTGTAATGCGTTAGCTTGAAACCTTCAAGACTCAATCGTTACGGATTGGCAGATATTTCCAAAAACAATTGTTTTATCGAAACAGCGTTACCACATTGGTAAGCACCAACGACAATCCTGAGAGAATGAGCATCACATATATTGTTTTCTTCACGGTTTGCTCATTGAACAGGTCGCTTGCCTTCATCCCTGCGAACAAAGAGAGAAACATAACAGGATAGAGTAAGATTGCGAGTTTCAATGTTGAAAATGTCAGGATTCCAGTTACAGAGTACATAATGATACGGAAGGTGTTCTCAATGAAAAATACCACACAGAGATTTCCTTTGAAAGATTTTGTAGAATCAGTAGTTCGGCCAATATATGCAGAGAGCAGGGCCCCTATGCCAAAAAGACCGCAGAGCAAGCCGGAAAGGAGTCCTACGATAGCCAAAAATATTCTATTCGGTTTTGTATCGGTTTCCCTTCTCCCCTGAAGAAACATATCAAGACCCAAAAAAACAACAACAAACCCGAACACAATCTTGATAACCTCGACCTTGCCCATTTTCAACAGAAAGACCCCAGGGAGGATCCCCAAGAGGACCAGTAAGGAAATAGGTAAACAGTACTTCCAGGAAATGAAAGCGCGTTCCTTCCAGGAAATATAAAAATTAGCCGGATAATTCAGAAGCAATTCCAAAGGTGAAATGTTCAAATTACTGGTACCGAAACTCAGGATGCTCGTGAAGACCAACGTATTTGCAAAACCTACCAACCCTTTTACAAAAAAAGCACAAAACACCGCAATGACTAGCAACCAGTCCATATAACTTCCAACCTTTGAAACAGCATGGTTGAAAACCGAAGAGGAAGCAAGGAGAATCTGTACTCTAATCTTGGTTCTCAGCAGATCAGTCAGGTAAGTAAACCCCGTTTCTATACTGGGGTTTACCCTTTCTGCGACGAAAAGAGTAGTCCATGGGAAATTGTCTATATATCAGGGAACACTGCAAACCGCGATAGCAGCCATTGGAAACAAATAGAAGGAGTGTGAGCCAAAGCAGAACTGCTAAAGACCTGCAGCTTCCTGTAACAACCTGAGTTCGTTCGTTCCTGACAGAATAAGGTTCTTCTTTGCATAGTCGTAAGCTGTTTTCCCCTCACAATCACGCAAGGAGGCAATCGCACCATGGGCAAGCAAGAAAGACAATACTCCTGGATTTGCATTGGACTCTGCCCCATACATCAAGGCAGTCTTTTCCCCTTCGTCAGTGTCATTTACATCTGCGCCGGCTTCCAACAAGAGAGACAACACCTCTATATTTCCATTCGATTGGGCACCGTACATCAAAGCATTGGCTCCCCAGTCATCCTTTTGCTGGACACTGATCCCCTTTTGCAGGAACGTAGCGGTTACCTCCAGATGTACATTATACTGGGCAGAAAACATCAGAAGGGTTTTCCCCTCTTCATCAATGGCAAAACAATCGGCCCCGGCTTCGATAAGGGCTAAGACAATTTCGCTTTTGACATTCGCTTTGACCGCTCCCATGAGAACGGTTTCCTCGTTTGCCCCGAGCATTTTTACATCCAACCCTGCCTCAAGTGCATTTTCAACCTGCTCAATTTCCGTATCCGGGGAAAACGTAATTCTTCTCGCACTCTTTTTACTCATCAACTCACTTCTTTCTGGCATCAAATGAACCATATAATTTATGCAGATTCCAAAGGGAAAGAAAGCAATCCCTGCAAGGTCCCCTCCGTACTACAAAGAACGAACCTGTCTCATACTGGAACCTATAGTAGCATGTTCACCTTTTTGAAACTACTATATCCCACTGTCGAAAAAATGCCGGTAGGAAGGCTTTGGGTTATTCTTTTTTCTTTCATTTTTCATTTTTATAGATATAGGTTTTACCAAGTAGAGAGGGAAGGCATTTTGCTACTTGCCGAAGCCAGGAGAACTACCCCAGTGTGTAAAAGCTATTGAATACTTTTTTCAGTATTGTCCCCTGTTAATCACCATAGACAACATACCTTTAAGGACAATCTGCTAAAATCGAGGATTTATGTTTACTGAATGTATTTTGCAGAAGGATTTACTCATTGATACTTGTATCATATACATCGGAAACCGCTGCCAGCAACGGTCAAAAAAAGGGAAATATGTTGCTTTTTGTGCGCATAAAGGAATTCCCGGTCAGCCTTTATGGCATGTTCTGCAGCAGAAAGCACAGCCATCTACAGAAAGATACAGTTTCTTTGCTTTCTTGATTGCTTCCTGACAGGTGGAATACTCTCCGAGATATTCCAGGGCTTTTTCATCGGGAAGAATCTCACAGGAATGCCTGTGCACCTCATGGTCCCCGTTTGGCAGTGAGTTTTTATTAACATAATACGTATCCATACAGATAGCCCCCAATACATTCAGATTACACTGTTATTGTAAATCATATAGGGAAATATTCAATATAGGAATCCCGATTCAGGTTGTTGTGTTCCTTCCTCTTCATGGTAAACTCAACGTACCGTTGGCAATACTATCTTAGAAAGGAAACAGCCTTTCCTATTGTAGAGTGAAAATCCTCATGCGTCAGTTTCGTAGGGTCAAACCTGAAAACTTTGAAGGTTACTTGTATGCAGAAACCGATCATCAGTGCTGAGATAACAGTACCTAGCCCTACCTTGCCACCAAGAAGCCAGCCACAAAAAACGGCCAGCAACTCGATAGCTCCCCTGCACACCCCCACAGGCAGTTTGGTTTTCCGTGCCAAGGCAACCATCAGACTATCGCGTGGGCCTGCGCCAAAAGCTGAAGAAATATAGAAAAATGAAGCAATAGAAATGACAAACAACCCGATTATCAGTTGCACGATGCCAACTAAAAAATTCTGTGCCGAATAAAAATTCTCAAAGGAAAGCAGAAAATCGATGACAATACCTACGAAAATCATATTAAAAACCGTCCCGATGCCTAGTTTTTCACCTAGAAGGAGCGCTATACCACAGAAAAAGAAGCCAACGAATATGGAAATAATCCCAATTTTCTGGCCAAGTGCCAACCCGACCCCGGCATGAAAAACCTCCCATGGCGCATAGCCAATATTAGCTTTCATAGTAATGACAATTCCCAGTCCATAGAGAAACAACCCGAAGAACAACCGTGCCAATCGTTCGCTATATCTGCGCATATACTCTACATCCTTACAAGGGGGAGACTTTTCTTGCTTTCCATCACAATAAGCTCTTATTTACTTAAATCCAAGTACTGGTGTTATGGTTACCCTACCCTTTATCGATTGTTTTTTCCTTGCAGACTGTCATTGCCCCCATTAGTATGGGACTATGTGTAAATAATGACTGAGGGAGGCTTTTATGTGCGACACAATGGTGAAAATAGACAAGGGTCACAGTGTCTTTGCAAAGAATTCTGACCGGGATCCCGGTGAACCTCAGATGATTTTTTATTGCACTGGCTCGGAGGGAATTTCTAGCATGTCCCATCCTGAACATAGGAATTACTATGATACAAAGCAATATTGCTATCTCCAAGATGCTGCGAATACACTCCCTTCCCCTTACAATGCACTGATAAGCAGGCCTTCTTGGATGTGGGGTGCCGAAATGGGGGTGAATGACCAAGGGGTTTCCATCGGGAACGAAGCGGTTTTCTCCACTTCAGGAGTAGACAAAAAGGGTCTGCTGGGCATGGATATCCTTCGCCTTGCTCTCCATAACAGTGCAAATGCGCAAGAAGCAGTTTCGCTCATCAAACATCTAATCACTACTTATGGGCAAGGCGGCAATGCAAGCTATAGCGGGCATCTTTGTTATCACAACTCTTTTTTGATACATGATGGGAAAAAAGCTTTCATCCTGGAAACCGCAAAAAAACGCTGGGCATTGAAAGAAGTTGCTTCTTTTGCATCTATCTCAAATGGGTATACTATCAAAAAAGAGTACCAGGACGCAGATGAAAAAACCCTGCAACGGCATACAAATTTTACTCGTCGCCATGCAAGTGCCTTGCATCTCCTTGTTACCAAAGCAAACCAACGCCAGCATTTTTCAAGCTCAAAACTGGTTCATGCAGGTACTTCTTGGACTGCAATGCGCGATATTCTCATTGCAAACAGGGGTACTATAGGGAACATGGACCATTCCATGAAATCTATCTGCCTTGATGCAAAACCTTTGGTTAAAACCCAGACTACGGCCTCCATGATTGTGGAATATGCACCATCGTGTTGTCTCATCTGGCTTACGGGAAGTCCTTTGCCTATCTATTTTCCCTATCTTCCCTGTACACTCTCATCTTCTTCCTTTTCAACGCATCCATTTTCAAACCCTGCCTATTGCTATGCATTCGCTCAAGAGCGTGTAGCATTGACCAAAAGGATCGAACTGGCAACAGTGCAAATTCTGGAGCAAATAGCTGCACTTTCCAGGCATTTGGAGCAGGAATTCGAATCCTTGGTTCGTCCACCCTATGAACATGGGGAAAAAGAGCTCCTCGATGAAGCCTGTTTGAAATGCCATGAGCTGCTTGTTGCCCATACAGCCAGGATCTCTGCTCTGCTTCCCCCATTATGAAGTATTGGTAAGGGTGGATAGCCTTTGTGCACAGCTCAAACGAAACAGATTCTGCTGGATGGTTTACCCAAATTCATTTCTTAGGGTACAACAATATTACGAACAGAATATACTGCTACCAGAATTATTCCCAAAACCACGATATTCCGAATTATTTTGGGCTAATCACTAGCACAACCCCCCGTTTGTCGTTATTATTTTTTTTCGTGCGTTGAAAAGTTTTTTCAATTTTGCAATAATTCTATGTATATTCCAAAATCTTATCTTTCGGATAGATATGGAAATAGATAGGAAAGACTTAATATTAAAGGGCTAGTCGGAAACAGCTAGTACAAAAATTCGGTATGAAATAGAAAGGAACAGGGAATGAACGAAATCTTACAAGAAAAGTCAAACCAATATTATCTCGAACGCCAAAACAACACAGAATCAAATTCGAGAAGTTATCCCAGAAAATTCCCATTTGCATTAAAAAAAGCCAAAGGCTCCTGGATAGAAGACGTTGAAGGAAATAAATACCTTGATTTCCTCTGCGGTGCAGGTACTCTGGCGTTAGGTCACAATGACAGTCAAGTCAATCAAGCAATGATCGATCTGCTTAGCACCGACGCACCACTCCATACGTTGGATTTGACTACCCCTGTAAAAGACAAATTCGTTCATACCCTCCTTAATCTATTACCCGGAGAATTGAAAAACAATGCAAAGGTTCAGTTTTGCAGTCCTTCCGGAACCGATGCCGTCGACGCCAGTCTGAAACTTTGTAAAACCGCTACAGGCCGTTCTTCCGTGATAGCTTTCACCGGCGCCTACCATGGCATGGGTCATGGGGCTCTTTCGTTGACCGGTAACCTCAGCGCAAAACAAAAAGTCAATGCATTGATGCCCGATGTCCACTTTATGCCCTACCCCTATTCCTATCGCTGTCCCTTCGGCATTGGCGGGGAAGCTGGGGTTGATGCAATCTGTGCTTATTTCGAACGGGTACTCAAAGACCCCGAGAGTGGCATTACTAAACCCGCAGCAGTAATTCTGGAAACCATCCAGGGTGAAGGTGGTGTAATTCCTGCACCGGTAAAATTTCTCCAGACAGTCCGCAGGGTTACAAAAGAACTCGGTATTCCCATGATCATTGATGAAATACAATGCGGGATCGGGCGCTCAGGTAAGTTCTTCGCATTTGAATATGCAGATATTGTTCCTGATGTAATCCTTGCTTCAAAGGCAATCGGAGGCACTCAGCCGATGGCCGTGGTAATCTACAATAAAGATCTCGATCTCTGGCAGCCCGGAGCCCATGCAGGAACATTCAGAGGGAACCAGCTCGCCATGGCAGCAGGAACTGTCGTGATGGAACGTGTCTCAAAACCTGAGTTCCTTCAGGACGTCATCGAGAAAGGAAAAATCATTGAGGATCGTCTCAAAGGCCTCATGAAAGAAGTCTCCATTCTCGGGGATATCCGCAGTAAGGGTCTTATGCTTGGATTCGAGTTTGTAGACCCAAAAGGAAAACCAGACCAACTGGGCTCCCTTCCCGCTTCCGGCGAAATAGCCGCCCAAGTACAGAAGGAATGTTTCAACAATCACCTTATTATGGAAAAAGGCGGACGTTTCGGTTCGGTTATGCGCTGTCTCTGTGCTTTGAATGTAAGCCGTGAAGACATCGGGATAATGCTGGACATCTGCGAAAAAGTAATTCGAAAGGTTGATGCCGATGCAAAACGATAACATCGAACCTTTATTCCTTTCCTCTAGCAAAGAGTCAAAAGAAGCCTACCGTGCAATAATTGAAAGCACCGTTACTGCAATTCTTGATTCTATGCAGGATGAAAAAGCCTATCGGGGTATGAATCCAAGGCAGTTGCAACAGGAAATCAGCAGCCAGACTTTGCTTCCGGAGCAAGGTCTGGGATTTCCGTCCGTCCTCGATTCGGTTTCAAAATCAATCATCCCCAATTTTCTCAAGACTTCTTCAACTGACTACATGGCTCATCTCCATAGCCCGGCTTTGCTCGAGAGCATTGCCTCTGAGCTTATCCTGTCTACCTTCAACCAGTCCATGGATTCCTGGGACCAATCACCCATTGCTACCGAAGTGGAGATAGCGGTAATAAAACAACTCTGCATCATGTATGGCATTAAAGAACATAGTGATGGAGTCTTTACCTCAGGGGGAAGTCAATCGAATTTGTCAGGGATTACCTTGGCAAGGGATTGGTACTGCAATACAAAACTGCACCATGATGTTAAAAAGGAAGGACTGCCCTCCTGTTATTCCAAATTCAGGATCTACACTTCCGAGGTTTCCCATTTCTCGATGGAGAAAAGCGCGCACCTGCTTGGCCTTGGCTATAATGCAGTGGTCAAAGTCAAAGTTGACGCACAGTGCAAAATGGACTGCAAAGCCCTTGAAAAACATATCGAACAAGACAAGGAACAAGGCTTTTTACCAATTGCTGTCATAGCAACCATCGGTACCACCGACTATGGCAGTATCGATCCGATCGGGGAAATCAGCGCCATCTGCAAAAAAGAAGGGCTTTGGCTTCATGGGGATGCAGCCTATGGTAGTGGGGTTATCCTTTCAGGTAAATATGCCCACAGGATTGCTTCGATCGATTGTTGTGATTCCCTTACTGTCGATTTCCATAAAATGTTTTTGCTTCCAATCAGTTGCGGTGCCTTTCTTGTCAAAGAGGGAAAAAACCTTGAAGCCTTTACCTTACATGCCGATTACCTCAACAGGGAAGAGGACGAAGAAGACGGTTATACCAACCTGGTAGGGAAATCACTGCAGACAACCCGTCGGTTCGATGCCCTCAAAGTGTGGATGGCCTTCCAGGTTCGGGGTAAGGCTGGATATGCCGCAATTATCGATACTTGCATAGAGAATGCAACCTATGTGTATGAGAGGCTGTGTTTGAATAATGCCTTTGAAGTTGCCATACAACCTGAGATAAGCTCGGTTGTTTTCAGGTTGAAAGGCAGTTGCGAAGTGAATAAGCGGGTAAGGCGGAGACTGATTCATTTTCAGGGAGTGGTCATCGGGCAGACTGTCTATCAGGAAAAGACCTACTTAAAGTTCACACTACTCAATCCTACAGTAACCCACGAGAAACTCGACTCCCTGCTTTCTCTCATTGAAGAACTTGGAATTGAGGAATCAAAACAGGCTTAGTCTTCAATGACAGCCTTTTTCCGTACCCCTTTGCCTTCAGGCAGTGGGGTATTTTTATATATGCAAGCAAGCGTTCCCTGCAAGGGAACTGGCTAGAGTGTCCCTTCTGTACCCTGTACCTTGCTCTGTGGTTTTGAGGTATCGAATGTCGGTCTTTCAGAGCTACCACTCAATTTCGATGGCAGGGTTTGCAGCAATGGATACACCCATTCACCTTTGGATAGAGTGTCCTCGCCTTTGCCAATGCTTCCTGACAGGTTGCAAAGGGACCCAGATGATCCTGTTCTTCCAGGTCTGGCCGCTCCCGGCAAGAACAAATATGTACGATGTGCATCCCGTTTTCCCTAGCTGTTCTATCAACGCAATAATTATCCATGGAATGCCTCCTCTTTTCCTTACTTTGTATATAATAAACCGAAATTCTATGGAATACTAGGGAACACTGGAAAATCATAAATACAAACCTTTTCCAACAGTGCAGATAGTTTACTTTTCTGTTCCCCTGCTCTATGGTAATAGAAGTCGGATATAAAGATTTAAGAAAGGGGGGGACTGTATGAATTCTATTATAATTCTTGACTTGTTTTCCATAATACCCCTTTTCTTCACGATAAGCCTTGCAAACCGGCATCGTCTCCAAAATCCCCGGAATAAGTATTTTATCTTTGCTTCCCTGATAACTATCATGTTGCTTCTGACTGAAATACATTCTATCTACGTTTCAAGTGAATACAGAGTTTATTTGACCAGTTTCCATATTTTTTTCACCATGATAGTATTTATCATTGGTCCTTTGGTTCCCTATTTCGTCGTATATTTTATTGGAAATCCTCTATTGATGGGTACATGGAAAAAATTTCTGGAAGTCCCATTAATAATCAATATCCTATGCACGATTGCTTCAATCCGAACAGGATGGATATTTTCAATCAACGAACAAAACATATATGCAAAAGGGCCCTTGTTTTTCATTTACCTCTTTGCCAGTTTCTTCTATTTCCTTTTGGCAATCTATTGCACGCTCAAGGCACGGTATACCTACGGAAAGTCTGATAAATTTTTTCTCCTTATGATAATATCCCTTCCCCTTGCATCAATCGCAATACAGCTGGTACGTCCGGAAATCCATACCCTCTGGGGTGGTGTTTCGATGTCCCTTCTCCTGTTTTACATTTTTTCCCTTGAGCTTAATTTTGAATTCGACAACCAGACGGAAGTCAGGAACAGGGAAGGATTCGAACGGGAAATGCAAATTACATCCAACAAGGAGACTACTCTCTTTGTCTTCGATTTGAACAACCTGAAGAAAACCAATGACCTTCACGGACATAAAGCCGGGGACGCCTTGCTGTTCGATACTGCAAAGGCAATCGAAAGAGTGTTCTATAGTTACGGCAATACCTTCCGTATCGGGGGGGATGAATTTTGTGTCCTCTGCAACGAAGTCTCAAAGGCAACGGCATACCAACTATTGGATAACCTTCTGGACCAGATCAAGTATATCAATGAATCCAGGATAATCCCAATTGATTTAGCCTATGGATTTACTATCTACATACCCAAAAAAAACAATTCCATTTTTGCTGCTTTCTCCCAGGCTGACAATGCAATGTATGAGCAGAAGGCAAAACAAAAAATGAACGACCCCAAGGTTTGACAACGTCAGACATTTCCTATTGTTTTAACGAAATTCCTTACCCTTTCACAATTCGGATTCTTGAAAAATTCCTTTGGTGGTGCATCCTGGAGAATTTTTCCACCATCCATAAACAAAATCCTATCTGCAACATCCTGGGCAAAACCCATTTCATGGGTTACCACTATCATTGAAGTTCCGCTCTTTGCGACTTTACGCATCACTTGCAGGACCTCCCCTACCAATTCAGGATCCAGTGCACTCGTAGGTTCATCAAACAAGAGCAAGGCCGGATCCATTGCAAGGGCTCTTGCGATTCCCACCCGTTGCAATTGCCCTCCGGAAAGCTGTGATGGCATTGCCTGTCGTTTATCGGCAAGCCCAACGGTATCAAGCAAGGCCAAGGCATGTTCCACTGCCTCTTTTCTGGGGGTTTTCTTCACCTGGATCGGCGCTTCTATCAGATTTTCCAGCACATTCAGATGGGAAAAAATATTAAACCTCTGAAATACCATTCCAACTTGCCTTCGCAGATCTTTTGCCTTCATACCTGCAATATCCAGACCCCGAAAATAGATGGCACCTTTTTCAAAGGTTTCCAATTGGTTGATACATCTTAAGATAGTACTTTTCCCACTACCTGAAGGTCCTAAAATAACAACTTTCTGTCCGGTTTCCATCCCAAAATCGATACCTTTGAGCACCTCCAGGGGACCGAACTGTTTATGGATATTCTCCAGGCGAACGATTTCTTCTGTCATTTCAATCTCCTTTCGAGAAACCCTGCAAGACTGGTAAACAAAGTAGTCAAAACCAGATACAGGACAGCGATGGCAATGTAGGATTCAAAATGCCTGAAGGTTGAATAACTGATCAGAGTCCCTACCCTTGTTAGTTCGGTTATTGTAATGACACTGAGAATCGAGGAATTCTTTATGGTTGCTACAAACTGGTTGACCAAGGGAAGAAGGCAGACCTTTGTAGCCTGGGGAGCCACAATCCTTCGCATTTCCATAACCGGACTCATGCCCAGGGCTTTCGCCGCTTCTCTTTGACCTGAGTCAATGGCATGGATACCGCTACGAATTATTTCTGCAATATACGCTGAGGTATTCAAAGACATTCCCAGGATACCGGCAGATATTGCAGTCAGCTTGATACCAAAGGAAGGCAATCCATAATAGATAAGATATAACTGGACCATCAAAGGGGTTCCCCTGAAAATCCAGATAAAGAACCTTGCCGGGGAAGAAACCAGAGGATGTTTCGCATCCCGCTGCAAGGCAAGGACTATTCCAAGGATGAGGGCCAAAGCAAGGGAAATGCTGCAAAGCAGTAGGGTTACAGCACAACCATTGAGCAACGATGGCAGCTTTTTAATAATAATGGAGAAATCCAATGCATGCATAACGACTCCAATTTTCAATATCTGGGGGCCATAAAAAGAAACAGGTTTAGATCAAGGAATCAATTCTGATTGCATTGATTGGCGCTAGGGGCGGTAGTATAACCGCCCCTTATGAACCGGCAGTCCTAGTTAAGCCATTTCTTGTACAACGCCGCATACGTCCCATCAGCCTTATAGTCGACGATCAACTGATTTACCAGGGAAAGCAAATCTTCATTTCCTTTCTTTATCGCGATAGCAAGGTTTGCACTGGTAAAAGGTTTGGTAACGATTTCAACCTCTGGGGTCACTTTGTTCAATTCCAACTGATTCAAAAGGTCGTTTACCACGACGTCGATACGTCCTGCAACTAAATCAGAGATACAACCTATGGTTTCCTCATAGCCTACGATGGTAAATTTTATCCCAGCCTCTTGCATGCCCTTTTCTGCAACCACCTGGCTTGTAGCGCCTGCTTTTACCCCTACTTTCAAGCCTGCACAATCAGCAAGTGAAGTGATGTTTTTCAAATTCCCCTTTTGAGTAACCAGAACCATCCCCGTTTCCATGTAGGAATCACTCATCAGGACGACCTCCCTTCTTGCAGGGGTGTTATACATCGCAGCGATTGCAAGGTCATATTCTCCATTTTCAATCGTTGGGATTAGGGAAGTAAAAGTCATGTCGGTTACCTTGAGTTCGACCCCGAGTCTATCCGCGAGCAGTTTGATGAAATCGATATCGAATCCGACGATTTCATCCGTATCGGGATCACGGTACTCAAAGGGGACATACGTCCCGGTCGCAACGGAAAGGACTCCTTTCGCCTTAATCCGTTCTATTGCAGTTGACGGGGCTTCTTCTTTTACTCCACTGGCAAACAAACCTGTGACGCCAATCAAGATAATAGCAGTAACACACAGCAGTCTCTTTTTCATAGGTCCTTCTCCTGTTGGCAGTAAAAAAGGCGAAACCCCGGTTAATCCGGAATTGCGCCTTTGCAACATACCATTTTGATTGGCACACTTTACAAATTGCCATTCTGTGTGTCAACAGTCATTATTCCACAAAGTGAGTCTAGGCATTTTGTTCGGGTGAATGGTCAAAACTTTTTACATTCTAGCAAAAACGTTTTTATACATGATTGGTGATTTTAGAGTACCGAAAGAAGCAGAAATCATTTTTTATGCTTCTCATTATATTCCTATTGTAATTTTTTCACTTTTTTTTATGTACTATTTTTCGCTCTTTTCTTGTAATAGCAGGATTTATTTTTTATTTTTTTCATTTTTTTCCAACCTTTCGTAATTTTATTTGCCAACTAGTGTACATTATCTGCAAAAGACAGTATTATTCAGTTGCTTAGTTAATTGTGTTGCAATTTCGTTCATTACCTTTTTAAGTACATATGTACGCGAGCGTTTCTGAATCGCTTTCGCAGACCGGTAAAAAACCAAAAACAGCCCAAACA
This sequence comes from Sphaerochaeta pleomorpha str. Grapes, assembly GCF_000236685.1. Classification (NCBI taxonomy): domain Bacteria; kingdom Pseudomonadati; phylum Spirochaetota; class Spirochaetia; order Spirochaetales; family Sphaerochaetaceae; genus Sphaerochaeta; species Sphaerochaeta pleomorpha. The sequence continues at coordinate 227,443 of NC_016633.1, read as the reverse complement.
AAGCAAAAAATACAATCTACAGACGAATGTCTGTAAAAGGATGCTTTTATGGCAAAGAAAATTTACGTTGGTAACATGAGTTACAACACTACTGAAGATGATCTTCGCGAACTTTTTTCACAGTACGGTAACGTACTCAGTGCAACTATCATCATGGACCGTGAGACTCGTCGCCCCAAGGGTTTCGGTTTCGTAGAGATGGAAGAGAATTCTGCAGCAGATGCAGCTATCTCCCAGCTTGACGGAAAAGAAATTGATGGACGCAATCTCCGTGTTAACGAAGCAATTGCAAAACCCCGTAACGAATATTCCAATAACAGGTACTAAAAACCGGTTTTTTTGAGAACATTTCCCCTATGATTCAGAAACGCAGCGGAGCCAGAAATGGCTCCGTTCATTTTTATTTTTCCTGGACATGTTGTTCCGTACAGAATCCTGAGAGGATTCCTGCAAGCCAATGATTTTCTCCCTTTTTGCTATGCAATGCACGCCAAACATCCTCAAACCGTATCGGAAGTCTGGTAATATTGACTTTTACGGCATCCTCGATTGCATTTCCCAAGGCAGGGGCTACAGAAATCATAGAATGTTCGCCAACACCTCTCGCACCAAAAGGTCCTTCGACCTGCTCGCTTTCTATCGCTATTGTCTCGATGACAGGCAGATCCATGGCCGTCGGTATTTTATTATCGGTAAGGTTTTGATTTAAAAGATGTCCGGACGTATCAAATACATATCCTTCGCAAAGAGCTGTTCCCAGTCCCTGCACTATCCCTCCAAGCATCTGTCCGCGCAACAACCCTGGATTGATTACCTTCCCTACGTCGAAGGCAGAAACGACTTTGAGAACTGAAAATTCACCTGTTTGTGTATTCACCTTGCAGACGATTGCATGGGCACCAAAGGTCCAGTTCATCGCAGGATTGCCCTGGCCTGTCTCTTTGTCAAGGTTAGAGAGTCCCTGTGCAATATAGGTGCCTATTCCAATAAGCGGTCCTCCGATACTTTCGCCATGGGGATAGCTATACCCGAGTGCAAGATTCGACCAGCTTACCTGAAGCTGTGGATGGGCCTTCACAAAAACCCGGTCCCTTGTGTGGGAAAGTTCCTCTGGCCTAGTTTTTAACACCTGTGCTGCCACCGCATATCCTTTGGCAAGCAAATCCTTGCAGGCCATAATACAGGCATTCCCACTCATAACCAGGCCCTTTGATGCTACTGTCTGCCAGTCATACGGGTCGCTATCGGTATCTTTCTCTATTTTGACATCAATCCTATCGAGGGGAAACGATAACGTTTCGCTTACTATCTGGGCTAGGGCAGTCGTAGAACCCTGCCCTATCTCAGTCAAACCAACGTTCACGCTTACGGTACCATCACCCTGCATTTTCACTATTGCTGCAGTTGAGGTATTTGTTGGCATGGCCGGGGCTTTATGCAGGAGGGCTAGGCCTTTCCCAATTCTGAAAATCCCTTTTTCCTCCAGTAGTTTTTCCTCAGCACTCAGTTTCCCATAACCAATGGAACTGGCAACGGCATCCATACAGGCAAGGACATTACCAGAGAAGGGAGAAAGGGTTTCCCCTGTCAAGGTAACAGATCCCGGTCTGACTGCGTTGAGATGTCTGAAAGAGAGTGCATCCATACCAACGGCCTTTGCAACCTGATTCATGTGTCGCTCTATTCCCCAATGGAATTCGACGTGACCGAACCCCCTAAAGGCGGTTCCATAGGGTTTGTTTGTATAGATTGTATAGGAATCGACCCAGGCATTGGGTATCTCATAGGGACCTGCAGCACTATACCCTGCAGAGCGGGTAATATTTACTGCATAATCAGCATATGCCCCGCTATCCCAAAAGAGCTCCATTTTCTGTGCCAGTATCTTTCCTTTTGACGATACACCGGTTTTTATCTTGTAGGTCAAGGCACAGCGGCAAGGCAGCAGGGAAAACTCCTCCTCACGGCTTGCCTGGAACTTTACAGGGAAACCGCCTGCTTTACGTGAAAGACAGGCAACAAGCGGTTCCAGATGGATCCCAGCTTTTCCCCCGAATCCCCCTCCGACATTCGGTACGATAACCCGTACATTTTGCAGGGGAAGGGAAAATGTTTTGCAGAACAGGTTGCGTACCGTAAAGGGCGACTGCGCACTTGTCCATATCGTTACCTTATCGGCTATCCCCCATTGGGCAATTGCCACATGGCACTCAAGGGGAACATGCTGAACACTCGGATTCTCATAAGTACCCTCAACGATATAGGCCGACTCACCAAAGGCCTTTTCTACATTGCCTTTTCGAATCTTGGTCCAATTGGCCACATTTGTTTTTGGTATCGGGGTAAAGGCTGCAGACAGGTATGAGTAGGAACCAAGATTAGGATGTACCAGGGCTGAGGTGGGGAGCAAGGCCTCTTTTATATCGAGTACCGGCTTCAAGACTTCATATTCGACTTCAATAAGATCAATTGCCTGTTTGGCAATTTCCGCTGTCTCTGCAGCAACAGCTGCAACCGCTTCCCCGTAATGCCTTACTTCCTCTTTAGCCAGGATATCTTTGTCTACCAGATAGAGCCCGACTTTATAGGGGAGTTCTTTTCCTGTCAGAACTGCCCTTACCCCTGGTAAAGATCGGGCCTTTGAGGTTTCTATACTCACTATCTTTGCATGCGCATGGGGACTTCTTTTTACACGGGCATACAGCATCCCAGGAAGGATCATATCGTTTACATATACAGCCTGTCCCGAAAGTTTTTTCAAGGCATCCAACCGGTGTATATCCTTCCCGATCGAAGAATAGGAATACTCTCTATCGCTTTCAGTCATGGGGTATCTCCTTTTCATCCTCGCCTTGGCCGGTTACATCAAGGATTGCTTCGATGATCTGTTGGTATCCTGTGCACCTGCACAGATTTCCGCTGAGTCCTTCTTGTATCTGTTCTACTGAAGGCTTGGGATACGTATGGATTATTTCCCTTGCGGCCATAAGCATACCTGCCGTACAAAAGCCACATTGTACTGCATGGTGTTTTAAAAATGCTTTCTGTAGCTTTGATGCTTCCCCATCCGAGGCCTCACCCTCGATCGTTTCTACATATGCCTTGTTTGCCTCTGCAGCAAGGACCAGGCATGAATTTACCGCCTTCCCATTGAGCAGTACGGTACAAGAACCGCATTCACCGGCCCCACAGCCTTCTTTTGTGCCGGTAAGTCCCAAATCTTCTCTCAAAAAATGCAATAGTGTCTTGTTTTCAGGGACGTCACGCTCATAGGGCAGTCCGTTAACTGTTACCAGAATTCTCATGACTGAACCTCCTTCAACAACCGTTTTACATATTCCTCTACCATAAAACGACGATATTCAGCGGTGCACCGGATGTCACTGATCGGATGGATAAGATCCAAAATACTAGCTACTATGTCCTTGGTGGAGGTAGAAACAGGAATAGGTGGAGTGACAACTGGGGTTTGGGCACAAGAACCGACAGCAATCCTGATTTCTTCATTTTTCAAAAGCAAAGCAAGGCAAACTAAGCCCAGGTCCTGCCCCTTGATTCTCTTAAGTTTGAGATAGGCCCCTCGTGAAAGGGATGTGGAAGGGGGAACTGTCAGGCCAAATATGATTTCGTCATTGAGCAGGACAGTCTTCTTTACCCCTGTAAAGAAATCGCAGAGCGGTATACTCCTCGAACCTCTCAGAGATACAGCAAGGATATTAGCCTCAAGACAAAGCAAGGCAGGTGCCATATCCGAACATGGTGATGCACTGGCAATATTTCCCACTACCGTTGCCCTGTTGCGTATCTGATTCGAACCCATATTCCGCGCGCACGCAATGATCAAGGGAAATTTATCCTGTACAATACCGCTTGCAATAATATCGGTGAGTGTTACCACAGGCCCTAGGAGCAACCCATTCGTTTCGGTCCATGTTATGGTATTGAAACCCGGTACCTGTTTTATGTCGACAACGATTTTGGGATGGCAGTAACCATTTCTGATACGAACAAGCAAATCCGTACCTCCTGCAAGCAGTTTTGCTTCAGGACCGTTTTCCGCCAGCAATTGTAAAACTTCATCCAGCGTTTCAGCCGCAATGTAGGAAAACCGGCAATTCATAATCCCTCCTTTGTGCAGAAACCGGCATGGATACAAGCAGACCAAGGAGTAAACCGGTCGCAACATCAAACCCAGAGCTGTTACCCATTGTATCGAGTGAGAGAAGGGATTCGATAAACAAAGTGTTATCACTCTGGGGATATATACATGCGTTACCAAGCCGCACAAGGCCCTGTGCAAAAAGGCCTTCACAGCCAAGCAAGAGAAATTGCCTGGAAATAACTGTAGTCAGGTTAGTAGTATGGAGTAATTGTTGGAGTTTTTCCCTGTATAAGGTAGAAAATGTAGGGTCGATTGCGACCCCCTCTGGTGTTTCTTTGCCAGATACTATGTTCAGCAATAACAAAAAGCCACAGATAAAATCATCCCCGGCGGGAGTTGACCCAGGCCCGAGCCCAAGCAACTTCTCGGTTGCCTGCAAAACCGATTGCAGGTCTTGATGTACGTACCCCTCGAAAAGCTTTGTTGCAAGGCATTGGAAAACCAAGGAAAAAAAACTGCGGTTCTCCGTCTGGTTAAAAAAGCAAGAAATTTGCAACTGTGTACGTTTTTTTTGCTGGAGGGTATTCAGTATCTGTATGTAATCATAGATTTTAGGCCAGTCGACCTTGCCATCTTTATGGGGTGCTTCCGATTCCGGGGGCACCCGCTTTGCCTTTAAAAGCGAAACCCATTTTCCGCCTTCGAATTCTATTTTATCCTTGGTGATATGGACAGTCTGATTCTCATTGATATGCCAGGCAAGGAAAGAATTCCCAGCAAGACTCTGTTCTACTACAGCAGAAAGGGGGTGCAGCTGTTTCGGATATGCTACAAGGGTAAGTAAAGACCCATTTCTATCAATTATATTAATCGAGGATCGAGAAATTGAATACACTTGGCACCCAACCTCCTCGATTGGAAACCGGGAGCCAAGAAGAGAAGCAGTACCAACAAGCGTTTCAGTCCATGTGATGGGCATGAAACAATGCCTCCTTGATCGCGTCATCGACCTTTTCTTTGCCCCAGAGGATATTTCTCTTCACTAATGCTATAGCCTTGTCACAATCTCTTTTTTCCAAGGCATCGAGTAATTCCAGATGGTCCTCGCAGGTCCTGCGAAACCTTGACTGGTCGGTGATATCGGATAAACGGACAAAGTGTATCTGCTGGGAAATCTCTGACAGCATCTCGGCCATTACAAGATTTCCTGCAACATCGGCAAGTGTCTTATGAAACAATTCATCCTCAACAGCCGACTGCGCCCCCAAAGAGGGGAGGTTTTCCAAAAAAGACTTCCAGTGTTCTCTCATCGGTTGAAGGATCTCAGGATCCATCCCATGCTCACAAATCAGGCGAACAACACCTTCTTCCAAAACGAGACGGGTATCATAGAGCTCATTCACTTCCCTAAGGTCAATCCTTCTCACCGTATAGCCTTTGTGCTCTTCCTTGAGAACAAGATGCGAGGATACTAAACTGTTCAAGGCCTCCCTGACAGGAGACCTGATCACACCAAATTCAGCACAGACTTCTTCCTCGGTCAATCGTTGTCCAGGCGGATATTTCCAGGTGATAATGCGATTGTAGAGCGTGTTGTAAATATCTACGCTTCGTGAACGTCCGCTCATGTTTTCCCTCCATACCTGCCAAGTATTTGTTTCAGGCAAAATTCAAATATATGTACCGGCTTTCCTGGCCGATTATCTGACTCAACGACCTTCGCATCCAGCTGCATGCCAGTTTCCGGGTTTTCTACAGCCAACTGGCCTGAAGCCCGCAAACCGTTCTCAAACTCAACAATACCAAACGACAGGCTTTTCTGGGAATACCCTTCGCCCAGGTTCCATACCCTTGTCCAGGAAAGCAACCTGCACACCCCGCCTAGATTGACTTTTTCCCATCCTGTATTGGTTACAGGATTTCTTCTGGTATCGCATTTTCTACAAATCATTGGAGCCGGATAATATACAGTACCACATTTCTGACACTTGTACGCTAAAATCTTTGGTTCCTTCTTATCATACATACCAAAGTCAATCATAGTATAAACCCTATCCTTTCGCACAGATAAGTGCAACAACATTGTTTCCAAATCCACCAAAATTCACTGCAAGACCATACGATGGATTTGCTACCTGCCTCCCCTCTTCCGCTTCATTACGTAACTGGCGAACCAATTCCACGGCCTGGGACACCCCAGAGGCCCCAAGGGGATGCCCCTTTGCTTTCAAGCCACCGGAGGTGTTGACCGGAAGTCTCCCCCCGATTTCAGTCACCCCTTGCCGTACAGCGAGAAAACTTTTCCCTCTTTCAAATAAACCAGCCTCCTCGCTGATAGCAAGCTCCAAAATGGAGAAGGCATCATGCAACTCAGCAAAGGAGATATCCTTTGGCCCTATATTTGCCATTGCATAGGCTTTTTCAGTGGCTATCCGTACTGCATCAAGAACTAGGGGATCTTTCCGGTTATGGACGCAATGGGTATCGGTGGCACTGGCAATACCTGCTATCCGTATGGGAATCTTTGGAAAACCCGTCGCTTTCGGGGAATCGAGATTTGCAAGCAATACAGCAGCTGCCCCGTCACTAACGGGGCAGGTTGCATAGAGGCGTAACGGCTCGGCAACAGGCGGATTTATGACTGTTCTGTCTGGCCCTTCCGTCAAGGCTTCAAGAAAACAGGGTATTTGCAGATGGGCATAGATGTTTTTTGCTGCGTTTGCATGTGCCTTTACTGCCAGAAGGGCAAGGTCTTTCTCGGTTAACCCATATTTTTCGCTATAGAGGCGGGTAAACATCCCCCCGAAGGCAGGAAGGGTTAGCCCTACATTGTATTCTGTCTCGCTTTCAAGCATGGTTGAAACTACATCGGTTGTTTTCCAGGGAGTCAGGGTATGCATAGATTCCCCGCCTACTACCAGGACAAAATCTGCCATTTTGGAGGCAATGGCCATATAAGCCAATTTTATGGCACTTGCCCCTGAGGCAGGGCCATTTTCCACAGTTTCCGCACTGACAGGTATCATATCGAGCTGGCTCACCAAGGCGGAGGCAAGGGAGGTCTGATGGCAAAAAAGGACTGATGCCATATTGGCAACGAACACTTGGTCCACTTCTCTTCGTCGCTCGATAAAACTGGCATCAGATAGGGCGTCGATCGCAGCCTGTGACAGCAATTCTGTGATGCTGCACCCCGATAGGTTACCGAACTTTGTATGACCGATACCTACAATCCCTATATTTGCCATGTATCACCTCTTGAATCCCGGTATTTGTGGATACGCAGAAGGCATCCTAAGCGTTTTTGCCCGTTCCAGCTCTGCTTCTGGAATTGGTCTGGTACCTGCACATTTTGCATCACGGACAGATTTCCATAGGTTTTTAGTCAATACATAGGTCGGCACACCTCCCAGTTCATGCCGTACCTCTGGATACAGACCTGTCCTGTCCTCGAGCTGGTACTCGATCATCCACCGTTTGAAGCCGATAGGACTTTCAGCAACGATATAGACTTCCGTTTCACCGAGGATTTCAATATGGTGTTCCATCTTTGCAGCAAAAAGCAGGGCCCCGATGCGCAGGCCCCTTTTAATCGCCAAGGTATGTAGACTCATGCCAAGCTTCGGCGTTACATGCCGGCTCGTCACGATTCCTGCAATCACGCCATCAATGGTGCCGACAAGCACGAACTCATTGGCTACCCTGTAATGATACCAACCCAGGATTTCCGCATACATCCGGGCAGCGACAATATCATAGAAATCGGCACTGACCCCGAGCAAGGGGTAGAGGGTACCCAACAGGGGCCCTACCTCCTCACGCTTTGCCTCACGGATAACCATCCGTTCACCTGAGGCCAGGGTAACTACTTTGGCAGGATAAGGTTTGAGAGGGATATAAGGGGGCCTCAGCTTTTTCTCCATCTCGTCAATGGCCATTTTTAGCTCCTTTAGAAGCCTTCTTCTTAGTAGCGATGAACTGGTTCTTCGCCTCTTCACTCAGCCAGAAATTCTTGGCGCCTGCGACATCGCCAAACCTGGTGAGAATAGCTTTTTTCTTTTTCTCCATGAGCAGGGCATACCTATCATCGTCAATATGGGCGACGATACGGGAAATGCATGCTTCACCGTCCACAAAGCGCCAGGGATAACAACCTATCACGGCATGTTGGTTCAACAAGAGATCGATATCGCCACCTAGGCACTCGGCATGGATTATTCCCTGGCTGAACAAGTCGGTATGCATCAACTGGTATTTATCGGCGGTATAGATTTCCTCGAGTGATTTCCCATATTTCTGTAGAAAATGTGCATCACATTCTTTCGCTTCTTTTGGCATCCACTCCCTGATCTTTGTGTTCATGGGATGGTCGGCACTACCGCAATCGACCCCGATCCAACGGAGTTTTTTTCTTTTTGCCCACTCTGCGAATTCCCGGTCAGGGCCGGGGTGTTTTATCATATAGCGCAACTCGTCACCGGTCGGCTGGTCCCAGCCATAATGGTGAAAGCCAGTGTGGATGATCAAGATATCTCCATCACGTACTTCAACCCGTTCCTCTACCATCTGTGAGGTGTAGATATCATAGTCAGAGCAAATATCAGAGATATCTACGATTACCCCCTCATGTACTAGAAAATCCAGATCAAGGCTTGCAATATCCTTTCCCGGTGTATAAAAATGAATCTCCCCATCAAGATGGGTACCCACATGGTTGGAGTGCGTCAAAATCTGGGCATTTGCCCCATTCGGTGCCAATCTCTTGAAATATTGTACCTGAAGAGGAATATAGGTAGGCCAAGGCGGAGTCCCTATTCCCAATGGAATCGTCAGATCGATTTGTTTCATAGTTTGTACCTCCTCAGTGGCCCCCTACCGTTTCCCAACGGATTATCTGGAACCCGTCAATTCGTGCAATATCTGTCTGCATATGCCAAGACAGCCTTCACAAAGCAATTCATGGGAGGTTTTACCATCCCAGCCCCAACCATCCCAATACCAGGTTCCTTATGGGCAATTCCCGTGTCAATGACCGGCAGGATCCCTGTCTCTACAACTTTCATCGCATCGATTCCTGTTGGATTTCCCCTGAAATCCAAAGAAGGAATCCTGAAGGCAGCATTCTCAGATATCGTGATTCGATACATTTGCTTGGTATACGCCAAGGCATCAAGCGAGCGGCCCCCTACAAACTTGACTATTGCAGGTGCACAGGCCATGGCAAATGCTCCCAGCCCCAAGGTCTCCATGATTGCCGAATCACCGATATCGAGCGCGGCATCGGAGGCTGCGAATCCCGGAAGGTACAACCCCTCTACCGCTGAGGAGGGACCTGTGAACCAACGTTCTCCCAAAGAAGAGATCTGTATGCTGAATTCCGTACCGTTTCGGGCCATCGCTGTCACCAGCGTACTTGCCTCGACACTAGAAGCTGCATCCATTGCGCATTTGGCAGCAGCCATCGAAATATTCAAGAAAAAGTGATCATTGGAATCTATCTTCTCAAACACCTTTGCCAGCAGTTGCGGATCCTCCCCGAGAAGAACCAGAGCAGGGGCAAGCTCACGGATAAAAAGTGAGGTTGCCGCCTTATTCCTGTTATGGCACTCATCGCCCATCATCAAGGCATTTGCAACAAGATTCCGCACATCGATCGGTCCGTGTCGTTTGAGGGCTTTGTGTAAAACGGGAGCCAGTGTTGTTTCCATCCATCGCAGGTTTTCAAGTACCTCCTGGCTATAGGCTCCATAGCGAAGCACCTTGCCAAGCCCTTCGTTCAATGTTGCATACGCGAGGTTCCCATAGGTTTTGTTCTGGATCATCCAGACTGGCATACTTTCAGTCATCACCCCAGCCATGGGACCTACCGCTTTATGCTCATGGCAAGGTTCAAAGTCAATTTTCCCTGAAGCGGCTAACTTCGCAGCCTCCTCAGGCGTGTTTGCAAGTTTTTCATACAGCAAAGCCCCTATCACAGCCCCTCTCATCGGCCCGCACATACAATCCCAAGTCAGAGGAGGCCCGGCATGAAGCACAAGGTTTTTTCGCATTCCAGGGACAACGTCCCCGGCACGCCCTATCCCCTGGAGCATCGGCAACGAATCGATAATACGGCCCACTGCCTCTGCATTTGCAGCATCCCTATCGAGGCTTTCTTGCTTTTCAATCCGGGTGAGGGCCTCAAAGGAACGCATATTCCCTCTTCCCGGGGGATTCCAGGAAACCTGGATGCTTGGCACCTGGCAAGCATTGAGATTCTTTGAAAAAGCTTCCAAACCTAGGTTCACGACATGTAATCCTTGCGTAAACAAGGAGAGAATCGCATAGGTATCCAGTTCTGGCGACTCGATTTCTGATGGAAAAGACCGTGAGGAAAGCCGATGCGAGCAAGTTTGCACATGTAACGTCTTGGGTCCAAATTCTCTCAGCAGAATCCTTTTGGCTAACCTCACGGCCTGATAATTTGATGGCATTACGATTGCCTTCTGTTTTTCCAGTATGGCAATCTGTTCTGTACGATTTTGAAAATCCTTGTCTGTCCCTGTCACCGATACGATTGCGGAAAGATATCCTCCCCTGTCCTTTGCCGCCTGCTTCGCTTTGGCTATAGCCCCAGATAGGACAGTTGCAGGGTCAGCATGGGAACCGTCACCAAGGATGCAATCGAAAAGCATGACCGCAATCGTAGGGTCGTTCATCTCTGACTCAATGCGGTCGGTGCGGGAGATCGGATCTATCATGGGATGGGGTTTCCCTACCGTGAAGATCTCATCGCCAAGGTCGATGATCGAGTGGGCAACCGAGTGGTAGGGATTGTTAAGGACAAAGGCAGGGTCTGTCTGGTTGTTGGACCAAACGCCGCCGTTTAAGTCACTTAGGGCCATCAAGGCCTCATCTGCCAAAGTCCCCCCGGTATAATATCCCCTGAGGTTTCTCTGGTTGGTATCCATATGGGCAATCTCCCGTTTCACCAGGACATCGATCGATTCCCAATCCATATCAAATGGCCAGTTCTCTGCTCGTTCTGCCGTGCTAATCGGGACATGTACCAAGTTTGCAGCCAACCTTGCAGTATCTTCAAGATTATCCGCCCAACTGATTGACGGACTATGGTCGAACCCTCTCAGGTCTGCACCGAGAAAATGGACAACCGAAGGTTTTCCACCTTTCTCCAAGGCAGAGACAACCTTGCAGGCTATGGCATTATTCGGCGGTTTCGAGATGATTACGATAACTTTTGTCTGGGGATCTCTTTCAAGCGCAGCTATTCCCATGAGCATGGACATGCCACCAATCTGCGATTGCAGATCCCTTCCCCCTGTACCTATGGCTTGACTTACGCCAGTGCCGAACCGATCCAGGAGACAGGAGACTTCCTGCACTCCGGTACCTGATGCCGCGACAATTCCGATCGGACCTTTTGCCACCCTGTTTGCAAAACAAAGGCCCGCCCCCCCAATGATTGCCGTACCACAGTCAGGCCCCATAACCAAAAGACCCTTTTTCTGTCCAAGGCGTTTGAGCTCAATCTCGTCCTCGATTGACACATTGTTTGAGAACAGCATGACATGCAACCCTTTTTTAAGTGCCATTCTGGCTTCATAGGCAGCATACTGTCCGGGAACGGATATGATTGCTAGGTTCGTGGTTTTCTGTACAGATAGGGCTTCGGCCAGGGTTGCGGGGTGCTCATAGGGTATCGCCCCCTCACCTTCCGCAATTTTACCCATGAGAAAATCCTCGGCATCCGCAATGACTGTTTCCAGGGTTTTTTCATCCTTACAGTCTACTGCGATCACCAAGTCATCGGATTTTGCTGCTACCAGTTCAGATTCCAAAAAGCCCTGTTCCTTGAGCAAAGCAAGATTGCTTGGGGTTCCCATAATAACTGAGGCGGAGACTACTCCAATATTTTTTTTCAAGTCCCTGCTAAGAAGCATTAAAAATACTGAATCAGCATATAGTTCATTATGAATGAGTACCCTCTTCATGCTCCTTCTCCTCGGTTTTAGTCTTCATTCTGATATTCTATTTTATATACGATTATGTATACAAGTCAACTAAAACTTTTACTTGCAAATTTTTAAACTTGTTTTTTTTAGTTTTTTATTACAAATAATTACTATGGGAATCATGGTATTTAGAAAACCGGCTCTTTCGTTTTCGACGATAACAACACACTTAAACATCCTTTCCATATAAAATACTATGCAAAGGTGTTTACCGATTTACTGAAGAGTTTTCGAGAGGGGAGGTTTACACTACCCCTCTCACGACATAGCCTGTGTGGAGCAACCTATGGGACAGCGGGCCAAGGGGCTCGAGAAGGAATTCTTTGTACAATTGCTGTATCTCAGGATTTTCATGCGACTTGCGGATTTCCAGCCTGACATCTTCCCTATAGAGGGACTTTGAGCGTTTTTCCCTGGCCGCGGCATCTGAAGGAATGCTTTGTCCCCCGCCACCGATACACCCACCTGGACAGGTCATTATCTCGATAAAGGTGTAGGGAGATGTGCCTTGCTTGATCTGTTCCAGAAGGACCCTGGCATTTTTCAAAGTATGGGCTACGGCAACCTGTATTTCTGTTTCCCCGAGTGCTACCTTTGCCTCACGCAATCCTTCCATTCCCCGTATTTCGGTAAAATTCACATCAACCAGGGGTTTTTTCGATACAACCTCGCTGAGCGTGCGTAATGCAGCCTCCATCACCCCGCCTGTCGATCCGAACAGCGTAGCGGCACCGGTGGATTCCCCCAGGGGACTGTCGAACATTTCAACGGGAAGACTGGAAAAGTCGATTCCCCCTTCCCTGCACATTGCACCAAGTTCCCGGGTTGTCAGAGCAATATCGACATCGGGGAAGAACGGTTCTGCATATTCTTTGTTTTCTTCTTTCCAATACCGGTAGGCACCATCCACTTCTTCCCGCTTTGCCTCGAATTTTTTCGCAGTACAAGGCATGATTGAAACAACCCGTATGATTTTAGGGTCTATGCCTGCCTTTTTCGCATAATAGGTTTTTGCAATGGACCCAAACATCTGCTGGGGGGACTTGCAGGTTGAGAGATGCGCGAGCAACTCGGGATAAAAATGCTCGATATACTTGATCCAGCCCGGGGAACAGGAGGTTATCATGGGGAGAACGCCTTGTTCTTTCATTCGTTTCAGCAATTCATAGCCTTCTTCCATGATTGTCAGATCAGCGGCAAACTGGGTGTCGAAAACCTTTGAAAAACCAAGGTGGCGTAATGCTGATACCATTTTACCTGTTACCAGAGAACCTTCCTCCATTCCCAGCTCCTCCCCAAGGGCGACACGTACAGCGGGAGCTGTCTGTACAAGGGTAACCAGGTTCGGGTCGGACAGCATTGACCAGACTTCCTGGGTCTGGGTTTTCTGGGTAATAGATCCGGTGGGGCAAACCAGGAGGCACTGGCCGCAATTGGTACAGGCTATGTTGCCCAAGCCTTTGTCCATGAACGTAGAGACCCTGCTTTCCGTCCCCCTATGGGTAATGTCGATCGCACTGACTCCCTGCACCGAGGCGCAGACCTCGATACAGCGGTTGCAGAGAATGCATTTGTTCGGGTCCCGCACGATTGCAGGGGAAGTTTCATCAAGGGGAAGCCTTTTTTTCCTTGTCGCGGGGAACCTGCTTTCCTGTATTCCCAGATCATGGGCGAGGTTCTGCAGTTCACAGTTCAGGTTCCGGTCACAGGTAAGGCAGGAAAGGGGATGGTTTGCCATCAGGAGTTCAAGGTTTATCCTGCGATTCTTGCGTATGCGTTCGGTATTTGTCTTGATTTCCATGTCCGGGATGAGGGAGGTGATGCAGGAGCGTACCAGGTGTTTCGCTCCTTTGACCTCGACCAGGCAAATTCCACACGAGGCATTTGTCGATACATCCTTTAGATAACACAGCGTAGGGATCTTTATACCGACAGACAGGCAGGCATCAAGGATTTTCGATCCTTGCGGGAAGGAATATCGCTTATCATCAATTGTTACAGAAAGAAATTCTTCACTCATTTACTACTCTCCCACTCTTGCCTGATGTCGCACCGCAAGCAACGCGAGGCTTCCAAATGGGCTTGCTCACCCATATAGCCTTTGTTGATTTCTTCAAAGTTTCCCTTTCGTTCCCGTACGGTAAGATGTCTCGGGACCACGGGTTTTACAGACTCCGCATGCTCTGGGATTACATCATTGATGGCAAAGTCTTGGTCAAGGCTTGAGAACCGATGCTTGGAAGTAAGGGCAAAGTCAATTGCCATGGCTGCCTTTTTCGCATAACCCATAGCCTGGGCCGCTGTCGAAGGTCCTGTTGTCACATCCCCGACTGCATATACGTTGGACAGGTTTGTCCGGTAGGAGTAAGGGGCTACCGCCAAAGATCCCCGTTCTGTCGTTTCCAGTCCTTGTTGCTGCAAAAGTTCCTGCTCTACACTTTCGCCGATGGCTATCACCACCATATCGCAGGCAATGGCCGAGACAATGTCGCTTTCCAGTGGTCTCTTTCTCCCGGAAAGGTCATAGTCACCCCCCTGCATTTCTTTGATTTCAAGGCCAGCAACCCGTTTGCCCGCTTGTCCCAATATCCTCGAGGGTCCAGCCATACAGACGAAATTGATTTTTTCCTGGAAAGCCTCGGCAAGTTCCATCCTGTTTGCAGGCATATCATCCACGCTTCGCCGGTACACTACCGTTACCTCGCGTCCCAACCGCCAAAGCGAGCGTGCTGCATCGATGGCCACATTACCTCCCCCAATAATCACTACTTTTTTGCCCACTGGGATTTTTTTCTGTTTCGCCAGGTCTTCAAGTAGGGTGGTGCCCTGCACTACCCCTTTCAAAGACATGCCAGGTATATCAAGCTTCTGGGACCGGTAAGAGCCAAGGGCCAATAAAACCGCTTGGTTCTGTTCCTTGAGGTCCGAAAGGGAAAAATCGACACCGAGTCTTTTTTTGAACACAAAGTGAATGCCAAGCTTTTTGAAAACCTGAAGTTCCTTGTCGAGTATTTCCTTGGGAAGCCTGTACGAGGGAATACCATAGCGGAGAATGCCCCCTGCCTTTGCCTCACGCTCATAGATGGTTACCGTATGACCAAGGCGAGACAGATAGAAAGCTGCACACAGTCCTGCTGGCCCAGACCCTACGATGGCCACATGCTGATCGGTGGGGGGAAGTTTTTCCCGCACCAACTTAGCATATACCTGACTCTCGCCCCCCATTTTATAGATGGTGTCGGCAAGGTATCGATGGATTTCCCCTTGGTGCACGGGTTCATCGATCGTGTCCCTCCTGCAGCGCATCTGGCAATGGAAATGACATATCCTCCCGATTGTCCCTGGAAGGGGATTATCCCGCAGGGTAATCTCAAAGGCCTCCTGGAGCCGGTTTTCCTTGAGAAGCTGAAGATAGGAGGGAATGTGCATATGCAATGGGCAGGAATTGGAACACAGGGCTGTGACAAGTTCCTCACAGGTCCCTGCCTCACAATACTGCAGATTGATATGTTGCTCGTATTCATTCTTGAAGTAGCGCAGGGTTGTCAAAACGGGGTTCGGTGCAGACTGTCCCAGGCCACAGAGGGCTGAATCACAAATCGAGTGTGCCAGTTCTTCCAAAAGCAGCATATCATTCAAGGTCCCCTTCCCTGTGGCAATCTTGTCCAGAAGGGCCAGTTCCTGTGCAAGTCCTTCACGGCAGGGCACACATTTCCCGCAGGATTCATTATGGGTGAACTCAATGAAATACCTGGCAACATCGACCATGCAATTGTCCTGATCCATGACCACCATACCGCCGGAACCCATGATAGAGCCAAGACTTACCAGCGATTCATAATCTATGGGGGTGTCGAATTTACCCACAGGGATACAACCTCCGCTGGGGCCTCCTGATTGTACCGCCTTGATCTTCTTGTCAGGATCTGCGGCCCCCCCGCCAATCTCATAGATGAGGGTAGTGAGTTTCTCCCCCAAAGGGAGTTCAACCAAACCGGTATTCTTGATTTTTCCGACCAGTGAAAACACTTTGGTACCTGGGCTTTTCTCTGTCCCTGTTTCTTTGAACCAGGAACTGCCTTTGGCAATAATAGCGGCAATGTTGCACCAAGTTTCCATATTGTTGATATCGGTGGGAAACCCGAGATACCCGCTCTGGGCAGGAAACGGGGGTTTGATCCTTGGCCTACCCCCTTTACCCTCAATGGACGCAATAAGGGCCGTCTCCTCCCCACAGACAAAGGCGCCGGCCCCTTCCACGACTTTCAAGTCAAAGTTAAAATCTGTTCCGTCAATACCATTGCCCAACATGCTGGCAGCTTGGGCCTGGGCCACTGCAATGTTCAGCCGCTGGACGGCAAGGGGATATTCAGCCCGCACATAGACAATCCCTTCTGCTGCCCCCATTGCATAGGCACCGATCAACATACCCTCTATCAGCATATGCGGGTCGCTTTCCATCTCATTGCGATTCATGTAGGCCCCGGGGTCGCCTTCGTCGACATTACAGATAAGGAATTTCCTTGGGGCAGCCTGTTTTGCCATCAATTCCCATTTGAGACCGGTAGGAAAACCTGCTCCTCCCCTTCCTCTCAATTTTGAGTCCTTGATCTCTGCTATTACCTGCTGCGGGGAGTAGGAGTGCAACACTTTCAGAAATGCATCGTAGCCACCGACATTTCTAAATTCTTCTATGGATTCCGGATTGATCAAACCTGCATCCCGAAGAACGATTTTCTTCTGCCTATGGAAAAAAGGCAACTCATCCCACTCCCTGATCGAAGGAAAACCTGTCCCATAGGAGGTTGTCCCTGTCAAATGATCCCAAGAGGATACCTTGCAGAGGACTCTATTTGCAGGAAAGCTTTTTTTCTCTATCCAAGTGAATATTTTGGGTATATCTGACACCTTGACCCTGTTCAATATAAGGAGCGGCAGGCCCTCAAGGTGGATATTGACCAGCGGTTCCTCTGCACAGAACCCGAAACAGCCGACTTTTCCCAGATGTATTGCAAGCTTTCTTTCCTGTATCTGCGCCTCAAAGGCCTGGTACAGCAAATCTGCACCGTTTCCGATCCCACAGGTCCCCATTCCGATGGCAATCGAAACAGACGAAGAATCAAGGGCGGAGACGCCCTTTTGACGTAAAGGAGTAAGGTTGAGCATCATGCACCTGCCTTTTTCTTATAACCTTTTAAAAGATCCACGATTTTCTTTGATGTCATCTTGCTATAGATGACACCATCTATGGCAATAACCGGGGCAAGGGCACACTGTCCGAAACAGGCTACGGTGCGAACACTGAATTGCATATCTTCTGTCGTGTAGTAGGATGTGCCGTCACTATCATTTTGCTCATGCAAACCAAGTGAGCGCAAAACGTCTTCCAAAAGAGGCTTTGACCCCCTGGTATGACAAGCCGTCCCACGACAAACCGTGATGGTATGCCTGCCTTGGGGTTTAAGGTTGAAAAAGGAATAGAAGGTTACTACCGAATAGACCTGTGACAAAGGAATATGCATATGGATTGCAATATAAGACAAGGAATATTCGTTGAGATAGGTGTGTGGAGATATCCTCTGTACTTCTTCAAGCACAGAAAGAAGCGCTCCAGGTCTGTTCTTATACTTCTCGATAATTGTGTCATACCTATTGGTGTCCAGGGGTGAAGTATTTGTTTCATGCATACAATACCTCCCTAAAATGATACCCGCGATACGTACATTACGGAAAATATTAAAAACAATGCAAAACGACACATTTTCACACCATCTCCTCAAATGGTGTACTTGCATTCTACATCCATATCAGAATTTACGCAATTCTATTTTTATCTATATTAAGGATATAGTTCTTTTCCTAAAATCTGCCGAATGTAATTGCTTTCTGTTTCTTATTTTTTTAGTACAGGCTTTCACGTAATAATCGAATCCAGTTTCCAAATTGAAAGAAAGCATCACTTTTTTGGAATGGCCTGTTTTTACTTATGTCATAGGATATGCCTATAGTTAGTATGCTTTCATTCCTAAAAGCATGCTGACAGAAAATTGTTCTTTTTTATACAGCTAAAATAAGGACCTACCGCTACGCCCTGATGCTTTCAAGCCACTGGGGAACTGCCGAGCTGAACAGTTCCTATCAGAACGTTTCCTATGGCACTGCTCTGATGCCAAAAGCAAAGCCGGATCGGTTTCGATTTTCAATTTTCATTCTTTCCGGGAGGAATATCCCTGGGCAAATACAGTAACAAATGCTAACAACCTCAGATTACTCCCCATTGCAACCGCAGCTTTAACCAAGCAACATCAGTTCACCCAATGGGGATATGTATTTGTAGAGTCCACTCCCTGTTTGATTGCTATTCAGCTTGTATTCATATGTATCCCAAGAAAAGTAGGTGACAGGATTGTCAGCGGGAAGCGTTAAAGGATAGGGCCCTATCGTCAGATAGAACCCCATCTCCAGTATTGATTACTGCCTTGTAAGCATAAATGAACGCCAATTTCCATCGGCTAGATATATGACCGGATTGTTTTCCTTTCCCAGGTCATCCAGGCCATACCAGTAGACATATGCCTCGATGTAACAATTCTGCGAAGGCACAAATACTTTTTTCAGGATACGGTCATACTCATTCGCCTGCCCTTCCCCATAATAGTTCTCCACCTGGTCAAGCAATGGAAGGTTTTCCTCTATATGGGACAATGCAAGCAATTCGCCATATACCCAATCTTCACCTGCAACCAGGGCCGGGTATCCTTTTTTACTCTGATGAAAGAGATTTCCCCGTACCTTTGCAGGAACGCATGTTATTACTTTGCCTACGAGGGTCTTTTCATAATTGAAAAAACCCTCGAGCAAACTGCCATACACAAAAAGGTTTGTACATTGCATCACAGTTCTTTGCCACCGGTTACCTTGACATCCTCGCTATACATTCCAATTGCCCTGATCGCCGCTTCCAGGCCCTTTACGATATCCCCAGTGGACATCGAAGGGGTTGCTGGACGCTTCACTACCTGATTGGGAATAAAGGGAACATGGATGAACCCCCCACGTATGTTCGGATAGCTTTTTGCAATATGATATAAAACCCCATAGAGCAAATGATTGCAAACGAAAGTGCCGGCACTGTTGGAGATGCTTGCTGGAATCCCGTTCTTTCTTATTTCCTCTACGATGGCCTTGATCGGCAATGAGGAGAAATAGGCATTCTCCCCATCGGCAAACACCGGTGCATCGATTGGCTGGTTGCCCTCGTTGTCTTTGATACGGGCATCGTCTACGTTGATACCGACCCGCTCGACGGTTATGTCAAACCTTCCACCGGCTTGTCCGATGCAAAGCACGGCATCGGGTTTTTCCCTGGCCATGGCATCGGCAACGGTCTGGATGGACTTGCCAAAAACGGTAGGTACCTCGAGTTTTACCACATCGACAGAATCGATACGGTCGCTAACCAGTTTTACAGCCTCAAGAGCTGGGTTTACCAAATCTCCCCCAAAGGGGTCAAAGGCAGTCAAAAGAAGTTTCATCGAACAAGCCCCCTTAATTTTAGAATGCGAGAATATACATAAGGATGCAGTGTGCAATCAACATCGTAAAGGCAACCGGAGCCTGGGCCTTGATAATAACGTACTTATCTTTGGTCTCGAGCAACGCTGCCGGCATGATGTTGAAGTTTGCAGCCATCGGGGTGAGCAAGGTACCACAGTAACCTGCAGTCAAACCAAGGGCACCGACAACCACGGGATTTGCGCCCTGCATGATCAAAAAGGGAATACCGATACCAACGGTGATAACGGAGAATGCGGCAAATCCATTGCCCATGATGATGGTAAAGAGCGCCATACCAAAACAATAGACAATTACTGCAATGAGGTGACTTCCATCAGGAATGATAGAGGAAACACCCTTAGCTATTACAGTCCCGACTCCGGCAGCGGTAAACAAAGCCCCCAAGGCAGCCAACAGCTGTGGCAAAATTCCTACAGGGCCAACATTGTCCATCAGACGGGAACCATCTGTTACAGCCGACTTTGCAGGGGCTCTTGTAAACAGATAGGTAATGAGCAAGGCAACGACTGCTGAGATTCCGATTGCATTGCTTGCTCCAAAAGGCAAGAACGTAGCTGCGAATACAGCAGCAAAAGCCAAGGTCAAAGCTGGAATGAATACCTTGTATCCAAGCTTGTCTGCGTTTTCCCTGGTCTCTTTGACGGTAGGCACATCACTCTTGCTCTGGCTTACACCGTTGAAAGCAGTAATGGTTGCAATTGCAAGTACACAGATTCCGCTGATCCAGTACGGGAGGTGGGGTCCTGCAATGAAGGTAAAGGCAAGGATAAACCAAAACAGTGAGGTTGGGATGCGCTTCTTCAAAGAACCATCCCTGAGGGCCTTGACCCCTACCAAAATGAAAATAATGCCGATTATGCTGTAGAATACTTCAGCAATGATTTGATTTGTTGACATTCTATACCTCCGCCTTGGTCTTGAATTTTGCATTCAGTTTTCTGTCAAACAGATAGTTATGCACAATGCCTACAATAACTGAAACGATAGCTATTGGAATTGACATCATTGCAATCTGCAAGGCATCGACTTGAATACCCTGGGCAGAAAGTGTCGAGACAATCAAGAGAGTACCGGAAGCACCCATGAAACAGTTTTGGGCAAAGAAATTTCCGAAATTTTCACCCGCAGCAGAATAGCCTTTCACTGTATCTTCGGTTTTTTCGTCTAGTTCACCATATTTGGCAACTGCGGCAGCCTGTGCCATTGGGTTGATCAAGGGGCGGACAAACTGTGGGTGTCCCCCAAGACGTAGGGAGAAAGCCGCTGCCGTTGCCCTTACTATCTGGTAAATGGAAATAATCATACCAGATGTAGCGTTTTTGGCTTTACTGATAAGGTCTACTGCCTTGTCCTTCAATCCATACCGCTCACAAATGCCGATGACCGGCAAGGTAAGGACAAAAAGTGTTGCTGTCCTTTGCGTTACGAAGGATTTTCCCAGGATAGTCAGGATATCCATAAAAGACATACCTGCCACCAAGCCGGTCACGATGCCGGCGATTACTACCGTTGCGATCGTGTCTTTCTTCCAAATGAAGCCAATAATGACTATCACCACACCAATGAGTCTTAGAAGTTCCAAAATGTTGCCCCCTTAGATTCGTATATTTAGACAAATAGTACAAGATTGTATGGCTGGACGCAATTTATTTCGGTTTGCTTCTTATTTTATACACATACTGTAATTAACACGTTTTTAAATGATATTTATATGCTATAAGTTAACTTTCTTGTAATTATTTTTGCATAATGATGCATTTAATGGATATTTTGATACAGCTATGCAATGATTTCTTATTTGCAAGGAAAAAGGGTCCAAGAGCTTTTAAACTCTTAAACCCTTCAAATAATCCAGCAATTTTTTAGTATCGGTTCTTATTCATTCTACCAGTCTGTACAGACTCAAACCTACCATATCCGCTTGGTTGCATTCGTTGTGGCGTGGCTTTTACCTGTTGTTGCATCCGCCCTTCATTCGTGTAGGCATTGGCGTTCTGCCTGTTTCCGTCCCCAGACCAGAGAGGCCGCCCGTCGTTGCTTCTGAATTCCCAGGTTTTTCCTTCGGAATCTACGCTAATCGCCGAAATATCCTGACCGTAGACAAAGCCTCTCACCAAAGCCAGCTCCCCTTCTCTCAGGGAAATCCCTTCAGGATATATGACCTCATAGTTGCCAAGGTGCAAGGCATATTTTTCGGCATCATCGGTTGTCAGGAACCATTCACCATCGGTTTCTTCCAGATTTCCCGTTACAGAGCCCTGGTTTCCCAACCGAACATAATCGCTTCCTCTCAAGGCAGAAGAAGCAAACAGACTACCGGCTATCGAAAGCATGCACAATCCAATTACAAAGGTTTTTTTTACCATACTCGTCCTCCAGACTTTTGATACTTGTAATTTCGCATCCTGGCATGGAGTTGCTAGAGTGGGCAGGTAAAGATTAGGTAAAGGATAAGACAAACCGGGTTCTTTCGCTTTTCTCGTCCGATTCTGCGAAAACAGTCCAGCCGTGGGCTTCTGCAATAGCCTTTACTATGGAAAGCCCCAACCCACTGCCGCTGGTTTCCCTGGCACTGTCAGCACGGTAGAGCCTGTCAAACATCCTGGAAAGCACATCATCCTTTACAGAGCCAATGTTTTCGATCGAACAGGTCAGGGGTTTGCCATTCTCACTGCAGGTCACAGACACCTTTACTTCCCCCTGCTTCCCGTAGCGGATTGCATTGGAAATCAGGTTGTCAATAATCCGTTCAAACAACACCTGGTCGGCAGTCAATGATGAAGGGGGAATATCGAGGACAAGGGAAAACCCTGCCCTTTCAATTTCCGGGCCCAATTTCTCCGCTATCCGTGAAAAAAACGGGGGAAGGGAAAAGGATTGCAAAGTCGGGGAAAAACCTGGGGTCTCGATTCTGGTAAGAAGTGCCAGACTTTGAACAAGTGCCTCCAGTTTTACATTTTCCGACAAAAGCCGATTGAGGCGGTTGGTATCGGGAGCAAAAATCCCATCAAGCATGGCTTCCAATTGTCCACGGACTACCGTAATGGGGGTTCGTAGGTCATGGGCAACATCTGCAGCCCATTGCCGTCTCAAAGCCTCTTCGTTTTTCAAATTTTCCTGAAGCACGATGGAAGCCTTGGAAATCTGGTTGAATTCCAGTACAGGACAATCAGGGATTGCTACATCACGATTACCACTTGCCATCCGATTAAGGCTTACAACAAGGGAAGCTGCTTGTTTTTTAAGTGGACGCGAGAAAAAAAAGGCAAATACGAAAGAGAGCACAGCTGCCAAAAAGGCTCCCCAAAGGAGTAATTGACGGGCAGCACTAAGCATCATCCTGTTGGAATCCAATTCATTGAAAGCCGGCATCACCGTGCTATAGCGGAAAGCCAAAGAACCATCTGAAAGCAGTACATCATACCATTCGTTCCCTTCCATCATGACATTCTGCAAAAAATTCCTTGCCATTCCAGAGCCTTCCCCTTTGCGGTAGTAATAGGCAATCTGGCCATCAGGACCAGTTACTACTATCCACGAAGGACTGAAAGGCATCGAAGAAAAGGCCTCACTCAACCTTGCTGTCGTAACAGGGGCACCTTCCTGCCGAGCCTCGTTCGCAACTGCAAGGAGGTTTTCTTCAATATAGGAATGCAGGGAAGCGGTCTCGGAAATCCGCCAGGACTCGAGTATCTGTTCACTGCCAAAATAGAGAAGCAGGGAAAGAACCAGGGAAAACATTACAAGGGAAAGCAACACAAGTACCAGCATGCGGGCAGACAGGCCCTTCATATAGGTAAAAAGACGAGAGCTTATTCTTTGTTTCATTGGTTTTGCGATTCCTCCACCGGTTCGCCCATAAACTTATACCCGAACCCCCTGATAGTCTCAATCCAGGCAATTCCCCCAAGCTTGGCCCTGAGGTTTTTCAAATGGGTATTCACCGTCCGCTCCGAACCATCATGGGCATAGTCGAGGCATTCCCCGAGAATTCGTTCCCTGCTTACCAAGACCCCTGACTTCGTAGAAAGCCAATAAAGGATTTTCCACTCTACCGCTGTCAGATGAATAGACTGCCCATCAAGCAGGACCACATGGGAAGAAGTATCGATAACCAAAAGATGACCATCGGTTTTCCAGGATTGCACAGCATGTTTTTGTATTTCCGATTGTACTGCATGGCCATCCTTCTCCACCCTTCTGAGAATAAGCTGAACTCTCAAAACCAGTTCGCGGGGAGAAAAAGGTTTTACGATATAATCTTCTGCCCCGAGTTCAAGACCCATAATACGATCGCTTTCCGATTCCCTTGCGGTAAGAAACAAAAAAGCAGTTTCCGGTCTTTCCGTGCGAATTTTCTTTGCAAGTTCAAACCCGTTTCCATCGGGAAGCATTACATCAAGGATACAGAGCTCAGGAGGTATGAAATCGAAGGCCTCCAATACCCCGGCGACCTGTGCAAATTCTTTTACCGTATAGCCGGAAATCTCCAGATAGGCCCGTATGGTTTCCCGTATGCTGTCATTGTCTTCAACTACATATATCATGGTTCGATTGTACGCTCTGTACCTATCAAGGGCAAGTTTAAAACCATACTAAGAGCATTGGCAAAACCCATCTTTACCTAATCTTTACCGACTCTCCCCATTTTGTGACATTACCGGTCCTATACTGGGAATATATACAGAGGAGGAGATTCGTATGCATCTACCACTACCAAAGAAAACAGTCCTTGTGCTTCTCTTATTAAGCTTTGCTGTTTCAGCTCTTTTTGCCTGTGAGATGGTTTTTCATCTATCGGGACCAGATTCTTCAAATGTGAGGGTGCTTCCTGGCTCAACAATAGCTTTGCAACAAGGGGCGGAGTACTCTTTGCAAGTTGAATTCACCGAAGATCATCGCAATTGTACGATCCCCCCTGAAGATACCCTGTTTTTGCTGGATGGTTCCAAGTGGAAAACAAGCAAGACAAACCTGGATTTAGTACTTTTGCAGGATATCCGATGGGAAGAAATGTCGCGTTACCTTAATTTCTGCACTCTTTCATTCACGGCAGACAAAAAAGGTCAGTCAGTGTTGCAGATAATCAGGGATTGCAGAAAAGGAGGGTATGATGAGTCATTCACCTTCTTGGTTGGCTAGGCTGAAAAAACCCAAGGCAGTCCGTACGACAGTGCAGGTTGTGGTTTTTTTCTCTGCCCTACTCCTGCCTGTCGGAATTTTCCATATGATCTGTCCTTTCGGGGGAATAGAGACGCTTACACGCCTGATTCCCCAGGGTCTGTATGTTCCGAAAACAGGCTTGGTGAACCTCATATTGCTTGGGACCGTCCTTCTCTTTGCGGTCATTGCCGGCCCAGTATTTTGCGGTTGGCTCTGCCCACTGGGTAGCATCCAGGACTGGATGCGATCCTTGGCAAGGAAATTAAAGATAAAACCAATAACTGTTCCAACTCGAGTAGACTTTGTTTTGTCATTTTCCCGCTACCTGTTACTCTTTTTGATCATCAGGGCAACCTACCTGAGCTTCAACCTCGTATTTCTAAAAATTGACCCCTATTATGCCCTGTTGCATTTCTATACAGGCGAGGTAGCACCTGTTGCCTTACTTGTGCTTGCGCTGGTGTTGCTCTCTTCCCTCTTCATCGAACGGCCCTGGTGCAGGTATCTCTGTCCGCTCGGCGCACTGCTGGGACCTTTGGGAAAAATTAGCTTTCTCAAGGTAAAAAAACCCTCAGCAACCTGTATTTCCTGTGGCGCTTGTTCACGAGCTTGTCCTGTAGGCCTCGATCCTGCAAAGGATCTGGTGGTCAAAAGTGCCAGATGTATCCGCTGCGGTCTTTGCGAAACGGCCTGTCCCCCCAAACTAAAGACAAGCAGGCATTCCTTTACCATATTTTTTGTAGCAGCACTGTTGTTGGTAGCTGTTTTTTTCACCACGGCACAGTTCACGGTGCAATCGGGGGAAAACCTGCAGGTGAATTCTCCCAACGTTGCGGTAAAACCCCAGACAACCTTAGAGGAACTAGCAGGAAACAGGCAAATGGACCTTGCCGAAATCTATGCCTTGCTCGAACTACCGCAAAATTATGATGAGAAAACAGAACTTGTAGATATCGAGGATGACTATGCAGACAAAACTTGGAGTTGGATAGAAACAAAACTGGAGCTTTAGCCTGTTTTTCCGTTTCTTTACTGTCTATAGGTGGGTACATGCCAAAACAGGGGTTCGACGCAATTCGCCGAACCCCTGTTCTGTAGAAATTCTTTTCAGTCTTGCAATGGAGTAGTATAGGAAATTGCAATACCGCTCATTGAATAGACAGAACCAACAAGTGAAGTCTGTTTGGCTCCTGTAAACGAATCGGTAATGACATTGAAGGTGTCCTCTGAATCGACAAGGATATTGACCACATCGTCCGCTGAAGGATATTTGATTTTTGCCTGCTGGAGCAATTCCCTATATCCCGCTGTGCCCTGACTCGAAACATATGATACCCTTCCCAGGACAGTATAAGGACCCTCGGCTGGGAAAGAGACCGAGGCTGAATAGGGAGTGATGCGTTTTTCACTGGTCATGGTAGTACAGCTTGAAAACAGCATGAGGATACAGACAGAAACAAGTAGCAAATACAGTACGAAATGTTTTTTCATGGGAAACTCCTAACGTGAGATTTCCTTCATGCTATAAACAAAAACGTCCCTTTGCTATATTTAACAACTGAAAGCTAGTATCCTTGCGTACATAATCCTTGTTTTTTGTCTTTCTCACTCAGTAGGTACCAATAGTGTGAACCTATGCCATGTTCATAGCCTGCTAGCAAAGCGATCAGGGCTAAGCGACGCTAACAGGTACTTTTGCGGATTACCAGATCGCTGCTGCTAATGCGAATCTTGATATTACCGGGGTTGTGTGTCGTGATCTCATCATTAAGCAGCAAAACCGCATAGCGGCCTATCATGGTGCGCTGCACATGCACAGTCGTCAGGGGAGGCGTACAGGTGGCGCTCAAATAGATGTCATCAAACCCGACTATTTTGATATCCTCCGGTATTTTGTATCCAAACTCCTGCAAAGCTTTCATACACCCGATAGCAAGGGTATCGTTGTCAGCAAACAAAAATTTTGGGATAGGCGCCCCATTTTCCAGATATTTTTTCATACCGGAATAGGAACCACTGAGCGTAGGTTCAAGCAAAAACATTCCCGCGGCATTGAATTGAAGGCCAAAACGCTGCACAGCTGATCTGAACCCCCTTGCCCTTTCCTCAAAGTTCTGCGCCTGGAACAAGCTATGGATATATCCGATTTCCGGGGGATTCAGTGTCGAGAGATGTTGCACTGCGATGTTTACCATCTCTTCATTGGCCATAGTGATGGAATTACAGGGGAAATTCGGCATCGAATTATCGATTACTACATAGGGTACTTGGATTTTTTCAAGGATAGGATAGTCACAGGTGTCGAGTTCAGTCCCAATGACAAAGATGCCATCGACAGATGCATAATCTATATTCCTGATTGCCGCCTCAAGGTTCTTGCTCTCTACCTGGATGCGTAATGAATAGTTATAATAACTGCACTCGCACTCAATGGAATCCATAATCCTGGATATAAAGCCTGCGTTTTCCTCAACAAGGAACCCTGTCTTAATAAACTTAAGGAACAGAAGATCCTTGCGCACTTGTTTGGGATGCTTCTTCCGTTGGGTAGTTGAATAGTTTAGTTCGTTTAGTAACTGTAATATTTCTTGTCGCTTAGTTTCACTGACACCGGGTTTATTGTTCAACACGAGAGAGATAGTAGCTGGCGATACATTGGCAATATGTGCGATTTCTCTGATTGTCAAAATTGATTCCCCTATATTATATGAAATTGGCAAACATTATGGAGCAAAAACAAAAGCTTAAGAAGAACTAAACAATGCCTGTTTTGTTTAGTATAATAAGCCATATGTGTTTGTTTGTCAAATCTAAAATATTGCGCGATACCTAGATAATCATGAGGTTTTTTTCGGAAAATATTGTTTGACAGCTAAACATAACCCTCTTATACTTTCATAAACAAATGAACTTAATTAACTTAAATTATTTGTTTGTTTAGTATTTTACGGAGGTTCACATGAAAAAAAAGATGTTACTTGCTTTAGCACTCCTGATGGTTGTTGCTACCGCCACATTTGCCGCCGGTTCTAAAGAAACCGGGTCAACCGAGAAAAGCTACAGAATTGCAGTAGTTCCAAAACTTACCAGTATTGCCTGGTTCCAAAGAATGGAAGTCGGGGTAAAAGAGTATGCAAAAGCTACTGGCGTAGACGCTTTCTACACTGGCCCCTCCGAAGGCGATGGTGCTCTCCAGGCCCAGGCAATCGAAGACTTGATTTCACAGGGTGTTGATGCAATCTGTGTTGTTCCTTTCTCAACCGAAGCTCTTGAGCCTGTCCTCAAGAAAGCAAGGGCTGCAGGAATCGTAGTTATCTCCCATGAAGCTTCTAGCATGACCAACATCGATTATGATATCGAAGCATTCAACAATGCAGAATATGGCAAGCATTTCATGGACCTTCTCGGACAAATCACTGGCGGAAAAGGCCAGTACATTGTAACAGTCGGTTCTTTGACCAGTGAATCACACAATCAGTGGGTCGACGCCGGCATTGCTTTGCAGAAGCAGAAATATCCTGGAATGAGCCAATATGGTGATAAGATTGAGACTGCAGACAACCAGTCCACCTCGTACAACAAGGTGAAAGAAGTTTTGACCGCCAATCCGAATATCGCTGGTATCCAGGGTTCTGCTATGCCTGACGTAGCTGGTGCCGCCCTTGCCGTAGAAGAGCTTGGACTCGCCGGAAAAGTCAAAATTGCAGGAACTTCCCTTGTTTCTGTCGCCGGTAAATATGTAAAAGACGGCACAATTGAAATGATTTCCTTCTGGGATCCAGCCCTTGCAGGAAAAGCCATGGTACAGCTCGCTGTCAAGGTTCTTAATGGCGAACAGATTACCACAGGTGCCAATCTTGGTGTTACCGGTTATGAAAACCTTACCCTCAACGGAAAGGTTCTCAATGGACAGGCTTGGATTGACGTAACCAAGGCTAACGTTGACGATCCTGCCTATGCTTTCTAATTCAATCAAAACTATTTGATTGTAATCAGTATCTGAAATTGGAGAAAATACTCGACCTAAATGCATAATTTACCAGAGTATTTTCTCCATACTATCGACCAGTGGTTTTTGCAGCTAACTAAGCGCTTGGGGGAATTATGCCTAGCAGTTTTTTAAGAATGGAAGGCATTTACAAGGACTTTACCGGGGTAAAGGCTTTGAAAAATGTCGACTTTGAAATCCAAACAGGAGAGATCCATTGCCTTGCCGGTGAAAACGGTTGCGGGAAATCGACCTTAATCAAGATTATCTCAGGGGCACATGAGGCCTCAGGCGGAAAGATTTTCATCGAAGGATCGGAGATACATAAACTCTCCCCCATTGTATCTATCAAAAAAGGCATTCAGGTTATCTACCAGGATTTTGCTGTATTTCCCAATTTGACGGTTAGTGAGAACATTGCCATGAACAAAGCACTCATGACCGACCAGAAGACGATGAACTGGAAAAAAGCCAGGAGTCTTGCCTTGGAGGCAATGGAGAAAATTGGGGCTCACATGGATCCTGACATGCTTGTCGAACGGTTGTCCGTCTCGAATAAGCAGATGGTTGCCATCTGCAGGGCAATTATCAATGATGCAAAGCTCCTCATCCTTGACGAGCCGACAACAGCCCTCACGTTCCGCGAAGTCGAAATGTTGTACGATGTATTACGTAATCTGAAACGGAAGGGAATGGCAGTGGTGATCGTAAACCACAAACTAGACGAAATTTATGAAATTGCAGACAGATTGACTATCTTGCGCAACGGGGAGAACGTTGCAACCGGCAAGATCGGTGAATTCGACCGCAATCGTTTCATACAGTGCATGACAGGTCGTGAGATTGTTGACTCATTGTATGAACCGGCCCCAAGCGATGAAAAGATCCTCCAAGTAGAGCATCTTGCGCTCCATGGCGCTTTCGAGGATGTTTCCTTTATCCTTAACAAAGGGGACGTGCTGGGAATCACAGGATTGCTCGGGTCTGGGAGAAGTGAAGTCGGGGATGCTCTCTTTGGCATATCCCCTGCCGATAGCGGCACTATCAAATTGAATGGAAAAGAAATTACGATCAAGTCAATCCATGATGCGACAAAACATCGCATCGGGTATGTACCGGAAGACCGTTTGACCCAGGGATTGTTCCTTACACGCTCCATCAGGGACAATACAGTAGCAGCCTCCATATCCAAATATCTTAAAAAAGGAAGGATAGACACCGCAGAGCTCGATGAGGTTGCAAAACATTGGATCAAGAAAATCGGTTGTGTCGCATCCTGTACAGAGGCACCGATAAAGACACTTTCAGGCGGCAATGCCCAGAAGATGGTCATTGCAAAATGGATGAATACAGAACCTGATTTGCTTATCCTCAACGGCCCGACAGTAGGAGTCGATATCGGATCAAAATTCGATATCCATACGATCTTGCATGAATTGGCTGCTTCAGGGGTCGGGATAATCATCATCTCCGATGATTTGAGCGAACTGTATTATAACTGTAACAAGCTGGTGATTATGAACCAGGGAAAATCTTCCGGGCTTTTCGAGACGAAGACACTCTCTGAGGAACAACTCAGCACATTGCTACATGGTGATATCACGGAGATGAAGAATGAATAACAGAATCAAAACACGGCTTCTGACCAATGAAGCAATCGTCGCCTATACTATCATTGTCCTATCTTTGCTTATCGGATTCATCAATCCGGCCTTCCTTGAATTCTCCACGGTAATCACCTTGTCAAGGGCAATGCTCATTACCTTGATTTTTGCCATCCTTGAGATGGTGATTATCATTTCGGGAGGGATTGATGTCTCATTCCCGGCTATCGCCTGTTTTTCTTCCTATGCGACGCTCAAACTCATCCTGCACTTCCAAATCGACAGTATCCTTTTCTTCTATATTGTTGCAGGGGTCATTGGGATTCTCTTCGGTTTGCTGAACGCTTTTCTGATAGCAAAGCTCGATTTACCGGCCTTGATCGCCACATTGGGGGTAAGCAGCGTTGCAAATGGTGCTACCCTAGCCTTTTTAGGGACGAATGAATATTCAAACATCCCCGAGCACATCGACAGCCTTTCAAAATCATTCCTGTTTTCCTATCAGAACAGCAAGGGTATCACCTTCCAGATGACCTCTTTGATCCTTATTCCAATTGTGCTGCTGCTAGTGGTATTCATCTTCTTGAGGTTCACTACCTTCGGAAGGGGGATCTATGCAATCGGGGGAGATAAAAACGCTGCCCGAATTGCCGGATTCAATATAAAGAAAATCCAATACACTATTTATATGGCCGCAGGGTTCCTCTCTGCAATAGGAGGCGTCACCTACACGATCCTCATGAGACAGGGAAGCCCACAGAACCTGATGGGTGCAGAGATGATGGTAATCGCTGCAGTTGTCGTAGGGGGAACGCGTATCACCGGAGGTCATGGAACGGTTATCGGCACATTGCTGGGAGTTCTGCTCATCGCCTTGGTACAGAACAATCTGATCATGGTTGGGGTTCCCGTTCATTTCCAGACGTTTGTGGTCGGCTTGATCATTGTCCTTGGAACAGGCATTACCTCGATTCGGGCTAAACATATAGCGAACAGTTCCAAGGTATAAGGAGAATACGCATGACCAAACCTAACACGGCCTTCTTCAAAAAGGCAAATAAAAATAATCTAATGCTCGCTTTGCTAGGAGTTGCCATTTTTGTCATCATGGCAATCATATCCCCGAGGGCGTTTTTAAAACCAGCCAACCTGCAGGGCATGAGTGTTCAGTTTCCTGAATTCGGGATTCTTTGTTTCGGAATGATGCTCGCTATGATTAGCGGCGGCATCGACCTCTCTTTGGTAGGGATTGCCAATCTTTCAAGCATTGTGGCAGCAACGATCATGATTCATTTCGGAGGTTCAGTCTATTCGGTGCTTCTGGGAATCCTGGGAGCCTTGCTTGTCGGGGCCTGCTGCGGGGTTTTCAACGGGTTTTTAATCGGATATCTGAAGATTCCTGCAATGCTTGTAACCTTGTGCGGTCTCCAGCTCTTTACTGGCTTGGGCCTTGCCATAACGCGTGGACCCGCCATGACTGGCTTGCCGGAAAGCTTTGGTAAAATTGCAAATGGCAGCTTGATCGGGGGAATTCCCAATACGGTCATCCTCTTTATCATCGTTTCAGTAGTCATTGCCTATCTGCTTAGATCTACTGTATATGGTCATCAGCTCTCTTTTATGGGCACCAATGAGATTGCTTCCCGGTATTCTGGGATCAACAATTTGAAGGTTACCATCTACACCTACATGGCTAGTGGTATTCTGGGGTCAATCGGGGGAATTTTGATTTCCTCGCATTACAATTCTGCAAAGTCAGATTACGGGAAGTCCTACACTTTGCTTACCCTGCTTATTGTCGTACTGGGGGGAACCGACCCCAATGGAGGCAAGGGAAATGTGCTTGGAGTCGCTCTGGCAGTCGTGGTACTGCAAATGGTTTCGAGTGCTTTCAATATACTGAGGGTTAACTCGTTTGTAAAAACCTTCGTTTGGGGCCTTATCCTGATCGGCACCATGGTAGTTTCGAAAATCGTTGAATCTAAGAAGTCGGATAGATAAAGGAGTCATTAAGATGAAAACAATCAAAGCTAAGCAATTGTCTAAAGAAGCCTTCAATGAGTATGGGAGTTTCTATAACCTTCTGGAACCCAGAGGGCACAATTTGGGAACATTCTATCATGACCATGTACTGTTCCCGGTAGCAGGGAATAAGGTAGTGGGGTTTTCCGCCCTTGTCTGCGCCAAAGGGGAAAAGATGGTCATCAGTGCAGCTGAATACCACAATACTACAGGGGAGATGATCCTTTCACTCGATGGGGATGTAATCGTACATGTAGCCCCGCCTTCCACCAAGCCGGTTCCAGAATTGACCGAAGCATTCTATGTCCCGGCTGGAACCTTGGTGAAACTCAATGCAGGAGTCTGGCATCTTGCCCCGTTCGCTGTAAACACCGAAGTGACCCATCTCATGATTGCCCTGCCTGAGCGTACCTATATGAACGACTGTGTCGTTGTCGAATATCCACTGGAAGACCAGATAGAAGTCATTCTATAAGTATCAGAATAAGAGGAATCCACATGAAGAAGATTATCAACAAGCCGGAAAATTACGTTAACGAGATGCTCAAAGGCCTCTATGTAGCACATCCTGATCTCATTACCTATACGAACGATGATGTCAGATGCCTTGTTACTGCCAACAAGAAAGAAGGCAAGGTTGGCCTTGCAACCGGTGGCGGTTCAGGCCATCTCCCCCTATTTCTCGGCTATGTAGGCAAAGGAATGCTCGACGGATGTTCCGTTGGTGACGTTTTCCAGTCCCCAAGCGCTGAACAGATGCATGCAGTGACTAAATACATCGATGGTGGGGCTGGAGTTTTGTACATCTATGGCAATTACAATGGCGATATCTTCAACTTCGATATGGCAGCCGAAATGGCTGACTTTGAAGATGATATACGTGTAGAAAGCCTGGTAGCCGGCGATGATGTCGCTTCTGCAGGTCCTTCTGCCCCCGGGGAAAAGAATACCCGACGTGGCGTTGCCGGCATTGTGTTTGTATACAAGGTAGCTGGGGGCGCAGCTGATGCCATGCTCAGCTTGGACGAGGTAAAGAGAATCGCAACAAAAGCTGCGGCAAATGTCCGAACTATGGGTGTAGCCCTAACCCCTTGTATCGTTCCTCGCGTCGGGAAGATGGGATTCTCCATCGGAGACGACGAGATGGAAATCGGGATGGGCATTCATGGGGAAACAGGAATCCGCAGGGGCAAACTCGAAACTGCTGATGAGATTACCGTTGAGATGCTGGACCAAATTCTTGCCGACTTACCGTTTTACAGTGGAGATGAGGTCGCTGTCCTGGTAAATGGACTGGGAGCTACCCCTCTCGATGAGCAGTACATTGTAACCCGCAAAATTGACGAACACCTTGCAGGAGTTGGGATCAAAGTACATCGATACTATATCGGTGAATATGCAACCTCCCTTGAAATGGCTGGATTCTCAATTTCCCTTATGAAACTCGATGACGAATTGAAAACGTATCTTGACGCACCGGCACAGACACCGTTCTTTGTTCAGTTGTAAAAGGAGGAACTATTGATGGACAATTCCATAATCCGTTCATTTCTTGAGCAGGCTGCCTCAATTATGGTGGAAAACAGAGACCGCCTCATCGACCTTGACAGTGTCGTTGGGGATGGCGATTTAGGACTTACGATGTCTGATGGGTTTGTTGCAGCTTTCCAGGCAATTCAGGACAGCGAAGAAGCCGATGCAGGCAAGATGCTTTACTTTGCGGGGAAAGCCATGTCTACGGCTGTCCCCTCTACAA
This sequence comes from Sphaerochaeta pleomorpha str. Grapes, assembly GCF_000236685.1. Taxonomy (NCBI): domain Bacteria; kingdom Pseudomonadati; phylum Spirochaetota; class Spirochaetia; order Spirochaetales; family Sphaerochaetaceae; genus Sphaerochaeta; species Sphaerochaeta pleomorpha. The sequence goes on along the minus strand of NC_016633.1, from coordinate 193,218 downwards.
TGGGAACGCTTATGGCATCTGGCTTGATGCAGGCAGGGAAAGTATTGAAAGGCAAAACCACACTGGTTGCAACAGACTTCATTGATTTGTTCCAGGCCTATTTCGACGGTGTCGCCAACCGTGGGAAAGCAAAGATCGGAGACAAAACGTTCCTCGATGGCCTAAACCCGGCAATTGAAGCTTTGAAAGATTCGATTGGTGAGGGAAAGACATTACAAGAAGCCTCCCAAGATGCTTCGCTCGCTGCCCAGAAAGGCTATGAGGCAACAGTAGGGATGCTTGCAATCCATGGAAGGGCTGCCACCCGTGGAGAAGCTTCCAGACAATTGCTAGACCCGGGAGCTGCCGTTGCTGCCTTATTGATGAAGGCCTTTGCCGTAGCACTGCAATAACGTTCAAGTAATTGAAATAGCAAAAGGAATGGTTCAGACTACACTGATCCATTCCTTTTTATAGGATATCGTTGTTTTTTACGACGAAAGAGGATGACAGCTAGAAGGAAACTTTTCCAACCATACCCAATGCCATCTGGTTATTGACAGCGGTGACCACAGGGGTTATCAAGACTTCCGTCTTTCCCAGCAAAGCTGAGTGCAGTTGGTTGTTATATTGCTTGGAATAGGAAAAAGGCCGTATCCATTCATAGATTCTGCCACCAAGCAAGGCACCCACTCCAAGAAGCATCAGAGCAGAACCGCCTGCAGACAACTCCCCGTCAAGAGATGCAGTGGAATAGACACTTGCATAACCTGCCGCATACAGCCCTACCCCTACGACTTCTGTGATCAAGGCAGTGAAGCCACCTTTAGAATCTCCCTGGATAAAAGAGCCTATACCTGCACCGACAAGAAGATTCACCACAAAAGGAAGCGTCGGTGAGCTTTCATGCATGGAGAAAATAGACATCTTCTCATAAGCAGACAGACTTTCCGATTCTTCACTGATCTTGTCGTAATTGCCAGATAAATTTGCATCGATCATCAAGGAAATCGATGCAACCGGAGAATCTGAGGCAAAAACAAGTGAAAGTGAAAACAGGACTACACAGAACAGTACGATTGGTTTTTTCATAAACCCTCCCAATATGATAAAATGAATAGGTACAGAACCTATTATTCTGCTTCATTGGTTAATCCTAGGCTGAAAGATAATGTAATTCGACTTTTAGCTTTTATTAATCGCTTATAGATTACTATCTCAAATGATAGTTGCATTGGTTTTCTGAGAGATTTTGACAAAATTGATGCTTTTTTTGCATAAAAAATCCTCATGTACAGCGTAGGTACGCATGAGCCCATTTAGTAACACCTCGGAATTTTTTTTATTACGCCCAGGCAAGCACCTTAACAAATTTGTGTCTAGTCATAGGTCTGTCCTGTCTGCCAAGGTTTTGGCAAAAGTCAGCTGAGGTCTCATTTCCAAGATATTGGAAAAATGGGAGTTGCTTGAGGAATCCACGGTATTGTGAGTACAAAAAAGATAAGAAAATCCCGCTGACCATAGACGACTTTACGATATGCACAAAGGTATTTTCCTGTCTTTTAAGGTCTCCATTCGTGATTTTGACGACATATATGCCCTTACTTTGCACCAAGTACAAAGTAATTGATATTTCTTTTGCTAATGTCAGAAGTTTGTGATAGGTTATATCCAATTACATGCATCATGCATTTTTATTCAGGAGCCTCTATGGGGAAAAAGAGCATTAATCCAATTTCTCATTCCAATATTTCTATTTTGCTGTCCAAAGGTTTTTTGCTATTTCTATCGATTTCGCTCCTATCCTTTTCAATCTCTGTTTCAACCTCACAAAAGAAAGAGGAACTAAAACAACTGCATACCCTAACCCAGGCAACCAGCCTTGCTTTGATCCGGGAAGTTGAGACCAATTATCGCCGAATATATACAGCACTCTCTCAGTTGTCCTTGCAGGACTACAAAGCAAATCAAGATAATTGGAAACAGAATGCACAATATCTGGGAAATACCACGGATGCAATCGTTTCAATCATTCGAACTGACAAAGCCTCAAACATACAATACGCGTATACAGACAAGCAGCAACAGGCAACACTCGATAGGATAAATCTAAAAAATACCCCCATGACCGAAGAAAACTTTCCAATTTTCGATAGGTTTACATTGCAGGGAAATATCCAAGCAATTATTAATCTGGAAGCCCTATGCAAACCTTTTGAAATTGAAAACTCAGGGCAATTCTTGTTCCAACTGTTAAAAGGCGACAATGTAGTCTATTCCTCCCCAAACTGGGTGGATATCCAAAACGGAATCCGCATTGAGCAATCCCTTTCGATACAGGATGTACAGAATCTCACCCTCGTCTGCGCACCTTCCCCACAGAGCCAGAGAACCCTCCTGTATCGATATTTCGAAATCCAATTAGTAAGCTTCCTGTTGAGTTTTATGGCCTGCGTAACTGTATTCTTCGCCCAGCGGTTTTATAAATATTTCAAGCTAAATGAATTGCGTTTCCATACGCTTCTCGATGACGTAAGCCTTCTGGCTGTAATCCTTGACATGAAGGGCAACATAACGTATTGCAATGATTTCTTCCTGGCAAAAACAGGATGGAACAAGGAAGAAGTAATAGGAACGAATTACTTTAACAAATTCCTTCCCCTTGAAGAACAAGATCTGAAGAAGAAAATCTATTCATTGATAACAAAGGGTATTTCTTTTCCCTATGGGGAGTTTCCTCTCCTTACCAAACACAAAGAAATTCGATGGATCCAACTCAATATAACCATGCTGAAAAACACAAAAGGTAAAATTATCGGAGTTGCAGGACTTGCTGAAGATATTACCGTGCGAAAATCAAATGAAAACACGTTACAAAAACAATTTGAATTCAATAAGGCTTTATTTGTCGTTGACCAGTCCATCACTGCGAGAAAGGAACTCGACGAAACGCTTTCTTTGGTACTGGATCAATCGATCAAACAAATAGGCTTTGATGCAGGAGCCATACTTCTCTTTAATACCAATAATCAGTGCCTGGAATACAAGGCGGGAATAGGATTTAAGTCAAAGGACATTGAACAAGTATGCCTCCCCCTTGGTACAGGGCTTGCTGGAATGGCTGCGCTTGAAAAAAAAGCCTGGTTGCAGAATACACTCCAAACAAAACAAATTGATTTTATCCATACATCCATTATCGAGAAGGAAGGTTTTCAAAAATATTGGGTAGTACCACTTTTGGTAAAGGGAAAAGTGAACGGGGTTTTTGAAGCATTCTGGACTACAAAAAGTGAATTTGATGCATCAAAGGCAGACTTTTTCAGGGCCCTCGCCCAACAGACTGCAATCGCAATAGACAGTTTTACGCTTTTCAACAAATTGCAGAAATCCCATGCAGAATTGTTCCAGGCCTATGACTCGACTATAGAAGGCTGGTCCCAGGCCCTTGATTTACGAGACAAGGAAACACAAGACCATTCCCTTCGCGTGACTGAAATGACGGTAGCACTCTGTCGTATTTCGGGAATGTCTTCGAGAAGCTTGGTCCATATACGGAGGGGTGCCTTGTTACACGATATCGGGAAAATGGGAATACCTGACAGCATTCTGTTAAAAACTGATTCATTGTCAGAGAGTGATTGGGCTATCATTAAAAAACACCCAGATTATGCTTATGCTTTGCTTTACCCTATCGAATACCTTCGCCCTGCCTTGGACATTCCCTACTGCCATCATGAAAAATGGGACGGAACCGGCTACCCAAGGGGATTGAAAGGAGAGGAAATCCCGCTTGCTGCGCGGTTGTTTGCAGTAGTGGATGTCTGGGATGCCCTCCTATCCGACCGACCTTATCGCAAGGGTTGGCCACAAGAAAAAGTGTATGACTACATTCAAAGTTTGTCAGGGACGCATTTCGATCCAGATGCAGTCGACCTTTTTTTAAAGACAATCAAAGAACAGGGGGAAAACTGGAAATAGCATCCTCCTAAGTCATGTCTTTCTCCCCTAGGGGTGTGCTCTCTCCTTTTCTTATCTTTATGGCATTTACCCTGTAACCAGTGAGACCAGATGCCCGAAAAAGAAAGCCAAGCCGAATAGTACATAGAGTTTTGCTATGCTTGCCATTGAGACACTTTTAGTTTCAGGGGAAAATCCTCGGGCATACAGCATTTTCATTTCCCGCAAGCTAAGCATAAATGCAATGAAAAGGAATGGTAACACCCATAGCGGGTATATCCCTTTTACTAATAAAATCGTTGCAAGCAGGAACGCAATGCCAAATTCCAAGTAGGGCAACCATAAAGACTTCTTTTTACCCAAAACAATGGATAAGGTCTTTCTTCCGGAGTTCTTGTCGCTTGCAAAGTCGCACGTGTTATTGATTGTAAGGATAAGCGCTACCAGAAACAGAAAAGGCATCGATACGAGAAACACCTGCCTATCGATGCTTTTTGTTTGTACGTAATACGAGAGCATAAACAGGACGGAGCCAAGGAACCCTCCGGCAAAGACTTCTCCGAAAGGCGTTCTCGAGATAGGGAACGGCCCCCCGGTATACGTAAATCCCACAACCATGCAGACAAACCCTACCACCAGTAATTTCCAGGAAGTATAATAGGCAAGAAATAGACCCAACACACCTGAAAGCATAAAGAGCCCCAAAGAAACAAGCAATGCCGAAATCGGCTCGATCCCTTCATGGACCAAGACCTTGTCCTTCTCCTTGTTGGTCTTTGCCCGGTCGGTGCCATTCAAAAAATCAAAATAGGTATTGAACCCGGTAGTTCCCATGTCAACAAAAAGAACAGACAGAGCCATAAGCAAACCGATTTTCCACGACCATAAACCGGTTGCAAAGTAGGCATAGATGCTTCCACATAAAAAGGTAACCATACTTATGGATTTTGTTCGGATTTCTACAATATTACAGAATTGTTTCGTATTCATAATACACATTATACGTTTCGACATTCGATTTTCTAGGGAAACCAAGGATAAACGATTGATTTTTTTCGTTTCATCCCCCTATATATATACTTATAAAACAGTTACGACAGCAAGCCTTCTCTTTATAAGTTCATAGAATAGGTAAGTCATGCAGAGGAATACAAGCTTTGGCTTGCAGTGGAACCAAATAGCAAAAAGGAGATATTTTTATGAAAAGAAAGCGAGTACTTATTAGTATTGTTGCCTGTATGGCTACGTTGTCCCTGTTCATCGCCTGTGGAGGCAAAACAACCCAAAAAGCAGATGACACTCCCCAGGGTCTGGACAGAAGCAAGTATTTCATTACAGTGGCCACCGGTCCCACCAGTGGGCTGTACTACCCCATCGGGGGAGCCTTTTCCAGTGTTTTCCAAAACAAACTTGGATATAAATCCTCGGCTCAGGCTACGGGGGCCTCGGTCGAAAATATAAAACTCATCCTTTCAGGCGATGCCGAAATGGCCATTGTCATGTCTGATTCCGTTGCCCAGGCCTACGGAGGCTTTGGAGCCTTTGAAGGAAAAGAGAAAGCAGAAGACCTTCGTTGCCTCACTGCCCTATATCCCAATTACGTCCAGCTGGTCACCACCGATAAAACGGGAATCAAGAAGTTCGAAGACCTCAAGGGAAAACGGGTGGGAGTCGGTGCCCCGAATTCCGGGGTCGAACTCAACGCCAGAATGATGTATGAAGCCCATAACATGTCCTATGCTGACAGTAAAGTAGATTATCTCAACTATGGTGAAGCCATCGCGCAATTGAAAAACAATCTGGTAGACGCTGTGTTCGTAACAAGTGGCATTCCCAATGCGACAGTCATGGAACTCGGGACTTCTGCAAAAATAGTTTTGGTGCCTATCGAAGGGGAAGGGTTGAAAAATCTTACAGCCAAATATCCGTTCTTCGTAGAGGCTACCATCCCAGCTTCCACCTACAGCACCTCTTCCGATGTGAAAACAGCTACGGTCAGAAACATCATGATTGTAAATAAAAACATGCCTGATGATGTAGTGTACGACCTAACCAAGGGAATCTTTGACAACATTGAGGATATCCAGGCTTCCCATGCTACGGCTAAAAAATTTATATCCTTGGAAAATTCACATGTCGGTGTGGGCATTCCTTTCCATGACGGGGCGATCAAGTATTATAAAGAACAGGGTATCGAATAAACAATGAAGCGCATAAGGATCACAGGAAGGCAGTATATTGCCTTCCTTGTGATAGGTTTCATCCTTCTGTTTTTTCTCTTTTTCTCTTTCAAAACCGAAAAAACGTTGACCATCCAGCATCAGGATACCAAAACAACCTATCTTGAGATCAAAGTGCAGGAAGGCGATAGCCTAACGTTCTACTGGATGCATTCGTTTGAACATATTCCCTGGAACGAATATTATGTACTGGGAAAAGATAATCGATTGGTTTTGCAGAAATTCGAAGTTGCGGGCTTTGGGGCTGGGATTCCTGAAAACGAGGGGACTGTTTCAGTTGAGAACGGAATGGTAGTAATGAGCGATCTCAATACAGTGTTTAACGATATCCACTGGATTCATTCACAGACTGCACTCATTGCAATCATGCTCAAGGGAACTGTGATAGCCAGAGGTACTGACCTTCCCCACAGAGAACCCCTTATTTTGAAAATGAAAGGAAGTATTTCACTATGTCCAAGATTTCACTCGAAACAATGAATGCAGAAATGCAGGAACAACAAAACGAATTGCTTGAAAAATTCGATAGGGAATCCAAGACTCGGAAATTCCAGAATCCCCATTTAGCACAAGCCATCTATTGGATAGCCATTGGCATTGCCTTGTACCATTTCGTCACATCGTTTTTAGGCTATCCCCCAACCCATCTGCATCGGTCGCTTCATGTAGCCATGATGTCTTTCATGACATTCTTTTTGTATCCGGCCAACAAGAAGGCGAGCAGAAAAACCATTCCCTGGTACGATATTGTCCTGGCTTTTACCTCTGTTGGAGTGGCAGTCTACGTATGGGGCGATTATATAAACTTTATCAACCGTATGGGTTCTCCCAATACAGTCGATATTATCATGGGAACGCTTCTCATCCTTTTGGTCCTTGAGGCTTCCAGACGGATCTCCGGGTGGCCACTGGTCATTCTAAGTTGCCTTTTCTTACTTTACGGGCTTATAGGCCGTTATATGCCTAGTATCTTCACCCATCGCGGGTACTCCTGGGGAAAACTGGTCAATCATATTTTCATCAATACCGAAGGCATCTATGGGACTTCGGTAAATGTCGCATCTTCATATATTTTCCTGTTCATTCTCTTTGGCTCTGTCATGAATAAGTCAGGCATGGGAAAATTCTTCAACGATATCGCTTTGGCCTTTGCAGGACATTCAAAAGGTGGCCCGGCAAAAGTAGCTGTCATTGCCTCAGGATTTTTAGGGAGTATCAACGGGTCGGCCGTAGCCAATGTCGTGACTACAGGCGCATTTACCATCCCTTTGATGAAAAAGACCGGATATAGCAAAGAATTTGCCGGTTCTGTCGAAGCCTCGGCTTCTGTCGGGGGGCAACTGCTTCCTCCCATTATGGGCGCTGCTGCTTTTATCATGGCTGAGATGCTCGGTATCCGCTACAGTGTCATCGTCATCAGTGCTGCCATCCCTGCCCTGCTATATTATCTGGGAATCCTGGTCCAGGTGCAGTTGCGTGCATCAAAAAACAATCTCACCGGCATTCCCCGTGAAGAACTTCCCAAAGTAAAAGATGTCCTGAAAGAACGCGGCCATCTGTTGCTCCCCATCCTTTTCTTGCTCTATATGTTGTTATTCAGCGGAAATACTGTTATATTCTCGGCCTTTTGCACCATTGTTGTCACTATTGGAGTAAGCATGCTCCGAAAAGAGACCCGTATGAGCTTCAAGGACATCCTTGATGCCTTCGAAGAGGGAACAAGGTCTGTAGTATCAGTTGCAATTGCCTGTGCTGTCGTGGGAATCATTATCGGGGTGGTAAGCCTGACAGGCTTCGGGCTGAACATGGCAAATGCCATCATCCAGCTCGGGAATGCCAATCTGCTCGCTACCTTGGTTTTGACCATGGTCAGCTGCATGATCCTGGGAATGGGCTTGCCCTCCATTCCTGCCTATCTCATTACCGCTACTATGGCTGCCCCTGCCTTGATCAAGCTGGGAATTCCCGATATCGCAGCCCATATGTTTGTTTTCTACTTCGCCATGTTTGCAAACATCACCCCACCAGTTGCCCTTGCTTCCTTTGCTGCTGCCGGTATTTCCGGTGGCGATCCCATGAAAACTGGGCTGCAATCGGTAAAGCTATCACTTGCCGGCTTCATCGTGCCCTATATGTTTGTCTACAATACAGCCTTGCTTTTACTCGACACTACGCCTTTGGTGGCAATCAGAGTCACCCTAACCGCTATTTTTGGGGTATGTATGATAGGGATAGCCACTGAAGGGTATTTCTTTGCAAAGCTTTCCACGCTATTTCGAGTTATTTCCTTTTCAGGCGCACTATTGCTTATCACGAAAAACCCTACACAGGATTTGATCGGTTTTGCTCTCTTTGTGTTGGTTTTCATAGTCCAGAAGGCAAAGGCCTCCCGGTTGCAGGAAACCCTACAGAAGCCCTATGAGGGTGATGAAAACTGAACCAAGTCCCAAAGATTCCCATACAAGTCTTGAAAAACGGCTACGATGCCATATTCTGCTTGTTTGGGAACCCTGACAAATACAATTCCCTTTGCAACCATCGACTGGTAATCGCGCCAGAAATCATCGGTGGAAAGAAACAGAAACACCCTTCCCCCTGCCTGATTGCCAATAAAAGGCTCTTGTTGTGGTTTTGAGGCCTTTGCCAAAAGCAAAGCGGTTCCATTTGAATTTGGCGGAGCTACAAGTACCCACCGCTTATCCTGCTCTTCTTGATACGTATCCTCAAGAAGCGTGAACCCCAGCTTGCGCACATAGAAATCGATGGCCTCATCATAATCGCGAACAACAATGGCGATATGTACGATTGATTGTTTCATATCCTTATCCTTTGTACTTGCAAGTACCTGAAGTGCTAGTCTCAATCTCGTATAGCATTTCAAATAGTGTTCTTTTTCTTCTCAAAGACCGAATACCCGAGCATAGCAACCAAGGTTACCACATACGGAATTGCCAGGATGAAATCGGAAGGAATATTGAAAGCTCCCTGGGCGTAGTTGGAAAAAGCATCGGAAAGACCAAAAACCAAGGAGGCAACCAATAATCCGACAGGTTTTTTGTTCCCTAAAAATATGACTACCAAGGCTATCCAGCCCTTCCCTGCAGTAATATTGGGAACAAAGGCCCCTAGGTTGAGCGTAAGCATGGCCCCGCCGATACCACAGGTAAACCCAGAAATAAGAAAGGCAATAAACCGATATCTGTTTTCCCTGAGCCCCAGCGAAGCAAGTGCCTGTGCATTAAGGCCAGTTGCACGCAACCTGAACCCGAATACTGTTTTCTCCAGTACCAGGTAACCGATCAGAAGCAACAGCCAGCTTATATAGACAAAGGCTGAGTAGCCAGAGAAAAGGCTTCCCAAAACCGGGATGTCCTTGATCAGGGGAATTGAATACACGGGCAACGATGGAATCGTGTCAAAGACAAGGACTCCCTTATTCTTGAATAGCTTGAAAGCAAGTACTACCGTTACCCCGGAGGCAAACAAATTTGCTGCCAACCCAGTTATAAAGACATTTGCCTTCAAATTGAGGGTAATGGTAGCCAGTAAGGCCGAAAGTACCATGGAACCGACAATACCACAGCAAACCCCCAAAAAGATACTTGAGGTGTAATAGGTTCCCAGTATTCCGAAGAAAGCGCCAAAAAGCAGAAGTCCTTCGAGGGCAATGTTCAACATTCCGGTCAATTCAGTAAAAAGCCCACCGAGGGCAGCAAGCAAGAGAGGGGTCATTATAATGACTGAGCTATGGATTATTGAGACTCCAATCTGCATTACTTGCCTCCTTTTTTTATGAACAACTGCTGGAGAACTTCACTGGAAACCAAAAAGAAAACAGTTGCCTGCACTACAGACGCTAGCTCGAACGTTACATCAGAATAAATCATGGCACTTCTTGCCCCTGACTCCACATAGGAGAAAAACAAGGCTGCAGGGAGAATGAGCGAAGGCTTAAACTTAGCAATCAAGGCAACGGCAAGGCCATTCCATCCCATACCGGCAGAAAACTCTTTGATGCAGGAAAAATAGGTACCGAAAATAGCAATTCCTCCGCCAAGCCCATAGAAGACACCGCTGAAAAACATGGGCAAAATTGCATAGCGTTTTGTTTCAATGCCCCCATATTGGGCAAATACCCTATTATCCCCACACATGCGCAAGGCATACCCGCTTTTCGTTTTATACAGATATATATGCACAAAAAGCACGGCGAGTATCGCAAAGTACAGCGCTGCACTCAGATTCGAGGGTTGCAGGATTGCAGGCAATCTGAAGGCAACAGGTATCTTTTCCGTTGTAATAAGATTCGTGGAGCGGTCCATGAAGGGACCACCGACAAAATAGTTGATTACCAAAATAACTGCATTGGATAGTAAAAAAGAAGTTATCAGCTCGCTGGTTTCCCATCGCATACGGAAATAGCCGGAGAGTCCGCTGAGCAAACCGGCTACCAAAGAACCAGTCAGCAAGGCAAGCAATGCCCCGAAAATGCCCAAAGGTTCCAGATAGATTGCGCAGATTGTAGCTATAAACCCCCCTGCATAGATTTGCCCTTCACCACCTAGGTTGAAGGTTCCTCCCTTCATAGCGAGGGACACTCCAAGGCCACCGAATACCAAAGGAATGGCACCATTGATCATATTTCCCAAATAATAGGTGTTCTGTACAGGGCCCAAAAAGAAATACCACAAGGTAATGCCAGGGGTCTTGCTCAAATAAAAAGAGAGTACCACAGCAAGAGAGAGGGAAATGGCAATAATCAGGGTCATACCCAGTGATTCTTCGAGATATCGCAGGATTTTTTTTTGTAGTTTAGTCTCCATTGGGTACCTGCCGTTTTATTCCCAACATATATTGACCAAGTTCAGCCTTGGTAATTCTCAATACCTCACTCTGGTTTAAGGTTGCAGCGATAGAACCCTGATGCAAGACAATGACACGGTTTGCCAAGGATAATATTTCATCAAGATTTGTAGAAAGAAGTAAAATTGCAGAACCGGAGTCACACAAAGCCGTAATTTTCTCATACACATATTGGCTGCTTGCTACATCCAATCCCCAAGTTGGTTCGGAAAGCACCAGATAATCATGTTTTTGTCCGATTTCCCTAGCCAATATCACCTTCTGTATATTTCCGCCTGACAAAAAAGACAACGTACTCGAGGGAGTCCCTGCTACAGAATAATCATCCATAAGGCGTTTTGCATCGAGCTGGATTCTGTTTTGGTTCAAGAATTGGTAACAGGCATAGTCATCGACATGGTTTACGATAAGATTCTCCTTCACTGACGAGGAAAGAGAACTGCCAACCTTCAGACGATCGGCTGGTACATAGGATAGTCCTTTTTCCCTCAATTTCCGCGTTGAAAGGTTAGTAACAGGTTCCCCCAGATGATAAATATTCCCTTGGGAAACCGCGATCCTGCCCCCGAGCACAGCTTCAAGGACACCCAATTCATTCTTTCCTACGCCTACGAAACCAAGGATTTCATTCGAATATGCAGTAAAACTGATAGAATCAAGCAAGGGTTTTTCTTGGGAAGGCCGTAACACGGTAACCGAATCAAAAGAGAGGATTGGGTGGCAATCCTGCTTTGGAGCACAGCGAAACCGGTGTATCTCAATATCTTTGCCCATCATATGGTGCGAAAGCGTCTGCTCATCGATTTTTTTTGTCTGGTAGATACCTACCAGAGTACCTTGGCGCATAACCGCTACCCGATCGGAAATTCGCTTTACTTCCTGTAATTTATGGGTGATGAGGATTATGGATTTACCTTTTGCAGCAAACCCCTTCAGCGTCTTGAACAGGGACTCGATTTCCTGTTCAGCCAGAATTGCAGTTGGTTCATCAAGGATAAGGATATCAATATCGCGATAGAGCATCTTCAGAATTTCAACCTGTTGCTTCTGCCCCACGGTGAGGTCTTTCACCAATGCATCGCTTTCAAGTGAAAAATGATGTTCACCTATGGCTTTTTCTACTTGCTGATTTGCCTTTTTTATATCAAAGCATATCCCATGTTTACGTGGCTCAACTCCCATTACCACATTCTGGGCAACGGTAAATTCTTCAACAAGCATGAAATGCTGGTGCACCATTCCTATTTTCAACCTATTGGCGACAAGAGGAGAATTGATTTTTTCCTCCTGCCCCCAGATCTTTATAGTCCCAAAATCAGGTTTTTCCATACCATAGAGAATTTTCATCAAGGTTGTCTTCCCTGCCCCATTCTCACCGGCGAGACATAGAATCTCACCCTTGCGAAGTGAAAGGCTCACAGAATTATTCGCTTGCAGATTGCTCTCTGGATACGTTTTGGAAATGTCACACATTTCAAAGGCAAGATCCATTCAATCAACTCCTCGATGTTTCTACCGCTCTTTGCAAGATTAGAGAGAAGGCACAGTAAAGGCAATCTTCCCTGCCTTGAAGTCAGCCATGAAAGTATCAAACTTGGCCCTTATCTCAGGGGGAAGGTTCTCTGTGTAGGCAGGGTCGTCACTGATAAACCCAAGGTACCCTTCTTTTACCCCAACTACGCTGGCTTTTCCATAGGCAATGGTACCAAGCAAGGCTTCTTCGAGTATTTCCTTCGTAAGCTTCTTTTGTTCCATTGAACCACAGCCAACAACCAATCCAGGAGCCGCAGCATAGGCATTTGTATTATGGAATACAATATAGGCACCTTGCTCTTTGGCAACCTTGAACAAACCTTGGTCTGCGCCGCCTGAGATTGTGGCGAATACGTCTACCTTGGCCTCAATCATGCTGGACACCAATTCAGCTGCTTTGTTTGCATCATACCAGTTCCCTATCACCCTGAAATCAAGGGAAATATTGGGATTTACCAAGCGCGCACCATCCAAGAAACCGGGAACCATCTGTTTATTCAACAGGGGATACTCCTGCGCAGCAAGAAACCCAATTTTGAGATTGCTGTTCGCATAGGGCATCGAACTGGTGGTAACAAGCCCCGCAAGATACCCCAGGAAAAAGGATTGTTCATATTGGTTATAGAGATAGGTTCTGATTTGTTCGTTTCCGGCCAATTGGGCATCCGTTATGACAAATTTCTGATTGGGGAATTTTTTCGCAACATTGGCGCAGATTTCAGGAAGCGAGGGATTGGTAGTCAAAACCAGGTCATACTGGCCTGTCGCAACCAAAGAAGTGAGTTGCTCCTCCCATTCTGCCTGGTTAAAACCAGCCTCATAAATCTTTACGCTGACATTCTCATGGGTTGCGGCAAATTCGTTCGCACCTTCAGCCATCGAACTGTATGGAGGGCTTCCGGCAACCACGCCCGGAATATATACCAACAGAGAAAGAGAATTGGCCTTTCCTTGTTTCACTTCGGCGTTACCGGCTGAAAAAAGCGGAACGCTCACTATACAAACCAAGGCTAACAGGAGAATCAACATGTTACTTTGTAATCTTTTCATAGTAGTACCTTTCCTTATATTCCCAGAGGATGTAAAAGTAATGCAAAATAGAATATCCTACTAAAACACTATCCTATTGCAAGAACAATAATACGAAGATAAACAGACTTGTCAACAGCAGTATAGTTTCTCATGGGTTTTCCCCCATCCGTTGTAATGCTTCTGATACACTCCATTTTTCATGTACCAAACCGTTTACACAGGAGAGCATCCCCGGCAAATCCTTTTGCTGCCAAATATTCCTACCCATAGCTATACCTCTTCCACCCGCTTGTAACGAATCATAGATATCCTGAAAAACAAATTGCAGGGGACGGCCTTTCTCACCACCCAAGATCAAAATAGGTACAGGACAACCTTCTACAACGGAAGCAAAGGACTCCTTGTTACCCGTGTAATGGGTTTTGATGCAATCTGCTCCAAGTTCTGCTCCCATGCGAGCTACCATCCTGATGGCTTCCCCGTCGTTTGCAGGAAATGTTTTTCCTTTTATCTTTCCACAGGCCAAAGCTTCAACCATTACCAACAGCCCGAGCCTATGGCATTGGTCAATTGCAAGGGAAGCTTGTCTAATAAATTTTCCTTCCCGCTCGTGCCCGAATTTTATGGTAATTGCAGCACAGGAGGCTCCGCAGGCTAGAGCTGTTTCTGCCTCGACGATCAGTTCTTCCTCAAAACCTCCCCCCAATACCGTAAAACCGCCAGTTAGTCGCAAAACCAAGGAGGTGGATCGATCCCACTCACTAACTGATGCATCCAAGAACCCTTTTGTGGCTAAAATACCGTCCACGTTGGCCTTGACACAAGTTCTTACCAAAGACGAAGGGGAAATCAAACCATCCAGGGGCCCGGCGATGGACCCATGGTCCATGGCAACTATCATTGCATTGCCATCACGTTTTGCAAAAACTGCATGTTTGCGTAATTCCAATCCTGACTGCATCTGCTTTCCTCCGTATTACTGGCTCTTACGTTCCTTAAGCTTTTGATAGGTTGAACGGTACACAGCAAACAAATCCTCGTAGAGTCCCTGCACAGCTGGGTTGGGAGTATACCTTTTCTTTATACTCACTAAATCCTCGGCAGCCTCTGATAAGCTGGCATACCGGTTCTTGGCAGTCTGGGCGATTATCAAGTCACCAACCAACTCAGCATCGGTAATCATGGGTATAAGTACTTCACGCCTGGTAATATCTGCCTTAAGCTGGTTCAAAAATGTACTATGGGTTGGTCCTCCGCTGAGACGCAACTCACCTACCTTGGCACCGAGGTCTTCCATAACGGTTATGACATCACGCATGGCAAAACAAACCCCCTCGGCCACAGAACGAAGCATTTCAGCTCTTCCTGTTTCAAGAGCAAGGCCATTGAAAACCCCTCTGGCCTTGGCGTCCCAGATCGGAGCCCGCTCCCCGCAAAGATACGGCAGGAATATCAAGTTTCCAGACCCTGGTTTTGCCTCTGCCATCTCTTCGTACAAACGGTCGTAAGAAGCTTCCTTCAGGCCAAACAGGTTTTTCGCCCAGAGTATTGCCTGCCCTGAGGAGGAAATTATCCCTGATACATTATAATAGGGTTTTATAGGATGCCGGTAGGCCATCAGCCGGTTGTCACCTAAAGGCTCTTTGGTACAGAGGTTTATTCCCTCTGAGGTTCCCGACCGGTCACAGACCCGTCCCAAGGAAACTGCCCCTGTGCCGAGGATGGAAACAAAAAAGTCAGGGGCCCCTGCATATACTGTCGCACCTGCGCCAATTCCAAGGCAAAGGCTAGCAAGCGAAGAGACCGTGCCTATCAATTGCCCGGGGTAGCAAAAGGCGGGGAATTTTGTCTTGTCGAGAGCGAGCTGCTCCAAGATCATATCATTCCAGTACCAACGTTCCGACCCTTTCGCATGCAAGATGGTTTTTGCTTCCCCTGTCAGTAAATAATTGAAAAAATCATAGGAAGAGAGAAAGAATTTCGTTTTCTCGTAGATTTCCGGTTCCCTATTGTATACATACAGGGCCTTGGGCAAGGAAAAGCTTGCATCCACAAAGGAATTTGCAAGTCTGGAGACTTCTTCAGATTCTTGGGTCGCGCGTCTGTCATGCCATAATCGTGCCATTGCAGAGTCACAACTGAGAATTCCCCCCCTATCTTCTACATTTCCGAACACAGGCACCAAAGTGGGGCCATTACCGCTGATCGTAACAGTATCGACCTCGCTAAGGGAAGGAAACGAGGAACATACTGTTTTCAAGGCCAAGCTCCACTGAAAGGGGTCAATCAAGAACCCCTGTGAGGGCACAGTTGCATATTTGAAGGAGCAAAGTGTTCCAGCATCATCGAATAAAGCCCCCTTGAGGGTCGTAGTCCCGATATCAAGTGTCAAAATCATTCATCGCCTACCTTTACCAAGATCCGATAGGTGTCGTTACGCCCTGCTGCCTCGAGTGCAGTAGCTATGTCTGAGAGTGGGAAAACCCCACTTATCAAATCGCTTGTACATATTTTTTTATAGGAAATGGCCTTGACAGCCTGGTAAAAATCCATTTCGGTCCTTCCTTCGCTTCCGGTAATACTATATTCATTTCGATGCAACGTGTTCATATCGATGGGGAATACAGGCTTTTCATCATACGAGGTAAACACATTGACTCTTCCCCCTGGGCAAAGGACTTGGAAGGCAAGTTCCGCTGCAAGACTCGAAGGGCTCGTAATGCTGCAGGCCTCGACACCCCTTCCATTGGTAAATGCCTTTACTTCACGGATGCACTGGGCAAAGTCAGAAGCATTGCTCACCCCATCAGCCCCTGCCAATCGGGCTACGTCCAGACGTTTTTCATCAATATCACTTACAAAAACACGTACTCCCATTGCAAGGGCAGATTTCACATGCAACATCCCCATTGTTCCGCATCCGATTACTAGCAGCGAAGTCCCAAGGCCAACTTGTAGTTTCTTAAGGGAACGGAGACAGCAGGATAACGGTTCGACAAACGTAGCATCACTAAGTGAAAGGGAAGGAGGAATTACAAAAGCCTGCTCAGGCTCGACAACCCTATATTGGGAAAAACCACCGAGAATCTGGCTTGTATCTTTGTGTCTGCTTTCACAGAGATTGGAATTTCCGCTGAGGCAGGCAGGACAGGTATGACATCTTTTCACAAGGTCTAGGACCACCCTGTCATTGACAGCATGCCCCGTTGCAACATCTTTTCCCACTGCAACAATGGTCCCTGAAGCTTCATGTCCACCAACGATAGGGTAGAAAATCGTTCGGCTTCCCGCATACAGGCGCTGTTCCAAGGTACAAATACCACAGTAAGCAATTTTCACCAGAATCTGGGAATCTTTGATAACAGGGCATTCTTCTTCGAGAACCTGTACCTTGTTCGGTGCAGTAAAATATGCACGTCTCATAGATTTCCTCCCTTGCAAAAATTCTATAGCATTACCGATGGCTTGTCTTTCCTTATTGCCTTTATTTACGCAATCAAAATACAAATTCACCGCATTTAAGAAATTATGGCAATCCCTGTGCATTATATAGAACCCATAATTGCAATAACCAATGCTAGGCTCATCCCCAAAAACCGTTTTCAGAGACAAGATAGAGTATTGACTATGCACAACGACAATAGGAAGTGTTGCAATGACTTCAAAAATTCCCTATTCTCGCATATACTTGATTACACTTTCCTCTATGAAGCGATTATCAAGAAAAAGTGACTTTTTGGCGAATCGTCTCGATGACTGAATATATAAACCCACCTGCAAAAGAAAAGGTTTGCAAAAGGATATAAACGATGGGTCACTTTACTCTCCCCTGTTCGAGTAGTTTCGTATGAAGATACTTCTAACTACCGACGGGTATGCCCCGATGATCAATGGAGTAGTAACCTCGGTCATGAATTTACAGAGGGTGCTTACGAATCGGGGACATGAAGTACGGGTACTAACTCTTTCAAATGATGAACATTCCTCCTTTAAAGAGGGGGTATATTATCTGGCTTCCTTTAGAATACCCATATATCGGGACTTGCATGCCACGCTTCATATTCCACAGGTTTTCATGCAGGATATACTTTCGTGGAAGCCCGATATTGTTCATTCACAGTGTGAATTTTTTACATTCGGCTTTGCCAGACGTATCGCCCAGAGATCGAATGTACCCTTGGTGCATACCTACCATACGATGTATGAAAGCTATGCAAGGTATGTAAAACTCAACGAACGAATGGGCGATATGGCTGTACCCCACTTTTTACAACGTAGGCTTCGCAACCTGCAAATGATAATTGCCCCAACACAAAAAGTTGCCGATGCCCTCAAGTCCTACCGGTTGACCTCTCCGATTTCGATTGTCCCCACTGGTATAGATCTCTCCAAATTCACCCTGAGGGAATCCAGGGAAAACCTTGAGAAGCGAAAGGCCAGCCTTGGCCTTAATCCCGATTCGGTTATCTTGCTCTCCGTAGGGAGAATTGCCCAAGAGAAGAACCCAGAGGAACTGTTGAAAAATATGGTACCGCTTGTTCAGGACTTCCCTAAGCTCGTATTGCTTTTTATAGGTGATGGCCCTCAACGCGAGTATCTTGCAGATCGAATTCGCACGTTAAACCTATCAGGCAGGGTTTTCTTCTCAGGGATGGTAAATCCTACAGAAATTGCTTCCTACTATCAATTGGGAACTATTTTTGTGAGCGCTTCCGATAGCGAGACCCAGGGATTGACCTATATTGAGGCAATGGCAAGTGGTCTGCCGGTAATCTGCAGGTATGATAGTTGTCTGAAAAATGTCATCAAGGAAGGGATTGATGGCTTTACCTACACCAAGGCCAGCGAATATGTCTCCGCTATCACCCATACCCTTACAGACAAAGAACTGTATGAGTCTCTTTCCAGTCAAGCAAGGATACTGGCAAAAGAATATTCAATCGAACGTTTCGGAGAAGAAATCGAACGGATATATCTACAGTGTATCGATACCTATAAAGCGTAATCATTCTTTTTCTGCCTGTGCTTTAAGCACCTTCAATATGGCCTTCTCATCATAGGTCAGGAAAAATACCAAACCTACAACTACAAAGATAATGGCAGCCAGTCCGGTCAAACGGATACCGATATCATGACCGGGAGTATTTCCCAGAAGCAAGAGCGAGGGGAAAAGCAATCCACCGACCATTTGTCCGAGTTTTGACATAAAGGTCCTTGCCCCATAGAAAATGGCAGCTTTATGATGACCCGTCTCAAAGGCATCCGATTGTGCAATATCCCCGATGATGGCATTAGGCAGGATACCGAATACAGCCAAGGGAATAGCCATCATAATCACAACCAGGTAGGCCTGCAACTCATGATTCAGCGGTACCCTACCCAAGAAAATGATAAAGCTGTAGATAAGTATGAACAGTAGAAAAGCTAGGTTTAGCAGGCGTTTCTTTCCGGTTTTCTTCGCCAAGATTGTGACTGGGACATAAAACAGGAAAGAGAGTGCAAACATCAGTATCTGTAAAAAGGAAGTAAACGATTCTTTGAGGCCAAGGAGGATGGTAACGTAATAAACCAAGCCTGTACTGGCAATGGTGAGAGCCACCCAATAGGCAAGGTCTGAGATGGTAAACATCAGGAAATTCCGGTTTTTCAATGCAGAGACCAGCGATTCGAATATTTTCTCAGTATTGGGTTCCTGTTTGCTATATTTTTTTTCATTGATAAAAAGAATGGGAAACAGCATAAACAGAAAGCCAATGCCGGAAAAGATAAAGATGGTGACCTGGAAAGCCTGCGTCGAGGACAGCGAGAAATTTTCAAGCACACCCTTGATTGCATATACCTGTGATCCGATAGCAGCCCCGAGGGCCCAGGTGATGGAAATGAGCGTACTGAGGAACAGGCGGTCATCTGCTGTATGTGCCAATTCTGACATCATGGCAAAATAAGGGGTCACATACATGGTCATGAACCAATAATAGACGATGACACCGACAAAGACCCATACGGAATTGAGCACACTATATCCCGAAACTGGGGGAACGAAGATAAGGGCGGAAAACAGCGAGAAGGGAATAATGCCAAGCCTGAGAAACTTCTGCCTTTTTCCCTTTTTCGAGTTGCATCGGTCGGAAAGCCCGGCAATGAGGGGGTCGGTAATGGCGTCAAACAATCTGCCTACCCCAAAAGCCAAGCCGATTATGGTAAATATGCCCAATATGGCACCTTGGTATATTCTTTGGGGAAAGACTGTACTGCTACCAGTCTCTGGCGGCATGTAAAAATACACGAGCAGCATACCAGGGGCATAGGAAGCAAGAGACCATCCCAGCTGGCCAAGGGCAAAGAGTATTTTCTTTGAAAAGGGAAGTGTTTCGATGGTTTTTTGCGTTTCCATAGTTCCTCCGAAAGCAGAGTATAGCATATTCTTTCAGGGGAAAACTAAAACAAAAAACACAATCGGTACTTTTTTTATGCTTTCAGCTATACATTCCATTCAAGGATTTTATCCAAAAACGATTGCAATTGTTTCGTCTGGGGGTGCGAAAAAATCTCTGAACTCTTCCCTTGTTCCAGAATTCTATTGCCAGAGAGAAAAACAACTGTTTCACAGGCATTTTTTGCAAATCCCATCTCATGGGTTACAATAATGGTTTTCAACCCCTCCCCTTGCAGTTCCGTCAGCATATCCAAGACCTCTGAGGTATATTCAGGGTCGAGGGCAGAGGTAGGTTCGTCAAGGAGTAAAAGCTTTGGCTTCATAGCCAACGAACGGGCAATGGCTATACGTTGTTGCTGGCC
Organism: Sphaerochaeta pleomorpha str. Grapes; assembly: GCF_000236685.1. NCBI lineage: Bacteria > Pseudomonadati > Spirochaetota > Spirochaetia > Spirochaetales > Sphaerochaetaceae > Sphaerochaeta > Sphaerochaeta pleomorpha. The sequence goes on along the minus strand of NC_016633.1, from coordinate 172,816 downwards.
CCCAGATAACTGGGAAGGGTATTTTTTCTCAGTATCACTGAGCCCGAATCTGTCAAAGAGTTTTTGCGCCGCTGCCTTGGCCTCCGACTTTTCAAGGCCAAGTGTATGTACCAAGGGAAGTGTAACGTTTTCCAAGGCGGGAAGATGTTCAAACAACCCCTTGCTCTGGAAAACAAAGCTGATATCTTTTCTGTACTCTATAAGATCTTTCTCATTGAAATGTACGGTTTTCCCATCAAATCCCAAGGTGCCAGAATCGGGGGCAAGCAAGCCTCCGAGGATCCTTAGCAGGGTTGACTTACCACCCCCTGAAGGACCGATGATTGCCACAGAACTAATGTCCTGGGAAAAACAAATATCCTTCAGTACCAGATTCCCATTAAAGCTCTTGCTTATGCTGTTCAGTTCCATTCTCATGCTTGTACCTCCTTTCGAACATCCTTGAAAGCATCGAAACGCTGAAGGTTAGCAAAAAATAGAGGAAACCGGCAAACAGGTAATTCTCGAACATCCTGAAATTATCGGCCGATATTTCTTGTATTGACTGGGTCAGTTCAATAACAGCTATAACCGAAAGCAAGGAAGAATCCTTGATAATCGAGGCAAACTGTCCTGCCAAGGCTGGCAGAATCCTTGCCATGAGAATAGGAAAAGTGATGAGGCGATAGGTTTTCGCTGTTGTAAGTCCAATGGATTTGGCAATTTCATATTGCTGTGGGTCGATACTTTCCAAGCCACCCCTAATTATTTCCGAGATATAGGCCCCTTCAAACAAGGAAAGAATGGTTATTCCTGACAAAAGCCGGTTATCCCAACCCCAGGCTGAACCAATAATATAATAAAAGAAGTATATCTGCACCAGAAGAGGTGTGCCCCTGATCAATTGTACATACGCCTTGCAAAGGTATTGGAATACCAAAAGGGTTGATTTCTGGCCTAGTGCAGTAATCGAGCCAATGAGCAGACTGAAAACCAAACTCCCCAATGAGATGAGTATGGTCATGAGAAAACCTTGCTTTAACCGTTGGCGGTACACAAGCAAAGTGGAAAAATCCAATTGCAGGTTAATGGCCCTGACAGATAACCAGACAAAACCGACGAGGATCAAGCACACTATCGCCAAACTCAACACCTTGTTCAGATTGGAAGGCCCCTCAGATGAACCTTTGTTCATTTATCCTCCATGGTGAAGAACCAAGGGAAATCCAAGGCATCAAAGGTCTTTTTTTCTTCTGCAAGATATTTTTCAGTGAGTTTTTCAAAACCCCCGTTCTTTCGATAATCCTCGATAAAGGCATTAATTGAATTGAGCAGGGTTGTATTCCCTTTTTTTACCGCCATTCCCCAATTCTCACTATCCTGGAACGGAATCAGAATTGCATCGGTAACCTTTGGGTTTGCCTGGTTTTGTCTATAGATGGTCAACTGGTCATAGATAAAAGCATCAGACCTACCTTGAACTACTTCAGTCACACAGGCATTCTCTGAGGAAAGGGCATTTACCTGGGCATTGGTAAGGTATTTCTTTGCATATACATATCCGGTAGTTCCTTTTTTCACATCAACGACAACACCTTCTTTATTCAAGTCATCCACTGAGGTTATGTTTGCTTCTTTATTTACCAGCAAGGCAAGGTAGGAATGGGCATAAGGATTGGAAAAATCAACAACCTCTGCCCTTTGCTCTGTAATGGTCATGGAAGAAATCACTACATCGACTTTCCCAGTCTGCAGAGAAGGAATAAGGCCGTCCCAGTTTGTATTTACAATTGTCACTGGACGATTCAGATAAGCGCCAAGATCTTTGGCCAAGTCTACACTTACCCCAGACGGCTCATCCTGGGCATTTTTCGTTTCAAAGGGAGGGTATGCCAATTCCATCCCAACCACCAAAGGAAGAGCACCTGCAGCCCCCTTCGTTTCAGTCTTTGAACATCCTGATACAAATAGAGCGATAGCGAGAAGGACCAAGGCGAACAACCAATTATTTTTCATGTAGATAGCCTCCAATGTATTGCTAATTCTCAGATACCAAAGATATACCCCCCCTACATACCTTTGCCGACAAGAAAGAATTCTTCCCCCAATTCTACCTCACTTTCGTAGCATTTGCACTTCAGAAACAAGCTAGGCATATGGTAATTCTTTTTATCGATAGAGAAAACCTTATTATTAAAAAAATTACTTTGCCAACGCAATGGAAGCCAAGCCGATTACCGTTTTGGTTTTCCTATTGATCCTTCCCCAAAACGGCGGTGCCCTCGGCATGGATTTTCATAAACAACCATTTAGTAAAAGTTTTCCCACTTATTTTTAAAGAACGTGATATCATGAAAAACGTTAATTTACATTTAGCTTGGAGGTTATCTGTTTTGAAGATGACTCGCTTTTTCCTATCCAGAAAAAGAAGAATATGGATTTCCCTATTTTTAATAATATCTTTTTCCCTTTCTTCCTTCGCTTCGTTTCTCTATGCAAATTACCGCGTTTCAGTGGCTAAAGAAATACAAAACCATGCGAGCGCAATAGCTATCCTCACAGCCCATATTATCGACCAAGACATGGATTCTTACCGGAAACTCAGTGAAACGGAAGAGTACACTGAGGGTAATTACGATTTGGCATATTACGAGGCCATGAATCAATTGTTCAGACAATTGAAAAATGAGCTTGGCGTCGATTATATCTATACTGAAAAACGTACAGGCAATGATTCGATAGCCTATCTTCTTGATGGGGAAGAACCATTAAGTGAAAATTTCTCCCCGATCGGAGCAGAAGATTATCTAGCTGACTTTGAGCGCAATGCGTATGACAACAAAAAGCAAGTATCTACAGACCTTGTTCAGTCTTCAGGATGGGGAAAATTTATCTCGGCTTACGCACCCATCATAGACAAACGCGATGGATCACTTGTAGGGCTGGCAGGAGTAGATTTTTCTGCTGAAACCTTTTTACATTTTACCAAAAAAATGGCTTGGATTATTTTTTCCAGCTTTACCTTCCTCTCGATTTTTCTGACAACCACAGCATATTATTTGATCGCCAAACGTTTTGAATCATTAAAAATCGACTATCTGACAAAACTCAACAGTAAACAATACTTTGAGAAACAGATCAACGAAGAAATTCGTGAGTCAAGGGTCAAAAAATCACAGTTTTCGCTTTTGATGATAGATATTGACCGATTCAAACTCATTAATGATTCCTATGGCCATATGGTTGGCGATCTTGTACTGAAAGCTGTAGCAACCACTCTTCAGCAAGGGACCCGCAGAAGCGACGTCTGTTCCCGTATCGGAGGTGATGAATTTACGGTAATCCTCAAGGACATCACCTCGGTAAATGATGCAGTATCTGTTGCCCAGACAATTCAGGGCAAGCTCATAAACTACCCAATCCTCGACGATAAGGATTTGCATTTTACCATCAGTATCGGAATTGCCCAATGGGTGCCGGGACTTGAGGCAAGCGATATCATGAAACAGGCAGACATTGCGCTTTACAAGGCAAAAGAGCAAGGCAAAAACTGCGTAGTCTGTTTTACGGAATTCGCCTGATTACAAAAAAATCCCCGCTGTGATCAAATTGCCTCTGACCACAGGAAGACTACTCTAATTAGTATAGCAAAACGTTACCTCCTGCATATCGGCAAGAGCGTACCATCTTTCCTACCTATGCAAAATTTGGCTGAGAAATTCTTGGGTCCGCTCTTCCTTGGGCGCTGAGAACATCTCTTTTGGGGGAGCTTCTTCTACAATAATTCCACCATCCATGAAGATGACCCTATCTGCTACCTCACTGGCAAACCACATTTCATGGGTAACGACGAGCATAGTCATGCCCTCCTTTGCCAGCTGGGTCATTACAGAAAGCACTTCCCCTACCAATTCGGGGTCAAGCGCACTGGTTGGCTCATCAAACAGCATTATTTTGGGTTTCATGGCCAAAGCCCTTGCAATTGCCACCCTTTGCTTCTGCCCGCCTGAAAGCATTGCAGGGTATACATCGGCTTTGTCCAGCAGGCCTACCCTGTCCAGTAGTTTTTCAGCTTCCAACCTGGCTTCATCCTTAGGCATCTTCTTTACCTGCACCAAGCCTTCCATTACATTTCTGGCAACAGTCATATGCGGAAACAGATTGAAATGCTGGAAGACCATCCCCAGTTCCTGCCGATATCGCGTGAGCTGTTTCTCCTGGTTTCGGATCAATTTCCCTTCCAGATAGATTTTACCCTTTTTGGTCTTCTCAAGAAAGTTCACACATCTAAGCAAGGTACTTTTTCCACTTCCTGAGGCACCGATGATTACTACCACCTCACCCTTTTGCACGGAAAGCGAAAGATTTTTGAGTACAAGGAGCTCGCCATACTTCTTGCTTAGGTTTTCAATACGGAGAATCGGTTCATTGGTTTTCCCTGTTACCGGGTCCGTTTTGTTTTGTATTTTCTCAGCCACGGTCACTCACCTTCAATTTCATCTCAATTTTATGCATGACAAACGACAATACGCTGGTCATGAGCAAATACCAGATTCCAACGATTATAAACATTTCCATGTACATAAACGTCGAGGAACCCATCTGCCTTCCTTTGAGCATCAATTCCGGAACCGCTATCGTAGAGGCCAGAGAACTATCCTTGAGAGCGATGATCAACTGGTTCCCTAGCGAAGGGACAGCACGTTTGAACGCCTGGGGAAGTACAATCCTTTCCATTGCCTTCATATGTGTCATTCCGATGCTCTTTGCAGCCTCTAGCTGCCCATAGTGGATCGATTGGATAGCACCACGGAAAATCTCCCCTATGTATGCTCCATTATGGATGGCCAACGCTATGATTGCCGAAGGAATCGGGGCAATGGTGACCAGCGAGGTCAATCCATAATAGATGATGAACAATTGAACCAGTAAAGGGGTTCCCCGTATCAAGAAGATATAGGATCTGCACACGGATGAAAGTGCTTTGTTTTTTGACAGTCGCCCGAGGGCAACCAGCAGACCGATAAGGAGGCCAAACAACACACCAAAGAAAGTTATCTCCAACGTGTAGGAGGCAGCCTCCCAGAACAAAAAGAATTTTTGGGGGACAATGCTCAGGTCCCAGGGGAAAATACTCATCGGTCTACGTCCTTTTTACTCATGGGTAATATCTTCCCCACCGAACCATTTTGCACTGATAGTTGCCAGAGTCCCATCTTCTTGCATCTGGACCAAAATGGCATTCACCTGCGTGCGTAGCGCATCATCACCATCATGGAAGGCAATACCCATTTTCTCTGACCTGAGTACAGAACCTACCAGCATGAGCTGTTCTCCACCTTGAAGTTTTCCTATTGCATTCAATCCAACGATCCTGTCAGTCAAAACCCCGTCTAGCCGTCCGTTGATCAATTCCATCAAGGTCTGATTGTCATCTTCATAGAGTTTTGTCACTACCCCAAGTTTTGCAGCATCCTCTTCAAAGGTAGTCCCTGTAACCAGCCCTACACGAGAGGTAGCTTTCAAATCGGAAACTCCCTTTATTGTGCTGTCACGCCTGACTATCAGCTGCGGGCCGCTGTAATAATAGGGAATGGAAAAATCTACGACTTTCTCCCTAGCTTCTGTAATTCCCATACTTCCCAGGATTGCATCGTAACGCTTGGCTCGAAGCCCCTCGATAATGCCATCCCAGGCTGTAGTCTTATATTCCATTTCCTTGCCAAGCCTCTTTGCAATTTCCTTGGCAACATCCACATCAAAACCGATGACGCTTCCCTCGTCGGTCATATAATTAAACGGTGGATACCCCCCGGAACCAGCAAATGCTATAGTAGCGGGCGACTCCTTTGTTCCATTTGCGAAGACCAAGGAATTAGAAAAAAACCCTAGCAAAACGACAGTCACCAATACAAATCCCAGTTTTTTTGTGATTTTCACGAATACTCCTTTCATGTGTAGGTTTCTATCATTGTAACATTATATATAATTATATTACAAGTTATTTTTCTTTTTTCTATTTCTTATAAGGAATTATTTCTTTTTAATTAAATTTTGAAATACTACATAATTTTTATTTATCATTTTATAATATATAATATTAATATTGCATTTACCCTGTTTTTTTGTTACAATTTATAACATGGAAAAAATATTTTCAAAACCCCGGATAATACCAGTGAAAAACAAAAAAAATGGGGTTACCTATCTCTATCATGACCAGTTTTATTGGAATTTTGAAAAACAACAGACCAGACACAAACGAGTGTGCATCGGTAAGATCGACACAAAAACCGGCAAGCAGGTGTTCAATGAAAAATACATGGCATCCAAAGCGAAAAAGTCACCGGTCCAAGAAGAACCTACGTTTGCCATACACCCAATAGGACAGATTCTTGTATTGGATCATATGGCAAAAAGCCTGAAACTCGAAAAAGTCCTAAAGACTTCCTTCGGCAACGCAAACGCACGAAAACTCCTTGCCTTGGCTTATTATTGCACCTGTGAAACTGAGCCATTGGGCAAAGCCGGAAAATGGCTCGACCACCACGGGATTGGGACTGAGCTTTCACAGCCAGGCCAAATTGTCGAATTTCTTGCATCCATCGAAAGGGCTTCCCTGGAGCGATTTTTCGAGAATTGGGTTAAAACCATGCAGATATCGCAGCAGTATATCTATGTCATTACAAGCGCAGCATCCTACAGCAGGCACAACCCCTTCCTCTATTACGGCAACAATAGGGATCGCGATGCGCTTGAACAGATACACCTTGCAATAGCCTGCGATAAAAAATCAGGAATCCCCCTTACCTATCTTCCATTAGCGGGAAACCTCCGGATTGCTCAAGACGCAGAGACTGTTCTTTCCAAGGTAGGTGCTTACAGGCATGTTCCATGCTCGCTTGTCCTTAATCGTATTTTATATACCCAAACCAGCATTGCGCTGCTTATGGAACATGGATTTGATTTCATGATAGGGATCCCTTCCAGGATTTCTTGGCAAAATCGCCTGATCGAGGATTTTAGAAAGCAGCTTGACACCACAGAACCCTTTTTCGACCACCGTGTGGAAACCATTCGCTATACTGCATACCCCTCAGATGATAAGCAAAGCACTATCCATGTTTTCTTTGATCCTTTCTGGAGGAAGGAGCAGGAAAGAAACCTGGAAGGACTGCTTGCAAACTGTCAGACAGAATTAATTGACAACAATCTTTTCGAGGAACACAGCCAACTCTACGACCGGTATTTCGAACTACGTAAAAATCCTGGAGGGTCAAGAAAGGTTGCCAGAAAAGTTGACCCAAAGCACCTTTTCTTCCTTTCAAATGCTGGTTTCTGGGCTATACAAACAAATTGCGAGGATGATTCCAAAACGGTCTTGGATCAATTTGGCAGAAGGAACCAACTTGAGAATCATTTTGAAAATTTGAAAAATGAAATCGATTGCAAGCTTCTGCAGATTAACGACCCCCAAATATTCTCCGTTCGTCTTTTTATCCAATTCCTTGCATTAATTCTTTCGTCAAATCTTGATCTATCCATACAGAAAGATGATCGCCTTGCCTCTTTTGCATCTTTTCATGATGTTCTAGACGCGATGGACTCATATTTTAGGGTTTCTTTGCCGGAATCCTCAAGAATTCTCTATTCGGCACCTACGAAAATGCAGACACTCCTATCAGAGTCCTTGCATTTCGTCTTGCCTAAAGGCGCCGAATAATCTTACTTTGCATTTTTTCCTGAAAATTACACTTTTCCTGTAATCTTTTAAGGGCAGTTAGGATTTAGCTATGGTGACTATGTATAGAAAGAAGGGTGTAACATGAAAGTAAAACCTAAGAAGAACAGGAGAAACAGGCATTCGTTTTTGTTTTTTCTTATGGTTCTTTTGTTTTGCTTTTTCTATTTTCCCTCCTGTGGTATCTACCACTCAGCCCCTGCCCTGCCCCCTTTCGAAGAAAATCCAGTATGGTCGGGCCCCATGCTTAGCGACGCAGAGAATGTACGGGTTTATTTCGTACCTAAAAAAACTACGATAACCTTCAACACAAAAGAGATCGACACCAATGTCAATCTCCTTCTTAACGAATACAGGGAATCTGGATCGGTAGAAGGCGAAGCCATTGAAGAACTGTCCGTCCAGGTTCCAGAGCCAGGAAGCTATGTACTAGTAATTAAGAAAACAAGCCTCTAGCCATACTATTGATACTACTATCTTGATAGTAGCAACTGAAAAAACACATCCAATAAAGAATTCAAAGCAAGGAAAAGTTTTTATAAAATCCTTTAATTTCTTTTTATAGTTAACTTTATACACTTTACAAGAAAAGTAACTTTTTCGTTGCTATTTAAGCTTACCACTGATATGATTAGTAATCATATTTTAAAACAAAAAGTGAGCATTGATCATGAATAAAAGAGAACGGGTGTTAGCTTCGATAGATGGAAAAGATGTCGATTTTGTACCGGCTAGCTTTTCACTCCATTTTCCAAAAGCAGTTGCAAAAGGAAAACCGGGGGTAAAAGCCCACCTTGATTTTTATCGGGAAACCGAAGTAGACATAATGAAAATCATGAACGAGAATCTTATTCCAGATGTCGGCGATATTAAAACTCCAAATGACTGGAAAAAAATCCCATCCTATTCTATGAAAGATGCCTTTCTGAGTGATCAGGTCGATTTTGTAAAGCAAATCCTTGACAAGAATCCTGAAAATACGTTTACGCTGGGGACAATCCATGGGGTATGCGCTTCAAGTATTCATCCAATTGAATCCCGGTACGGCTATATACCAACGAGAGAACTGCATGTTGCTCACCTGAGAGAAAATCCAACACCATTTTTAGATGCCTGCAAGAGAATTACCGATGCAATGTGTCTGCTTACCGAACAGATTATCAAGGCTGGTGTCGATGGCATTTACTATGCTGCATTAGGGGCAGAAAAGCATTTCATGACAGACGAGGAGTTTGCAATGGCCATAGCACCTTTTGACAAACAAATTCTGTCAGTATGCAAAAACAATGGGGGTAAGAATTTTCTCCATATGTGCAAGGAAAACCTTGCTATGGATCGATATGCTTCCTATGGAAGTCTGATTGATGTTGCCAACTGGGGCGTTTATGAAACAGATTTTCCTCTCAGCAAAGGACGAGAACTTTTTCCAGAGGCTACTATAATGGGAGGACTCGCAAACAGGACAGGAGCCCTAGTCGGCTCCTCTGAAGAGGACCTGAAGAGTTCGGTCGCCAAAATACTCAATGAATTCGGAAAGAAAAAATTCATCCTTGGGGCTGATTGCACGCTTCCAACCGAAATTCCCTATCAAAGAATCAAGCAAGCTGTAATGGCTACTCGATAAATATGTACAAAAAGAGGAAACTACGTATGATGAAAAAAGCAACTATTGTGATTTTTCTGAGCATGGTAATGTTGTCGGCGTATGCCGGGGGAGCAAAGGAGGCTACTGTATCATCAACAGGTACAGTCTATCCAGCAGGCACTGTGGTTATCTATGGATATGGGCAACCTCAATACCTCCAGCAATACTATGATGCATGGCTCGAAAGGAATCGTGACATTGCACCAGAAGTAAAGATTGAAATTGTCCAGACCCAGGGAGCGGCAGATTCTCGGGAGAAAGTCACCATGACATATCTAGCTGGTGTCTACGATGACCTTCCGGATGCCCTGTATATCGATCCGGTCAACCTCAAGGATCTCGCTGCAGGTGGCATCGTAAAAGACGAAACCGCGTTGGCCAATTCATTAAAAGATCAAATGGTCGATGGTGCGTCAGGTGACGCAATCTACAAAGATAAAATTTTCGCTTTACCAGAATCAGTCAGACCTCAGGTGCTTTTCTTCAATCAGGAAATTTTTGACAAGTATGGTGTTGACCCTGCAATGATGAGCACCATGGAAGGCTATATTGAAGCCGGAAGACAGCTGAAAGAAAAAAGCAATGGATTGGTCTATCTTTCCTACATTGATCCGGGTAGCAGAACTTGGAGATACTGGGGAAGAAGGGGTCTTATGCCACAAGCCAATGCAAGGATCTGGGGTGAAAACGGAGATGTCGTATTCGGCTCTGACCCTGGTGTAAAACTGGCTCTTAATACCCTGGATACCCTTTATAGTGAAGGTTTATTACTGAAAAGCGCTATAATGCAACCTGCCCTCTATGATGCAATCAGAGAAAACAAAGTTGCAACCTTTTACATCGGTGCTTTCTGGGATGAATTCCTCCGGAAAAATGTTTCGGAAACTTCAGGCCAATGGCGTGTAATGCCTGCTCCTGTTTTTGCTGAAATTGGGACGGCAGGAGCCCCGGTTGCATCCTATTTTGCAATAATCAATAAGCCTAATGGTAAGTACACTACCTTGGTAGAAAAATTGTGGAAAGATTTTCAATTTGATAATGAACCAAGGAAAGCGTGGGTAAATGCAATGGTGGAACAAAATGCACCATATGCAAATCCAATTTCTCTTGAAATGCTAGAAGATCCATTCTGGAAAGAAAGCAGCGAATTCTATGGTGGCCAAAGTTTCAGGGAAATGGAGGGAAAAGGTCTTGCCAATTCCAGTGCCAACCTGATAGTAACACCAAAGGATGCTGAAGCTGACACTATCATCAGTGTTGAAATTGAGAAATATGTTGCAGGAAACCAGACAATGCAAGCTACTATTGCCAATATAGATAAAAATCTCAAGGCAAGAATCGGTAAAACCACAATCGAATAATTCTTTAGAAAGGTTCCACCTGTTTTTCAAAACAGGTGGAACTATATCCATTTGGCGAGGATCAATATGCTTAAGACTTTAAAAACCTACAAATATCCCTACTTGTTTATTCTGCCGTTCTTTATTCTTTTTTTAGTGTTTCAGTTGATTCCTACCATTTGGACAATAGCTATCAGTTTCACTGAATGGAATGGAATTGGAAAACCTACAGTTGTTGGATTAGAAAATTATCTGATGATGCTAAAGGACCAGATGTTCATCGAAGCTTTTCTCAATACTATTGTATACTGGGTAACTGCTGTATTTTTCATCCTATCCTTGAGCATCTTAATTGGGATGCTACTAACTTCGTCCAATTTAAAATCAAAATCCTTTTTTAAAACCATTACCTTCCTGCCCAATGTATGTGCAGGCATTGCGATGGGCTTGATTTTTCGCATGCTCTTTGACGAGAATGTGGGATTGGTCAATGAAATATTTGTTGCCTTGGGCTTCGGAAGACTTCCCTGGCTTACAAGCACTTCCATGAGCAAAATCCCAGTAATTATTCTGAATATCTGGAGAAATACTCCTTGGTTTACCATGATTATCATTTCAGGTTTGTTGAATATCAGCAAAGATTATTATGAGGCAGCACGCGTTGATGGCGCAGGGATATTCAGGCAGTTCTTCTATATCACCCTGCCATCCCTCGGCAATATCCTATTTTTCTGTTTTATCACCCTTACAGTGGATAGTTGGAAAATATTCAATGAGCCATTTATCCTACCCGGCCCCGGTACCTCAAACACCTCCCTGTTCCAGTACATGTATCAGAATGGTTTTACCATTTTCAAAATGGGCTATTCTGCCGCTATCGGATGCATACTTATTCTTATTTTGCTGGGTATTTCGCTGATACAGTTTGCTGTTCGAAAAAAGCAAGGCGAAATATAATCACAGGAGTCATATCTAATGAAAAATCATACCAAGCAAATAACAGGTCAATTCTTAGTGTATCTTATTTTATCTATCATTGTCCTCATAAGCATTTTTCCCATATTCTGGATGTGTCTGATTTCCATTAAAGACATCTCAGAAAGTATTAGTGGACTCAATTCAATTCGGGTTTACCATCCAACATTTGACAATTACCTAAGGCTATTTAGACAGATACCTATTGCTTCCAATATTTTCAATAGTGTATTCACTACGACGATGGGTACTCTTACAACGGTTTTTTTCTGTGCACTTGCTGGATTTTCTTTTGCAAAATACAAATTCCCCGGAAGAGATTTCCTCTTCTATTTTGTCATTGCAACGATGCTAATTCCACCGGAGGTTGGTGCAATACCCCAATTTATCATCATGAAGAAACTCCATCTAATAAATAGTCTCTGGGCATTGGTAATCCCAAGGATTGCCACAGCAGTTGGAATTTTCTATATGCGACAATACATTGTAAATGTTCCAGATGAGTTAATTGAGGCTTCCAAGATTGATGGATGTAAAGACTTTGGAATTTTCTATAAGATAATCATCCCTGTCATCAAACCGGCTTTGGCTTCCTGGGCATCACTTACCATAGTGGCACGTTGGAATGATTTCTTCTGGCCCTTGCTATTTCTTAGGAAAACATCAAAATATACCCTTATGGTCTCCATTTCACTTTTACCGGTAAGTGACGGACTTTCAACCCCTTGGCAAGTAATCCTAGCAGGAACAACAATTGTAATTATTCCTGTTATCTTTGCCTATTTGGTTTTACAATATTTTCATAAAGAAGGATTAACGGCAGGGGCTGTAAAAGGCTAGACCGTAAAAAAGCAACATGGAAGAAAAACAATCTCTGAAAGAACGAATCCACAACCAGGAATATCATGAGATATTGACAGGGAAATATCCCGCAAATCAAATTCTGACGGAACGCTCACTTATGGAAAAATATGGGGTGAGCAAAGCACCAATCAGGGAAGCTTTGGTACAACTATGCTCGGAAGAGATGTTACAAAGCATCCCAAGGTGTGGTTATCAGATCACCCAAATTACTCCACGCCAATTGGAAGAAGGATTGGAAGTGCGTTGCATCCTTGAATTAGGAGCACTTGAACATTGTTTTTATAAACTTGACGAGCGGCATATTCAGCGACTCGAAGAAAATGTGATCCATTCACAATCCATAACATATGACCATGAAGTTGATAAACATTGGAAAATGAATATGGGTTTTCATTTGCTTCTATGCAGTTTTGCAAACAACACATTACTGGACAAAGCCCTAGAGCAAAATCTCAATTATTGCTCTAGGGGGGCGTATCGTTATTTTAACACTACCTGGGATAAGCAGAAACTTTCAGATGCATCACAACATGCACGTTTAATTGAGACAATAAAGTCAAAATCGCTTGAGAATGCAAAAGAAATACTGGTAGAAGATATTCTTTCTATGAGAACATCTTTCCAAATGCAATAACCAAAAAATCAGGAACAGAGAATGACCCTCTCCAATAATGAATGCATCGGATATTTAGAAATTTTACGAAGAGAATTGGTTCCTGCATTAGGTTGCACAGAACCTATCTGCCTGGCGTATGCTGCAGCAAAGGCAAAAGATATTCTGGGAGGTATTCCAACCAGTATAGAAGTTGCATGCAATGGTAATATCATAAAAAACGTTAAAAGTGTGATTGTCCCCAATAGTGGTGGGCTGAAAGGAATACAGGCAGCTATTGCTATCGGTACTGCAGGGGGGCACCCTGAAAAAGGGTTGGAAGTCCTAACGGATATAACCGACGAAGATATTGTTTATGCTTCAACCTTGCTTGCAACCATTCCTATTACCGTTTCTGTTCTGAATACAGCGGCCAAGCTCCATGTTAAGGTTATAGCAAAAAATGATCGAGATACCGCATTTGTAGAGATAATCCATCAACATACCCATATAGTTTTGATGAAGCGTAATAATGTCGTTCTCTTCGAAATCCCCTTCTCGGAACATCCAGGTACCGAAAATACTCCTTTCGGCAATCCTCTTTCCGTTCGCTCAATCGTCCAGTTTGCAGAATCTATCGATATTGAAAAGCTAAGCCCAATCATTGAACCGCAGATTTTTTTCAACAATGCAATCAGTATGGAGGGATTGAAAAATAATTGGGGTGTATCTATTGGAAAAAATTTGCTGGAATTCTACGGACAGAGTATCAATGTAAGGGCAAAAGCTGTTGCTGCTGCCGGTTCTGATGCTCGAATGAGCGGATGTCCTTTTCCTGTTGTCATCAACAGTGGGAGTGGAAACCAAGGATTGACTGTTTCATTGCCAGTTATGGAATATGCAAAGGAATTGAAAGTTGGAAACGAAAAATTGATCAGAGCCTTGGCTATCAGTAATCTGATTGCAATTCACCAGAAATCATTCATTGGAAGATTATCTGCTTATTGCGGGGCTGTTACTGCTGCAAGCGGTGCCGGTGCTGCAATTACTTGGCTATTTGGAGGAACGCTTGAACAGATTGAAGAGACAATCACAAACACTTTGGCTAATATCTCTGGCATGTTATGTGACGGGGCAAAACCTTCCTGTGCTGCGAAAATTGCCAGCGCAATTGATGCGGCGCTACTGGGACATAACCTAGCAATGAAAAAAGAATATTTTGCAAATGGAGACGGTATTGTCAAAAACACCATTGAGGAAACCATTAGCGGAATAGGGAAAATTGCGAGTCAAGGAATGGTAGATACCGACAGGGAAATCCTTTCGCTTATGATTGGGTGATGTCCTTTTAGGTTCTATTTCCCATAGAAATTTATCTTACTCCATATTTCTCTATCACCGCTAACCCAAGCTCCTTATTTCTTCGTGAAATCTGTGTTGTTTGGGCTATTTGCATTCTTTATAGTTTGCCCATGAACCACAAAACAACCTACAAATTGGTATTCGATGCAGTGATGGCTCTCCTATTGGTATTGATGTATAACAAAAATGCAGTATCAATGGAGTTCCATGAGTTGGCGGGCCTTGTCCTGCTGGGGATCTTCTTGATCCATATTTTTTTTAATTACCGATATTTCTTTCATTGCACGCAAAGAATCTTTGGCAAGAGCCTTCCAGTAAAAACGAAAGCAGGCTATGTGCTTTCCTTGTTTTCTTGCATTGGGATTATCCTTATGGCAATCAGTTCTGTCATGATCAGCAAAACCCTATTCAATATCCATGGCAGCAATATATGGAAGACTGTGCATCTCTCAACCGCAGCTGCATTACTCATTATTTTGGGAATCCATGTTGGCATGCATTACCAGATGATCAAAAAAGTTGTAACAAAACACCTTGGGAACCATCGGAAAATACAAAAAACCCTTGCAGTAGCACTTACCATAGGAATGCTTTCCTTTGGCCTTTACAACTTGGCAACAACCCAATATCTGCGATGGGTAAGCATGCCTTTTAGTAATTCCGGCCTGCAGGAACTTTCCCACAAAGAGGATCGCACAGAGCCTCGCGATCCCAACTTACTACAGCAGACAGGAATTTCTCCACTTTACACAGTCCTTCAGTATGCTTCCATATTGTTTGTATTTGTTTTTCTTACGAAGGAAACCGAAAAGACAATCATGAAAAGAAAACGAAACACATAACCAATAGCAATCATTTTAAACAATTCATCATTATAAAGGGGGCCTTCCATACAGTAATGCAGGGAAGGCCTTTTTGTTTGAGCCTCTCGCTTGATTTCTTGGATTTCTGCAAGAAAAACCAAATATACCAGACCAGTAAGCTAATGAATCATTTTTATCACAAGTAAAATGGTTTTGCTATACTCTTGAATTTCACACTGTGTGCAATATATTCTCATTGAAGTTATTCTTTGCACATAGCATTCATTGGAGGCATCAGAGCATGGGACATTCTTCCCGTAAATCATGGATAATAATTGCCGTGGTTATACTTGCAACTGGGGTCATGGGATACATGATTCCAAAAATTATTATTGACAACGAAATCAAGAACTATCTTCCGCACAGCCTACCCTCGTATACGCTTCTGGAAGAAGCCGATGAGCTATATGGCAGCCAGATTCTCATGGATATTGCCATAAGTACAGACAACAAAACCATTTTGACCCCTGAGGCGATTACCCTGATACGGGAATTGACCACAGAGATCGAAAATCTTCCGTTCATCGATGAGGTACAGTCCTTGACGAATGTTGATTTCATCGATGGGATTGACGGAGGAATGGCAGTAGGGGCCCTGATCGGTGATGATTTTACCGGAACAGACGAAGAATTGAAGAATCTCACAGAACATATCATCGACTGGCAGGCTATGTATGACAAAGTAGTTACCTCTAAGGATTTGCGAGGTAGCCAGATTATTGTCACCATAAACAAGGACATCACTCCCGACCAGATGGACCAGCTGTATGCAGATACCTTACAGATTATAGACAGCCATTCGGTTCCCGCTATCAACATCAGGCTGGCAGGAGACCCTGTCCTCTCCCAGAAAGCACGCGAATACATGCATACTGACTTGTCAGGTTTAATCCCCTTGGTATCACTTGTCGTGCTGCTCTGCCTGCTCTTTTCCTTCAGGAATCTGGAAGGAATGCTGCTTCCCTTTATAACAGTCATTATCAGTACCGTATGGACCGTTGGCTTGATGGCCATAAGTGGAGCCCATTTCACCGTTGTATCAAGTTGTCTTCCGGTTGTTTTGATAGCCGTCGGTTCAGCATACGGCATCCATGTAATGAATCATTATTATGAAGAACTAAAAAGTGAAACCGAGGCATTGACCCCCGAAAGGCACAAGGCCCTAGTGAAACATTCAATGAAGAAAGTCCGTATTCCAGTCATCCTGGCTGGGGTGACCACCATCGGCGGTTTTTTCTCGACGATCACCAGCCCAATCCTTCCTTTGAAGACCTTTGCAGTGTTCAGTGCAACCGGTGTTTTGATAGCACTTCTGCTTTCCCTCTACTTTATCCCTGCCCTCATTTTGGTAAAACCACTGGGTAGCGTAAACAAAAAGATTGCAAAGCAAAAGAAACTGACACCAGAACAGAATTATAAAAAAGGCAACGAAAAGACTGGTTGGCATGAAAATACAGTAGGGAAACTCTATACCTACCTGGCCAACCGTAAGGGAATGGTTTTCCTAGTATTCATTTTGATAATGGGACTTTCCTTCTGGGGAATCATAAAATTGCAGGTCGAGTCTTCCATCATAAACTATTTCCCTGCCAAGTCTCCCATCAGAACCGACGCCAAGTTTATCGATGAAAATTTCTCCGGAACCAATAGCTTTAGTTTTATAGTAAAAGGCCAAAACCCTGGAGACCTGACCGACCCTGAAATTCTCAAGGACATGGATGAACTCTCCTCTTACCTTTCTACTAAGTATGCTGATATTGGAAAGATTGTCTCTTTCTCTGATTTCATCAAGAGAATGAACAAGGTTATGCATTCCGGTGCAACTACAGAAGGGGATTCTCCCGAGGACTTCTCCGCTGACCAGAGTTCTTCAGTCGACAGTTTCTTCGCCAATGATACTACAGTTGCAGAGGAAGGCAGTTTCGATAGCTTCTTTGCAAGTGACGGAAAAAATGCTGCATCTAGCGATAGCGTTGATAGCTTCTTCTCTTCAAGTGAGGAACCTGCCACCGAAATTGACACACAGACATCTTATACCGACTCAGCTTCACAGCTTGGGATGACACCTACTGTAGAGGATGTGCTTGACCTCTTCAACCGCACATTCGCAGAGGCTGGTGGCGGTGAAATGACTGTCGACCAGTTCCTTACTGCCCTGGAAAAAGACTTGAATTATAAAGGCGCTGCCTATGATGAGATTCCCTACGACTTGGCAAAATACCCTGTAAACGACCGACAGGAGCTCAAAAACCTTATTGCCCAGTATCTTTTGCTTTATTCAGGTTCCTTGGATCAGTTCTCTGACAATGCTATGCAACCTTCTCAGGCCCGTATGCAGATTCAGCTGACTACCCATAAGACGAAGTTGGTCAATGATATCATCGTTGATGCTCAGAACTACGCCAGTACTCATTTCCCTGAGGGCTATACAATCCAGGCCTATGGTATCGCAGAATTGGAAAATGCATTGACCGATATGATCACTACAAGCCAAATGACCAGTCTGTTGCTTGCAATCCTTGCAGTATTCTTGATTCTGTCCTTCTATTTCCATTCACCTGCAGCTGGTCTTATCGGAGCGGTTCCCTTATCTCTCTCGATTCTCATCAATTTCGGCATCATGGGACTGGCTGGTATCAATTTGGACATGGTTACCAGTCTCATTGCTTCGATTGCCATTGGAATAGGCGTAGACTATACAATCCATTTCATGAGCGACTATCACTACGAGAGGCTTCATTGCGATGATTTGCACGCGGTTACGCTCAATACGCTGGCAACAACGGGAAAAGCAATTGTAGTAAATGCTGTTTCCGTAGGACTGGGTTTCCTGGTTCTCAGTCTTTCCCAGTTCGTTGTCTTGCGCTATATCGGAATCCTCGTGGCAGTCGTCATGCTGACTAGTTCTGTTACTGCCATGACCATTCTTCCAGCGATGCTGAACGTATTCAAACCACGATTCATTTCCAGACCGGTAAAAAGCAAGCGCAACAAAAACTGACCACCCACAAAGTATGAACCGTTCGCGGGGAATTGTTTCCCCGTAGGACGATCCACTAGAGAAGAACAGGCCAAGGCCTATTCTTGTTCCGTATCGAAGGAGTTGTTATGAAAACAAAATGCAATGAAGGGAAAAAGCTCACGATAGCATTATTCCTGGCTGTAGCAGTATCAGTTCCCGTGTTCGCCATGACCGGAACCGAAGTCATGCAAAAAGCGTATGACGTGGCAGAACCCAAGTTCTCCCACTCAGCAGTACAGATGGACCTTATCGACGCCAATGGCACTGTGGAAACCCGTATGATGGAAGAATGGGGAAAGATGGAAAATGATTTGGTTTCAACTGTCATGGTTTTCAGAAGTCCTGCGTCGGTAAAAGATACTCGTTTTTTGCAGGTCGAAAATGACGGCCGTCCGAATGACAAGTGGATTTACCTTCCTGCCTTGAGAACTACCCGTCGTATTGCCTCTTGTGAAGGGGATAAATCGTTCATGGGCACCGATGCAACCTATGATGATCTGGAAACCAGGGAAGTTGCTGTAGACAACCATGAGCTCATCGGTGAAGAAAATGTTGGTTCCTACGTTTGCTACAAGGTTAAATCAGTAGCGAAAAATGCTTCAGAATCACAATACGGGTACCGCCTTTCCTATATCGACCAAGAAAGCTTTGTCCCGGTAAAGGTTGAGATGTTCGACAAGCATGAAGAACCTTGCAAAGTACTCATGGTCGAATCTCTCAAGCAGCAGGACGGTTACTGGATTCCGTTTACTTCCTATATGGTAGACCTACAGAGCGGACATTCCACCAGACTTACCATTCTGCAACTCCAGTTGGACAAACCGATTAGCAGCAAACTTTTCTCAACCAGTTTCCTTAAAACCGGACGAGTGTAATTTCAAAGGATAGTATAGTATGACACATTTTAAAAAAACCTTGATCGTAGGGATGGCAGGAGTTCTTCTTCTGCAGGGCAGCATTGCCTTTGCAGACGACAGCTTCGGATCATTCTTTGACTCAATGGAAAGTACAGAGCTTTCCTCCTCGGCATCTTCCAGTGCCTTGACTATCAACGGCTATGCAGATCTTACAAGCAGGGCCTATGTATCCAAAGACAATACGTTGAACAGCAATTGCGATTACTATGCCACCATGGTTGACCCTTCTGTTCGCCTGGACTTTACCTATGATGGCACCGATAGCGAAATGAGAGGCAAGTTGCTCTTCAGAAATGACCCAACCGAAATCCTTGACGAATTGACCTACAAGGCTTTCCTCGGCGACTTCGTCGTAGAAGCAGGCAAGTCAAAAATAGTCTGGGGACGCGGGGACAACCTCCATGTATTGGACTTGTTCAATGCAAATGATTATTCAGATTTCCTCATCCCTGACTACCTTGACAGAAGAATCAGTGAAGACATGCTCCAGGTGACCTGGAATATGAGCAATGCATTGAGTCTGGAAGCTGTATGGACACCTTCCATGACTGCCGATAAAATTCCTACCAGTGGAATCTGGGCTCCTGCAGCAGGGACGCAATTGGTCACTTTGGGAACTTCCTATGTCACCAACTTGGCCAAAACTGCATATTCCACAGCCTACAACTCAGCATATGCAGCTGTTCTTGCTAGTTCGGGAACGGCAGAAGCAGCCGCAGCAACTGCAGCTTTAGCCGGTGTATCAGCAGCTTCTGCAATAACCGATACCTATAGCAGCGCCTCTGACTTCCTCCCCGATACCAACTCCCTGAAATACAGCCAGTACGGTCTTCGCTTGACCGGGTCCTACGGCCCTGTCGATTTCGGTGCCCAGTATTACCTTGGCCATTATAAGACCCCTTCTGTGTCTTATACTGCCAATGCAACCGGGGTAACAGATTTCAATCTTTCCTATGATCGTTTGCAGGTCTTCGGTATTGACGGTGCAGGGGTGTTGGGAAGATGCAACCTTCGCGGTGAAGTTGCTTACTACCTGACCGAGGATATTGACGGAGACGATGCTTCAGTCCACAACAACAGTCTGCAGTATCTTGCCGGTTTCGATACCAACCTCCCCTATAACGAAATGAATTTGAATGTACAGCTCATCGGAAGCTACATCTTCAACAATGACAAAATTTCCTCAAGCAGCGATATGGATTACAATGCCGCAGGGAAATATCTGACTGACAAGCTTGTGCTGCAGTTTTCTGACAGCTATAACCATGCGAAGGCCAAACCATCAATCTCTGTTATCTGGGGAATTGAGCAAAAAGATTTGATCGTGATGCCAAAATTCGAATATCAGTTGAAAGATGGCTTTATGGTTACTGCCCTTGCTTTTCTGTTCACCTCAGATGAGGATGGTGAATTTGCAGCTTACGCCAACAATGATTTCATCCAGGTACAAGCTTCCTATAGTTTCTAATGAAATTGTATTTCAGTCCCCCTAAGATTTTCTCCATTCTTAGGGGGACTTTTATGTGTCTTGGTAGAAACCTGACAGGAAGTAACGTATTGGCATCATTCCCATTACAATAATCCCCTAGGCAAATGTTGCCCAGGGGTGTTTGTGTTGAAAATTATACCAGAAAAGTAAGCTTACTCAATCTTTGTCTTTAGCTGATAGATAATGGGTAATAAAAGAAAAGGATTCATCAAGGAAATCAGATGGGGAAATATGCAAAGCGATACAGAGCAGATCGTTATCGGTATCTACACTTTGGATGAAACTATGGATCATGGTAATCAGTATCGCTGCAGTTTTGGTCGGATTATCGATTTTCCGTACGCTATGGTCTTCCATACCCTCTTGTAGCATCATTGAGACAATGGAAATCAATTCATTCGTAATATTCTCACATTTCTTTACAATTGGGTGAGAACCTCCCAAGGCACGGACACAATTGGTAAAATTCGGAATGAATTGGAAGCTGCCAGCATCGGCGACATAGAGATTTCGATAGGTCGTTGCAAGGTTGATCAATCGTTCAATGCCGGTCATTTCCTGGATTCTCGATTTTGCCGTTTCTTCCAGAAGCTGTTCCAGTGTTTGTACGGCAAGGGTCAGCAATATTTCTTCCTTATTATGGAAATATAAATAGAGAGTCCGTCTGCTTAAATCAGAATCGGTTGCTATTTCGTTCATGGTAGTCTCGATAAACCCCCGGGAACGAAACATCCGCTTTGATGCGTCAAGAATCTCCATTACCCTATTCTGACGGTCACGAATCCGCCGTTCAACAATCCCCATCTAGTCACCTCAATTTAATTGTAAAACTATACCATACCGATAAAAAAAACTCAAATAGTACAGTTTTTTTCCAAAAAAAAGTTTTTCCTTGGCAATTCTTGATTATAGCAGAAACTATGCAAGAATTCACAAACCAAGGAAAACTCTTTTCTCATTTTTACAAGGACTGTCAAACGACTTGATACACAAAACACCTGTTGCTCAAGAAATCACATGGGCACTGATGGGATCGAATGTAAGAGAGACCGTATCCCCTATCTTGTAGAAACCCTCAAGTACCGGGTTATAGGAAATTGCAACCACAGGCTCCTTGCGATTTGGAACAGCAATCTCATATTCCATAGTGGAACCCAGATATACTGCCTGTGTGACTTTACCCCTGAAGAAGGCCCCTTCTTCCTTTTTGCCAATGCGAAGGCCCTCGGGACGAATCACGATGGTAGCGCTTTTCCCTACCTTCAAATCTTTGTTGAAACTGGGGAATGCACATTCCTTTTCCCCTACTTTCAGCGTCACTTCCTTATCTAGGGTCACGACTGTAGCAGGTATGAAATTCGCCCTTCCGATAAAATCGGCTACAAAATGGTTGGTTGGCCTGCTATAGATTTCAAAAGGCGTACCCAATTGCTGGATTATCCCCTTGTCCATTACCATGATCCTGTCACTTACGGTCATTGCTTCTGCCTGGTCATGGGTGACATAAATACTTGTAATGCCAAATTTTTGTTGAATCCTACGAATTTCGGTACGCATCTGTTCCCTGAGTTTGGCATCAAGGTTCGAAAGCGGTTCATCAAATAGCAATACCCTTGGCTTGTTCACGATAGCACGTGCAAGGGCAACCCGCTGCTGTTGTCCGCCAGACAACTGGCTCGGTTGCCGATTCCCTAGGGATGACAACCCCATGGTCTGCATGATTTTGTCTACTTCCACTTTGATCTGTGCCTTTTTCATTCCTTTCAGTTCCAACCCAAAACCAATATTATCCGCTACGCTAAGATGCGGGAAAATAGCATAGGACTGGAAAACCATGGAAGAGTCACGCTTGTTCGCGGGAAGGTCATTTACGAGTTTTCCATCGATATATACATCACCGGTAGTCTGATTCTCAAACCCGCTGATAATACGCAAGGTTGTGGTTTTTCCACATCCAGATGGTCCCAAAAAGGTAACCATCTCTCCTTCCTTAATCTCGATATTGACATTACTGACAGCAGTAAATTCTTTTGTCTTATCATCTTGGTCGGTAAAGACCTTTGAAATATTAACTAATGTAACACTCATACCTTTTACTCCTAATGGGTAAGAATTGAACTTGTTGAATGGTATTTCACTTTGAGGAACGTCTTGATTACGAACATTGCACAAAGAATGATACCGACCAATATGAGACTGAAGGCCGCTGCTGCCCCAATCCTACCGCTTTCTACCTGGCTCATAATCTGTACCGTCATCAACTTCCAATTTGCAGAAACCAAGAAGATTGCAGCACTGATTGCAGTCATACTCCTGACAAAGGAATAGATAAGGGAACTGAAGAAGGCTGGGATCATCAGAGGCAAAGTAACCTTACGGAATGTCATGTTACTATCTGCCCCAAGGTCAACTGCAGCCTCTTCAATGGATGGATCTATCTGGCTCAATACGGCAATCCCTCCCTGAACCCCTACGGGAAGATACCTGAATATGAAATTCAGTAAGAGTATTGCCAAAGTCCCTGTCAGATAGAACGGTTGCTGATTGAATGCAAGTATGTAGCCGATACCGACAACGGTACCGGGAACGGCAAAACTCAGCATGCTGGAAAATTCCATGAATTTTCTTCCCATGAACTTTTTCCTTACCACAAGGAAAGCAATTACCATACCTACCACTCCTGCAACAGGTGTGGAAAGCCCAGCAATTGCAAGGGTATCGAGAATTGATTCAAAACCAACCCTGAACACATACCTGAAATTATCGAAGGTTACCTCTGCGCTGTTCCCCCAGGATTTCGCAAAAGCACCCCAGATGATACTGGCATATACAAGTATTACAAAAAAGGCTATCGCACAGCAGACGCCAAACAACCACCATCTGGCTTTTTTGCTTACAACATTGTTTGACGACTGCGTAGGTTTCCCGGTAACAGTCACATATTGTTTTTTGCTTACCCAGTACTTCTGCATGACATAGGCAGATACGGAGGGGATAAGCAGGATAAAGGCAAGGGCGGCGCCCTTTGCAAAATTCCCCATTCCGGTTATTTCCAGGTAGGCTTGCACAGAAAGGATCGGAAATTTCGCACCGGCCAAAACCAAGGGGTTGCCGAAATCGGCAAGTGATTCGACAAAGAGTACCAAAATGGAACTTGCAATCCCTGGAATGGAGAGCGGTAAGGTAACCTTAAGGAAAATCTTGAACCTATTTCCTCCGAGATCCATTGCGGCATCCTCTAAAGTAGGGCTTATTGACTCTAATACACCTCTTAGAGTTATATAAGCAACCGGAAAAAAGGTCATGACCTGAGCAAATAAGAGGCCCCTTGGGCCATAAGCACTTGCATTTTCCATCCCCAGAATCGTAGAACTGATAAATCCATTGCGCCCAAACAGCATAACCACTGCCAAAGCACCGATGAAAGGAGGGCTGATAATCGGGATTGTTGCAATCAGATTGAAAAATCTCCGTCCGGGGATATTTGCCCTCGTGAGGGAATAGGCAAAAATATAGGCAACAAACGTCCCTATCAAAGCTGTTGCAACACCCATCCAAAGAGAGTTCACCAGGGCTTTGAGATAATAACCATTGCTATACGTCAGGACATCGGAGAAATTCTTAAAAGAAAAATGGCCATCCACCTGGAAGCTGACCACACAGACTTTCCATAAAGGGAAGATTATGAACAATAAGAGCGCAAACAACAAAGCAAGGATTACGCAAAGTAAAAGAGGATCTTTGCTGAGTTTTTTCAATCCGTGCCACTTTTTGGAAAGGTAAGTAGTTTTCATCATGACCTCAATAGCTCCAAAACGACATTCGGTGGCAGATTTGTCTCTGCCACCGAGAATTATCAAAACCGGTTATTTTGCAGAGAGTACTTCACTCACCCAGCGTTCCACCAACTGCTGTTTGCGTGAACTATAGTAGGAAAGGTCAACACCAACTACATGCAAGGTAGAGAAAGCTGGCATGACAGGATCGATTTCGGCATCATCGATAACCGGGTAGAAGTAGGTACCCGTCGACTTGAGCACATCCTGACCTTTCTTGCTTACCAGCCATTCCATGAAAATCTTGGCAGCCTCATAGTTCTTGGCTCCTTTGAGGATGGAAGCTGCAGGGAATTCAAAACCGAAACCTTCAGAAGGGAATACGATTTCGATAGGCTGCCCGTTTGCCTTCATCTGGAAGAAAGCAGGGGAAAACTGGATTCCAATTGCACAATCGCCGACATTGACACCCTTTGAAGGGCCAGTGCCTGAAGAAGTATATGTCTGGACATTCTTGTTCAACTTTGCCATATAAGCAAAAGCCTGGTCTTCACCCATCATCTCGATGAGACTATAGACCATGGTAACAGCGGTTCCCGAGGCCTGGGGGGTAGGCATCTGGATCAAGCCCTTATATTCGGGTTTGAGCAAATCGGCCCAGCTACGGGGAATGGTTGCACCGGCTTTTGCCAAAGCAACTGTGTTGATCCCGAAACAGAGCGGATTCATGTAGAAACCTCTCCAATACCCTTCTGCATCCTTGAATTCAGAGCCCAAAGCTTCGAAGTTTGGTCCTTTGTAGGGAACTGTCAGACCATCTTTTTTCGCGATGACATGGTTGTCACTTGGGGCACCAAGCCAAACATCAGCCTGGGGTTTCCCCGATTCTGCCTGGATTCTGGTAAGGGCAGGACCAGAGGAAAGCTGGACAAAGCTTGTCTTGATCTGTGTATCGGCGGTGAAGGCGTCAAGGATTTTGACAGCATTGGCTTCATCGACACTGGCATAGACTACCAATTCGTTTGCAGCTGAAGAATCCTCCTTCGTCCCTTGTGCGACAAGCGGGGTCACCACCATCAAACAGGCAAGCACGGTAAAAATTACTTTTCTCATAAAAACCTCCAAAGAAAATCTTTTGAACATATAATTTTATCATTACCTGTATAGATAGCAAGACAACGGTTTCGATATCGGCATCAAAATTGTTCGCAAGAGTCGTGACTCAGAAAAGAATACTAGCTAGCATTTACTTGAATTTGCTGACAGCAACGATATAAAAAACACCGTTTTCATCTGGTTCCCAGCTAAGTGTCACATAGGAAACGGGTTCATCCCCACTCTGTTCGATACGCACCGTAATGGTCGTTATCCCCTCATTTTCCTTGGCCTGGGAGAGGAAAAAGGAGGTCTGGGGAAGCAAGGAGGCCAACGTGGCATCAAAAGCCTTTGCAAATCCATACCTGGCTTCCTTTTTTACATACCGTTCCACCCAATCGGGAGACCACTGCTCACGTAGTGCCTGATCGGTACGATTCTCGACCGGTCCTGCATTTTTTGAAACCAGTTGCCCTATTTTTGGATCTGAAGGAAAAAGAGGTGTCCGAAAAGCAAGCGAAAGCTGCGTGCCTACCGAAGCAGCATTGAGCATCGGCAATGATGCTAAGCATAAAACAATTAAAACCTTTTTTCGGATATCCATAGGTATGGGTGTATTCCATCGAAGGGAATTTGTCAAACCTTCTTTACAGGAATGCTGAGAGTGCATACTATTGCAAATATGAAAAGCCAAACGAGCCATGCCCTTTCCAGCCTGTTCGCATCCTATGATATACGAATCCGTGACCCTTTATGGAAAGACATCCATCTCAGCGCTGCTTTCAAGGAAATTTATCTTTGCCCTTGCGTACAGAAGCTGGGAAGGATCAAACAGCTGGGCCCGACGTTCCATATCTACCCGGGAGCTGTACATACGCGGCTTGACCATAGCCTGGGCGTATACCATATAAGTCACCTCATTTTGGTCTCTCTGCTCAAGAAAGCAATAGCAAATGGAACCGAGACGCCCATAACCGAAGAAGGTATGCGTACATTTCTCTGTGCCGCCCTCTTACATGATATCGGCCATTTCCCCTTTGCCCATTCCCTGAAAGAACTTCCCTTGAAAAGCCATGAGAGCATAGCATCCGATTTGATCCAAGGAGACCTGCAACTGAAAAATGCCATAGGTAAAGCCGGATGCAAACCAAGTGCTGTTGCAGATATAATCGACACTGACCGTCCGTGTACAGATACTGAAGTCCTCCTGTACCGGTCCCTTCTTTCCGGTACCCTCGACCCAGATAAACTTGATTATCTCAACAGGGATGCCTTTTTCTGCGGGGTACCGTATGGAAACCAGGATGTTCCCTATATTACTGACAATTTGCTGTTACAAAACGGATGCCCAGCCCTTCCTGTACAAAGTGCGGGGTCTGTCGAACATATCCTTTTCAGTAAATACCTTATGTATCAGAATGTGTATTGGCATAAACTTACGCGCTCGGCAACAGCAATGATAAAAAAAGCTGTAATAGGTGCGTTGGACGATTCGGTTCTCTCTGCCGAAAAGCTGTATATTTTGGACGACGAGCAGTTTTTCTCACTTCCCGAAAAGATTTCCTATGCTCCTTTCGTACTGTTTTCACAAGTCCGTGATAATAATTTTCTCGCTTGCCGGTATGAGGAAAGTTTTGATGCAAGCAGGAAACTTGACAGGGATGCACTTTCTTTGATGGGCAGGAAAACTGTTGAAAAACGAATTTACGAGAATCTCAAGCAAACTGGCAACTATTCGGCACTGCAGGAATTCGAAATAATTGTTGATATACCAGAACCGGTTTCTTTCGAGACTGACCTTCCCCTTGTACAGGAAAACGGAACGTGTATTCCCTTTGGGGATTATGATACGCTTTTCTCGGCAGACATTGGAAAGGTCTTTACAAAAAGCCTAAGAAAAACCAGAATCTTCACACCTTCGTATGTTGGCAAAGAAGCGGTACGTGAGGCATTGGAGTTTTAGACATGGCTGAAGAAAAAGAATCCTATCTCAATCTTATCAACGGGGACATACCTCCTTGGGTAATGCGGTTTGTCAAACAGACCGGAAAAACAATAAACACCTATTCAATGGTAAGAGAAAACGATTCAGTGCTTCTCTCTGTCTCTGGGGGAAAGGATTCTCTGGCAATGGCAATGGCACTTTCGATTCGAAGGAAGTGGTTGCCTGTCACCTATGAAATCAAAGCACTCATGATCAATTGGATAGAACATCCCATCCCTGAGGAATACAGGGAAAAGCTTGCAACGTATTTCAAGGCTCTCGATATCGATTTTAGCATAGTAGATGAACGTCAGTACCCTGACTCGTTCAAGGGAGAATTCAATTGCTACCTTTGTTCAAGAAACAGGCGAAGGATCATGTTCGAGTACTGCGAGGAACACGGGATATCCCTCGTTGCGATGGGCCACCACCTCGATGACTTGGTAGAAACAACCATGATGAATCTTTGTTTCAGGGCAAATTTCTCTACCATGCTTCCTGTGCAACCTTTCTTTGATGGGAAAATACATATCGTCAGACCAATGATACAAGTCCATGAATCGGTGATCAAACGAATGGCTGAGCACTATGATTTTCCTGTCATAAAACCTGTTTGCCCCTATGACCAATCCAATGTACGAGCAAGGCTGAAACCTATTATATCAGAATTATCGCACATAGACAAACTTACCCGCGAACATGTCTTTAATGCACATTCTTTTGAGCCACGAATGTAACAAAATGTTTTCAATCATGTTTACATTTCAAAAGGTACATGACAAAATTGATCCTGCCGGGAGGACTTATACTTGCATAAACGTTTTTTACTCGTCCTCATTACGTTTTTATCTGCCTGCATTACGTTATCTGCCGGTAGTACGATCGACTTAGGGGAATCAGACCTTCAAGGTTCATTATCGGGAATACTCGAAGGGACAGCCACATCTGATGGCTCCTTCAGTCTGTCCCTGACTCCTGATTTTGTCGTTGGTAATTTCGCTTTCCAACTGGATCTGAAAATCAAAGGTACCTTTGAAACCGATCCTATAACCCTCGACTTCGACTTCAGCGGTTGGAAGCCACCCCTTAAAGAAGATGGCCAGAGTCAGTCTGAGTTTGTCATATCCGTTCTCAAGCAATATAGCTCATTTATAAGGTATGCCCAGTGGGGCCAACGCTATGACAAGTTGTATTTGCGGTATGGAAAGCTATCGGGAATTACCATAGGTGACGGAGCCTTGATCAATGGCTTCTTCGACACTTCTGTTTCAGTCAGGATGGCAAAACCCGGTTTGGATATCATGCTCGACGGGATGTTGCTCGGAATTCCTTTCACAGGCTTTGAATTTTTGACTAATGATATTTTCGAGCCTACCCTCCTTAGCTGGAGAATCTTTGCCCGTCCTCTCTATACATCTACATCCAAAAGTCTTTTCTCAGAACTTGAAACGGGGGTTTCCTTTGCATCGAACCCCAGCAGCATTTACACTACTACCTATGCTGACGATTCGGCACTCGTTTCCGAGAGCCGCAGGTTGATAAGTATCGACATGGGTATCCCGATCTTGACCTGGGAGTCCCTGAAAATGGTGTTTTTCTCCGACTTGCTTTTACAGAGCCCAGATGGAATCGCTACCCAACCGGGAGTTGCAACCCGTTATGGGATTTGGGGCCACTGGAAAAGTCTGTTTATCTTCAATACAAGCATCACCGTACCCCATTTTGGGATCTACTATGCGGATTATTTCGACACTGGGTTTGAGAGTAAAACCTATGCAGAATTGAAAGATAGTATTGTTGCCATTGGTACAAATCGATTGGATGCCCAGTTTGCCCTGAATTTCGCATCAAAGGGAGCTTACTTTACAACCCGGCTGCGGAGCGATTATGCAAATGGGGCATATTCCAACTACCGCTTTCTTGCAACTGCAAGGATAGACAAACGTTTATTAAACATCGTTTCTCTGGACTTGAGCTATGAAAAGCTTTATCCTACGAGTACTGGGGAAGCTTTTTTCGATGGGCTGTCTACATTACGGAATGTTGAAATCGGGGCTACCACTGTAATCAATGTAAAGCCCTACTCCTTCGATATTGGCCTCAGTATGGTATTCGATGAAGAAGCCAATTCTACATTGGAAGTTGAAACTGCGGTGAGGATTTCAATCCTCTAAGCCAAAGAGAGGGAGAAGCTATGAATTTGTTCCTAAAGAAAGTGGGTCTTTCCCTAGCTATCCTGCTAGTGTTGCTCCCCTTGTCTGCAAGCGATCTTTTTACTATCGGTGACGGTGATGTGGGAAGCTTCCGTCTCTATGATAGCCAAGGGAACAAAAGGGAAGTCACCGAAACGGTTGTCTCCCAAATTGGAGAGGGGTGGATTATCAATAATCCCGAAACCCCAATTCTTATTGAGACCCCCGTCGGCACCATCAATCTATTCGAGGATGCTATCCTTGTTACGGGTGACCTTTCCTTGGAAAGTCCCCGCCTCTATCTCGTCCGAGGAAAAGCCACTTTCAGCACAAACGAAGCTTTTGAAGGTTCATTGATCATAGCGACCCCGGTTTCCCAGTTCAAACTGCAGGGAAAAGGTGAAATTTTTGTCATTTCCACTGATGATGAAGAATCAGTGACCTCTTTTGGGGGCACTGTTACGGCCTCCAATGGCATCAGTCATGCAACGACCCTGGTCAAGCCCTTCGGGAAATTACGTATGAACGATCCCCTGCATTCAGTCAATGAAATCCAGGATGGTTATTATCTCACCTATGCTACCTATCCTGACCTCATGCTCGCCAAACAACTGGTAAGTGACATATCGCCAGTTGCTATCGCCCCGACACCAAGGAAACCAAAGGTTTCTGTCGTAGCTTTGCAGGTCCCAGACAAACCCACGGAACCAGGGATAACCATTATGCCGGTTTCCATTTCCGCTCCTTCAGCCTTCACGAATACGACAGAAATAGGTTCGGTACCAGCTCCCCACATCATCAGTGTAGTTACCAAACAACAGGCAGTCCCCAAAACTCCTTCAAAAATCAATACAACCCTTGTACCTGTTGCCCCAAAGAGAATAATAGTTACAATCAGACCTGTTTCACCGCAGAATGTCAAAACTGTGACAACAGAAGAGCTGGAGACAGGCAACGAGGCTACAGCTCAGGTTATAGTTCCCCCCGCCCCTGTTTTGAAAACATCTACCCAGGTTGAAGCTCCCCTTGCAAAAGTCGAGCAAGTCGTTGCTGTCGAAAAAGCAGTGGCTGCAGAACCGCAACCCAGTACCGAGGTAGTGCCTCAGAAAGTTTCAAAAATGCCTGTAATTCTTTCGACCACTGAAGACAAACCCTTTTTGGGAAGTGTTGGTCTGAAGACAATCTATGATTATACGTATGACGGTACCTCTGGGAACACCCAATCCCATTCGATTACATTCATTCCGTATTTTTCCTACAAGACGTTCACCTTGGAATTGCATGGGGATGTCGCTACTACCGATTTCTCTACCTATACCTCAAATGTCCAGAATAATGCATCTGGATCTTTGGAAACGGTAGCCTATGTAGCCAGTTACATAGAAAAATTCCGTTTTGGATATACCTCATCCCCCTTCTACCTTGCCTTGGACACTATCTATCATAACGATTCTGATTTTTCCAACCTGACAGTCCCTGCCTTTGGAGACTCTGACAAGTTGGGACTCTATTCCAAGATAACCCTTTCAAGAATCTCTCTGATCACCACCTTTGATGACTTGAACATGGATCGATTGCTTGCTGATAAACCCCAATATGGTTCAATCACCCTGTTATATAGCGGAAGCGAAAACTATCCCTTCCAGATGTCTTTTGGATCATTGGTAGCTGTTGCAACCGACCCTGTACTGTCTTTTGACCTCTATCCTACCCTGTCGTTCAAATTCCCTGTCATAAACAAGCGAAACATACAGATGGGTATTTTGGTTAATGCAAGCAGTTATTTGCCTGCCTACCCAACATTTGACATCACCGAACTCTTTGATTCAACAGACCCGACCATTTTTCCCAACTATCTTGCAAACGCTGGGTTTACCTTACACGCCGGCCAGTTCTTTGCCGAATCACTTATCAGTATTGAGAAAGGGAAAAACCAGAGCCTGATGATCAATGATTTTACCTATGGTTCAATCAGTACCGAAAATGATTCAGATTTTACCATTTTCGCAAACCTGGGGTTTAAGTCTGATACTTTCAGTGCCGAATTATTGTGGAACGTACCGTTTACCAGTGCTTTTACCATCGCAACACTTTCTTCCGATGCAAGCAGGAAAGCTGACCTTAGCCAGATTTCCCTTTCTTTTGACCAGAAAAACTTTGGTATTTCTTTGGGAATACAACAAATAGGAATCATCGACTCGCTTGGCAACCTCTTTGATGGGTCCTCTGATATTCTTTCCCTCTTCGGTGGCAAGTATGCTTCTTCTTTCCTCCAGGCGTCTTTCCGGTTAGGTTTCGCCGAATTGAAAGCAAAGGCCCTGTACCCGATAGGGACTACTTCCTATACGGTTCCCAAGGTAACCCTTTCCGCCACTATTGATATTGGGAAGAAATTCTAAGTTGCAACAAGGGCCTTCGGGCCCTTTCCTTTTGCCCTTTTTTCCCTTTCATGCTACATTGTCTGTATGAAAATTCATGTACTCGATTCAATCGTAGCCCAGCGCATTGCTGCCGGAGAAGTCATTGAACGTCCTTCTTCTGTTATGCGCGAATTATTGGACAATGCCTTAGATGCCCATAGTACGTCGATAATTGCAAGCGTTACCGAAGGGGGGCTTGAGGAAATTACCGTTATTGACAATGGCGAAGGGATTGCAAGTGAGGACCTCCCACTGTGCTGTGAGAGCCACGCCACAAGCAAAGTAACAAGTTTTGAAGATCTCTACCACCTCGATACCATGGGCTTCAGGGGCGAGGCCCTCTATAGCATTGCAGCTGTTTCAAGCATCACCATATCCAGCAGGTTTTTGCAGAATGATGCTTTTTCAATTACCATTGACAATGGAAGGAAACAGGCCGTTGTCCCAGGAGGCCCCTCTGAAGGAACCAAGGTAACGGTATCTGGTTTATTCAAGGAAGTTCCGGCAAGGCGACAGTTCCTCAAACGCCCCTCAACAGAAGCCACCATGTGCAAAAACCTTCTTATCGAGAAGTCTTTGGCCTTCCCTGACCGTTCCTTCAAGTTCTATAGTGATGGACAGCTCAAATTGGATTTACGAGCTACTGATAAAAAACAACGCATCCTCGATGCTCTCTCCACTTCCCAGAATATCGTTCCTTCCGAAATGCTTGAACTTTTTGACAATGCGGGAAGGTTCAGTCTGTATGCCCTTGCTTCCTCTCCGGCAATTTTCAGAAGTGATAGGTCCCATATCAAAATATATGTCAATGAAAGACCGGTTGAGGAATATTCGCTCGTGCAGGCCGTATCCTATGGCTATGGGGAACTATTGCCGGGGGGATCCTTTCCCTATTGCTACCTGTTCATTACTGTTGACCCTACCCTCGTGGACTTCAATATCCATCCAACGAAACGGGAAGTAAAATTGCGCAACAAGGCTGAGATTCATCATCAGGTAGTTGCCATGATAAGCACTCAGATTAAAAGAACGATTCCCCGGCTCGTAAAAGAGAGGGAAGAAACGTTCCAAAGCGACCTCGCTGAAAACCTGGAAATCCCCTATAGAGCACCTGTTCAGAGGAATTCCTTTTCCCAAATACCTGCACAGAGAGAAAAACCCAGCGATCCTTTGTGGTTTTCCAAGGCACGGGAGGTGTTATCACAGGTAGACACTTCCATGCAGGCAACCAGAACCACTGAGCAAGAAGATATCTGGGCTTCCCAGGCTGTTGAAAATGATTACACCTATATCGGACAAGCATTCAATCTGTTCCTTATTGCCCAAAAAGGAGAAGAATTATTTCTGGTAGACCAACATGCAGCCCATGAACGTATTCTTTTTGATGAGATCAGGGGAAAGAAAGAAGTACAGGCTCTTATGATCCCCGTTGAATTTGAAGTCGACCGTGACGTCGACAATTATCTGGGGGAGAATACCGATGTATACCTGAATCTGGGGATAAAGCTTGAGAAAAGCGCAGATCTCTTTTGGAAACTCTATTCGATACCTGCAATGTTCAGGGACATTGAACAAGAGGTAGTTGCTTTTATCCAAAACCATACCGGAGATACTGCCGAGGTGGAAAAAGGCCTGTATGCTATTGTGTCTTGCCATGCTGCAATAAAAAGCGGTGATGTGCTGGACAAAATCACTGCAAAAGCAATATTGGATAAAGTATTTGCCATGGAAGACCCATGTTGCCCGCATGGCAGAACCTTTGTGGTAAGACTCAACAAGCAAGAACTCAGCGAAGCGGTCGGCAGAACCTAAAAGGTGTACCACCCAATAATAGACCTGTTTTCAAAAGAATTATAAAACCCAACCATCACAGAATCTATCTGGGTCCATCTCTCTGTAAGTTTTTTAACATCCAGTGAATCACCCTGCATTTCACCTTCATAGATTACTGTATTTGTTTTTGAAAGCAGGGAGATCATGCAAAATTGATCTGCATCCGGTTTTTGCAGTGAAAGAAAACCTGTCTGCTTATTGAACGAGACCTGATACGGGGCGCTGACCGTTTTCTCGGTACGTGTCTGGACCAAAAAATCCTTTTCTAGGCTCTTGCCATCCTTTCTCATAACCAAAATGTGCCAGAGACCATTTTCCAGATATTTTCCCTCAGGCAAAGCTAATGCAGAACTACCATATAATACTTTTCCGTCCATTTCTTTCAGTGTTGCAGGGAAATTCCAAATATTGAGACCACTGGGGGAAGTCACCTGCATTTGCATGCCAAGGTTTCCAGCCTCTTCTGTTTCGATGTAGATACTGAGATTTTCGTAGGTTTCCAATATTTCGCCGCCTTTCCCGTAACGGGTCACAGAACTCACCATATGGGTTTCTGAAACCAAGGAAAAAGGTGTTCGGCTACAGGAAAGAAACACCATGGCCAGAATGGCCATGGTTGTTAAAAGGAGGCCCCGCAGAGCCCTATTGCTTCTGGGCTGCAAGGAAAGACCGTACTGGATTTGCATATGCATTGAGTGCATACTGTTTGACATCTTCATTTGCATCCTTGAACCTGGCAAGGAATTTTTCAGAATCGAAAGAAGCATAGGAAGAAGCGAAATCGTGTTTGCCTTCCAGATAATCATAGGCAAAACAATTAGTCGGCCATAACTTATAATTCAAATGGATCTGTCGATCAATCTCTTGTGCTACTTCATCGGAATTCTCGTATGCTCCTTGAATAGGGGTTCCAAAGGCAATATGGATATTTCCTTTATAGCCTTTCAAACCATGCACGATACTGATGATATCCTCATATTTTTTCTTGGTACGCTCGCCTTTTTTTATCCGATCAACCTCTTCCTTCGATTTTATCAAGTCACAGGGATCGTATTCATAACTAACGGCAACCGGAACGATATGGCATCTGTTGACAACCTCGTTGAAAGAGATCCCTTTCGATTTCTGGGAAAGGTGCAACATCTTGATAATTGCAGGGGTTGTGTTATCGAGCCCATCTTTTGCCCTACCACTTTTCTGGGCAACCCAGATGGATTTATTCTCTTCAGTGATTATCTCAACGAAATACGAACTCAAACGGACTGATTCTAGATATTTTTCCCGCATAGGGAGCGTTCTCTTGACAGTAACCCCACCATTCAGTTTAAACAAATCTGTTACAAACTGGTTCGTAAGAAGATTGTCCCCGATAGCCATCTCACAAATCATTCGGTCGCAATGAATCAACGCATAGTCTATGAGTGCGCAGTCGAGTACAATATCCCGGTGGTTGCTCATAAACAAATAGGCTTTATCCTTCTCGATATTTTCGCTTCCACTGGTAGAAAAAACATTGACACTGCTCTTCATGATAGCATCGAGAAATATCCCGGCTGTTATTTTCCGTTGAAAGTCGTCATAGGTTTTCACCGATTGCAGCAAACCGTGAATATGCTCACGATACTTTGCCTTCTTTTCAACTTGTTCCGGACTATCACCAGGAATGAGCAAATCCAGGACATGGCCAATGCCTGACCCATCTTTCATGACACGATCGAGGGCAGATTGAATATCCGCCCCCCTGTAAGGACCAATATCTTTATACTTATCCAAATTCATAGGTTATCCCTTCTGGGCGCCCAGAATGGACTTCATGTACTGACTTCGTTCCCAGCTGGAAGGATCTGCAATCCTCTCCTGGGCAAGTTTTCCATTGAAATCAGCAATATGGGCATATTCATGGCGATCCATCCAAGACTCAAGTTCACTTGTCATCTTGGATACACTGGTCAAGCCTTCCTTGAGTAACACCGAACAAACCTGCACGGATTTTGCTCCTGCCAGTAATTGTTTGATAACGGTTTTTCCACTGTGGATACCCCTGGATGCACAAATATCATACCGAAGTTCCTCACTCATGAGCGCAGTCCATCGGAGTGACTGTGTATATTCATCCTCACTGCTCAGCATCTGTGCAGGGACCATCGACATTGACTCAATATCGATATCAGGACTGAAAAATCTATTGAACAGCACAACACCGTCAATGGATAATTCATCAAGCCTTCTCAACACATTTGCCAATGAAGAAAAGGAGGCACCCATTTTAAGGCTCAATGGCACTTTAATCTGTTTTCTTGCTGCTTTGACCAAAGAAAAATATTCTTTCTCGATTGATGATCCCTCAATTTCAATATCGGCAGCGATAATGTAATGGTTCAATTCGATGGCATCAGCACCACAATGGATAAAACGATTGGCATATTCTATCCATGCACCGTTTTTCTTGCAGTTTATAGAGGCGATTACAGGAATATCCAAAGATTTTTTTGCATTTTCAAGCATCGTCAGATACAGGTCTATCTCGCGATCCATACTTGCATTTTTTACAAATTCATACGCATCTGCATGGGTAAGGAATTCTTCAGTTTCTGATACTTTTGAATTGGAATCATTATCAATCTGTTCTTCAAAAATTGACTTTAAGACAACAGCACCGATCCCTGCATCTTCACATTTTTTCAAGGAATCGAGAGAAGATGTCAGGGGACTACTCCCTGCAATGATTGGGTTCTTCAAATTTAGACCAAGATATTTCGTTGACAAATCTGCCATTATAAGCCCTCCAAAGGAACATTAATTGCTTTTTTTCGACGTAGCAAAAAAAGTATACCATGAAAAAATACTTTCCTCTATAAAACCGGTACAAGTTCCTCGAGAAATCATGGGCCCATACCCTATACACCACAACAATCAAGGATAATACTAAAGGTAATCGGAGGAGATAATGGATATTGCAATTAGATATTACACGAAAACAGGTAACACCAAAAAACTCGCAGAGGCCATAGCAAAAACTGTGGGAGTTCCAGCAGAAACAATAGAAACCCCCCTGGAGAAAGCAGACATCCTTTTTCTTGGTAGCTCTGTCTATGGGGGTACTTTGGATCCATCGGTCAGGGAGTTTCTTTCTCGCCTTCAACCTGGCCAGGTTTCAAAGATAGTCGTTTTTGGTACTGCAGCGATACTGCATTCTACCTATAGGCCAATAAAAAGAATTGCAAAACAAAAAGGCCTTAGTGTCAGTGACAAGGAATTCCATTGCCGGGGACAAGCGGGAAAGCTGCATGCGAATAGACCAAACGAAGAAGATTTACACGCTGTAAGCCTTTTTGCGAATTCCTTTGTACAGAACTAGAAAAGGGTACCAGAAACCTGGTACCCCCTTGAAAAATGTAAAAAGGAAATTGCCTACAGAATATAAGGAATCCTGAAATTGTGGGACTGGTAGACAACAAAGGTCTCCACTTCCGCAATATCGTCGATTTTATCAAGCTCACTCTTGAAGAAATCCAAGAGTGAAAGCCCTTCGTCTTCTGCAAGGACCAACTGGACAATCAAGTCATAGCGACCGGTCACGACAGCAGCCGAGATAACACCACGGAGTTCAGAAAACTCCTTAGCCTTTTTCTCCAGGTCCAAAGTCTTAAGCTTGACACCCATCATAACTACCTGCAAACCAGGAATTGATTCTGGGTTTACAAGCCCGGATATCTGCAGAACTCCCTCATCCATGAGTTTATTCACCCGGGCACGTACCGTATTCTCGGTAATGCCCAGTTCATCTGCAATAGCACTAAATGGCTTCCGTCCGTCACGCAGTTGCTTGATAATTGCCTTGTTTGTCTCATCCATTTTACTTTTCATTATGGCCTAACCGTTATTTTTTTCAAATTCCTTCATGAACTGAGCAAGAGAAACAACGTCCTCTTTTGGCAATGCATTATACACGCTTGCCCTCAATCCTCCAACAGAACGGTGCCCCTTTAATCCAAGCATACCTTCTTTCTGGGCTTCGTTCACGAACTTCTTCTCCAAGTCTTCATTAGGAAGACGGAAAACAATGTTCATTTTCGAACGATACTTAGCATCTACAGGACTGCGGAAGAATGCAGAGCTATCAATTACATTGTAAATAATGGAACTCTTTTCCTGGGCACGGACAGCCATGCCTTCAGCCCCACCATTTTTCTTGATCCAGTCGAGTACGAGCTTGACACCCCAGATTGAGAATACAGGAGGAGTATTGTACAGGCCTTTTTCCTTGCTGTGAAGCTTGTAATCCATATAGGCGGTCAGGTTGGAATTCTGCTTTTCAAGCAAAGACTTCTTCATGATGATAAAGGTAGCACCGGCAGGTCCCAGGTTCTTCTGGACACCACCATAGATCATGTCAAACTTTTCCACGGGAACAGGTCTGGAAAGGATATCGCTGGACATATCACCGATAAGGGGTACATCTCCGGTATCAGGGAAATCCTGCCATTCGATTCCTCCGATTGTCTCGTTGGAACAAAGATAGAGGTAACTGCTGTTCTTGCTGGGTTTTACGGTAGCAGGATCAGGCAGAGAAGTGAATTTGTTATCAGTACCATCATAATAGTAATTGACACTGCCAAGTTTCTCGGCATCTTCGCCTGCTTTGTTGGCCCAGGTGCCACTCTTGATGTAGTCGGCAACCGTTCCGGGGCGAAGGAAGTTCATGGGGATCATGGTGAACTGGAGGGTAGCTCCACCACCAAGGAAATACATGTCATAGTCATCAGGTACATGCAAGAGTTCCTTGAAGGTAGCAAGACATTCGTCATACATGTCTTCAAAAAGTCCACCGCGGTGGCTAGCCTCTACCATGGACAAGCCCTGTCCATTATATTCGACCATCTGGTCGCGCATCTGCTCCAGTACTTCCATAGGTAACACAGAAGGGCCGGCAAAGAAATTCTTTTTACGTTCCATTAGATTTTTCCTCCGTTTTTGAGTTCTTCCATAATTGAATAGGCTTCATCACCGATGCGGAGCAGGTTCTCGCTGCTGTTTGCACCGACATGGGGTGTAAGGGTCACATGATCGGCCTTAAGGATAGGATAATCAGGTGCAGGTGGGTCTGACGGGAATACATCGGTGCAATACCAGGCAACGGAACCGTCGGCGAGACAGGAAACCATGTCGTTGGCATCTACACACAGGGCTCTACCGGTATTGATGATAACCGGGGCTTTCTTACAATGGGAAATAAGGCTCTTGTTTACCATACCTTCTGTTTCGTCAGTGAGAGGCAGGTGCAAGGAGATATAGTCTGCGTCTTCTACTGCCAACTCAGGTGTTGCTTTCATTTCGGCAAGCGGGGAAGAGGGAACATACTTGTCAAAGGCAACGACGGTCATACCAAAAGCCTTTGCCCGTTCGGCAACCTTGCTTGCAATGTTTCCGATACCAAAGAGGCAGAGAGTCTTTCCAAAGAGTTCAGTGCGTTTGACGTTCTTCAACCATTCGCCATTCTTCATACCATTATGATAGGTAACGATATTGTTCGGGGTACTGAGCATTAAGGCAAAAGCCAATTCCGCTACAGCGATTGCCGAAGACTTTGGAGTATTGCGAACAATGATTCCTTTGCTTTCTGCATAGGATTTATCAATATTATCAATACCGACGCCACCACGAATAATCAACTTAAGGTTTGGTGCCTGATCGATATATTCTTTGGTGCACTTTGTTTTACTTCGTACAAGTACGACATTTGCTTCGCCAAGGCGATTTTTGTCAGTTGTCACTTCGCCAAGCGCCCCAAGACGAGATGCCAGCGATGCATCAAAAGCGTCAGAAATAAGAATTAGCATGTTTTTCGTTCCTCTCTTTCCTGTTCTTCATGGAATCAAGCCCATGATTACATATCTTCTTCTCAAGATTGTACACAAAAAAGAGGCTCTTGTCTAATTTTATTTATAAAAATTTACGTATTTATAAAAATATCTATTAAATGTTACTGTATAAACAGAATTGATTGCCAACAAATGAAAAGTACATGAAAATTCGGACAAAAAATATACCGCCGAAGCAAATCCGGCGGTACTGTTGTTTTAGTAACTCTTTGAAACGTGCAACTTGCGCACCTTTTTCATCTGCTTGCGTGCAAGAGCTTTTTTCTTCCTGTTAAGGATAGTGGAGGGCTTTTCAAAGTACTCCCGCTTCTTCCATTCGCGGATGATGCCTTCTTTCTCGACCATGCGCTTGAAACGCTTGATTGATTTTTCCAAAGGTTCATTGTCATCTACTTTTACGTATGCCATATTAATTCTCACCCCCCTTCCCGATCACTGGGTCTAAAATGCTTAATCAGCTTGCCGAAAACAACCGTCTCTGTCAAGTATTTCAAGCCAAATATCGCAAGGAACACCTTCCTCTATCTTATTTTCCAGAAAGTTTATCCGCTTCAGTCTTAAGGTCGATCACTGTCAGTTGCAAAGTCGATTGGTTGCGAAAATAGTTTCTCCCGAGACGAAAAGCGATATCTACCACAGAGTCTTTGTCAAAGTCCCTTCCTACCCTCTCCCCTGCTTTCCAATACAACGCCGGCCATTTGTACTGGCCGAAAGCAATCGTAAGGCGCACGTGTTGCGCTCCCCCCTTGTTATTGTTCATAAACTGAATATCTTCAATAACAGCCCCTTCCATCAATAAAACCAGCGGGGGATTCTTTTCGCCATACGGCTCAAAGAACTCAACAACCTTGATAATATCGGGAGTCATGTAAGCCTGGGGAAGCGTGCAGTCGATCGAGACAGTCTCGCCTTCAGCTTCCAGACAATCCATCTGGTCGATTTCCTCCATAACCCGTTTCTTGAAAACAGGAAGGTTTTTCAGATCCATCGAGAATCCACCGGCACAGACATGGCCACCGTAATCAAGGAACAAATCGCTGAAAAGCGAAAGGAATTCACGGACATTGAAATCATCGGGGCTCCGCATGGAAGCTGATACCCTGGATCCTCCTACCGTCGCCAACACCAGAGACGGCGCATTGAACTGCTTGAGCAGCCTGCTTGCCATAACCCCCGTAATTCCGCGGGAAAGAGAAGAATCCTCGACCACCACCAGTTTTGAACCAGTACTCTCAAAGCTTTCCTTTGCCATGGGCAGCATTCTGTCCCAGGCTTCCTCCCCCAGTTTCTGACGCTCCTTGTTCAACCTGACCAACTCCCCTGCCAACTGCTCAGCATGGGAAAGGTCGGGGGACAAAAGCATGTCGGCAGCAACCGAGGGTTTTCCCATCCGTCCGCTTGCGTTTATGATAGGGGAAATCTGCCAGGAGAGATCACTGGTAGAAAGTTGCTTCCCAACGAGGTTCTGCATGGAGAAAAGGGGCAAGAGAGCTTGACGCGTCCCTGCAGTCAATACCTTCAGGCCTCTTTTAACCAGTAACCTATTCTCGTCTTCCATGGGCATCAAGTCTGCAATGGTACCAATGGCAACCAAGTCGAGAATCGATTCATAACCGGTATCGAGAAGAGGATACTTTTTCATGCAATAGGCGATAAAAAGCGTATAGAGAACCTGAAGCTCATCCCGGCCATGCACGCTATACTTCATCGCCCTGCTCATATTGGAGAGTGCAAAAAGGCTTTTCCCCTTGATAACCGGCATGACATTTTCCATCTGTGAACGCATATCGACCAAATGGATGTCGACAGCCTTGCCAAAAGCGAGTCTCAACTGGGCCAGTTCAGAGGGAGCATCGAGCACAAGTATGGGCACATCACAGGAAAGGAACTTAAGTGCCTTGCTCTGTGAAGGAGAAAGCAACCCTGGGTTAATCTCCTCGATCACCCGGTCAATCTCGAGAAGGTTCTCCACCCGGATAGCCTGGATAATGACCGTATCATGACCCGGTTGTGCATGTAAAAGAATGCAGTCCTCGTGATAAAAATCAGTCTGGCTGAACCGTAGCGCCCAAATTACCTTTGCCGCTACCCCACAACCTGCGAGGTGACTGAACGGATACCCGCAGCCGGGAACCTTCGGGTCAATAATTGCAAGCGCGGGGGGGAGTTCTTCGCCACTGATATGGTGATCAAGTACTATGGTGTCTATTCCCAATGACCTCGCATGGGCAATTTCAGCATTGTTAGAAATGCCGCAGTCTACCGTTACGATGAGGGTAATCCCGTCTGCAGCGGCAGCTTCAACGCCATCGATGGTCATACCGTACGGTTCATCCCCATCAGGAAGCTTGTAGGAAACCTCTACCCCCAGTCTCTGGAATTCCTGCACCATAAGCACAGTACTCGTTATTCCATCAACATCGCGGTCACCGAAAACCCGGATTTTTTCACCCTCGGCGACGGCAACATTGAGACGGTCGACTACCTCTTCCATATCGTCGAACAGGAACGGATTATGCAGAAACGTCAATTCATTTTCAAGAAAAAACTTAATCTGCTCGCTTTCGGTCTGGCCACGACGAGCAAGAATTGAAGAACACAACAAGTCAACGCCATACTGCTCGTGCAGGCGCTTGACATCCCGTGAAGAAACCGGACTTTTTTTCCAAAACATATATATACAACCTTACAATAAATATGCAAAAACACTTCAGAGCTCTGTTTGCAACAGACCTCCACTGAGGGTTTTGAGGGCGCCACCGCTTACGATGGCAGCATACCTCAACAGATAGTTCTTGATTCGCAAGGTAGCGGTATCGCTCAATGCAACAAAAACAGCGGATACAAAATCCATGGAAGCAGTTACACTCAGATATTTCCTCGCACCGGGAGGAAGCATCATCGCTGAATCCAATGTAGCACAATCACTGCAACAAGGGGCAGACAATTGTGCATTGAACGAAAGAATTTCATTGCTTTCATATAACCGGTCACATATGGGGCAACGTTCCAAGCCCGACTGGAGACCACAAATAGCAATAAGCTTCCAGACAAACTGGATGAGAATCCGGTTTGCAAGCATCCTGTGAGAGACGAGCATATCCAAAGCCTTGCTCATCAAATCATATTGCTGGGGACTATCACCCCCATGGGTCTTCATGATCATCTCGCAAAAAAACAAAGCGGCATAAGTAGCACCAAGGTCGGAGCGAATTTCATCATGGGTAGCTACTACCTGGACATCGGAAAGTGTATAGCTTTTCTTTACAGGATTATAATAAAGGAAGAACTGGCCATCGACAAAGACCTCGGCCTTCACAGCTTTCACAGATTTCCGGGCCCCATAGGAAACGACATCGATCAAA
Organism: Sphaerochaeta pleomorpha str. Grapes; assembly: GCF_000236685.1. Lineage (NCBI taxonomy): Bacteria > Pseudomonadati > Spirochaetota > Spirochaetia > Spirochaetales > Sphaerochaetaceae > Sphaerochaeta > Sphaerochaeta pleomorpha. Next base: position 129,480 of record NC_016633.1, on the reverse strand, counting down.
CCAAAATCAACAGTAAGCAATTTCAACTTACGGTGCAGTTGCCCGTACCGTTGGCTATGGACCACAATTGCCAAGGACGATACGTTTCGTTCCATGTAGCCTCCACTTTTTGAGATTAGTTGTAACAAGACAAAACGTCAACTGGTTGGAAGAATCGTCTTGCTGTGATATTCTTCCCACCATGAAACGTCGAATCATGGTAATGGTTTTCCTTGTCTGCCTAACAATGCAGGCATTTTCTTTCAGCATTATGCCCAATGTAAGCAACGATCAACCTTTCGACAGCGAACTTGAGCTTTCCAAAATGGATTTTTCCAAGCCTTTGGCCCAAAATCAAAGCGATTGGATACAGGATTGTACTATCAGCCTGGTCACGATTGGCCCAGGAGACCCCCTCTATGCCTGGTTTGGACACAGCGCCCTGGTTGTTTCCCAACCAAATGGACAGAAGGTCATGTATGATTACGGTATCTTCGACACCAGCCAAAAGCATTTCTACTTGAATTTCGCAAGAGGAAGGATGCTGTATTCTGTTTTTGCAAGTGGGGCGGACTGGAGAATCGAAGATGCAATCGCAGAGAACCGCGATGTCTATTGGACAGATTTAAACCTGTCCGATGAAGCAAAGTTTACAACTGTTCGTTTCCTACAAAACAACACGAAAGAAGGAAACAACACCTATTTATACCATTTCTACAGGGATAATTGCGCAACACGTCTGAGAGACATCATCAATGCAGCGACTCAAAACCAATTCAGGACCTGGGCTGAGAGCCAAGATGCAGGGGGAACCTACCGGTCCCTTGCTGACAGAAGCATTTCCCATAACAAGGCAACCCAATTGTTCCTTGATTTTCTCCAGGGTCATACGGTAGACAAACCAGTGGACCGTTATGATGAAATGTTCCTTCCTGACAGCCTTTACCATTCGGTTCTCGATTTTTCCTATGCAGACGGAACTCCCCTTAGCCAAAATACGTCTGTCCTGAATGATACTGCAGGATTGAATATTCGTTTCGTCCCCTCCCCCAAAAATGTCAGCGACGACGGCTATTTTGCCCTTGCAGGAGTAGGGCTGGGTCTCTTGAGCCTGATTTTGTTACGAAGGGGGAAAAGAAAACTCTGGGCCCTGCTCAATGGAACCGTACTGCTCATCCTATCTGTGCTTGGTACCTTGCTTCTTGGTATGATGACTCTTTCAAACATGGACATGACGTGGTTCAATGAGAACATAGTATTTATCAATCCGCTGCTTTTCTATGCCTGTTTCAAAAGCTTTGGTTTAGCCATATCTAAGAAAAAAGGAGCAGAACCGGTATTGAAGACCTATAGAATCTTTTCAATCCTTATTGTGCTCCTAGTCATTGCAAAGGGACTTTTCCCAGCCCTATGTATCCAGGATAATCTAAACATCATCCTGCTACTTACACCTTTCTATTTGGTCGGGTTTGTCAAGGACGGCTTTTCAAAGCCTTTGCAATTGAGAAAGGAACCATAGGCTCCATTCCCAGCCGTTTGGCAATGAATTTTGCCGGGAACGCGGAAATCTGTCTGTTGAAATTCTCAGATTCACCATTATAGGTCAGAACTGCCTGGGTTAAGGCCGTTTCACAGTCATATAGTTTTTCAAAATAGGCAAGATACAAAAGGTAATCCGGTTCCTGGTATATTTGTTTCTGGAGATTCGACAAAACACTGTCCAGTGAATTGTAGGCCAAGCTTAACCCTTCAATATCCATTTGGGGTGCATACAGTGAAACCGCTGCTGATAAGGGAGCGCCAAGCTCCCCTTTGCTCATCAGAATGGATAATTTCCCAGCGTAGGAAAAGCGAAGATCGATTTGCTCGATTGCATCTTCTCTGGCAGTCTCAACCTTCGCCATATATCGGTTCAACCGCATGACAGTCGAACGGTCAATGACAAGCACAGCCAGTACCAAAAGTACACAAACAACCGCAATGCTGATTACAGCACTGCGGAGGTTTGGAAAATAGGGCTTTTTAGAGGACAATCTTCGTTCCCTTTCCCTCGTATAGGGCACCATAGATGTGCTCGGGATCGGTAATCAGACCGGTATTACCTGTCGATTTAACAAAATCAACGATTGCCTGAACCTTGGGAAGCATACTTCCCGGGGCAAAATGGCCTTCGCTGATGTACTGTTCAGCCTCTGCGATGGTTACTGTATCGAGCGTCTTCTGGTTGGGTTTGCCGTAGTTGAGGCATACTTTCTCGACTGCAGTGGAAATGACAAAGAGATCTGCTTTCAACTGTTTGGCCATTAAAGCTGCTGCAAGATCCTTGTCTATTACGGCTTCGCGTCCATGCAGATAACCATCCTCGTCGCGTACCACGGGAATGCCACCACCACCTCCGGCAATGACGATGATATTGTTATCAAGCAAAGTCTTGATCGTATCGATTTCAACAATTGCCTTCGGCTTGGGACTTGCAACGACGCGACGATACCCACGGCCGGCATCCTCAACAACTTCCCATTTGTCATGTTCCTTGTGGTAATTTGCATCCTCACTGGTCATGAAGGACCCAATAGGTTTTGAGGGCTTCTGGAAAGAAGGATCATTGTCCGATACTTCTACCTGGGTAACGACGGTTGCAACCGAGGGGTGAAGCCCTGCCTTGTTGAATTCGTTATCCAAAGCCATCTGCAACTGATACCCTATTGCACCCTGGGTATCGGCTACGCAGCTATCCAGGGGAACAGTATGCAAGATTGAACGGGAAAACTCAGCACGGAGCAGGATAAACCCTACCTGAGGCCCATTACCGTGTGCAATAACCACCCTGTGTCCAGCCTTGACGAGCTTGACAATGTGTTCTGCTGTTTTTCTTGCAGCCTCATATTGGGCTGAAACCGTTACATGTTTTGCATCCTCAATCAATGAGTTTCCGCCAATGGCGATGACAATCAGCTTGCTATCCATAGCTATATTTCCTTCCTTGGTACGTTTCTTCTTTTTACTTCTTCAGTAACCCTATCATACCACAAATGCAACAAATTGCAACACTTTTTCTCTCTCAGTTGATTTAGGTTTCTTACAGGTACGTCCATTTGACCATACCCCTGTATTTCGTATAGACTCGAGCGGATATGGGGAGAACATGAGAAGAGCATTGGGTCTTGATACGAAAGAAATGTGTTTGTTTGCCCTCTATTTTGCTAGTATGACTTTTACTTCCTTATTTGTTTTTCAAGGTTTTTTCGCACTCCTTGATACCCCTTTATGCTAACTTGGAGTCAAATGGCTAAGAGAAGAGGATTAGATACTTTCCTTCCTTGCAAAGTTTGATTACTTTTATGGTGGAGGGGCAAAGAACCCTTCCATTTTACTTTTATTTAACGGAGGCGCTATGTCTGAACAGGAACTCATGCCCATCGAGCAACTGCTTCCCAATAATTTGTTTATCCTTCCGGTAACGGGCAATCCCGTATTCCCCGGATTGTTCACACCCCTGATGATCACGGATAACCAGGATGTCGATATCGTAAACCAGGCTATCAAGCATGGCGGTTACCTTGGCCTTCTCTTGGTCAGAGACGAATTGGAACAAGAGGAATATACCAAGGATAATCTGTATACAGTGGGAACCGTCGCCAAAATCGTAAAGAAAATAAAACTCCCTGACGGCGGGATCAGTATTTTCATATCTACTCTCAAGAGGTTTGAAACCAAACAATACTACCCTAGCGGCCCCTATCTGGTGGCCGAGGTTTCCTATCTTGAAGACATCGAGGACGAACCGGAAGAGTTACGTGCCTGGACCAGACTTCTGCTTACGGAAATGAAACAATTAACCAAAAACAATCAGCTCTTCAGTGAAGAGATGCGGTTGAATATGGTAAATATCGACCATCCGGGCAAACTCGCTGATTTTATTTCAAGCATCCTCAACGTCGAAAGAAAAGAACAACAGGGAATCCTTGAGACCCTGGTCGTTCGCAAACGTATTGAAAAAGTATTGGTCTTCATCAAAAACGAGCAGAACATCGCCCTTGTGCAGGAAAAAATCCAGGCTAGGGTCAATCAGAAGATCGAGAAAAACCAACGAGAATATTTTTTGAGGGAAGAGTTAAAAAGCATTCAGGCCGAACTCGGAATGACAACCAACCCCAAGGTTGAATTGATCAATCGCCTCAAAAACAAGTTCAAGGGTCTTCCCCTCCCCCAGGAAGCCGAGGAAACGGTAAGCAGGGAGATGGCACGCCTTGAGGCAATGGATCCAAGCAGCCCCGAATATTCTATTAGCAGAACCTATCTTGAAATCATCTCCGACCTTCCCTGGAAAGAACCGAAGAGCGAGAATTTCAGCATAGAATCTGCCAGGAAAATACTCGAACATGACCATTATGGACTAAAAGAAGTCAAAGACAGAATCCTTGAGTTCCTTGCAGTCCGCAAAAAGAAAAAAGATACAAAAGGCTCGATCATCTGCCTTGTCGGCCCTCCGGGAGTCGGTAAGACAAGTGTTGGAATCTCCATTGCCCGTGCCCTGAAAAAGCAATATTTCCGTTTCTCGGTTGGCGGCATGAATGACGAAAGCGAGATAAAAGGCCATCGGCGAACTTATATCGGGGCAATGCCCGGAAAGATTATCCAGGGTCTTAGGATAACCAAGACGAAAAACCCTGTATTCCTCATCGATGAAATCGACAAGATGGGGGTATCCTATCAGGGCGACCCAGCCAGTGCCTTGCTCGAGGTTCTCGACCCTGAGCAGAACACCACGTTCAGGGACAATTACCTCGATCTCCCCTTCGATGCTTCTGAGATCCTTTTCATCTGTACGGCAAACACTCTGGAAACCATTCCCAGACCGTTGCTCGACCGTATGGAAATTATTGAACTATCCGGTTATACCAGTGACGAGAAACTCGCCATCGGGAAAAAGTACCTTGTTCCCAAATCCTTGGAGAAACATGGCCTCACCAAAGCAGAGATTAAGTATTCCCCAGCCATCCTACGCAAAATAGCTGACGAATATGCCAGGGAAGCGGGAGTCAGGAATTTCGAAAAATCGTTGCATAAGATCAATCGAAAGGTTGCCCTTATGATTGAAGAAAATCCCGATACCAAACTTCCCGTTGTCATTGACAACGAGAACCTTGAACTGTTTTTGGGCCAGCCTGTCTTCGTCGAGGATGAGATCCTCAAGGCAGACAAACCGGGTATGGCAATCGGGTTGGCCTGGACGAGCATGGGTGGTGACACACTTATCATCGAAGCCCAGAATGTCCCTGGCAAGGGCGATTTGAAACTGACCGGTCAGCTTGGGGATGTGATGCAGGAATCGGTAAACATTGCCTATACCTGGATTAAAGCCCATGCGAAGGAGCACAAGATTGATAAGTCCTGGTTTGAGAACAACTCAATCCATCTCCATGTTCCCGAAGGTGCTACCCCTAAGGATGGCCCCTCAGCAGGAGTAACCATGACTGTCGCCCTGTACTCATTGGTAACCAACCAGATAATCAAGGAAAACCTTGCAATGACCGGTGAACTTTCGCTTAAGGGCAAAGTCATGCCGATCGGAGGATTGAAGGAGAAAGTCCTCGCTGCCAGGAGAAACAAGATTGACACCATCCTTATACCCCAGTTCAACAAACGTGACCTGGATAAACTCGATGCTACAGTCAAGGAAGGAATTACCTTCCATCTTGTCGGTAACATTGAAGAAGTCCTGACCCATGCCTTCCCCAAGGATAACGAGCGGGTTGCAATGGAACCAATTGAACAACCTGGTATCAATACCAGTGAGTTGGCTTCGATATCCGCGGCAGTTGCCAAGGCTGTCGGGGAGGTTCTGCGTGAGCGTTGAGCTACTGAGCCCGGCCGGAAACTTTGAAAAGCTGGCCGTGGCTTTCGATTACGGCGCAGATGCAGCCTATATGGGGCTTTCAGATTTTTCCCTTCGGGCAAATGCACATAACTTTGGTGAGGGAGACCTTGCCAAAGTTGTTGCTTTAAAGCAAAAAACCGGAAAAAAACTCTACTGTGCCATGAATATCCTGTTTCATGAGGACCAGATCCAAGACTTGAAACAACAGATACCTGAAATCAAAAAATGGCCTTTCGATGCATTCATAATCAGTGATATTGGGCTGGTCCCGATCATACGCGAGGCATTCGGCGATTCGGTAGAGCTTCATCTTTCTACCCAGGCCAGTTGCATGAACAGTAGCAGTGCTTCGGTGTATCGGTCCCTAGGCTTTTCCCGGGTTATTTTAGGACGTGAGACCTCCCTTTCTGAAATCAGGAAGATTAAGGATGCTGTTCCCGATCTGCAATTGGAAACCTTCGTGCACGGGGCTATGTGTATGGCATACTCCGGTCGTTGCCTTCTTTCCAGTTTCCTTACTGGACGAAGTGGCAACCAAGGGGATTGTTCCCATACTTGTCGCTGGGATTACCAGCTATTGCAAAGCGGGAACCTTGCCTTGGAAGAGAAACAGCGACCCGGGGTCTACTATCCTATCAGTGAGCAGGATGGGTATACGACTATCCTTTCTTCCAAGGATCTTTGCATGATCGACCATGTCAAAGACCTTGTAGATGCAGGGATCGATTCATTGAAAATTGAAGGCCGTATGAAAAGCCCCTACTATGTAGCGGTAGTCACCCGTGCCTACAAGAAAGCGATGGAAGCCCTGGAAACCGGTGATGCTAGCTGGATGGAATATCGGGATGACCTGATGAATATCAGCCATCGTGAGTATTCTACAGGTTTCTTCTATGGACATGGACCTGTTGACCCTGCAATGGGAGAATCCATAGATACAAGCACCCAGTCAGGATACCTTCGGGACTACCTATTCTGTGGCTTTATAAACGAGGAAGTACAAGAACATGTCTGGTCGATGGATTTACGAAACCAAATCAAGGTCGGACAAACCCTTGAATATATAGGTAACGATGTCTTGAAACTTGAAGACTCCGACTTTATCCTGCTAGATGAAAAGTTCCAGGAAGTTTTTCAGGCTGACCATTGTAAAGTCCAGTACTTGAAAACAGAACTACCGGTAAAAAAAGGATATATCATTCGCCGTGAAATCGGAAAATAAGAGGTAGTATGCGAAAGACAATTGCCTTTGTTTTGCTGTTTGTTTTCCTTGTCCTGCATACCTCAGCAGCACAGACTGTTACGGACAGCTATGCGTTTCTCCAAGGTATCCCGCTGTATTCACAGTTGTTGGAAGAAACGAAAAACACAGGCAATTTCGAACAAGCAAAACAGATCAGATCAGAGATCCTGGCAATGCCTTCCTCTTCCCTTGACGCAACACAACGCGTGGTGCTGGAAATCAAAGCAGATACTGCGCTGGCTAGGATGTGTATAGAGGTCGAACCCAAGCAAATTCCTTATGCCAAGGAATTGCTGGGGGAAGCTGAAACAAAGGCCGGCACTTTGGGCAAAGACACTCTCTACTCGTATTGTGCACTCGCAGATATCAATGGCATATGGTATCTGATTAGCTCCTTAAACCTTTCCCGGGGAATTGCAAGTTCCAAGCTGATAGGAAAAGCCTATACAAACTTTCCAACGGAGACGACGGCAATTCTTTTAAAGGCGAACAGTATGTTATACTCACCATCCATATCCCAAAACAGTATCAAGGAAGCCTTATCTATGTTTTTGGAAGTACTACGACAAAAAAAGGATTCCCTTGCGAAATGGGACCTTGCCAACGTATATAGCGGAATAGGAATAGCCTGTTACAAACTTGGTGATCTTGGTAATGCCTCAGGCTACCTGAAAGCAGCAAAAGCACTCTATGGTTTAGACAATATGCTTGATGAATATCTTGCAGAATTGGAGAAAACAAACTGATGCTTATATTCTCATTCATACTTTTGCTAGTAGGATGCTATGCAGCCATACTCTCCACTACAAATAAAAAAAGGCTCATACAGCTCAATGCAACTGAAAAAACAGAATTGTCCCCTTTTATAAGTATCGTCATTCCAGCCAGGAACGAAGAAACAACGATTGAACAATGTGTCAGATCCATGATGGAACAAAGCTACACAAACCTGGAAATCCTTGTACTTGATGATAATTCAACTGATGGGACGGCTGATAAAGTCCTTGCCCTGCAAAAAGAAGATACGCGTGTACGATATATCAGAGGAAGGGAGCTAAACGATGGATGGAGGGGAAAACTCTTTGCGATGCAACAGCTCTTTGAAGAAAGCAAAGGTGAATTCCTGTTGTTTACCGATTGTGATACGGTTCATGGAATACATAGTGTCCAGTTCGGCTTGAACGTACTGGTCAAGCATAAGGCTTCCCTGTTGAGTGGCTATCCCCTGCAGAGAAGCACAGGAATATTCACATGGACACTCATCAGTGTAATGATATTGAATACCGTGCTCTATCTGCCCATAAAACTGCAGGAAAAATTACAATTTCCAGGATTTTCCATGGCCATCGGACAATATCTGTTCATTCGAAAATCTGCCCTTATTGCCATTGGCGGATTTTCTACCATGAAAAACGTAATTTGCGATGATGTCATGCTTGCCCGTACTTTTGCGAGAAACGGCCATAAACAGATGTTTGCCGATTTAAAAAACAATGTATCCTGTACCATGTATACTTCGTTCAAAGATTCTTTCAAAGGTACGGAAAGAAGCATAACGGGGGTAATCAAACAATCGGTACCAATGTTTTTCGCGATATTCGTTGCAGCAATGCTGCTTATTGGATGTGCTTTTTCACTTCCCTTTTCAGCTGTCCTGCTTGTAATTTCCAAAGACAATCCGGCTGTATTGTTACCAGGAACCCTTGCTTTGGTAGGTTCGTTTCTCCTGTTTGGCTCATGGATCAGGATGGCCTTGTTCCATGGATATCCCTTTAAGGTAGCCATCATGGGCCCACTGTCATTCCTTTTTGTAGTCAGTATGTATATTCACGGGTATTATCTGAGGGTTAGCGGAAAAGGTTTTGTATGGAAAGACAGAAAAATAACATAATAAACAGCATTTGGGGCGTTTATTTTGAGTTTATCTCTTGCACTAAATAAAAAGCATGGTAGAATAAGGTAACCTAGACCAACGGAGGATTCCATGACTATTCACGAGCAAATCGTTGCACAGTATGAAACCTACCTTGCAGAAAACCAGAAGTTTTCTGAGAAAGGTATAAAGGTATCGGCAGCTAGAGCCCGTAAGGCACTGGCCGAAATTGCTAAGCTTTGTAAAGAAAGAAGAAAGGAAATTCAGGACGAAAAGACTGAATAGTACTTATGCTTCAAGTTTAATGGCGTCCCGCATGGGGCGCTTTTTTTGTACTGGACATTGCTTTTAGTTTGAATGATTTTTTTTACATAGCTATTGCATCAGAAAGAACAGATACTAGCAACTTGAGAAGAAGTTTTTACCTTAGGTTCACAAACTAGTCAAGAAGAACAAGGAATACTCTATGATGAAAGCTCAAATCAATCTTATTACGATTTGGACAAATACTATTGATAAAATGAAAAATTTCTATAATCAAGTACTCGGATTTACCATTGAAAATGACCTTGGCAAGTATGTTGAATTTGAAAACGATGGAGCAAGATTTGCAATTTGTATGAGAGATGTTATGTATGCCTATAGCAGTGAATATAGGAAAGCGTCATTTGGACAGAGCTTTGAACTTGCTTTCCCCTGTGAAAATCGTAAACGATGTTGATGAATCGTTTACGATGATAATCTCAAAAGGAGCAACTTCTATTCGCGAACCACAAAACATGCCTTGGAATCAAAGAACAGCACTGTTTGCAGACCCAGATGGCAATATACATGAAATTTTTGCAGAAATTACCTAATACGTAGTTTTTGTATTGAAATGGCCTGCCCCCTACCGGAGACAGGCCATTTTTCCAGAAACTGTAGAAAAAAGTCTTTAGAGGAAGGACTTAAGCAAGGCAAGGTGTTTATTGCCTTTCTCGATCTTCTCTTCAAATTCGGCCTTCTTGCCCTGCTCCTTGGCAATTGCCTCTTCCTTGGCGTTGTTCAGGAATTTCTCATTGGAGAGTTTCTTCAACACACCTTCAAGGCTAGCCGTATTTTTCTGCAAGTCAGATTTCAGACGATCTATTTCCTTTTCAAGGTCTATGGCCTCTCGAACAAAGACATAGGATTCATAGCCTGTCCCAGCAACAGGGAAAGCTCCCTGCACATCTGTCTTACCGTCATTGTCAATCAACAATTCGCTTGCATTGACAAAGGAAGCAATAAGGCATTTCTCTTCTGCAAAGAAATCACTCGCAACAAAATCTTTGTCACATTTGATAACCACACGGATTTTCTTCTCGATCGGAATACCCAATTCACTGCGAACAGCCCTGAGTGAGGTAACTGCTTCCTGCATACGCGATACCATCAGAGCATCATCCTTGAAACTCCTCTCTTCTGTGAAAACAGGATAGCGGCTGGTGATCAGGCTATCATGTACGTTCGGAAGTTTCTGATAGATTTCCTCGGAGATAAAGCTAACAAAAGGATGCATCAGACGCATTGATTCGGCCAACAAATCAAGAAGGATGGTTACACAACGATCCTTGACTGCCTGGTCCTCGCTATAGAGATTGTGCTTTGCACTCTCAACATACCAGTCACAGAAGTCGTTCCAGAAGAAATCATAGATAGCCTGTGCCCCATCATTGAATTTATACCCCTGCATCGCAACCTTAACCTTCAAAGTGGCTTCGTTGAGCTGGTTATAAATCCATTTGTCCATGGTGGTAAGGGTAAGTTCCTTACTATCGAGGAGGTTTGCCCCCTCAAGATTCATGAGCAGGAACCTTGCGGCGTTCCATATCTTGTTTGCAAAACGGGAACCCATCCTGAAGGAATCCATATCGATAAGGATATCCTGTCCTTGGGTTGCCATATAGCAAAGGGTAAACTTCATTGCATCGGCACCATACTGGTCGATGACCTCCAAAGGATCAATGCCATTGCCGAGGCTCTTGGACATTTTCCTACCCTGCTTGTCCCGCACGAGACCGGTAATGTAAATATCTTTGAAAGGCACCTCACCCAAGAATTCCAGGGATGCCATGATCATCCGGGCAACCCAGAAGAAAATGATGTCATAACCGGTAACCAAGGTACTGGTAGGGAAGAATTTCTCAAGGTCTGCTGTTTTGTCAGGCCAGCCAAGGGTGCTGAACGGCCAGAGCCAGGAGCTGAACCAGGTATCGAGCACATCGGTTTCCTGCCTGAGGTTTTTCGAACCGCATTTCGGACATTCGGTGGCATCGTCACGGGAAACAATCACTTCGCCGCAATCTTCACAATACCAGACCGGGATTCTATGCCCCCACCAGAGCTGGCGGCTAATACACCAGTCATGGATGTTTTCGAGCCAATGGGAATAGGTGTTCTCCCAACGTCTGGGATAGAAAGTGAATTCATCGTTCTTCCAGGCTGCAAGGGCTTTGTCAGCCATACCCTTCATAGAGACAAACCACTGGTTGGAAAGGTATGGTTCAATGACTGTAGAACAGCGATAGCAATGTCCTACCTCATGGTTATGCTCGACTTCCTTGCCCAAGACACCCAGTGCCCTAAGATCCTCGACAACCAGTTTGCGGGCATCGGTAGCCGGAAGATTACGATATTTCTCAGGGCAATTCTCATTGAGGGTGCCATCACCATTGAGCACATTGATAGCAGGGAGATTGTGCCGTTTACCACATTGCCAGTCGTTAGGATCATGGGCAGGGGTAATCTTTACCATTCCGGTACCAAAGGAAAGGTCGACAAAACTATCGGCAATGATGGGAATCTTCCGATCGGTAAGGGGAAGATCGAGCATAGTCCCGATCAAGGACGTATATCGTTCATCATCAGGGTTTACCGCAACAGCCACATCCCCGAACATGGTCTCAGGTCGGGTAGTCGCAACGGTTATATAGCCAGACCCATCACTGTAAGGATAACGGATATCCCATAGTTTTCCAGGTAATTCCTTATATTCGACTTCGTCATCGGCCAAGGCAGTCCCGCATTTGGGACAATAATTGACCAGATATTCGCCTTTATAGATAAGGCCACGCTCATACAGCGTAACAAAGGATTCCCTTACAGCCCTACTGAGGCCTTCATCCATGGTGAATCGCTCATGTTCCCAGTCACAGCTGCTTCCGATTTTTTCAAGCTGGCTTTTGATTATATCGTGGTGTTTTTCCTTGACCGCCCAGGTACGTTCCAAAAACTTGTCCCGTCCCAAGTCCTGACGACGCAACCCTTCCTTGGCAAGCTGGCGTTCTACCACATTCTGGGTAGCAATCCCTGCATGGTCGGTTCCGGGGACCCAAAGGGTCGGTCGGCCGGTCATCCGGTAATACCTGGTAAGAATATCCTGGAGGGAATTGTTCAGGGCATGGCCCATATGCAGGATTCCCGTAACATTCGGAGGGGGCATGACAATGGTAAAGGCCTCGCCTTCACCCTCGTTCGGTCGAAACATTCCTTCTTTTTCCCAGACCTCGTACACACGATCCTCAAAGTCTTTTGGATCATAGGCCTTTGGCAATTCGACAGCCTTCACAATACGCCTCCTGACAGCGAAAAATATTGCAACTATAGTAACAGAATCACAAGGGCTCTACAAGTAAGTTGTAGAGCCCTAAAAGCGAGGAAAATAATGGAATCAATACTTAATCAAGCGGTGTAACCGCTTTTACCTCAAGTTTCACTGCATATCCCATCGAATCGAGATGTTGCACTATTTGCTCGAGGGAGAAAGAATCGAGGGTTACCTCCTGCATATCGGAAACCTGTCTGACATTGACACTGTCGATAGGAGTTGAGACCCCTGGCAATATCTGCTGCGTCTGTTGTCCATTTGTCCCGAACAATACGAACGCACCTATAAATACAACGACAAAGGCTGCTGCTGTAGTAATCAACGCAGGGACAAGCTTAACCTGGATCTTTTTGCGGAAAATCCCCATTTTTTTATTGGAAGGGAACCGGCTTTTTTCAAAATATGATAAAACACGGTCCTGCCTTGGCTTAATATCCTCCATCCTCAGCGCTGCGCTTGCAATTTTTTCATGCAGAGTCCGCAATTGCTCCAACCGTTGTTTACAGGCACTACAATAGCTCAAGTGCTCTTCAACCTGGGTTCTCCAAGGTTCTGCAAGTTCACCATCTAAAAAAGTATTCAACAATTCATCATCGACACACATAGGCTACTCCTGGTTTAAGATGGACTCAAGCATTTTCCGTGCCCGGTACACCCTTACCTTCACATTGCTTTCGGAAATATGCAAAACCTGGGCAATCTGCTTATAGTCCATATCAGTGTACTCCTTCATCACGATGACAAGCCGGAATTTCTCTGGAAGCATATCAATTGCATCCTGAACTTGCTTGCAAGTTTCCTTCTCAACGAGGACCTGTCCACCATCCTTGTTGTTCGAGTGCGAAGAAGGATACCGCTTCAGCTTTTCAACCATCCCCTGTTCACGCGCTTTCCGCTTGACCTGGTTGATGGCAAGATTCTTTGAAACCCTGATTAGCCAATACTTGGCATCATCAAGGGTTGCAAATTCCATCCCCTTATCAAAAAACCTGATGAATGCTTCTTGGCAAATTTCTTCCGCAAGATCCTGATTATTGGTGACATGATACACAACACGCATCAAAATCGGGAAAACCTGCTCATACACCTGCTTGAACGCACGCTCATCGTTGCTCTGTATTTCCATAACCTTAACAACTCACTGGTAACCAAGTTACATCTTTTTTTCCAAAGTAGGCCCAGAGGCTGTATCTTTGACAAGAAACCCCAACGCATCCAGTTGCTGGCGAATCGAATCCGCGAGCGACCAGTTTTTTTCTTTCTTTGCTTGAGTGCGCTGCTCAAGCAAGGCAAGTGCTTCAGGGTTGTCGACAACATGTTCTTTTGGAACTGTCAGATCTTTGAGACCTAACCCAAAGAGGTCATCAAAATAGAGCACCAAAGTATATTTTTCATCACAAAGCAACGTATCATCTTTTAGGACACCCCAAAGATCGGCAAGAGCCCGCGGAGTATTCAAATCATTGTTGATGTGTTCATCGAAGGCGGCAGCATAGGCTTTTGCAGCTTCGCTCTCCAAGGGTATTTCCTTTGCCCCTTCCCTCTTTAAGGCTATGACCCTATCGAATACATTGGAACGTGCTGTATGCGCAGTATCCAGTGATTCAAAAGAGAATTTCAACTGGCTCCGGTAATGTCCGCCAAGGCAAAAATAGCGGTAATCCATGGGGTCATACCCTTTATCAATGAGCAAAGCCAAAGTAAGGAATTCCCCTTTGCTTTTACTCATTTTACCAGAATTATCCAGCAGGAATTCTCCATGGATCCAATAATTGACCCATTTTTTCCCGGTTGCTGCCTCACTCTGGGCAATCTCGTTCGTATGATGAACGGGAATGGCGTCGATACCACCACAGTGGATATCAAATTCTTCACCAAGATAGCGCATACTCATCGCAGAACATTCTATATGCCATCCGGGGAATCCTCTTCCCCAGGGAGAATCCCACATCATTGCCTGATCCCCGAACTTACTGTTCGTGAACCAAAGGACAAAATCCTTACTATTCTTTTTGTTGGAATCATCAGTTACATCATCGCGTACGGCAGTACGGAGACTGGATAGATCCAACCTAGCCAATTTACCATAGTCTGGGATGGAATCAATACTGAAATAGACATTCCCTCCATTTACATAGGTGTGCCCGCTTGCTTCAAGGCGTTTGATCAAGGCAATCATATCGGAAATATGATCGGTAGCCTTACAGACCACTTCAGGCCTGATAATATGCAAGGCCTCAGAATCCTTGAAAAAGGCCTTCGTGTAGAAATCGGCAACTTCCCAGACTGTCTTATGGACTTTATGTGCCATTTTCTCAATCTTGTCCTCACCTTCGTCGCCATCTCCACTAAGATGTCCGACATCAGTGATATTCATGACATGTTTTACCGAATACCCTGCATGAAGCAACGTGCGCTTCAAGAGGTCTTCAAAAAGATAGGTCCTGAGATTCCCGATATGGGCATAATTGTATACGGTTGGACCACAAGTATACATCCCGACTTCTTCTTTACTAATCGGTTTGAATTCTTCCAGGCTCCGACTCATAGTATTATAGAGGGAAATAGACATTCAAAACTCCTTTGGGTTGCCCACCCAGATAAAAGGGGATAAGATACCCTCATGGCTATCAATGTACGCAATAGTGGTGAAAAAATCAACCTTGAAGAATTACTGGAATATGAGGTTCCTCTCTCTGACCATACCACCATCCATACCGGTGGTAAAGCTGACTGCGCAGCCCACCCTTCGGATTTCGAAGAGTTGCGTTCGCTTTTAAGCTATGCAGAAGAGCAGCAAATGAAGGTTACGGTTCTCGGGGGTGGCTCGAATTGCCTGATCAGTGATAACGGGATCGAAGGTTTGACCATTGTGACGACGCATCTTACCAGACTGCATATTTCCGGTGAGCTTTTCTGTGTCCGTTGTGGGCTCTCTCTCGACCGGGCAATAGACAGGTCCATCGAGGCAGGGCTTTCCGGTTTGGAAAACCTAGGGGGTATCCCGGGAACAATCGGTGGGGCAATCTTTGGCAACAGCGGGGCAAACAACGTACAGACCAGCGATTTGCTATATTATGTCGATTATATGACCCTCGACGGCAAACTGCACCGGATGCAAACCCATGCTGACGAATTCTCCTACAGGAAGTCCCCTTTTTCCGACCATAGGGATTTCATCATGTACGAGGCAGGTTTTCGCCTCATCCCTACTATCCAGACCTCAGATGCCAGACTCCGCAAAGAGGAAGCCAAGAGAAAACGGAAACTGGACGGCCAGTATGATAATCCCAGTCTCGGTTGTGTATTCAAAAACCCTCCTGGACACGTTGCAGGAAAACTCATCGAAGAGTGCAATCTGAAGGGTATGCAGATTGGTGGGGCTGCCATCAGCAACCGCCATGGCAACATTATTACTAATTTCAATGGAAAGGCAACCTCTCAGAACATCTTTGACCTGATAGCCCATATACAGGCAGTTGTGCAAAAAGAGCAGCATATTACTCTGGAGCCAGAAATTCAATTCATCGGCCGATGGTAGTACTGTAAGATACACAAAGAGCATTTCGGCCTCCTTGCCTTTGGGTTATCTGAAACCCTAAGGTTCCTTGTCCAATGCAAAAATCGTGGGAAAGGGAAAGACTGAATGCCGCATCCCTATAGCAAATGAGTACATCCGAGAGTCTCAACGAGGCCTCGCTGACAAAGGCAAGGCCTCTTTTGTCGCCGCTATTTCGTGTCCCTTTCATTTTTACCGATACCTCAAAAATCTGGTCCGGTTCCTGTTTTCCCGCGGATAGCTGTAGATCCCTTCGGGACTTGACACTTCCATCCTTTTTGATTGTTTGCTCTGCAAATGATGAAACCTCCAGGAACCAAGGACCTATTTCTTTTCGTAGGCTTGCCTGTATCTGGGTATTGTGAATCTGTGACTCCCCACCAAAAACAGGAATACTTCCATACTTGCTTTCAAAAGAATAATCTGCAAATAGCTTGCAACCTTGATATGCAAGTTCAACCCTAAAACATTTCGGATAGGTTTTATCCCCATAGGAAACCATAACCTGAGCAAAGGGAAACACCAATTTTTGCTGGATGAAGGCTTGCAAGCCACTGACACCAGTGTAAATCACTTCAAGAGAGGCCTCACCCTTCATTCCGTGCAGAAAAAGGCTACCTGCCAAACCCCCTGCAGCCTTTTGTTCATCCCAGGTAGTAACATAGTGGTATTCTTTTTCAATATTTGAGGCACCCCAAGCCCAATTCAACAACGAAATAGAAGCATTTTTTAAAAGAAGTTCCACCTCAAAGGCACGAGGTCCTTGCAAATTCAAGAAGCTGTTGGTCAATGATGCCGAAAAGCACCCATTTGAAAACATGAGGGAAGGATGCCCATCAAGGAATGTACAAAACCTGCTGTTTTCCCAGAGAGCACGGCTGCCAAACGTAAAAAGCCCCCAGTCAGTTTGCAGGGAACCCGTAACAGGAAGCGTGAGTGAGTATCCATCTTTCCCTGTAAAAGAGATTCCAGTTTGCCAGAAAGCATTGTCACTGACATTCTCGACCGAAAGGGAGTAATGGCTTTCATTCGGAGTAAAACTACATGTTAGATTCTGGTTTGCAAATAATAAAAAGGGGAAAAGTTGGAAAAATATCAGGAAAAATTCTTTCATATTGCAAAAGATACCTTTCCAAGGGTTTTGCTTCAGTTGATTATTCACTGCATTAGTGGTTTAATGTCGGGGTAGAAAAATTCATCTATTTTTTTTGAATCACTTAGAGGAGACTTTCATGGTAATTCTGACCTTGAACTGTGGCAGTTCATCTGCCAAGTACCAAGTTTACGATTGGAGAAACAAGGATATTCTGGCTGTTGGCGTTGTTGAGCGTATCGGTCTCGAATATTCGACAATTGAACACAAAGCAACCGGCAAGGAAGAGTATAACGAAAAGTTTTCTTCCCCTACACACAAAGAAGCAATTGAACTCATTATCAAAATGTTGCTCGATGAGAAACATGGGGTGATCAAGAGCCTCTCCGAAATCGGAGCAGTGGGACATCGTGTACTGCATGGTGGTGAGTTGTTTAAAAAGTCTGCCTTGGTTACCGATGAAGTTGTTGAACAGCTGAAAAAAGTCATTCCCCTCGGGCCTCTGCATATGCCAGCCAATATCATGGGCATCGAAGCAGCAAGAAAGGCAATGCCGAATGTTCCCCAGGCCATTGTTTTGGATACCGCTTGGCATCAGACAATGCCCGCCGAGGCATTCATGTATGCAGTTCCCTATGAATGGTATACTAATAACAATGTCCGCAGATATGGTTTCCACGGAACCAGCCACCTGTATTGTGCAAAGAGAGCTGCTGTTCTGCTTGGCAAAAAGAATGAAGATACAAATGTCATCATTTGCCATATCGGCAACGGCGCATCTGTCTGTGCAGTGAAAAACGGAGTCTGTGTTGACACTTCCATGGGACTTACCCCCCTTGAAGGTCTGGTAATGGGTTCACGAAGCGGTGACCTTGACCCAGCAATCATTCCTTACATGATGCAGAACACCGGCATGTCTGCCATGGAAATGGACACAACCCTGAATAAAAAAAGTGGTTTGATCGGCATCTGTGGCATGAGTGACCGCCGTGACGTAGCAGCTGCAGCTGCAGAGGGCAACGAACGTGCCCAGCTAGCCATCGACCTCGAATGTCACCGCCTCAAAAAATATATTGCAGGATATGCAGCCTTGCTCGGCGGAAGGGTTGATGCCATTGTATTTACCGCCGGTGTCGGGGAAATGGGCGGACACATCCGTAAGGGTTCCTGCGTTGGGCTTGAAGTAATCGGCGCAAAACTCGACCAGTACAAAAATGAAATCTGCCATTGCCGCAATGGCGAATTTGAGATCAGTACCGATGATTCCCAGGTTAAGATTTTCGTCATCCCTACCGATGAAGAATTGGTCATTACCGAAGATGCCTATGCTTTGATGAATGGAACCTATGATGTCCACACCAATTTCCATTACACCTTTGAGAGCAAAGACTATGTGAACAAGGGCCGTGCACGGGACCTGGTAAAGAACCTCAAGAAAAAACCTGAACTCAAGAGTATCATTGCATTGCCCAGATAAGTTTCGGCAAACAGCAGCAATACTAACAAAAGGCGCCATTACGGCGCCTTTTGCTTATGCATTACCAAGGTACTACGATTTCAGCAATTCCTTTATGCCGCCAAGGGAAGACAACACCCCGGTTGCCTCATATGGCATATAGATTACCTTATTGTCTTTCCCTTTCACCATTTCACCCAAGGTATCAATATAGCGCATTGCTACCAGATACTGCGTGTACGTGGAGTCGGAACCAAACACCCCTTTGAGTAGCTTTACAGCCTCTGCTTCCGCATTGGCGCGTTTGATCCTTGCCTCTGCTTCACCTTCAGCTCGTTTGATTGCACTCTCTTTGAAACCTTCAGCCTCAAGTATCTGCGCCTGCTTTTGTCCTTCAGCGATGAGGATGGCAGCCCTGCGGTCACGTTCAGCCCGCATCTGTTTTTCCATCTGTTCCCGAATTTCCTGGGGTGGATTGATATCCTGCAACTCTACCCTATTTACTTTCACTCCCCACTTGTCGGTCGCTTCGTCCAGGATCTGTGTCAATTTGGCGTTGACTGTATCGCGGCTTGTCAGACTCTGGTCCAGTTCAAGTTCACCGAGGACGTTACGCAATGCGGTTTGTGTCAGTTTCTCGATTGCCATCGGAAGGTTTGCGATCTCATAGACTGACTTCATCGGATCGGTAATCTGAAAATAGAGCAATGCATCTATCTCAACATTTACATTATCCTTTGTTATGACATTCTGTTTCGGGTAATCATAGACCTGTTCGCGTAAATCTATCCATTTGGTATCTACAAGTTTGACAGTTTTTTCCCCTTTCTGCCCGGAAACGCTCGTTCTCCAGGGAATTGTCCTTGGTTTATCAATAAAAGGCCAAATGACCGTGACCCCGCTTTCCAAGGTCCTGTGATATTTCCCAAGCCTCTCGACCACCATAGTCTGAGCCTGTGGTACGACTTTCAATCCTTTCAGTAGAGATAATAAAATAAAAAACGCAAACAATATGGCAATCAAAATTGCAGGGCTCATGATTTTTCGCTCTCCTTTGTCTTTACAGAAGCCGTTACGCCACTGATATGCTCGATAATTACGATAGTTCCCTTTTCGATATGCTGGTCTTCAACACTGCGGGCTTTCCAGTTTTCCCCGCCAACCTTTATTCTTCCCTCATTCGATGCATTGTCGATCGATTCGATTACGAGAGCTTCACGTCCGACCAACGCGTCCACCCCGCTTTTCTTTCCATCACCCTTGTAACGCAACAAAAGTGGCCGTAGGAGGAATATACTTGCCAACGAGCCTGCTGCCAACAGGACCACCTGCAAAATAAAAGACAAATGAAGGGCTGAGCCCAAAGCAGAAACGAAGCACCCCAGCCCCACACTCATTATGTAGAAACCAGGGGTGAACAATTCAAGGATAAAAAGAACCAATCCTACAACTATCCAGATTTGCCAAGCTACCATAGTGTACCTCCAACAGGATTATAGCACTGGGCTCCAACATATTCCAGAATAACCAAAGGAAAGGGATTGCTCATTAAACAACCACAAGATTGTTCCAAATATAAAAAATGTGTTAATAAGGTAGGCATGCACTTGTCTTCCCCTCGCCTCCCATACTAGGGTAGATGCATGAATACTATTCTTGTTGTCGATGATGATCTGGATATCCGCAGGCTCGAGTGTTTTAATCTTGAAACCAATGGGTACAAGACAGTTTCCGCGGAAAACGGGAAAGAAGCATTGCGCCTGCTTGCTACTGAAACGATCGATGCTATAATCCTAGATATAATGATGCCTGTCATGGACGGTTTGGAAACTATCAAGGAAATCAGATACGGCCTGCATAACAGCGTACCTATAATTATTGCATCTGCAAAAGGAGACGAAGGCGACATCGTCATGGCGCTGGAACTTGGAGCCGATGACTACCTTACCAAACCTTTCAGCATGAAGGTTATGATTTCGAAGATCAAAGCCGTACTGAGGAGAATGCAGACAAATACCGAAGGGGAGACAATTGTTCGTGCAAATAATCTGACGATGGATGTAACGAGGCATCTCTGTATGGTACAAGACAAACAAGTAGACCTCACTGCCACTGAATTTGCGCTATTGTATCTCTTAGCCTCAAACAAGGAACAGGTATTTACCCGTGCCCAGATCATAAGCAAAGTCAAGGGCAACGATTATCCGGTCACCGACCGTTCAATAGACGTGCAGGTTGCAACCTTGAGAAAGAAATTAGGAGAAGAAGGAAACTCTATCAAGACAATCTGGGGTATTGGCTATACATTCAAGGAGCTTTGATTTGAAAAAACAACATTCCCTTCGGTTTATTCTTATTGTTACAGCCACAAGCCTTTTGGCTATGGCTATCTTTGCCTGTGCCTTGTTTACCGTCCTTCATTACAGGTCTTCTGAGATAACCAGGGAACAACAACGCCTTTCGAACCATGCGGTTTACTTAAGGGAGGCAAATCTCAGTGATAAAGAACTCGATACCTACGCCGCAGCTTTTTCACTTCGGATAACCATTATCAAAAGTGACGGAACAGTCAGCTATGACACCTATTTCAATCCAAAAGACCTGGACAACCATCTCTATCGCCAGGAAATTAAGGATGCGTTTGCAAAAGGAACCGGTACGGCAATAAGAAGCAGTGCCAACGCCAAGCAACAACTGCTCTATGAAGCCTTGCTCACTGACTCAAATGAGGTCATACGGGTCAGCAGGGAACTATCGGTCATCAAGAACTGGACATACGAGTTTCTATCCGACCTTGCTTTGATATTCTTGGCCTTGCTACTTTTATCCATGCTCACGATTGTCTTTATTATCAACCATACGACAAAGGCCCTGGAAATTTTAACAAACACGGCAATCGAATATAGCAAAGGCAATCTATCCCACCATGCAACGGTTATAGGCCCTACAGAATATACAATTCTCTCTGAAACCCTGAATGGGATGGCAGTCCAGTTGCAACAGCAGTTCAAGCAACTGCAGAACACTTCCTTCGAATTCCTTGCCATTTTCAATGCCATGGAAGAAGGGATAGTCCTTATCGACAGCAACTTGAGAATTCTCCTGTCAAACAATGCGTTTGACAGAATATTTGCCCATAACACCATTGCCAAAGAGACACCCCTTCGGCAGTGGGTATTCAGTGAAGCAGTACAGACATCAATTGAAAAAGCCTTTACAGGTCAATCAGCTACCCCTTGCTGTCTGACAGTGTGCCCTGAGGGTTCAGAGAGAATGTACTTTCAGGTTTGCATGGCACCAGTTGCTGAAAAGAAAGGAAAAATCATCTCGCTGGTACTGACTTTCACCGATATTACCAAAACCAGACGCCTCGAGCTGGTACGCAAGGATTTCGTGGCAAATGTGTCCCATGAGCTTAAAACCCCGCTGACTTCAATTGGAGGCTTTGCAGAAATTCTGGTTAACAAACAGGCAGAGGGCAAACAGGCACAACAATTTCTCGAAATAATCTTTGACAATGTCAAACAGATGCAACTCATTGTAGAAGACTTGCTCCTGCTTGCCTCGCTTGAGAACGATGAAAAACAGATTACCATGCAGTCCTGCTCTGTCGAACACATTATCGAGGAAAGCCTTAGGCGGTGTACCTATAAGGCGAGTATGAAGAAAATGGTTATCGAAAGCAAAGTACAGCGGAAGCTATACTGTATGGGTAACGAAGGTCTTTTGATACAGGCTATGGTAAATCTGATTCTTAATGCAATTCTCTACAGCGAGGAAGGAAAGACCATCTCAATCGTTGTAGAGGAGGTCGAGAACCAGATACTGTTCAAAGTACAGGACCAGGGTTGCGGGATTGCCGAAGAAAACCTTGAGAGAATTTTCGAACGGTTCTATCGGGTCGACAAGGCACGGAGCAGGAAGGAAGGCGGAACCGGTCTGGGACTGTCCATTGTCAAGCATATTGCCAACATCCATAACGGGAACATTTCTGTTGAAAGCCATATAGGGGAAGGGTCTACATTCACGTTAAGCATTCCTCAATAGGAATCCTTGAGCACTTTGTAGAATCGTGAAAAGAAGGAACCATCGTCACGTATTTTCAATTGACCGGCGGTTTCTTCAGTGCTTTCCCCTGCGGCGGGAAACGTCCTGCTAGCATACTCATTCTGCATTGCCTTCTTACAGAGATCCGGGTCGTTGCTTCCCTTGATAACTTCCTGCAGGATAGCCTGCGAGGAGTCCCCTATACGCTGGATCTGTTCCAATTCCTTTTGTTGGTCTAAGAGGATTTGCTCTTTCTGGTAATCCGACAGTTCCATGGGCGGAAGTTGCTCATTGAGCAGGAACTCTGCTGCAAACCGGGAGAGGGGCTCACCATTTTTAACCCCAGCCTTCTTCCAGGTATCCCAGAGAATTGACGAGGGAAAGATTGCTACCTGCTCGGAAAACAGTTCATAGGCCCTGACAGCAAGATAACAGTCAGGTATCAAGGCAATCGAATCAAAAGAAAACCTTGAGAGGAATTTCTGCTGTCCCCGCTCTGTGTCAGTTCTTCCGCTGTAATAATGGATATCCTTCCCTTGCAGATTCATTTTGCATAGTACATATCGGTCATTTTCGATGGATACCCCAATAGCATAGGAAATATTTTGTGTATTCATGCAATAAGTGTAGCCTTTTTTTGCGGTATTGCTAGTTATATAAGAAATCCATCTTGCAAGCAGGACCTCACGGTGGTACAGTTTCTCCATGCACGAGTTATATGCCGAAATCCTGAAAACCCTTAACGGATATGAATCCTGTATTGCCATAACCGGAGGCGGTGGGAAAACCACTTGCATGATCAAGCTTGCCTCATTGTATAGCAAACAGAAAAAGCGGGTGCTTCTTTCCACTACGACAAAGCTTATGCTTCCCTCAGATGTAGAATATGGATGTGATTCCTATTTCTTTGACTCTTCCGT
The DNA here is from genome assembly GCF_000236685.1 of Sphaerochaeta pleomorpha str. Grapes. NCBI lineage: Bacteria > Pseudomonadati > Spirochaetota > Spirochaetia > Spirochaetales > Sphaerochaetaceae > Sphaerochaeta > Sphaerochaeta pleomorpha. Next base: position 105,801 of record NC_016633.1, on the reverse strand, counting down.
CTTTTCCCATATGCCCAAAGAAGGCGAACGGGTATTCTATGCAAGAAAGGGAGAAAAAGCCCTGACTCCCCCTATTGAGGAGATAGACCGCCTGCGCTCCCTCTATGATGTCATTATTCTGGAAGCAGACGGCTCGAGGCACCTGGGCTTGAAACTCCATAACCAAGGCGATCCTGTCGTGCCTTCTTTTGTGACGGCAACGATTGCCATAGCATCCTTTGCAACCCTGAAAAAACCGTTTGCAGAAAATTGTTTTGGTTCGGAGCTCTATGCACAGGATTTTCCCGAACAATTGGTCGATATCGAGACATTGAAAAAACTGCTTCTGCATAAGGAAGGAATAACAAAAAGAATGACGGGAAAGGGAGTGGTTCTTTTCAACCAAGTCACCTCAAACCAAATTGACGCCTGCAGGGAATTGTCTGATTCGGTTTCTCTCCCCTACCCCCTGTTTTTCGGTTCGCTAAAGCAAAACATACTCTATTACAGGAAGGATTTATGAGCTCAATGATATTTTCCAAGGCATATGAATTGATACAGAAAGGAACTAAGTTTTCCTTGGTCACACTCATTAAAAAAGAAGGATCGGCCTCCCGGGAAAACGGCAGGATGCTTGTCTGGGAAGATAAGCAATGTAGCGGTACCATCGGCGGCGGGGCCTTGGAGGCTTTTGCTGTTGAACAGGCTGTCTTGCTGCAAAAAAGCAAGGAAAAAACCTATCTGGGCTCCTTTTCCATCGAGCAGGTGGCTAACAGACAGGCGGGTTCTGTGCAACTCTATATAGAGCAGATACAACCTGGAGAGGATGATCAACTTTTTCTGCTAGCCACTGACCTTGAGCATTTTCATTCTCCCTTTGCTTATGTTACGACCCTTACCGGTGATATAAAAAAACGTTTCCTTGCAACTCCCGAAGGTTTTGTATATGGCAATCCCTCCCCTTTGCTTGCACAAAAGACAATAGAAGCCCTTAGCAGGAACAAAGGCATATGTATCGAAGAAGACAAATATACCTACTTTGTGGATATTCCCCAAACCTGTGCCTCCCTTCTGCTCATCGGGGGGGGACATGTAAACCAGGCAATAGCCAACTTGGCTGATATGTTGGGTTTCGAGATCCAGGTCTTGGAAACCAGGGATGAATTTGCCCAAAGGTCCTTGTTCCCGAAAGCAAGAAGATTGGTCTTGGCCCCTACTATCAAAGAAGGATTGGATAAGGTCACCGTCACGCCGTATACCTATATCGTAATTGCTGCCCATGCCTTCGGATTTGAAGAAGCTTCCTATCTGTTCTCGACCGATGCCCCGTATCTGGGAATCCTTGCCTCCCACAATAAGGAAAGGGCCTTAAAGGAGCAACTGAAGCTGACACCAAGCGACGAACGTCGTCTCTTCAGTCCCATTGGGCTCGATATCGGGTCCCAGAGTCCTGAAGAAATAGCGGTGAGTGTCCTAGCCGAAATCATGAAAGTGAAAAACAAAACAACGGGGAACAGCTTAAAGTACCAGAACAGAAACCTGGTCATTGTCAGGGGAGCCGGGGACCTTGCGACCGGGGTCATTATCAGGTTGTCAAATGCAGGGTACCAGGTCATTGCCCTGGAAACCGATAAGCCTACGGTTATCAGGTGCACGGTAAGCCTTGCCCAGGCTATGTTTGACAAAACAACCACGGTAGAGGATACGACTGCCGAACGCTGTGACAACCTGGCAAATGTCTATGCAATTCTCAAGGAAGGCAAGATCCCAATTCTCTGTGACCCGAAGGGTGAGTCTATTGCAAAACTGAAACCGCTGTGTGTCGTCGATGCAATTCTGGCTAAGCGGAATCTGGGCACCAACATCACCGATGCCCCCTTGGTCATTGGCCTTGGCCCTGGTTTCACTGCAGGGTCAGATTGCCATATTGTCATCGAAACCAAACGGGGCCATACCCTTGGAAGGATTATCAAAGAAGGATGTGCTATCCCGGACAGTGGGATTCCCGGCATTATCGGCGGGTACGGTGCTGAACGGGTCCTGCGCAGCCCAGGCGAAGGAATCTTTTACTCAGACAAAAAACTCGGTGATATTGTCAAGGCAGGGGACTGCATCGCAACAGTAGATGACCAGCCAGTTTTGGCAACCATCGACGGTATGCTTAGGGGACTGCTCAACAATGGGCTTTTGGTAACCAAGGGCTTCAAGGTAGCCGACATCGACCCAAGGGGAAAAGAAGCACAGTTTACTACTGCCAGCGACAAGGCAAAGGCCATTGCAGGCGGTGTACTCGAGGCTTTGGATCATTTTAGAAATAGTCTATGACCTACTGAAACAAATCACTCCTATTGGAGCAATCCAATAGGAGGTTATCTAGTCGCATGTACTAGGCACGAATCCTTGCCCCACTTCCTTGGGGATGCTATTGTTTTAGGGCTTAACGTACAGTTTTGCCAAACGAATTCTTGATACGGTACATAACGCAAGGGAGGTACGTTTGCATATGTGGTCAATTCTTCCAATTCTTTTATTGTTCGTGCTTGGTTTTTTATTGCAGAAGTCGACAATGTTTACAGAAGCCTCTCTAGCTGGCATCAAAAAAGTCGTTTCTACATTGGCCCTGCCTGCACTCTTGTTCCAGGCTTTTTCCTCCCTGGAAATCGAAAAGCGGTACCTGTTGCTGGTAGTCGCCATGTTTCTGGTATGCCTTTTCATGGTCCTGCTTGGCAAAGCACTTGCAAAACCGCTCAAGCTAGTGTCACCCTATTTCCCTTTGCTGATGGGTGGCTTTGAAATGGGAATGCTTGGGTATGCTTTGTTTCTCTCCGTCTATGGCAGCGAGAATCTTGGCAAGATGGCCTTAGTGGACCTTGGACAGGTACTCTTTGTTTTCTTTGTCCTGATGGCTCTCCTGATTCGCGAACGCGACGGGATAACCAGCCCAAAAGTCTTACTCAGGCAGTTTTTAACCTCCCCTGTGATTGTGGCAATCTTTGCAGGAATCGTAGTCAGCCTCATAGGCAAAGCAATTCCCCCCAGTCCTTTCTGGACAGCAATAGGCGAATCTATCGCACTCCTTGCAAATTTGACCGTTCCTCTCATCGCCATCTCCATAGGATATGGCATTCACATCAAACGTGCAGGTCTGGCCCTGTCTGTGAAGACCATCCTTTTCAGAAAGATTGTACTATTTGTCTTGGCTTTGGCAATCAACTATTTTATAGTGGATGGACTACTGAACATGGATAGCATCTACCGCTATGCAGTATTGGTTATGTTTCTCACCCCGCCTCCCTTTGTCATTACCATCTATATGCGCCAGGGAGACAAGGCAAACGCCGATTATGTGGACAACACGCTCAGCCTCGATACCCTCTTCTCCATTCTCTTGGTGATGATTGCGACTTCGCTATATGTCTGATAGCAAACCATACCTGCAGGGGGTTTCTACCCCCTGCCACATCGTATACATAGGTACTACCTACCTTTGCCCAAAGGTCTAACCAAGCCCCTTTTCCCCTTACAGATCTATTGGGGCTTTCAGGTAGGGGGGGGGTGGTCCCGCCATGGCAAATATTGCTTCCGATCCTGCAAACCAAACTACCTCGGCCAAAGCTGCAACCTTGCTTTGTAAGTTAAAAGAGGTCATTTGCAAGGAAAACCGGAGCATTCAGAAAAGCTGTAATGTCTTGTTTTTGCCGTAAAAAAACACCTTTAAAATTCCTTTTGAAAGATACTTCTTACCCCAATAATTACCGTAAAAAATACCCGATTAATTGACTGCAGAAGACAACCATTGCAGTTATTCTTTATCTGTGTTATAATTACTTAAAATATAAAAAATATTTCTCATGTAATTGGGCAAAACAGGCAAATACATTGCCAAAATAAACCATGTCCAAAAACTATCAGAGATGTGCTTAGATCACATTAAAACCAAGGAGCTTTCTCTATGCCTTTTTCACAATCACAACAACAGATCATCGATCGATTCGACACTACCGTGGACCATACACGCTGGCATGATTGGAAATGGCAGATGAGACATTGCATCAGGGATATTGAGACCTTTGAAAAACTATTAGCCTATTCTTTCCCTGAAAAACAACGCAATGATATCGAGAGAACCATTAAAAAATTCCCCATGTCCATCACCCCGTATTACCTGTCTCTCATCCAAAGCGACTCGACAGATTCAATCGAAAACGATCCTATCTTCAAACAAGCATTTCCCTCGGTCAAAGAACTGGACATTATGGATTGTGATATGGAAGACCCTTTGCATGAAGATGTGGACAGCCCGGTTCCCGGCCTGACCCATCGTTATCCCGATAGGGTACTCTTTCTGGTCAGCAATACCTGCGCCATGTACTGCAGGCACTGTACCCGGAAACGAAAAGTCGGGGATATCGAGAGCATCCCCGATCGAGAGCGGATCGAACAAGGCATCCAGTATATTGCCGAGCATCCGATTGTGCGGGATGTCCTGCTCAGTGGCGGAGACCCGCTGCTCCTCAGCGATGAATATCTCGATTGGATTCTCACCGAACTGAGGAAAATCAAACATGTTGAAATTATCCGTATCGGTACAAGAGTGCCGGTGGTACTCCCCTATAGGATTACCGATGAATTGATAGCTATGCTTAAGAAGCATCATCCATTGTTTTTGAACACCCAGTTCAACCATCCCAGGGAAATGACTGACTCCTCCAGAAAAGCCCTGGAAAAACTTGCCAATGCAGGCATTCCCTTGGGAAATCAGTCTGTTCTACTTAATGAAGTGAATGATTGCCCCCGTATCATGAAGTCATTGGTCCATAAACTCGTGCAAAACAGGGTCCGACCTTACTACATGTATCAGTGTGACCTCTCGGAGGGGCTCTCCCACTTCAGAACTTCCGTAGGAAAAGGTATCGAGATTATGGAAAGCCTACAGGGCCATACCAGTGGACTCTGCGTCCCCACGTATGTTATCGATGCTCCCGGTGGCGGAGGGAAAATACCAGTCATGCCAAACTATCTGATTTCCTGGTCTTCAAACAAAGTAATTCTCCGCAACTACGAGGGAGTCATCACTACCTACCAGGAACCAAGTTCCTACGTACCCACTACCTGTGATCGGAATTGTGAAAAATGCAACCTTGAGCTCAAACTCCAGGAAGCGGACGAATACAAGGCAATCGGAATCGAGAAATTACTTTGTGACTATGAGAAAAACTATTCCATGACACCTAGTTGTCATGAGAAGGCAACCAAAACTTCCCAGGTCAAGGAGGCTGTCAATGTATGATACTACCCTTGCACTTGATGGAGCTTTAGTTCAGCATGGAGAGAATAACAGCAGAGTATATATGATGGATATCAGGGAAGCTGACCCTGTTTTCCTTATTGCCCACATGAACAAACTTGCCGTAAAACATGGGTATGGCAAGATTTTCTCAAAAGTCCCCAAATCCAAGTCAAAGGCCTTCCTCCAAGCGGGGTTTGCCGTGGAAGCTCTCGTAAACGGACTCTATGGGGGCACAGAGAAAGGATTGTTTCTATGCAAATACTTTACATCCGAGCGGGAGCAGGAATTGAAAATACCAGAGTACAACCAGGTACTCTCCCTCGCCCAGGCAAAGAATACATCACCGCTACCCCCTTTGGGAAAGGGTACTAGAGTCCGGCTTTGCACTGTTGAAGATATTCCACGGATGTCATTGCTCTACAAGCAAGTATTCTCCTCGTATCCCTTTCCTATTGACGACCCTTTATTTATCGAATCTTCTTTGAAAGGAACTACCTTGTTTGCTGGGATAGAAAAGAAAGGGAACCTGGTAGCCCTTGCCTCCGCTGAATGTAATTTTGCAAAAGACCATCTCCACAGCGAAATGACCGATTTTGCAACGCTGCCTAGCCACAGGGGAAATAACTATGCCTCTCACCTTTTACTCTTTTTGGAGCAGGAAGCACAGAAGAAAGGAATCAAAACAGCCTTTACCATTGCCAGGGCCATCTCCAAGGGCATGAATATAACGTTCTCAAAGGCAGGCTACCTATACGGAGGAAGGTTAAAAAACAATACTGACATCTCAGGTAATATCGAAAGCATGAATGTCTGGTATAAGGACTTGACGGCCAAAGCTGTATAGCTCCGACTGAATTCACCCTTGTCTCCGCCTTTTTACGTACACCCCCTACAAGTTGTTTCCAGCTTTCTGGGGGGTGCCCATTTTCCAAATCCTTTTCAGGTAGTACCTGAAACCTCCAGCAATTTACTGTATCCGAATGATCTTTCCCGGATTCATAATCATCTGCGGGTCAAAGGCCTTCTTCAACGCACAGAACAAGTCGTATTCGGTATCGGAGATAACCTCACGCAAGAATTCCCTCCGTTTTATACCGATGCCATGCTCCCCGCTGATCTTTCCCCCGAGTTCAGTGACAATGAAGGCATAGAGCTCACGCAGAATCATAGGCTCTATTTCATGCCAGTGTTCCATAGTGCTCTCTGGGTTCTTTACAATAGTGGCATGGAGATTTCCATCCCCGGCATGGCCATAACAGGGAATGGTCACCCCATACTTCTCTGAAAGCATGGTCAGTTTGGGAAGAACCAGGGGAATAGAGCCGATAGGGACTACAATATCCTCCAGACTCTGCACCGGGCTATAGACCTTCAATGCTTCGGCAATGTTCCTTCGCACAGACCAGATTCGTTCCTGAGTGTTTTTGTCCTCGGCAATATAGACCTCCATAGCTCCATTCGCCTCGCACAAGTCTCCCACGCTAATCATATCCGCCTCAACCTGTTTTTCCTCTGAGCCATCAAGCTCGATGAGCAGCATGGCACCCACTTTTTCAAGAGGAAGGGTTTCGTTGAGATAATTGCAGGACATCTGCAAGGAAGTCCTGTCCATGAACTCTATGCTTGTCGGGACAATGCCCTTGGTCATAATGACAGAGACAACCGCAATGGCTTCCTCCGCTGTCTTGAACGGTACTAGAAGGTCGGCTTTTGCCGTGGGAAGACCGAGCAGCTTTATGGTAGCCTTGGTGATGATACCCAAAGTTCCTTCCGAACCGATATACAGCTGTTTCAAATCATAGCCGCTGACATCCTTGGTCACTTTTCCCCCAAGGTTCACGATGCGGCCATCAGGGGTAACGATTTCAAGACCCAGGACATATCTTCCGGTCACCCCGTATTTTACTGCTCTTCCTCCGCCTGCATTCTCAGCAATATTCCCACCGAGGAAACATGTCTCAAGACTCATCGGGTACCCGGCAAAAAAGAGTTTATGCTCTATGACTTGGTTGTTCAGCTCGTTGGTGATAATCCCTGCCTCGGCAGTTACGGTAAGGTTTTTCTCATCGATTTCCAAAACCTTGTTCATTTTTTCAACCGAAAGTACGATTCCCCCGAAAAGAGGGATTGCTCCCCCGCTCAGCCCTGAACCGGCTCCCCTGGGAGTTACGGGAATATGGTATCTGGTGGCAAGTCTCATGACCTGTGCTACCTGCTCGCAAGACTGTGGCATGACTACCACCTCAGGCATGTGGCCATATTCTTCCTTTGAAGTCTCATCATGCCCATAGTTCTCCATACGGTCGAAATCGCTGATAAGGTTATTGTTTCCCACAATTGTAGAAAGTTCTGAGACAATTTCTGGTGTTACTTTTGTATAGGTATTCATTTCTCCCCGCCTTGCGTGCCCAGACGCCTCAATAATTGAGGTAAAATCGCGAACAGATCACCGACAAGGGCAAAGTCGGCAACCTGTAGGATATTGGCATGTTCATCGCTATTGATTGCCACGATATATTCTGCAGTCTTGATACCTGCCAGGTGCTGGACAGCCCCGGAAATCCCTACAGCCAGGTAGAGTTTCGGTGATATGGTCTTTCCCGATAGGCCTACCTGATGAGGGTAGCTGGCCCAACCACGGTCGACAGCATCACGCGAGGCTCCCACTTGGCCTCCCAGACTATCTGCAAGCTCTTCGATCAAGCGGAAGTTCTCCCGCTTTTTCAGGCCCTTGCCACCGGAAACTACGATATCGGCCTCTTCCAGGGAACTGGAATTCCCACACTCCTCGCGATACGAGAGAACCTGGACCCTTGTGTCATTCCATTCAGGATTCCATGCAACCCTTACCACCTTTCCACTTCTCGATCTATCTTCAGCAAGGGCCTTGTAGGATTTAGGTCTCACTGTCGCCATCTGGGGCCTGTGGTTCGGGGTTTTTATCGTAGCCATGATATTCCCCCCGATTGCCGGCCTGGTCTGCAGAAGGTTTCCCGTCTCTTTCTCGATGGCAAGGTCGGTGCAGTCTGCGGTAAGCCCTGTATGGATCTTTACCGCAAGATAGGGCAAAACACTGCGCCCTGTGGTCGTAGCGGCTGCTAACAGCACATGGGGAGTATATTCACCAACCAGATAGGCAAGTACCATTGCATAGATTTCACAGACCATATCGCCAAGGCAGGGGTTTTCAACATAAAACACAGTATCGGCACCATGGAAAATCAACGATTCAAGCTCTTTATCATCGATTTTGTTTCCCAAAACTACAGTACAGAGCTGGCTTTGAAGCGTATCGGCGAGGGCTCTGCCCCGTGCAAGCAGTTCAAAGGAGACGTCCTTGAGTTTTCCCCCATGTTGTTCGCTAAGCGTCCATATTTCATTCATTTTGCAACTCCCTTGCCCAGCAGTTCCTTGCTTGCGAGAAACAGCATCAATTTGTCTATCCCTTCCTGTATAGAACTGTCATCGGTAGCTTTTACTACTGTGCACGCACGGCTGATCTTCGGACTTTCTATCTTGACTACCCTGGTAGGTGAACCCAACAGACCAAGGTCAGCATTCTCGAGGCCAAGGTCCTTTGCCCCCAAAAGGGGGATAGTCATGTGCATCGCACGTTTTTTCCCTTTAAGCGTTGGCAACCTAGGAATTGCTATCTCCTTTACTACGGTAAGAACCACAGGAAGCGTTGCTTTTACTTTCTGGTAGCCTTCCTCAAGCAATCGCTCCGCTATGAGATAGGTATCGGTAAGTTCCTCGATGTGGGAGGTATAGGTAACCAGGCCCATATCGAGCCAGGAAGCAAGGCCGGGACCTACTTGGCCGGTATCCCCATCGGTGGCCCGTTCCCCTGCGATGACTAGGTCAACCTTACCCAGTTTTCTGATAGCCGATGCCAGGGTATAGGAAGTGGCCCAGGTATCGGAACCACCGAAGGCCCTGTCCGATAGATGGATGGCATCATCGCAACCCATGGCTATGGCTTCTTTGAGCACTTTCGCGGCACCGAGAGGACCCATGGTAATAACGGTAATCCTGCCACCGGTGCGCTCTTTGATTTGCAAGGCAGTCTCCAAGGCATAGAGGTCCAGCGGATTGACAATGGCCTCACTTGCCGAACGGATCATAGTGCCTGTCTCTTTATCCATCTGGACATTGCTTGTCTCGGGAACCTGCTTGATAGGGACGACTATATACATGCTCTCTCCTCTGTATTGCGTGATACAAACTGTCTGTCAATGATTCGTCAGTTTTAGTTTTTTTGTATTGGTATAAAACGTATGCAAATTCCTAGGGTATTAGCCCATTCTACTACTACAAAATCGGGAAATGCTTGAAGAGAAAGTATTTCATCAAGAAAACCCCCGCACTATATTTTCAATAGAATATCATCAAAAGGAAATATTGCCAGAATTTTTTAAAAATTATTTTCACTAATAATTATTTTATGTTTAAAACTATGTTTTATTATTTTCTTGACAGTAGCTACTGCTGGGCCTCAAAATCAAAGTGTACGGAACAATTTTCCGCTAAGACGGAAAAGTCTCATTAACAAAAGGAGAAGTTCAATGAAAAGAAACGTGGTTATCTTGTTGCTCATCGCCCTTGTTGCATCGGCAAGCGTATTTGCCGCAGGGACTGCAGAGCAAAGCACTGCTGCCCAAAAAGAAAAAACGGTATTGGAATTCTGGACCTGGAGGCCGGAAGATGTCGATTTCTATGCAAAGCAGATTGCAAAGTTTGAGATGGAAAATCCCGATATCAAAGTAGTGCAGACTGCCTATAAGAACACCGAGTACAATACCATACTCGCCGCTTCCCTTTCAGGCGGATCTGGTCCCGATGTATTCCAGGGTCGTGCCTACGGTGGTCTGGCAACTTTTGCCGATTCAGGATTTCTGGAACCCCTTGAACAGTGGATGCCAGAACTCAAGAACTACTCACCCACAGCTTTGCTTGGGGCAACCTCGCCTACCGATGGCAAAATCTACGGAAGCCCTGCAGTAAGCCAGACTGTATTCATGTATTACAATATCGACGTGTATAAGAAGCTCGGTCTTTCCATTCCCAAGACCTGGAATGAACTCATTGCCAATTTTGAAGCTGTTTCAAAAGCCGGTTATCTGGCGCTCGGAAACGGTGCAAAAGACGGATGGACACTTGAGACCATGCTCGGTGGGATGGGCCCAGGTTTTTACGGGAGTACAGATTTTTACAACGCAGTTGTAGCAGGAACAAAGAATTTCCAAGACCCTGCCTTCATCAAGATGATCGAGAAAATGAAATCACTGACCAAATATATGCCTAATATGTACATGGGCATCGGCTATGATGACATGCGGTCCAACTTTATCAATGAAGTGTCCCCTCACTTGATTGCAGGTTCCTATGAAGCTGCATATTTCAGGACTCAGAACCCGAACCTTAACTTTGGCATCTTTGCGGTTCCTGGCGAAAAAGCAACTGATCCTGCATATGTATCGGTATATGCTGACATGAACTTTGCCATGAATGCAAATTCCAAGAACAAGGATGCAGCGGTAAAATTTTTGAAGTTCCTCTCAACCAAGGAATTCGGAAAAGCCGTCGTCACAGAAATGAAGATGGTTACCTCAGTCCCTGGGGTAGATGCGTCGGCAGATCCCTTTATCGCACGCGTTCTCGAACTGCAGAAAAATGCCACCCCTTACCTGTTCCTCGTAGGTTTCAGGTACAACCAGCCAACTGGTTCTTCCTTGTGGCAGGCTGCCGCACAGGGTGTAATGGCTGGAACGCTAACCCCTGCTGAAGCTGCAAAACAGATTCAGGACGGCATTGCCTCCTACTACAAGCCTTTCCAGAAATAGACGTGTTTATGTTATCCAATGCTGGATCCTACAGGGGTTTCTACCTCTGTATGGTCCAGAATCAAATCAGAAAGGAATTACCATGAACCAACGCAAATTACACAAGGCATCATGGATCGCTTTGTTTATTACACCCGGGTTGTTGGTTGTGGGGATTTTCATCCTCCTTCCGCTTTTTATGACTCTGTATAACAGCCTGTTCTCTTGGAACCAACTCATCAGATTGGACTTTGTCGGCCTGGAGAATTTTAGGCGTCTGTTCAGTTCCTACCCTTACAAAGAACGGTTTCTCAATGCCTTGGGAAACAATGGGACTTGGTTTATCTCCACGATGCTCATACAAAATTCCATTGGATTGCTCTTTGGATATTTGCTCAGCAGGAATATCCCCCTTGCTCCAATTTTTAAACGTATTTTCTTCATCCCTGTGCTCTTTTCCATAGTCGCCGTAGGTTTTCTGTGGGGAATATACCTCAAACCTGCAGGACTTTTGAATAATTTTTTGCAAGTAATCGGTCTCGAAAACCTTCAAAGGGCCTGGCTTGGAGCTGAGCAATTGGCCACCCCTTCCATTATCATGGTGAATATCTGGCGTTGGGTAGGATTTCCTTCCCTCGTATTTTTGGCAGCAATCGACGGGGTACCCCAAGAATGTCTGGAGGCTGCCTATCTTGAAGGAGTCGGGGAATGGCAGTTATTCTGGAAAATCATCTTCCCTTTGATCATCCCCGCTATCACTATCATAACCGTACTGACAATCATCGGAAGCCTGAATGTATTCGAACAAGTCTATATCATGACCGGACTTGACGGATCGCCGAACTACTCTACCGATACAATCGGGACGTTGTTTTACCGCACGGCCTTCGGTTCTGTCGATGCCGGACGCCCTGAAATAGGCATAGGATCTGCAATCGGACTGGTAATCTACCTGCTTACCTTTGCCATTTCGCTGATTTCGGTGTTTTTCACCAAACGTAAGGAGATCCAGCTATGATAACCGACTTCCACTATAAGGGAGCTTCCCTGGCAAAAAGACTCTTTATCACGGTGATGATCGTTATCATGCTCATCTATGTGGTCTTGATACTGTATCCTTTGTTCAACATGTTCACTTCCTCGTTCAAGACCAACAGGGATATCCTCACGACCCCTTTTTCCCTCCCCACTGCTTTTTCACTGGAGAATTTCAAGATAGTCTGGGTCGACAAGGGGTTTTCCCAATTCTTCATCAACAGTATCGTAGTGACAGTCGTAGCCATGGCCTTTGTCATATTGTTCGGTTCCATGGCAGCCTATGGCATCTCACGTTACACCTATAGGGGCAACACCTTGGTGTATATGCTGTTTCTCAGTGGGATCATGCTCCCCTTGAAAGCAGCTATCATCCCGTTGTTCCTGCTTATCAAAAGCCTGGGACTGATCAATTCAAGGCTCTCGGTTATCATGATCTTTATGGCAATGGGACTTCCTTCGACAGTCTTTATTCTCTCAGGGTTCATGAAATCAATTCCCGTTGAACTGGAGTATGCAGCCAGAATCGACGGGTGCAATGACTTCTCGATTTACAGACGCATCGTCATGCCGATGGTAGCCCCGGCAATTGCCTTGGTAACCATCTATAATGCCGTTCCTATCTGGAATGATTTTTTCTTTCCCCTGGTCTTTTTGCAATCGAATGCACTCAAGACACTTCCTGTCGGGTTAAGTACCTTCTTTGGGCAGCATAGCACCAACTGGAACCTGCTTTTCACAGGCTTATCCATCGCCATTCTGCCAATGCTGGTATTGTACCTGTTCATGTCCAAGTATTTTATCAAAGGAATGACCGCAGGAGCGGTTAAATAAGGGGTTATTGTATGTCACTACCTACTACCGAACAGAGAAATCCTGCATCTTATAAGATTGATACAAAATCTACCTTGGAAATCCTTGAGATAATTAACAAAGAAGATGAAAAAGTACCCCTTGCCGTAAGAAAGATGATCCCTACCATTGCAAGTTTAGTCGATGATGTCGTTGTCTCTTTCAAGAAAGGTGGCAGGTTGTTTTATATCGGGGCCGGTACCTCGGGAAGACTCGGGGTGCTTGATGCCTCTGAGTGTCCTCCCACCTTCGGGGTATCGCCTTCCATGGTCCAAGGTCTCATCGCAGGGGGACTCCCAGCCCTTACGTCTGCCATTGAAGCAGCAGAAGACAATGCTGAATCCGGAATCATCGAACTTAAATCTAGGGGATTTACCAAAGATGATGTGCTTGTCGGAATCACTGCTTCGGGGCAGGCCCCGTATGTATTGGGTGCGATGATGTACGCCCAGGGGTTGGGGGCAAAGGTCGGGGCAATTTCCTGCAACGAGGAATCAAAGGTTTTTAACCATGCCGATCATAAAATCTATCTAGCGGTAGAACCGGAGATTATCACAGGGTCGACCCGAATGAAATCGGGAACTGCCCAGAAACTCGTACTCAATATGATTACCACAACGGCAATGATTCGCATCGGCAAAGTCTATAACAACCTTATGGTCGATCTGATGCCACTGAATGCAAAACTAGTGGACAGGGCCAAACGCCTTATCAAGGAGATTACCGACTGCAGTGAGGATCAAGCAGAAGAACTCTATGTGCAATCAGGGGGAAATGTGAAAGTGGCCGTTTTGATGTCCATGCTGCAGGTTTCTTGCTCGAAGGCTAAAGAACTGCTGGACAACAACGAAGGAAGCATCAATAAAGTCCTGGACCAAAAACAGAAATAAGTGGCATTTTGGTCAGATTCGATACAAGGCAATGGCTGCCCTTCTAAAGGACAATCATTGCCTTGTTCATTTGGGTATACAGCAACATCAGATTGCTGTTTTTCTACACTACGAGTATAGGTTTTTCACCTTTTGCCTTGACATACCCTATGATGGGAAAGCCTGTTTTCTCGCTATAGGCTTTGGCATCTTTGCCAGGCATGCTAAACAACAACCCGCCGGAAGTCTGTGGATCATACAGCACATCCTGCAGGCTCTGCCTGATAGAAGCTACCATATCTACACTTCCCCCGATATAGTCCCGGTTATTGTACAACCCTCCAGGATTCAAGCCCTGGATTGAGTATTCCTCAACAAAGGGAAGAATTGGTACCTTCTCGCTTTCAATCACCAGCTGTACATCACTTGCCACAGCCATTTCCTGGCTATGTCCAAGCAAGGAAAACCCGGTAATATCGGTAGCAGCATGGACTGTATAGCCAAGTGCTTCGTCCCTGGCATATTTGTTGAGGGTAACCATACTCTTGATAGCCGCACTGGCTGCCTCTTCGCTTGCCATGGAAGCCTTTACTGCAGTGTTGATTATCCCGACCCCAAGGCTTTTGGTTAACACCAGAAGGTCCCCTTCCTGTGCGCCTTTGTTGGCCCAGACTTCCCCTTCTTTGGCAAAGCCGGTAACACAGAGGCCATACTTAGGGGTAGGGTCGCTAATGGTGTGGCCGCCTGCAATCACGGCTCCGGCCTCATTTGCCTTATCGAGGCCCCCCAGCAGAATCTGATGCATTACCTCAAGCTCCAGGCAAGAGGGAAAGCACATCAGGTTCATGGCAATCTTCGGTTCACTCCCCATTGCATAGATGTCGCTGAGCGCATTTGCCGCTGCCACCTGCCCGAATGTATAAGGGTCATCTACCATGGGAGGAAAGAAATCGACAGTCTGAATGACCAAGGTCCCATTGTCCAAACGATAGACCAAAGCATCATCACTGTTTTCGAAACCACCGACGAGATGTTCGTCATGGACCAAGGGAAGGCTTCCCAATACCTCATGCAATTGGGCGGGGGGAAGCTTTGCCGCACACCCTGAGGTTTTTACCAATGAAGTAAGTTTTACCATGTTCATTCCTTTGCCTTGAAAAGTTGCTCGTAACCATCTCCCTTATCAAGGGAGAAAACACCTTCCAAGGCCTCATCAGAAAAGCCTATATCCCAGTGTTCTGCCTTGTAGCGGGCACAAGTGCCGCAGGAGGAAGACAAAACCCTGGGAACAGGCATCAGTATACATTCAAGGTTCTGCTTTTTAGCAAATTCCCTGAACTTAATAGCACCGAAATGGGTAAAGAAAGTAGCAATAAATAACATTAGGCCTTCGTCAGCACCAAGGACCAGCTATCGCCATCCTTCTCAGCTGCAACCTCGTACTTTGCAGCTTTCGCATACCTTGTCACATTTTCATACGCTGCCTGATTATCTACCAAGACAGTAACTTTTTCGATTTTCCTGTCCAAGACCTTTTTTGTTTCTATTACCGGCTGGGGACAGGAGAGTCCTCTTGCATCAATTTCCAACATATAATCACTCCTAATTAGTTTTAGCTTTGCGCATGACAGATGCAGAGATCAGAAAAATGACAGCAAACCCGACAAAAACAGCAATTTTGCCATTTGTGGTAGCTCCAGCTGCCGAAGAGGCAAGACCAAAGTTATGGGCAAAGGCTGCACCTACGAGCATACCAAGTACACTCATGGCACTGTCACTGCTACCCTCACCGGCGAGAATGGTCTGTCTCAGCGGACAACCCCCGATCAAAACCGAACCTAACCCAACCAAGGCCATGCCTAAGAAATTCCAAAGCCAATCGGTATGGGCAACCGGCTGGTTTGCAAAGGAAAGGTGAAAATCACCCGTAAAAAGGTTGAATACCAAAGCTGACAGAAATACGAACAGGGAACCCATTGCCAGGGTACTGTCTTTGAACAAGAAAATATCCCGAATCCCCCCGGCCATGCAGAAACGGTTTCTCTGGGCTAACATGCCTACAGCCAAACCTCCGATAAGGGCGAAAAGAATGGGTGCATGCAGACTTCCAGGACCTTTCTCGCTGAATTTCAACAAGGAGGGAATAAAAAGCAGGATTCCCAAAAGAGCAAGCGTGACAAACCCTATGGCAGATCCTTCAGCTTTACTCTGTTTATAGCTTCTCCCCAAGGAAAATCCCTTGTTCAGCAGAATCGAACCTATAACAATACCCCCGGCAAACCCGAATAAACCAACCAAGGCATTGAGATCACCGCCACTGAGACGAAGCAACATTCTAAAAGGACAACCCAGAAATACCAGAGCCCCGATCATGACAAAAAATGAGATGACAAACCGAATGAAGGGAGAAGAACCACCCCTGGGTTTGAACTCACCCTTTACCAGGCTAAGGAACATGGATCCAAGCAACAGTCCCATAACCTCTGGCCTTGCATATTGCACTACAGATGCAGAATGCAAAGACAGAGCCCCTGCGGTATCCCGGATAAAACAGGCAATGCAAAACCCCATGTTTTTTGGATTTCCCAACAAGACAAGAACTGCAGAAATAACCCCAATCGTCGTTCCTGCAATTATTAGATTTCGTTTTTCTTTCGACACAGCCATAAACACCCCTTCAATTTATGAAACATTCTGCAACAATTTAACCATTATTTATGCTAAAATGCAATGGAAATTTTTAATTTTTGGTGGTATTCTGTAGCCTATGCAAAGAATCTATCTTGACAACGCCTCGACCTCCTGGCCAAAAGCACCTGCAGTTGCCCAAAAAATGGCCAACTTCCTCACCAATTGCGGAAGCAATATCGCTCGAGGAGGATATGAAAGTGCCTATGACACCGCCATGGTTGTCCAGGAAACCAGACAACAACTCTGTACTCTCTTTGGGTTCTCCCATCCTGAATGCACCGTTTTTACCATGAATGTCACCCAGTCATTGAACATGCTCATCAAAGGCCTGTTTACTGCAGAAGACCATATACTGATAAGTTCCATGGAACACAATGCTGTCATGCGCCCGCTCGTGCAAAGTAAAATTCCTTTTTCCAAGATTCCCTGTGACAAGCAAGGTCGCCTTCACTTTGATGCGATTCGTCCTTTACTGCAGAAAAATACGAAGGCAATCATCATCACCCTGGCCTCCAATGTCTCGGGGACTGTAATGCCCATCGAGCAGGTAGCCTCACTTTGCAAGGAACTGGGAATCCTGTGTATTGTCGACACTGCCCAGGGAAGTCCTGTCTTCCCCATTCATATGGACCATATGGGTATAGACGCAGTAGCGTTCACCGGGCACAAGGGATTGCTCGGGCCCCAGGGAATCGGGGGCCTTTTGCTCTCACCCGAACTGGGAAGGGCAATTGACCCCTTGATCAGCGGGGGAACCGGAAGTTTCAGCGACAGCGAGGATATCCCCCCCCTGCTTCCTGACAGACTGGAGGCGGGAACGCTCAACCTCCCAGGTATCATAGGTCTCCATACCAGCCTTTCGTACCTGCAGGAAAACCATGACCGGCTCATCAGGCAAGAACAGAAAGCCAGTGCGGCTTTGCTCGATTTCTTTTTGTCAAACAATCTGATAGAGTTGAAGGGACTTGCTTCCCTTGAAGGAAGAACGAGTGCAATCAGCATCGATTTCCCTACCTTCGACAATGCTTTCATTGCATTTCGGTTACAAGAATTGGCAGGCATAGAGACTCGGGTAGGATTGCAATGTGCCCCGAGTGCCCACAGGACACTAGGAACGTTCCCCAAGGGAACCATACGGTTCAGCCCGGGGTATTTCACAACCGATAGCGAAATCGATGTTACCCTTGCCTCTTTGGCACAGGTCTTGAAAGAATTGAAAAGGAACAAATGATGGAAAACTATTACAATACGATGCTGAAAGCGTTGCAAACAGGCAATATAGTACGAAAGACCATTGTTTCCGGTCCGTATATTGGGGATGAAGCCCTCTATAGGGGAAATGCACAAATCGCAACCTACCAGCAGACTCCCCACTCGTTTGATACTGGGGAGGTACTTAGCGAGACTTTGGGGGCAAAGGTGCATTTGGTTCTCTGTGGCGGCGGCCACGTTGCCAAAGAACTCTATGCCTTAGCTGTCCTGATGGACATGGAAGTGTCCATACTTGATGAGCGGGAAGAATTCTGTAACAAAGAGCTTTATCCCAAAGCTGATTTACACTGTGCTCCTTTTTTGAAAACCCTCACTGAAAAACAGACCTGGGTAAAGCCCTATTATGTACTGGTTACCCGAGGCCATGGATTTGACCAGGTATGCCTGGAACAAACACTTGGCCTCCCCCATTCCTACATCGGGATGATCGGCAGTAAGAACAAGGTCAAGATAACCTTGGACAATCTGCGCAAAAAAGGATTCAGCGAGGACCTGCTTGCAACGGTGCACTCCCCTATCGGGCTTTCCATCGGTGCAATCACTGCCAGCGAGATTGCCATCAGTATCATGGCTGAGATTATCAGCGTATACCGCAAGGAAGAAAAAGCTGTACGGCTCGACCCGAAACTTTTGGAAAAACTTTCCCAAAGCAAAGGGTACATCCTGGCAAGGGTCATTGAAAAAACCGGTTCAGCCCCTTGTGATGTGGGTTTCCAGATAGCTATTTTTGCAGATGGGACCACCTCAGGTACGGTCGGTGGAGGTATGGTAGAGGCAAAGACCATCGAACATGCCCAAGAGATGCTATCTGCAAAAGCCAGCAGGGCTGAGATAATCCACTACAATCTGGATAGTAGCAAGGCAGGTTCGCTCGGTATGATCTGCGGCGGGGATGCAAAGATACTTTTTCAAGTCAGGTGATATCCTTTCTCGACCATCTCATAGGCAAACAATTCGTTGCTTATCTGTTCGTCGAAAGCGTAGTCCCAGCAACCCATCCTATGAAACGGTTTACCGCCAAAACCCATTTTGAAGGCATTCAGCCCATGCATGGGATGGGAAGGCTCGTCAGAGGGGGCTAAACCAAACAGGTCATATTGGGTACATCCCCATTTTTTTGCCAGGACAATGGCATTCCACTGCAATGCATAGGTACTCATGCTGTTCCTCATCCTTGAAGAAGAAGCCCCATACAGATAGGTTGCCCGGTTCGAAGACCGGGTAAGGAACATTGCAGAAAGCGGAACACCTTCCCATTCTGCCAATAGCAGGCAAAACCCCGCATGGATGTCCTTTGGCCCGAAGAATGAGGAAAAAAAGGAAAGGTCATGGAGGTTCAAGCCATTCCTCAGACAAGTCTCTTTATAGAGTTCGTAGAATATCGGAAGGTCTTCAAAGGTCCCTTCCCGCACCACCACACCTTTACGCTGGGCAAGGTGGATATTATACCGCGTCTTTCTATGCATCCGCGAAAGAATGGATTCTTCACTGCCGCACAGATCCAAAAGCAGGGTGTCAGGAGGAAGTTGATCCGAACAAGCCTTGCGCAGGACCTTTCTTTCAGTACCCCAATTGAGCCTGAGCTCTTGCAGGGAAGTATCCAAGTTATCGGCTTGCCACGGCCGTTGCCAGGGAAGATCAAACCGGAGCAAGGCACAATCCTTGGGAAGTTTTTCCCGTAATTGCTCTGAGAGTTCTTCCAAGAAGGGCCCCATCAAAGAATCGATGGGGTTGAGTACCGGTCCATAGGGAACATATCCCATGGAATAAGACCTTCCGATGGGAGCAAGCAAGACCAGCACATCATCAAGCAAATAGGAAGATCCACTCAATTGAAGCACATCGCTTGTACGGACTTTTATATCAAAGGCCCGTGCAGCGAATCCTTGGTTCTGTTTTACTTGGGACCAGAAAGAACTCTGGTGCAACAATGGCGTATCATACAGGGCCTCAGGGCTCTTCGCCTGTAGCATAAGATTCACGACACCCCCTCCTCGGTTTATGGTGGCAAACACTGGTACCTTACCACAAAACCTACAAAGGTTGTACCCTAGTTCAGCTTAGGCCTGACACTCTCAATAGTGAACACCATCCATTCGCAGATATTGGTCGCATGGTCCCCAAGCCTTTCCATTTCTTTGGTAAGATAGAAACACTGGTACAGGGCCACCCGCTCTTCATCGGTGGTGCTCTGGTAATCGAAAAGCAAATTGTTGATCATATCGCGTTTGGAATCGATCGTATCATCCATCTTAGCCACCATACGGGCAAGGTCAGAAGTCTGGCTATCCAAGGCATCGGCGACACTGCGGGCCATTTTCGCCCCGCAAAGGGCCATCTCGCAAATCTGGGAAACGATGAAATCAACCTCTTTGCTATGGGGAAGAGCACTGCCGACCTTGGCTAGATGCGAAGCATAGTCACCCATTCTTTCAATTTCACCTGCAATCTTCAAGTCAGAAATGGTCTGACGCAAAAAATGTGCATAGGGCCGTTCTGTGACGAGTAACATGATTCCTTCATGCTCGGCGGTATCGCGCAATGTATTGATGGCCTGGTCGTGGGCAATGATTTGGCTTGCCAGGGTAGTATCTCGTTTTCTGGTCGCATCGACAGCCAAAAACAAAGCGCCCTCTACTTCATTGAGCATCTGGACAAGCAACTCATGATAATATTGCAATTTCTCTTCCAACTGGGTTGTCTTCATTTCATTCCTCCCTATCAACCGAATTTTCCACTGATATAGTCTTCTGTACGCTTGTCCTTGGGATTCAGGAACAATTCCTGGGTATTACCATATTCCACCAAAAACCCACACCTGTTTTTATCTACCAGAAAGAAAGCAACATCATCACTGACCCGGGACGCCTGTTGCATATTATGGGTGACCACTACGATAGTATATTGCTTTTTCAAGCTTATCATCAAATCTTCGATCCGTGCAGTGGAAATCGGATCCAAGGCACTGGTCGGTTCATCCATTAAGACGACCTCAGGACCGGTAGCCAGGGTTCTTGCAATACAGAGACGTTGCTGCTGCCCACCGGAGAGACTCATGGCACTTTTCCCCAACCGGTCTTTCACGTCATCCCACAAGGCACTCTTTTTTAGACTATCCTCAACCAGGTCTGCGATATCGGATTTAGTATATCGTTTGAACAACCGGGGCCCATACGCTACGTTATCGAAAATACTCATAGGAAATGGATTGGGTTTCTGGAAAACCATCCCGACACGACGCCTTAGTTCCATAGGCTCATAGTCTGTTATCAGATTCTTGCCGCCAAACAAGACTGTCCCTGTTGTGGTGACATTGCCGATAAGGTCGTTCATTCTGTTCAACACCCGGAGAAAAGTAGATTTCCCACAACCAGAAGGCCCGATAAAGGCAGTGATCGCCTGTTCCTCAATCTTAATATTTACATCTTTGAGTGCTTGTGTCTGACCATAAAACAGGTCCAAGTGCTCTACTTCGAACAAACTCATCTCAACTCCTTTCTAGAAAACAGCCGGGCTATGCGATTGGTTATCAAGACAATAACCATCAGAACCAGCGAGGCTGCAAAAGCCCCATCAAGGCCCCTTCCCTCGCTCACCGTAAGATAGATATGCATTGCCAGAGATCTTGCAGGGCTGAACAAGCCATTGGCAACCTCTGTTCCGCTACCTATCGTATACAATAGGGCTGCAGTCTCACCCGCTGCCCTTCCGATTGCCAATATGATGCCACCGATGATCCCTTCCCTTGCATTGGGAATACTTATTTTTAGGATTGTTTCAATCTTCGTTGCCCCAAGGGCAATGGAGCCATCAAAGAGACTTGCATCCACACTCTTAATTGCTTCCTGGCTTGTTCGGATGATTGTTGGACAAATCATCAGGGCAATTGTCAAACTGCCGCTTATCAGGCTGAAGCTCCATCCAAACGTCTGCACGAAAACCAAAAGGCCGAATAGACCAAATATGATTGAAGGAACCGATGCAAGCAAATCGATACCGCTTTGGATGATGAAAAGCAGTTTTCCCTTGTGCGCATAGAGACTCAGGTAAATGGCTGCCCCGAGGCCCACAGGGGCTGCAAAGAGGATGGAAAGCAGAATCATAAAAAAGGTGTTCACGATAATTGACCCGATACCACCATATTTACCCCCTTGGATAGCAGAGCTTGCCATGAACCGGAGGGTAAGGTTTTTTTCCATGTGGGTACTTCTTATACTCAGCAGTTCCACATCGCTATGGCTATATGCAAGGTTGGCCTCAGTGACAAAATAGCCACCTTCAGTCTGGAAAAGTTGCTCAAAGCTGGTGCAACGTACCACACGCAAATCAGACCCGTTGAGATCGGACCAGTTCATGATAGACCCGTTCTCAAGCCTATCAATATCCAAGGCATCCACAATACCGACTTTCTTGTTATTTACAAGTGTAGTAACGGTTTTATTGACTGCCACGACCGTTGCAGAAAGTTCAACCCTGCTTAAACCGGAAGCCTTGCCTTGGGAGGTTTTGGCAATAAAAAGGCTCCCGTTCGCACGGGCTATCCCTTTGTCCCCAAACTCGACAACCTTGGCAGTTTCTGCTATCGATGCCTCGCTTAGGGCAAAATACTCTGCAATGACCGGTAAGGAGGAGCGATCTACAAAAAGCTGAATATCGTCATCATATCCACTCACACTTCGCATGGAGTAGATTTTCCCATCCAGGATATCCCGCACTTGTTCCCACGACATTCGCTTGATATGGGAATCACCGCTGAAGACAGAAACAACCTGGTCCTTCGATTCCTTGTAGGGACTAATGGTAATAGCATCCTTAACAAGCCCCTTGAAGGTAAGGTATCCGATGAGAAACACCAGGATAAACAAAGTGGAGAATGCAAGGGTTTTGATGATAGCAAGGGCAATAGTGTTTGTCCTGATTCGTTTATCTGCCATTGTTTTTATCCTTTCCCAGTTTCATTACCAGGATATTGAGTGCCAGGACACAGATAAACAAGAGAATTGCGGTAGCAAAGAGTGCCTGCAGGTGTGTCCCTGCAGCATAGCTCATATCGGTAACGATGTTCATGGTAAGGGTTCGGCCCATGGAAGCGAGGTTCTTGGGGAACAAAGGAGAGTTTCCACCGACAAGCAATACTGCAGTTGTCTCTCCGACCGCCCTTCCGACGCCCATTACCAACGCTGTCACAATCCCTGATCTGCTTGCAGGCAGTACTACACCCTTGATAGTCTGCCAGGTTGTGGCACCCATCGCAACCGAAGCCCATTTCAAGTCATCCCGTACACTTCTGATAGAGACTTCGCTCACACTGATTATTGTAGGGAGAATCATGACTGACAAAACGATTGCACAGGAGAGAATACTATAGCCGTTTCCTCCGAACAGGGAACGAACAATGGGAACAATCACTACCATACCTACCAGTCCATAGATAATCGAAGGAATCGAAGCAAGCAACTCAATGGCACTACGCAGCAAACTGGCGGTCTTTCCCTTTGCAAACAATGCCAGATAGATTGAGGTAGACAATGCTATGGGCATAGCAAATACCAGCGCCAGAACGGTAACTACCGTCGTATTGAAAAAGAACGTAAGGATACCGAAATTAGGGACGTCCCCAGTCGGACTCCAATCAGTTGAAAACAGGAATTGTACCAGGGGAACCTTTGAAAACATAGGAAGCCCCTGGGAGACGATAAAGCCTCCCAGAAGCAATACGGCAAAAGAGCATACAAGCGCACTGATGGTAATTACTACAGTCGATGTCTGATCTAAGGTTTTTCTTTTTTCCATACTGTTACAGGCTTACGAATCCAGCTTCGCTTACGATAGCCTGGCCCTTCTTGGAAACCAGGAAGTCGAAGAAGCTTTTCTGGATGCTCCCCGCTACAAAATCGCCGGCGGTAACTACATACAGTTCGCGCCTGATCGGGTAGCTCCCGTTCTTGACGTTACTTTCCGAGGGGTTGACCCCGTCAATAGAGAGGATTGTACCACCTTTCTCAGTTACCAGGTGGTTGAACGCCATCCCGATATACCCGATTGAATCGGTAGTGGAAGCAATCTTGGCAGCAAGCTCCCCGTTCTCCCGGGCCACAATCGCATTCTTGCTTGGGCTTTTCTTCTGGGAGTCAAGGACAATTTCCTTGAAGGAACCATAGGTGCCGCTACTTTCGTCACGGACGACCAACACGATCTTCGCGTCGTTGCCGCCCACTTCCTTCCAGTTGGTAATCTCACCGGCAAAGATGGCAGAGAGCTGCTTCATCGTCAGATTGGCGATGCCTACCGAGGAGTTGGTTGCTACACTGAGCGCATCGAGGGCGATTGTATGGGGGATCAAACCTGCCTCGACTTCAGCACTCTTCAGTTCCCTGGAAGAACCTGCAAGGCTCAAGGTACCTTCCTGCAGTTGCTTGAGACCGACTGAAGACCCGAGGGTCTCATAGCTCAGTTTCACTTTTGGATTGTCTTTCTGGTAGGCTTCGATCGCAGCCTCAGCCACGGGGGCAACCGTGGACGAACCCCCGAACGTATATTCTTCGACAGCTTTCGTCTCTTTTGAACCGGTTGCAAGAATCGGGGAAATCGCAAGCGCAAGGACCATGAGGATAATTGTCATTTTTTTCATAGAATTTCGTTTCTCCTTGTGTGGAGCTTGAAGTCAAATTGCAAGCAAGGCATCAAGAATATATGAAAATTCTGTTAATAAGTCTTTTCTCTTTCTTTGAACAGGAGTACGTTTAAGCAAGGAGGCTACATGGCAAAGAAAATTTCTTTCTATCGATGCAATGTGTGCAATAGTGTAGTAGAAGTCGTCGAGGATGGTGGCCATAGCCTTGCTTGCTGCAACCAACCGATGGAACTATTAAAAGCCAAAGTCTCTGGGGAAGGTCAGGAATACCATATCCCTGAGATCCGCCATCAGAATGGACTCTTATATGTAAACGTGGGAGCAAAGATGCACCCACAGTCAGAAGGCCATCATATTTCATTTATCACATTTGTAACCAAACAGACAATACGGAGAAGCAACCTTAAGAATGATGGACCGGCAACCGCCGTATTTACTGACAAGGACCATGGAGATGTATATGCATATTGCAACATACACGGAATCTGGAAAACCTCTTTCTGATTCTTTGCTCATCATAATCGATATGCAAAAGGATTTTGTAACCGGCCCCCTTGGATCAAGGGAGGCACAGCAACTGGTACCCAAGCTTATCGACAAAATTAAAAAGACAGAAAAACAGCTATGGTTTACCCTGGACACCCATACACAGGATTACCTTCACACCCCTGAAGGCTTGAAACTACCGGTTCCCCATTGCATCAAGGGAACCGAAGGGCATGATATTATCGATGAACTGCTTCCCTATTTCCAATCCGCCAGGGTTTTTGAAAAACCCAC
Source organism: Sphaerochaeta pleomorpha str. Grapes (assembly GCF_000236685.1). NCBI lineage: Bacteria > Pseudomonadati > Spirochaetota > Spirochaetia > Spirochaetales > Sphaerochaetaceae > Sphaerochaeta > Sphaerochaeta pleomorpha. The sequence continues at coordinate 80,577 of NC_016633.1, read as the reverse complement.
CTTCGGTTCGGTAGAGATGGCAAAGCAGATTGCGGCTATGCCGGAAATCAAGAAAGTTGAGTTGGCAGGGGTCTGTACAGATATCTGTGTCATCTCGAATGCACTGCTTATAAAAGCCTTTCGACCTGACATTGAAATTTCTGTTGATGCGGAAAACTGTGCAGGTTCCACGGTAGAAAACCATACTGCCGCCTTGATTTCCATGGCTTGTTGCCAAATTGAAATAATGTAAAATAATTTTTGCCTTTCTCAATAGACAAAAGACGATGCCCCTTGTACCATAAATAGACAGACAATCGCAGAAGGAGTCTTTTGATGGAACAATGCTTATCGTATGTTTTGATTACCCCGTACACGGTCGCAAAAAGCCGCACAGGAGGGGTTCTTTCGCGCTTATTGTCCCGCATCGACCTTGAATTGGTCGGGGCTCAGATGATTGCCATGGATCAAAAAATCGCAAGCGAGTATGCCGAGCTCATACGAAAACGAGAAAAATCAGAGGGGTTCAAATCCTCACCGTTGCTTGCCGATTATGTAGAAAAAAACCTAGGTCCCTCAAAAGGTGTGCGCCACCGTTCCCTGTTACTCGTTTTCCAGGGCTCCAACCCCTGTGCCCAACTGGCAAATGTTTGCGGAAACTTCCAAGGGGAAAACAGCAGGGTGGAAATGCTCACCGGTGAATCGATCAGGGATACCTATGCTGATTTGGTTTTTGAGGACGAGAAATGTGAGAAGGTATCCTATTTCGAACCGGGAGTCTTGACTGCCCAGACCCAAGAGGAAGCCGATGCTACCTTCAAATTGATCTCTTCTTGGCTTGTAACCCAGAGCAATATCATCGAAAACCTTCCATTATCGGAACGGAAAGGCACTGAGAGAACCCTTGCTATTATCAAACCGGATAACTGGAAATATGCGTCATCCCGTCCCGGGATGATTATCGATATGTTTTCCAGGACTGGATTGCGTATTGTGGGGATTAAGGTTTTGAGAATGTCTGTAGCCCAGGCCTTGGAATTCTATGGCCCTATCAAGGAAAATCTCAAAAACAAACTGGCACCGATCTATGGCATGCAGGCTAAAGAACTTTTGGAAAGCGAATTCAATGTTATCCTTAACAATAATATCCAAGAGATTCTTGCTACGAGCTTTGGGGCAACCTATGCCGAGGAGCAATTTGAAAGAATCGTAGATTTCATGTCAGGTATCCGTCCCAGTGCCTGCCCTCCAGAGGATTTGCAGAAACCAGGACTGGTCAAATGCATGGTCCTGATATACGAAGGGGTCGATGCAGTAAAAAAAATCAGGGATATTTTGGGACCAACTGATCCCACAAAGGCTCCCGCGGGAACAATCAGGCGTGATTTCGGAACAAATATCAGGGTGAATGCAGCACATGCTTCCGATTCCAAGGAAAATGCCATTCGAGAAATGAAAATCCTCGGACTCATGGAAAACAGTTGTGCGAAAATAGTCCAGGAATACATCAACCAGCTCTCATAGGATTGTCTTTGCTTGTCATAGGCGTTTTTCCCCTTCAAGGGCACGAAGACGCGTGGCATCCTGTGTTACTTCCAAGGTACCAAGATAGGTACCTTGGTTGTTTTTTACGGCAAAGTATTCAATATGGATAAAACGCCCCTGTACGGTGAGATAGAATTCTGCAGAATCTTTGCTTCCGTCCTTGAAAGAGGATAGTATTGCTTCAACCGTTTGAACACTTTTCATAGGGTGGCAGTTTTGCACCAGCCTTTTTAGTACTGCCGGGCTCCGAGGAAAAATCCTGTGTGGAGGATCAGAGTAGAAGGCTACCTTGTCATCTGCAGTGATGAAGGCGATATCAAGGGGAAGCAATTTAAAAATTGCTTCTAGTTCTCCAAACGCCAACGAACCGGTATTCGAGACAAAACGTGCAAGAGAGACACCTTTTACCAAGGAATTCTCTTTTTCATATTCCTGGGAAATAGCTCGGTAGGCAACGGGAAACAAAACCCTTGTTTCACGATATACCAGAATCTCTACCAAGGAAAAAAACTTTCCGAACAGTTTCCAGAATTCATCCATTGACAGGGAAGTATCAAACTGAATGATTTTTTTCTGTGCATCCAGTACCAGGTCCTGGATACTCCACATCAATTTGACACAGGCATGGTCAACGGTAGCTTTTTCGAATAAAGGAAACAACTCGTTCTGCAAGGCAGTATAGTGGGAATTGAGCAAGCCAAAGGATGCGACAAAGTTGACCAAAACTTCCCTATTAAGGGTTTTCAAATGAACTTGTTTTGATAAGACTTGTAGTGCAGAACACAAGGCAGCAATAGCAGTATTCTCTGCAGAAAGTCGGCTAAGTATATGCGACGGGGGATAGGCAGCCACTATTTGGCTGTCAAGCGATTTTCCGACCGAACGAAAAAACCTCGAAACAGGCAGCATGTAATCAGAAAAAGAAGTAGCCCCTGCAAGAACGATAGAAAGGGCTTTGTTCACTTCAAAGGGAGTGGCAGTTTCCAAAATGTCTCTATAGGAATCATAATTCTCTTTTTCACAGATCCCTGTACAAAGGATTTGAAGATATTGGACCAGCTTTTCTACCCTAGGATTTCCTGTTTTTATAAGTTCCATGCTTTCCCCTGTTTATTTTCTATACGAAGTTTCGTAACGTTCTTTCCACCTGGCACCTTCAAAAAGCACACCCCGCAATTCAGTCTCCAGTAATGCTGCCTTTTCCAGCATCTCTTGAGAATATCCCTCATTGAGCAGGCTTTGTACTTGTGCGGCGAGAGTCTGAGCCACGGTAGCCCCGATCGAACCGCAGGCCCCTTTGATTTTATGCACGGTTTCAAAGGCTTGGATATATTGATTGGCCTTAATCTGGGTCATCAAGAGAACGCTTTCCTGCTCATATTCTTGTAAGAACGAACTTATCACCAGGTTGTATAGATGAGTATCCCCCCCTACCCTTAGCAACCCTTCATCAATATCGATACATCTGGTACCTGCCTCGAAAACCCGATAATTGATTATCAACTCACTACTGATCTGGATCAATTCATCAGGATTGTAGGGTTTGCCAAGAAACTCAGAGGCACCCAACCCCAAAGCCCGCGTTTTTGCAATTTCAAGGAGGTCAGCCGAGGTTATTACAATAGGAATTCTCTTGTTCAAACTCCGTATCATGGCCAAGGCTTCATATCCATTCATTACATCCATGTGCAAATCGAGTAGGATAAGATCGACTTCATCCCCCATTTGCTTGAAATACTCCACCCCTTCTTTTCCATTGGAGGCAAGGGTTACCTGAAATCCACTCCTTGTTAAAACCTCGTTGCAAATAATCTGGTTGATTTTGTTATCCTCGACAACCAAAACGCGATAGTGCGTGTCTTTGATACGCACTATCTCTGGTTCAGGAACGGGGGAAGGAAGACTATCCTCAGGAAGAAACAATCCAAGCATTGCGTTATAAAAAACTGAACTGTTGACAGGTAAGGACAAAACCAAATCAGGGCCATTATCACTATCCTTACTCTCCAAGGGGTTGAAATTGCTATCATCTTCAAGAAGCAACAGGGTTTTTACAGTAGGCTTGGTCTTGTTCTTGTTCTTTCCTGCCAAAAAATCGAGCAATTGCCTGGGCCTTGTATTCCAAGAAACGGCATCCATAATCAATAGGCAATAGGGAGTTACTGCCTCATAGGAATCGGCTTCAAGCAAGGATATAGCCAAGCGCTCCGAGTCGACCAAATCATATTTAATTTTATAGGAAGTCAACAAGGATCCTACGGCAGCAACCGATTCCTTGTTCTTGACTACCAGCAAAGCGTGCCTGCAATCGAGACGGAGAGAAGTAGCACAATCATTGCATCCTGACGATTCCTCCTGGTGGTCAATTTTGAAAGGAAGCGCAACGGTAAAGGTGCATCCTTTGCCTAGTTCACAGAAAACATCGATGGTCCCCTGCATGAGGGTAACCAAGCCTTTCACAATGGAAAGCCCTAACCCGGATCCTCCAAATCGACGGGAAATGGAATCATCGGCTTGGGTGAAAGGTTGGAATATTCCTTCAACCTGCTGCGCTGTCATGCCAATACCGGTATCTTGAATCGCAATGACAATGATACAGTGGTCATTCTCTTTAAGTTGCACTGATACATGTACATCAATGCTTCCCTGTAGGGTAAATTTCATGGCATTGTGAATAAGGTTGGTAAGAATCTGTGAAAGCTTTCCGCTATCCCCTCTCAGAACCAAGGGAACATCTTCATCGATACGAACATGAACCTTCAGTTTCTTTTGCTTCGCTGCCCAATCTTCCAACGATAGAATTTCCCTGATTATCTCATCAAGGTGAAAATGAATTTCTTGCAAGGCAAGGCAATGTTCATCAATCCTCGAGTATTCGAGAATATCATTTATAAGGGAAAGCATTGTATGGGTTGCCCCCGAAATGATGGATAGATATCTCCTCTGGGTTATTGAAAGCTCTGATTTTTCCAATAGATAGGTAGTCCCATTGATTCCGTTCAAGGGAGTCCTGATTTCATGGGAAATCCTTGCCATAAGACGCGATTTTTCTTTATCTGCAAACTCGGCTTTCTGCTTTTCGATTTCCAAATCCTTTTGCGTATTGTCCTTATTGATAATTTCCTGTTTCAGTTTTCTGATCCAAAAGACCGAAACCAAGGCCACAAAGAGAATCAAGGCACCAGCGAATAGGGAAATGCGTATGGCAAGGGAATAATCCGTAGGTTTTTCCACAAGAATCCAATGGTCGAAAATTTCATTGAATTCTTGCTCGGATATTGACTGTACCCCTTTTTCTATTATTGAAGCCAACAAAGACCAATCTTTGCGGACGGCAAAACTCAATTGTTGCTCAGGTTCTTGCTTCAGGGGAATGAATTTCAATTCCGAAAGGCCCAGTTTCCTTGCCCAATAAATCGAAGAGGTTTCGTTGCCTATGTAGGCAACCTCCTCTCCTCTGTTTACCGCAAGCAGTGCTTTCTCAACGTTTTCATACTGTCGTTTTCCGATAAGGGGATAGTCGTTGAGAAAACCTTCCCAGAAGGTATTTACTTGCACAGCGACCTGACGATTGAAAAGGTCTTCAATACCTTTGATACTGGTATTTGTATTCTTTATGACAATGGACTGCTGAAAAGAGATGTAGGGACTTGTAAACGTCAGATACTGTTTCCGGTCCTCGGTAATTGCCACCGCTGGCAGCAGGTCGATTTCCTGTATCTTTGCTTTTTCAACCGTATCGTCCCAACCCAATGCAGAATCATAGGTAAAGGACAAACCTGTGTTTGCAGCAATCAATGCAAGAATCTCAGAAGAAATTCCCGAATAGGTACCATTACTGTCAATAAATTCAAACGGGACGAATTCACGGTCTATTCCGATGCGGATTGTCGGATGTGCTGAAATAAAAGCTGCCTCATCCAAGGACAATGCAACAGATGCGGAAAAACAAACCGAAGGAACCATGCACAACGTGCATATAAGACAAATGCACAGTTTGTTTGCAATTCCTTTCGGCATATGACTCCTTTACGTTTTTGACGAATTTGCCTTCACAATATCCAGAATTTCCATCTGCATGTGTAAAAAGGCTTGGAATACTACAGGGTCAAAATGACTTTCCTTTTCCTCATATAAAATTGCCATTGCTTCTTGATGTGTCATAGCTTCTTTATAGATACGTTTACTGGTCAAAGCATCATATACATCGATAATAGCCATCAGACGGCCAGAAAGGGGAATAGCAGTACCTGCCAGCCCGTTGGGATATCCACTGCCATCGAACCATTCGTGGTGAGACCCGATCAACTCTTTGGCAGTTTTGATAAAATCGAATTTAAAGGTTTCTCCGCTAGTCCCAAATTCCAACGCTTCAACTCCAAATTTCACATGGCGTTTCATGATTTCAAATTCTTCAGGATTCAGTTTGCCTTTTTTGAGGAGAATACTGTCTGGAATTCCCACCTTCCCAATATCATGCAGCGGAGCAGTATGGATAAGATCAAGTATTTGTTTTTCATCCAAATAATAACCTGGGAGGTCGAGCCCTACAATTTCTTTGCACAACACTTCCATCATGGCTTGGGTTCGCTTGGAATGATTGCTTGATTCAATGTTTCTTATTTCCAGAAGCCTGATCAAGGCATTTATTGTAATTTCATTGGTCTTGAGGACTTCTCTTGTTCGCAACCGAACAGTCTCTTCCAATATTTTGTTGTTATGCTTGATGTTCTTGGTAGCTTCTATCAATTTCAGCTGGATATCCACCCGTTTATTCAAGGCAAGAATGTTCAATGGTTTGCGAATGTAATCAACGGCTCCAAGCTCCAATCCCTTTATTTCTTTTTCGATTTCATCGGAATTGGTAAGAATCATGACAGGAATCTCATTCTTCAATTTGTTCAGCTCAGCCATTACGCCGAATCCATCCAGCAGGGGCATATGGAGGTCAAGGAGGATCAAGTCTATGTGTTGGCCACTTGCAACAATCTCGAGTGCCTGGATACCATCTTTTGCATACATGACAAAATTTGAGCGCAACATCGCACCTATCAGAATACTGTCAGTATTTGAATCATCGACAATCAAGATGGTGTTCAAAGGCTACCCCCACAATGCTGGCGATTATACCCCATAAAGATAGTAAAGTGTACCATCGGACTGGCCCCTGGTAAAGAACGATTAACCTCTGCACGATGCAATGTCACCTGTTTATCGTAATTTTTTCTGTTAAAAACATATATAACCTAGCAAAAAGGAATAGGGGGATACCAGTCAAAGAGGGAAGGTAATCCTATCAGAACCATTAGTATGACAAAATAAGCTCATATTTCCAAATCACCTACTCAGTGTTATACTAAATGCCTATCCTGTAAAGGTAAATTCTACGTTGGAGGAGCTTATGAAACACAAGGATCACTATGTTACGGTACTAGTCTGCGCTATCGTGGCCATCGTCCTGACCTCTTGCTCGACAGCAGGAAATCTTCAGTTCTTTGAACCAATGCCCCCAATGGTTGCAGAAAAGGAAGAGCCGGTCATCGAGGAAATCATTCCCCAACAATTTACCTGGGGAATAACTGCTGGAGATTTCAGCGGAGAGATCGGGCAACGTTTCACGATAGAAATTCCTCCTGGAGGACAACCCCATACAATCTGGGGAACCGCAATCTATACAGATGATTCCAGCATAGGGACTGCTGCCGTACATATGGGACTTATTACCTTTGCAGAAGGGGGGACTGTAACGTTTGAAATCAGGGAAGGCATCGACAACTATGTAGGATCTACGCGCAATGGGGTCACCTCCCAAAGTTACGACAGCTGGTATGGAAGCTTTGTATTTATCGGGCCACAGGGCACTGCAGTCATCTGGTAGTCCCTGACAAGAGACCTGTCAGAGGTAGCTCATACTTGCCCAAGCAGGTCTCTTGTTTACAGCGTGAGGGTTATTGATTCCTTTTTCCGATGTTTGGAAGTAAAGTTATCGGCATTTGAAGGGCCATAGGCGAGCAGTATCTTATAGGTTTTCCCTTTCTCAAATTTTGTGCCATACGCTTCTCCCCAGGTGAGGGGAAGCGTAAAAACGATGCTTGTATTCCCACCCTCCTCACTGCCTGAAATCACACGTAGGTTCTGCTTCCAGCCCAATTCTGTAACGGCTTTATGGGAAAACATACCGGTTCCGAAATCTTGCCTGACTACCGTTTCACCATCTTTCACGTAAGCAAGCACATATTCAGCATCCTTCATCATCCTGCTGGGGTTGAATCCGATGGAAACCCAACCGGTTGTTGGGGCTTTCAAGGTAAATTCTATTTCACTTCCCACGAATTCCCAGGATAGGGTCCAATTGTCTGCAATAACGGTTTCAGAAAACCCACTGAACACAAACACACAGGCAAACAAGGCCAACAATAGAGATTTTTTCTGATTCATCATTGACTCCTTACATTTGTTGAGAGTTCTTACTTATTGTAATACAACCACTTCCCAGTTGAAAGGATAATGATACTTTGGCAATTATTTCGCTACAAGGTAATGCATACTTGCACAACAATTGCAAAACGATAAGGATATGCATATGGAAAAACCAGACAAAACCCCCACCTTGCTTCGTATAAAAACAGAAATCTGGAATACGGTCTTCTTTCTCTACCTGCTTAAATGTCTGGTAGGAACCATCTTTTGCTATGCCTTATACAAAGCAATCCCCCAATATCATCTCTATTGGTCGATCATATCGCTTCTGCTTGTCTTGGCCCCGGACTGGAACAATTCCATCCAGTTACCTTTGAATAGGATCAAGGCAAACCTGACAGGGGGAATCGTGGGCCTTCTCTGTTTCTTTATACCTTTTCCCCAACTTATATCGCTGTGTATCGGGGTACTTGCAACCATATTGGTTTGCAGTTTCCTCAATTACTCGCAGGCTACCAGAAGTGCCCTGGCCGCCTTGGTCATCGTGTTTATCCAAGAATTTGAATCAGCAAAATGGAGCATTGCCCTTGAACGCATTTTCTCGGTTATCCTCGGGTGTCTGGTTGCCCTTGCCCTGACCCTCATCTTTCGCGTTTTCGAAGAAAAAGCTGCATCCTGAGCTCTCAGGTTCTCTTTTGCATTGAAGAGTATATTTTTACCTGTTTCGGTGATAGGCTACAAACCTAAGAAGGGGGAAGCCTAACTGATGAAAAAATTTATACCTGTTTTGGTTCTTTTCGTCATGCTCTGCCTTATGGTAGGCATAGGCCTCTTTCTGTTCAATTCGTTTTCAAGGTATACAGTGCATGATAATTTCGAAAGCATCCCCTTGCAATTCAATCCAGAGGATGCTTCTTCTACCTATACAAATAACCAAGCTACCATCACGGTGACAAATGGATTTGTCAAAGCTTTGATCAAAGATCCTTCAGACAACTCCACAAGTATTGTCATCAGGGCTTTGTCACCATTGCCTTCCCTTCAGGTACAGGCAACGTTGCAAGAATCTATTTCCTTGATTGTTGAAAACATAAACCCTGACCTCTATGCAAAAGCACTCGCTGGTAACAAAGTGGACTTACAGCAGGTATCGAATAATTCGGTGCGTATCCTCCTGCATGTCGAGAAGGGACAACCGGTGAATATACAGCCTGTGCAGCCAACCTCGACCTTGCATGATTCTTATGTCATCTTGGGAGACAACAGGGATGGATACGATACATTTGATCAGATTATCCAACAGGTAAATGGAATTAAGCCAGTATTTGTAATAGACAACGGGGATCTGGTCTTCAGTGGGAAGCCCAACCAATACAGATTGTTCGATAAGATGATTTCCAATTTATCCTCAACCATCTGTACAACCCTTGGCAACCATGATGTACGGCGAAACGGCCGAGAAACCTACACGATGCTCTATGGACCTGCCTACTATTCCTTTGACTATGCTACGAGCCATTTTGTATTTCTTGACTCCTCCCCTGGCTGGGCTGAGAAAACAGCAATTTCAGAAGCTCAATATTCCTGGCTGGAGAAAGACCTTGCCAAGGCCAAGGGAAAACAAATTTTTGTCATTACCCATATTCCTTCCACTGATCCAAGACCGGGGACAAATCCCAACCTGATTCCCTCGTATGTACGCTCGTTGGACGGGAACTCCAACTGGGTCGAAAGAAAACTCGATTCCTATAGCGTGAGCAAAAGTATGAACCATGGTTTTCAGGACAGGGAGGAAGCCAGCCGATTTGAAGAGCTCATGAGCAAATACTCTGTCGATACGGTCTACCTTTCTCATATCCATAGTTATCAGGAATACTATTCAAAAGGGGTGAGATATCTCATTACAGGCGGTGCAGGTGCAGAATTATTGACCGAAGATAGTTATTTTCATTACTTGATTGCAAAAATCGGAGACAGTAAAGAAATAACTATGGTTGAACTTCCCTCCCCTGCAAACACCTATATCATGCGATATGTAGCGACCCTCCAGCTTTTTGCACTTGCTCTCTATGAAGAAAATCCCTTGGCAATCGTTTTGATCATCCTGGGGCTTTGCACCTTAGCAGTATTGCTCGTGATCATGTTGTATCTCAAGAAAAAGCAATCTTTCGATACGCTGGGAAAATGGTTTCATGATACAGCAGTCTATGCCAGAAACCGTTTTCAAGAGCTATTTACACAGGATAAGGACAAGCCTTGAGATAAATCCATTCCAAGCTGTTCGAGTTGTACTTGTATCTGATACGTAAGATAGGGGCAGGTAGGCTTCTTGTAAAAGACCGTTCTTGTCTAGTACTCTTTGAAGGTACTAATGGAGGTAACTATGTTTCAATCCAAACAAAAAAAAGCCGTGGCAATCGTTGTGCTGGTTATATTGGTTTCCTTGCTGTTCACAGCATGTCTTCCAGGCACTCTTTTTCCGAGTTCCAGAAAACCTGCCGGGTTCTTTATGGGTATCTGGCATGGGTGGATCGCTCCAATTTCGCTTATTGTAAGTATCTTTAAACCCGGAGTACGCATCTATGAGTCATTCAATACTGGCTGGTGGTATGACTTTGGTTACTATATGGCCATCATCAGCGGGTTCGGTGGTCTTTCCCTTGCAAGAAGAAAATCCAGCGGAAGAAAATGTGACTGACCTATCAGAATAGAAGCAAGGCTTGAAAACTTCATTCCAAGCCTTGCCATGACACATTGAGTATAGAGGGCTATCTATTATTTCTTCTTAGGCGTCAACATAGCTAATTGTGCTTTCATCTCAGAAAATTCTATGCCCTGCTCAGCTACAAAGTCTTTGATTGCCATATTCAAATCCTCAGGTTTTCCTACGATTGCCTCGATTTCCTCCAGCAAATACCCTGCAGAAATCAGTTCTTGGAAGGTAGTCTTCCCCGTTATGGAGATTATTTCCGTAGCAGGGGTAACTGGTTGCTCTGTAAAAGAAACCGTTTCGCCTAGGCTGATTGCCTTGCTTGCAATTTCTTCGAAAAGCGGCGAGGTATCTTTTCCTTCCCTTCGCAGGACGGTGATTGCCGAGGCAGGCAGGATTGTCCCTTCCTCAGGGATATGGGGCAGACCTGTATAGAAAGAAACAAACAGTCGAACCGAATCGGTACCGATTTCCAATCCCTCGGGAACCTTTCCAAGGTAAACAGCTTCCAATAGATTAACCTTATCTGTGCTCTGGGCGGCTCCAAAGGCTTCAACCAATAACGAAGAAGGGATAGCAAAGGCTTTTGAGACATCCTCCCAGGTATAGGACCCCCTGATGTCGGAGGGACTGGGAAGTCCTGCAAAGTCGCCTTCCTTAATCAATGCCGGCTGCTTGGAAGATTCAGTGTTCCACAGGCCGATAAGCATTGACAGGCCAATACCACCGAGCAAGACAACTACTGCTATAAGGCCTACTGTTTTTGTCTTGACCGTAAATCGCGTCTTGGCGCTGGAAAAATCTACGGTTTCCTTCACAGGACAGGCTGCCTCACTGGTACATTTCATGCAGGAAATACACTGTGGGTCATGCACTATTCCGGCTTTTGAAACCTCAATATTCATGGGACAGGCTTTTGAACAGGCATTGCAGGAAATACAGGTAGCTTCTTTTCTCCTGATCTTGAAAACCCTGAACAAATTGAATATTCCTTGGAAAGCACCATACGGACAGGCATATTTACAGAACGGCCGCTCAACGAACAAGGAGAGCAGTATGACAACACCCAGTATTACATACCCTGAAATTGCTACCTCGCTCCTCCAGAAATTAAACAGGGCATAATACGGGTCGTAATCTTGGAAAATAAGCTTACCTGTTACGACGGTCATATAGGAAACCCAGGCAAGGACCAGGTACCGAAGATATCTGAGGATTCTATCAAGCTTTTTGGGGACGAAGTGATTGTACCGTTTTTTGAACAGCTTTCTACCAAGTTTGCCAATCCATTCCTGAAATGTTCCAAAGGGGCAGATCCAGCCACAGATAACCGGTCCGAACAGAAGAGCGAGCAAAAGTCCGAGGACAGCCAGCACTACAGAGGAGTCGTGGACTTTCTTAACCAATGTCCCCAACGTCGCAAGATTCCAAAATGAAACCACGCCACCAAAGGGACAGATGGCATGCAACGATGCCCCGCCAAGGAAGGCCGGTAAGGTTACCCCTATTTCGGCAAGTCCATTAATAGTTGCAATAAAGGCAACCAACACAAAAAACCCAATTTGAATCCGGCTCCGCCATGTTTGGACTTTGTTTTTTCCAAGGCTGTTCTTTTTCATCTCATTCCCCTTCTTTTGATTCTTCGAGCAAGAAACCCCAAATACAATCCTGATGGAATCAGCATAGGCTACCATTGGTTCAATTGCTACTTTTATTGTATTTGACGGTACACCCAAAGGATATTGCAGAAACATGTGCATTCTGTGAAGACACCATAAACGTGCCGTAAATATACAACCTTATCCCGTATATTTTAATTCTTTTTTCCCCTTTTGGTTTGATGGATTTTTTCCGACCTGCCTCTGGAATTGGCAAACAAGTCATGGTAACGTATAGGTGTAGTGAATAGTTTCATTTGTGTTTCCGCCTATTCTTTCTCACTGAAGGCAGAGAGGTGAATGAACCATCAGCCGGGGAGGTCTATTGGCATCCAAGGACAGTTCGGATAATGGGTTTTTCAAAAGGAAAGGGAAAAAAACCATCTCTCCCCGTTCCAGAAGGGATGCCATTGCATTTATCTGTTTTACTGCCCCGAATTTCCTGTTGCTTGGAATCTTTGTGTTCTGGCCGATACTCTATAGCCTGTTCTTGAGTTTCTTCAAGTGGAATATGATCGCACCCAATAAGACTTTTCTGGGTCTGGAAAATTATCAAGTCCTATTCGATGATCCGGTCTTCTGGCAAGTCACACGCAATACACTCATCTTGGCCTTCGTTACCGTGGTGGTGAAATTAACCATCGCCCTTGTTTTGGCTCTCCAGCTGAATACCAAGGTAAAGGGTCAGGCTTTTTACCGGGCAATTATTTTTTCACCGACATTCACCACCAGTGTTGCAGTGGCTATGGTCTGGACCTGGATCTTTGAGCCGAATTTTGGACTCTTGAAAGTATTCATCAGTCTCTTTGGCATGAAAGCACCCAACTGGATCTATGACGTGCATTATTCCTTACCGGCGGTAATCATAGTCCTTATCTGGAGTGGGTTGGGTTATGACATGGTATTGTTCCTTGCTGGGTTGAAAAACATTCCCAAGGATATCTATGACGCTGCCCTGGTAGATGGGGTCAACCCTTGGCAGAACTTCTGGTATATAACGTTTCCCCTACTTTCCCCTACGACTTTTTTCCTTACCATCACCTCTATAATCGCAGCCCTCAAAGCCTTTGATATCGTCGCTATCATGACCGAGGGAGGACCTCTGAACAGTTCAAATGTATTTGTGCTGTATCTCTATCAGAATGCCTTCCAATGGTTTAAGACTGGCTATGCCTCGGCTTTGGCTGTTATCCTTTTCACCCTCATTATTGTCATTACCCTTTTTCAGAATCGATTATCAAAACACTGGGTCCATTATTAGGAGTACCTCTATGAGAAACAAAGTGCATATTGCAGTCAAACAAAAGGTCGCTACCCGATTATTCACCCACCTTACCCTGCTCATTGCTTCCATTATCATAGGACTACCCTTTCTCTGGATGGTGACGACCTCTGTAAAGAGCCCTGCAGAAGTTGCCATGTTCCCACCTATCTGGTGGCCAAAGGTTTTCAGGTGGGATAACTTCAGTAGAGCCTGGTCGCTTGCGCCATTCGGACGGTTTTATATAAACAGCATTATCACTGCAGGAACCGGAGTCTTTTTGGAGGTAAGCATTGCAGGTCTTTCGGCCTATGCCTTTGCCAGGATCAGATTCAAGTATAGTGGATTCTTCTTTATGCTCATGCTCGCTGCCATGATGATTCCCAGCCAGATTGCCCTCATTCCCAACTATGTGACCTTGAAATACCTACGATGGATAAACACCTACCAAGGCATCGTAATTCCTCATGTATCGAGTGTTTTTGGTGCTTTTTTGCTCAGGCAATATTTCCTTACCATTCCCTCGTCCCTGTATGATGCCGCCGAGATTGATGGGCTCGGACATTTCAGAACCCTGCTTTATGTTGCCCTACCGCTCTCACGCCCTGTTTTGGGAACGCTTGTGCTGTATCTGTTCCTTGCCAAATGGAACAGTTATCTCTGGCCACTGGTTGTCACCAATACCCAGAATATGCGCACCCTCCCGGTAGGGCTCGCCATGGTCAGGTCTGCTGAATATTCCATTGGTCCAGAACATCTCATGGCAGCTTCTCTGTTTGTTCTTGCCCCTGTGCTCGTCGTGTATTTCATTGCGCAGAGGCAATTGATCGAAGGTATTGCGGCTGGGGCTGTCAAAGGCTAAGGGAAGTACCGCACTACATCATCTATGAAGCGTTAAAGGCGCTACCAGAAAACAATCGGAGGTTTTCCATGATCAAGAAATTTGTTTTCTCTGCTCTGCTGCTTGTACTTATCATGTTACCTATCGGAACTGTCTTTTCAGCACCTGCTGCCGAAAAAGCCCCTGAAGGACCGGTAAAAATTGTCTATTGGAGAAGCCTTACCGGAATTGCTGGGGATGTCCAAGATGAAATCGTAGCAAAATTCAATGCTTCCCAGGATAAAATCATTGTCGAGGCTCAGTTCCAAGGAGCCTATGCTGAACTTTTGCAGAAAATCCTCGCAGCCCTTGCATCCGGGGAAGTACCTGATGTCGTCTTGCTCGATTCCCCGTTTGTGGCATTATTTGCCAAGGACGGAGCCCTGGTAAGCCTTGATGATTTCGTTAAAAAAGATACGAGCGGCTTCAATCTAAAGGACTATATTCCCGGGTTGCTGGAGGATGGCTACTACGGTGGTTCTTTGTACGCCCTTCCTTTTATGCGAAGCACCCCCTTGTTGTATGTAAATGGCGATATGTTCGCAGAGGCAGGATTACCACGCCGTGCTCCTGTCACCTGGGATGAATTTCGAGAATTCAGCAGGAAAGTAACCAAATACAATACATCAGGAGAACCCGTACAACTCGGCGTTGGCTTTACAATGGGGCAAACCAGCGCACACTGGTATTTCCAGGGAGCTGTGTATTCTTTCGGTGGTCTGGTGTCAGATGAAAATTTTGGCATCCATCTAACCGAGGAACCAGTATTGCAAGTTGCCAGACTCTGGCAGGATATGGTGTTCAAGGATAAGACAGCCATGCCCTCCAACTCTCACAATGACTTTTTGAATAAGCAGGTAGCTATGGTATTTGGGTCGACAGGAAGTATGGGGAATCTTTTGAGTCGAGCCGATTTCCAGGTTATTCCTGCATTCCTTCCCAGGCAGGTGCAAAATCTGGTGCCAGTCGGAGGTTCGGTCCTTGCAATGACAAGCAATGACAAACGCAGGCAACAGGCAGCCTATGAGTTTATGAAATACATGACAAATGCTGAAAATAACTCATTAGTTGTAATCAAGACAGGATATATGCCAAATAGCACGACGGCCCTGAATTATCCGGCAACCGTTGAGTACTTCAAGGAAAATCCTGAACGGAAAGTCGCCCTGGAGCAATTGCAGTACACCCGGCCACAAGCCAGCGTTATTTCCCTGGGAAAAGGTACGGAAATCCTACGGCAGATGATCGAGAAACTCTTGATTGCCAACAGGGACCCGCTTACCGTCATGCAAGAAACAACTGCAGACTTGCTAAAGGAATATAACGAGTCATTCAAATAAACGATACAAGAAGAAAAGACGGTGGAACGTAAAAAATCCATCGTCTTTTTTCATGACAAAGAACTTTTCCAATGATCTCCCATCTATTTGAAGATACTGTTTTCCCAGGTGGCTTTACACCTGAATCGTACAAAGCCATACTGCAGACACAGGAGATCAACCAGAAATGAAACGAATGGCTGCTTTTATCTTTTTTATATCAGTGACTTCCCTTCTTCTGGGAAGTGGGAGCAAAGATACTGAAAAAATCATGGGGACTCCCCAGATTCTGAATCCTGTGGAAGTGCCCGCCTCTTATTTCAAAGATTCTGTAAACCAATTTTCCGACTCTCTATTCCTGGCTTCAAGCAAACAGGTTGGAAATCTTTTGGTCTCCCCCATTTCTGTTTTTCTTGCCTTGGGCATGACAGCAAATGGAGCCGGGGGACAAACAAAAGATGCCATGCTCAAGGTTCTGACAAAAAGTGAATACCCATTGCTTTCGCTCAACGAGAAAAGCAAATCGTATCTTGCATCGATAGCGGCGCTTGATGATTCCATTACAATGGACATTGCAAACAGCCTCTGGTTGCATAAGGAAATAAAAGCAGACCCGCAGTTCTTGCAAAGCAATACTGAATTTTTTGGGGCATCGGTACAATCGCTCGATTTCTCCAGAGTCCAGTCAGTAGATACGATTAACAGATGGGTGAATGACTCTACTAAGGGTGCAATCGATTCCATCCTCGACTCAATTGACCCTGGGATGGCTATGTATCTGATAAATGCCATCTATTTCAAGGCTGACTGGCGCACTCCCTTTGAAAGATCGAACACTCGTGAGAATATCTTCCATACTCCTACAGGAACAATTACAACCCCTTTTATGTACCGAAACGGGTCATTTTTATATAGCAATGTGGATGAGAGCCAGTTGATAGTACTCCCTTATAAGAACGAACGATTTGTTTTCTTTGCCTTGCTCCCCGCTTCCCCCTTTACGGTACGGCAATGGTTGCAAGGTCAATCTGATGCGTCGTTCTGTGGTCTGCTTGTTTCCATGATCGACGAGAGCATCCAAAAACAGATAGAACTGAGTATTCCAAAATTCATAGCAAGGTACAAGACCAGTGTATCAGATTCCTTGAAGAGCATGGGAATGTCGATTGCTTTCGATTCCCAACTGGCAGATTTTTCGCTTATGACTGAAAACAAGACAAAGGATCTCGTACTTGACGAAATCCTTCACAAAACGTTCATACGCGTTGATGAGAAAGGGTCTGAAGCGGCAGCAGTGACCGCTGTGATGATGAAGGCAACGAGCATGCCAATACAGAGTATGCCGCTTGTCTTTGACAGACCGTTTGTATACGGGATCATGGACAGGCAGGAGGGAATCCCGCTGTTCCTGGGGATATTGGACAATCCCACTGGTCAATGAATCAGGAGAGCAAACCCTCTTGCAGCGTCTTGGTAAGCTGGTAGTCTATGACATGGTCCTTATAGTACCCCCAATGTTTCTTGGGCATGTTCTCTGCCAATCTCAGCATGATTTCGTCAATGATTTCCTGACGCATGGAAGCATCGAGGCGACCACCCTTCTGGATGATTTCAAAGGGTTTTCCCACGGCAATCGTTATCGGCCTACGCCTGAAAAGTTTCTTTTTGTAGGAAGGGTCATTAAATCCATATACCGCAACAGGTACCATAGGAATCTGTTTTTTATGGGCAATGTAGGCAATACCGGCCTTTCCTTGCTGCAGATTCCCATCATGGCTTCTCGTCCCTTCCGGTGCCATCGCAAGGACATCCCCACGGTCAAGCACGGAAAAACAAGCTTCCATGGTTTCACGCCCCATATTTTCACGGTCGACGGGGATGCTATGCCAGGAATTCATTACATACGCGGTAAATTTTTTTTCCCAAAGCTGCTTTTTTGCCAAGGCAACCAATTTCATGGGCTGCAAAAACACATACAGCATAGGACCGTCCAAGGCTGAAGTATGGTTGACCATCATCAAATAAGGACCCTTTCTTGGAATCTTTTCCAGTTCCCCTAGGTTTATTCGAAAAAACATCCGAAATAGGGTACGGAACAATGCATTCATGAATCGCTCTGATAATTTCATACCAGAACTATAACAGAGCAACGTATCCGGCGATAGTAGTAAAACCAGAAATATTACTGAGTCATAACATCTTTTTACAGGGAAGTCCAAATATCGCCAAAGGGGATTTCTCCTGTTACAATGAGTATGGCGGAACATCGGTTTTATGAAAGACAGAAACAGTCAGTGCTACTATTCTGTTTTCCGGAGAACAAGAACCATGGAAAAAACGCAAACGAAACTGAGAATATCGACTGTTTTCCTTTTGTTCCAAACCATTGTCTGGTTGGTTTTTACGTTCATCTCGATGTCACAGGTAAAATCAGAATGGACCTCAGGGGATTTCCTGCGGTGGGCATCACACCCTGATATTTTCTTTTTGATAAATTATGGTAATGCAACCTTGCTCACGCTTGTTGCCGTGTGGTTCTTCTACAATTTATTATCATATTTGGATTTTGAATTTGGAAACTACAAGAAAACCTGTTTTACCTTTGTAATTCTCTATGGTGCGCTCAATGTATGTTGCTATGCGAGTCAAGTTTTCCTTATTCCCTCTCTGGCCCAGAAGACTTTGGCAACAGCTGAGGATTTTGACTTCATGGTAAATTTCATCCATGCCTATTCTTTTTCCCTGGTTGCCTTTGCCAATGGTCTGGCATATGCGGTTCTGGGAATTCCGTCCCTGCTTGCCGGCCTTTCCCTTTTTGGAAATAATAAAAAGGTCTCTGGGGTTCTCCTGATCATGAACGGGGTTTTCTGCCTTATCGGTCTGCTTGGTTTTATTATAAAGAGCCGCTATCTTATGCTGGGAACCATGCTAGGGGGAATAGCATTTCTTTTCTCACTGGGTGCAATACTGATTGAATGCAAAGACAAACGTGAGAAAGCATAGTACTGTTCTAGCAAGGGGAACTATTGCAAATGTACAAACTTACCATCCAGATTGGAATTTGGGCAAGCATACTTGGGATTCTTAGTGGAATAATCGAATTAAGTATCGGATTCCTGATCAGAGAGTGGATCGGGAACAAGGAAAATCCGGTTATTCTGGGGTTTGTGACCCTGTTGTTGAGTGTTCTTGCCTTGGTGTCAATCCTTTCAGCGCGGAGTCTCCCCTCCTTGGGGAATAACAGCAGGCTGGCAATTTTCCTGGGTGTATTCATTCCCTCAGTTATCTGCTTCACAACCGTGGGGAGACTTTGGTATATTCCAGGTCCAATGTTGCTAGCTACCGCATTTCTGCTGGCCTACTCTTTCTGGATACAACCTGCCCCCCTTGGCTCTACAGACTTGGCTGCAGGCAATGGATTACTCTTTCGCTTGCTAGGCATCCTAGGGGCAATCCTCATACTTTCCGCTTTTGGCCTGGCTTTCTTCAAACCCTTGTTCGCTCTGTTCCAAACAGAAACTAGCATGGGGGGAAAACAGTATCGTTTTGAGATTTTGCCCATGGATTTTATTCGCAGGACAGTTATTTCCAGTGCAGGAAACACCAGTGAGGATTTCGAAGTGAGTTTGGTGAGAATCGTGCAGATTTTACTGGTATTGGGTGCTTCCATTTCCTTGACCGCCAGCCTTGTGGCCTCTCGCCTGTTTCTGGGGGTCGGTTGTCTTGTTTCTTTTTCCGCCCTTGCCCTGTTTCTTTTCTCCCTCCCCACAATTCTACAACAGGCACAATTCCCTCTCGAGGGATATATTTCCCTTTTGGGCTCTTTATCTCTGGGATGGTATATCTCTTTGCTTGGAATGATTCTATTCTTCATTGCCTGGATACAACCCATTTTCTTGCGAGCAGGAAGATAATCTTTGCAAACTATACTCGTTTGTCTTTCACCTGGAAAAGAGTGTAGGCTGAAATATCATTCGAAGAGAAAACGAGGAAAATAAAATATTTTCATATGTAACCGTCTGGATACTTGACCAAGATGGTGCCAATTTGTATAGTCCAAGTAACCATTAGGTTACATACTTTACAAGAGGAATTACTATGAGAAAATGTATAGCTTTTTTGTTACTCACGATAGTTTTGAGCACAGGTTGCTCTACAGGCACGAAGGAAATATCCTATGGAATGGATACTGTGGACCCGACTCTTTCACAGGTAGAAATCCTGGTAAACCCAGGTCCCGACTACCTGCATGAGTTCCCTCTCTTTTTGTTTATTTCCCTGCATAACCCGCCGCAGATGGTTTTATGGGCAGAGACCACCGAGGGCCAATTCATAGACACCTTGATGGTAACCGAGAAAATCGGAACGATGAAATGGATGAAGGCATCGAAAGATCCAGTCGGAGATGGCCAGATCAGGCGGCTGGAAGCCCTTCCTGTATGGGAATGGAAACGTGGGGTGCTTGCTTCTGATGGTCTGCCCCTGCCGACCAGTGACACTCCAATGCCCGATGCTATCACCCATGCCTCCCCTAAAGCTGATTTCTCGGTAAGGACCGACTTAGCAAAATCCTACGATGAGGTATATCTGTATTTCGAGGTAAACCATTCAACCGATTTCAACGATACATATACAGCTGATGAACAGATTGGAAGCGAAAACTACAATGGAGGCGTAATGGGAAGTGGGCAGCCCGCTTTGGTCTACCGAGCCTACGTAAATTTCACCAATCCTGAACTATCGAGCAAAACCTTTGAACTCATTGGCCACAGCTCTCCCTCGGGAACAGATGGAAACATCTATACCGATATGCAGGGAATTGACAGTGCCCTGGGGATCATCGAATCAATTTCCCCCAAGGTTTACAAAGCAAACTGAAAAAGAACAAGGAAAATTTAATGAAAAAATCACGTGTTTTATCTAGTTCCCTACTAGTTGCAATGGTAGTGCTGCTAGTACTTCAGTCCTGTAGCATGCAAAGCTTGGAATTCGAAACGGGAAGCCTCAAGATAACAATGGAAAGCGGAGATGAATGGCTCCACGATTATCCCCTTTTGGGTCCCATTGCCATGAAGAATCCCCCTACCTTTGCCCTGTGGGTTACCGATGAATCGGACAACTATATCGATACCATTTTCGTTACCAAGAAATTCGGCGAGGTATCCTGGATTGCCAATGATGACCCGCGCGAAGAAGCTTTGCCTCTCTATTCCTTTGTACGGGGTGGACAACCTACGAAAGAAACTCCTGCACCCGATGAAATAACCGGGGCTACCCCATTGGCTTCCAGTTCCTACAAGGTAATACCCTCCTCCGATTTGAAAAAATGTAAACTCTACCTGGAGATCAACCATTCCTTGGATTACAACAGCTTTTTCCTTGAAGGGGTAAACGATATGAACGCCTCAAATTATTCTGGGGGAATCGGGGGAAGCGGACAACCTGCCTTGGTATACTGTGCAGTTATCGATAGAGAAAGCGATGCATCAAAAACCGTCGAATTCGAACTTGTCGGTTATAGCGAACCGGGAAAGGCAGGAAATGGTACCATCTATACTGATCTTTCCCAGATTACAACCGCAAAAGACATTGTCAAAACGGTAAAGGTACAGGTCTTATGAAAATAATTGGATCAAAAACAAATCCCGCTTTTTTGTTAGGTATAATGTTGCTCTTGATTGCTTCACTACAGAGTCTGGGAGCAACCGAGGTTACCCAACAATCGCAAATAACGGTAAAGGATCTTACCTATGGTGTACGTTTTGATTACTCTACCTATATGGCAAGTTCAATCCAAGGTGGCGTGTCCTTTGTCAAGGAAGCAGAAAGCCTTCCTCTCGGAGGGGTAGTCCGTATCCGTCAGAGCTTCTTCCTGCCCTCTTCGCCGTTTGAGTTGGGAGTATTTGGAGAATTGACAGGTTTTAATTCCGATGGAGGCTTTCTCATTCTTCCTGCCCTCGGCGTCGACCTTGGATGGCATTTTACGTTCCTTAGGCAGGATCTGCTTTTCACCATTGGCTGCCGATATGGGTATGTCGAATACAGTGAAGGCTATCAAGGAAGTGAATTGAGTGTCGAAAGGATCGACAGGATTACCAGTAAGGCTCTCCATTTTGGACTTGCCTGGAGGTTCTAGGCAGAAGCTATCAGTATTTCCTACTTACGTATGAAATCCATTTTTACAGCCTGTAACAAGCAGTTGTGTTGCAGGCTGTTTTCCTACTACTTTTTGTAGGCAAAGAAAGATTGGCTTGAAGGAATCAACAATTTTGCTACTTAGACAGGGGAAGTTAAGGCCTTTTCAAAAAAGGTTGCAAGTGTGGAACAAATCCTATCCCAGCCTTCCTTGCTTTGGATATCTACCCCATTGAACATCTGCACGGTAGTAGAGCGCATGGTAAGGTAGTAGATGGCTGCAGACGTAATAGCCAAGGCTGACTGCAAATCAAAGGCATCCATCTTCTCTTTCCCTGCAAGATTTGAGAACAGAACCTTCGACTGTTCGGTAACTTCCAATCCTTGCTGTTCCCTCGCTTCTGCGAAGGTCCTAGTCATTTCGTTTTCCTCGCTTAATTCCTGTATCATTAATTTCTGGGCAAGGGAATCGTTCTGCAAATTCTGGTGAAGGCTTTGAAAGATTTCAACGAGATACTCTTTGAGGTCAATTTTTCCCTCGGTTTGTGGCAGGGAAAAGTCTATCAATTTTGTTTGGGTCAGGTCGAGTTCATTAGCGGCGGCGCGCATGAGGCCGGGAAGACCGTCAAAATACCGATAGATCAAGGCTTTGTTCACCTTGGCTTGAGCTGCTATGGCATTGATTCCCAAAGATGCAAAGCCATCGGTTTTCAATAATTCGATGGTTGCATTGATAAGTCGCTGCTGGGTCTGTTCTTTGTTTCTTTCCCGTTTTGGTGTAACTGTGTCCATACTTTATAGTAACCTTATGGTTACAAAAATGCAATGCCCTTTTTTATCTGGGAAAATGCTGGAGAATCATGAAAACCAAAGGTATACTACAACACAAAAAGGATACACCATGCAAGTGACTACTCTTCTCAGACGTTCTCCTTGGATTGTGATGGGAGGGAGAACCCTACTGTTTCTCACGTTCCAAGCTTTCATTGCCTTGCTGTTTCTGGTTTTAGGGAGCCGGCAAGCATGGAGCTCGGCTTCAGCCTGGTGGACGCTTTTTGTGACCTTCACGAATTTTACTTGCCTATACTTTCTGGTTCGTCTCTTCAAAGCCGACAATAGAAAGTATAGAGATATTTTCAAGTTTGAAAGGCCATCACTGAAAAAGGATACATTGGTTTTTGCAGGCAGCCTTCTTCTCATTATTCCTATTTCAATGGCCCCGAACCTATTGCTTGCAAAAGTACTCTTTGGCGGCATGCAAATCCCTATGGGAATGTTTCTGCTTCCTTTACCGAAATGGGCGATATACTCAGTGGCCTTGGTTTTATTCCCCCTTACCCAAGCTCTGGTAGAACTTGCTTTTTATTTCCTCTACTGCATGCCAAAAATCGAAGAAAAGACAGACAACGCGGTTTTGGCTTACTGCAGTTGCTGTGTCTTTCTTGGTTTCCAGCATAGCATGATCCCTTTTCTGCCTGACTGGCGATTCATTCTCTGGCGTGCCTTGATGTTCCTTCCTTTCGCTTTTTTTGTAGGAGCCCTGCTCAGATGGAGACCAAGGATGCTTCCCTATCTTGCACTGTTACATTTGTTTATGGATTTCAGTGCAGCAATCATGTATGTCACAGGGGTGTACTAGGACACTAGAAAATCGTCTCGGGGGAACTCCCTTTGGACCAATGCAAAAAGGTATGATATGGTAAGAGCAGTAGGGAAAAAGTCCAGCTACTGTTAGGTTTAACTGGCATATTCTGCACAGTAAGGAGTTCTCGCAATGGAAAAACGGTATTTTGAAGAATTGGATATTAGCACCTCTTTACTCGGTTTCGGGGCAATGCGCCTCCCTCTTACCGAGGATGGGAAGATCGATGAGCCTTTGGCTGAAAAAATGCTCGACCTTGCAATTGCGAACGGAGTGAACTATATCGACACTGCCTATCCTTACCATAATGGGGATAGCGAGCCTTTTGTGGGCAGGGTATTGAAAAAATATGCAAGGGATTCGTTTTTCCTTGCCACGAAACTCCCCCAATGGCTTATCAAAAACCTTGATGATGCAAAACGGATTTTTGAAGAACAGCTGGTTCGTTTGCAGACAGACTATGTTGATTTCTATCTGCTCCATTCTATGGACTGGAAAGCTTTTGAGAGGATGGTGTCCTATGGGGTGGTTGCCTACCTACAAGATCTGAAAAAGGAAGGAAAAATCAGATACCTTGGATTCTCCTTCCACTCCTCCTATGAGGATTTCGAAAAAATGCTTACCTATACCGATTGGGATTTCTGCCAACTCCAGTATAACTACCTCGATACAGAGGATCAGGCGGGGCAACGTGGCTATGACCTTACCGAGAAACTGGCAGTTCCTCTCATTGTCATGGAACCTATAAAAGGAGGATCCCTTGCGCAACTTCCCCCCGACCTTGAGAATAAGCTGAAATCTTTGGACAGTGAAGCTTCTTCTGCTTCCTATGCCCTGCGGTGGGTTGGCAGCCATGATAATGTCAAGGTCATTTTGAGCGGGATGTCCACGCTTGAACAGGTGGAGGATAATCTCAAGACTTTCAAGAATTTCAAACCTTTGGATAAGAAGGAAGCAAAGACTGTGCTGGAAATCAGCAATATCATGAAAAGCCGTGCCGGGAATGGTTGTACCGGTTGCAAGTACTGTATGCCGTGTCCTTTCGGTGTCGATATTCCAGGTAATTTTTCCCTCTGGAACAAGTACCGGATGTTCCAGAATTTTGAAGCTGTGAAAAACAGCTGGCAAAATGAAGCAAGCCAGAAGGAAAGACCACTTTCTTGCACAGAGTGCGGCAGGTGTGTGCCTCTTTGTCCGCAGCATATCGATATTCCAAGCGATTTGAAACGGGCCCAGCAGGAATTGTCCAGTCCGCAATGCTAACAGGATAGAACCGAGTAACAAAGTGTACAAAAACTGCCCGGATTCATTCCAGGCAGTTTTTGTTTCCCCTTTCTTCTTTTTTTTCTGGTTGCACCCCCTTTCTAGGGCAAAGGGCTCGTTATTTTTTGAGCTATACTTTATTGTTGTCATTCGTCATCATGTTGTCAGGAGAAGTTATAGGTATGGAAGAATTGGATAGAGCGAAAGGAGCCTTGCTGGGCTTATTTGTCGGTGATGCCCTGGGAACCCAGTGTGAAGGTTTGCTGGAAGCCGACCTTGTCACAGATTTCCCTCAGGAAATTGGGGAAATGTACACCAAGGATCGTATCTTTGGGGAATGTGGAGAAATTACCGAAGGGAGTGAACTCGCAATCCTGCTTGCACAAAGCATTCTTCTGAACAACCGTTTCGATGCCGACAATATCAAGGGTGCCTACCGAAAATGGCTGGGGGAAGACCCCTCATTGGTAAGGCCTTCGTTGAAAATTGCATTGGAAACTTCCCCGCTTCCCAAAAGCGATTCAAATGGTGATTTGGTCCGCATTATTCCTGTGGCAATCTATGGGGCAAGCAAGCCCTTGAAAACCCTGATGGAAATGGCAGAGACAGAGTGTATGATTACCCATCTAAGCCAAGTCTGCATTGATAGCAGTAAGCTCTATGTCCTAGCCCTTGCCAAGGTAATCACCGAAGAAGTCGGCAAGGAAGAGCTGGTTGGATATTTGCAGGTTTGCGCTTCGAAATATCATTTTGACGACCGGATTCAGAACACCCTCAGAAGTGTAATGAAAACCACACCTATTGCCTGCGATGGCAAGGATAAGGATTCTGTCTTGCTTGCCTTGCATGTTGCACTCAAGGCCTTTCTCGAAACGTCTTCCTTTGAAGAAGGTATGCTACAGATTATGATGAAAGGTGGTTCCGCCTGTTCCAATGCAGCTATCTATGGAGCTCTGGCCGGGGCTTTTTATGGTCCGGACTCCATTCCCGACCGATGGGCAGATGAGTTGCAGGCTCCTGACAGCCTCTCCAGGTTTTTAAGAAAGCAGGCTGCCCACAGAAGACTGAATATGAATCTGCTCTCCATGGCAGAGGACCTTGCCCAAGGCCTGCTCAAGGAATAGGAACCTTCCGGCACGAATAAAATATTACCGTAGATAGGTATGTCGGAGCATCGCTCTTTGAGCTATTCCTTCTCGCAATTCCTTTGATTATTGCAGGTAAAATAAAGAGCTATCCCTCTTGTCTTGTAGGTGTCACGAATCTTTCATGACTCCCAACTGACAATACAGGATAGCTTTTTTCAACCCCATAGGCTGCCAGACAAAAGCCCGACAGAGAGGTCACTATTAGAAATACCTTATTGGGCGTACAAGCAAAATATCCGTTTTCCAAAACGCGTATATGTTATCATACGTAGGATTTACTGTAGTACTGAACAGACGACCCGCTGCATATATCGCTGGTTCATAACCATACTGGATAGATTCATTGGAACTCCAGTAATTACTTCCATCTAGATTGAGATTTCCTATGAGTGCACTATTATGATACAGCAGAGTTAACTCACCTAGAGAGGGCAGGAACCAATCAGCATAGCCACCTCCAGTATAGGAGCGAGCAAGACCTGCAGCATAACTGGTAGAAACCGCTCCTTGTTTTGCAATAATTGCATTGGTATTTGCTAAACCGGCACCTACCGAGGTATTTGACACGCCTACAAGCTCATTAGTTCCATTGTACCAGCGAATCGAACCTTGGTTATTTTTCGCTGCAATTATGCCATGGACTTCACCACTGACATATCCAAATCCTGAAGTGTAGAGATAGGCAACAACTCCGCCTTGATAATAGTCTCCAATTGAAAGAGCCTGTTCAGATATAGAAATCTCTTTCGAAGGTCCAGCATACGTAGTGTTTGTCTCCTTTTTCCTGAACTGGACTTTTGTAGCGGTTGTAACATCAGAGCCTACCAAAATCATCGCCCTGCCGCGGCTATCCACTTCAACATCTGCATAACTACCATATGGCGAACCATTGAGAGAAACACAGGCTTCAATTCCGGCAAGGTTTTCAGTAAAACCTGTGAAGTTTATGATTGTTTGGGTTGCAGGCAAGGATGGGAAATATCCGAGGGGAGAATCACTTATGGATTCTCCAGCATTTTTTTCTACCACAGCTGTTGCCAAGCTGGTAATGCTCCCCTGGTAATTGGAACCACCTGCGGTCGCGGTTACCGTAATAGTATATCCGGTATCAGAAGCAGTGAGGATATAGGTCGTACCGGTTGCACCGCTTATCGCAACTCCACCACGTTTCCACTGGTAGGTCGGCGTCCCTGCATTAGTCAGGCTCGCTACCGCTGTCAAGGTTTCACCATATTTGGCTGTACCGGTAATCGAGACAGTTCCTGTCATGGTGGCCTTGGTGATAGCAGCAGTAGTCGTAGCTGTGGTTGCCGAAAGCGAATAGTTGGATGCCTTCGCACCAGAAAGCGTTATCCCGGTCACATTCACTGTCTTGGAAGAACCTGCATTGACATCGGCGAAAGCGAAGGTACCGGTTGCACTTACCTCATCCGAACCGACAATCCCTCCTAAAGACAGACTTCCGGTGGCATTGATTGTCCCGTCGTAGAGCTTCCCATCAGCCGCCGCTGTAACGGTGAGCGTCTTCTTATAAATCGAAACCCTTCCGGTAGCTGTCGTCGACGCAAGCGAGTAATTTGCTTTCTGTGCACCCGTGAGGGTTATCCCGGTCACGTTGACTGTCTTTATATTACCGGCATTGGCATCCTCAAAAGTGAAGGTACCGGTTACACCGACCTCATCCGAGCCGACGACCCCTCCAATAAAGAAATTCCCCGACCCCTGTGTATTTCCGTCATAAGTCTTGCCGCTTACCATCGTTGTAACCGAGAGCGTCTTCTGCTGGATGGTCAGTGTCCCCGTGTCGCTGGTATCGAAACTGTAATTGTCTGCACTGCCGCCCGCAAGGGTGATTCCATAGGAACCCAAACCGGTGGAGGCTGTAGCCGCAGCAGATGCCGTCGGCGCCACATAGCCACTTGCAGTGGAGGGACTCTCACTATTAACGAATCCGGTGACCGAAACAGCGAGCGAGGGATTGGCTTCACCATAGGATCTCGTGAAATCGCCAACCGTCGCGGTCAAGACTGCCTTGGTGACGGTATCCGTCGTTGCGCTGGTAATCGAACCTGTATAATTCACGCCATCTGCGGTCGCCACAACAGTGATTGCCGACCCAATGTCAGCCGAGGCCAGGGTATAGGTCAAACCTGTTGCCCCGCTTATCACATTCCCACTACGTTTCCACTGGTAGGTCGGCGTCCCTGCGTTGGAAAGACTCGGTTGCGCTGTCAAGATTTCGCCATACCTTGCAGTCCCGGAAACCGACACAGTCCCTGTCATGGTAGCCTTGCTGATTGTAAGTGTCGCACTCTTGCTTGCGATTGCCTCATAGTTCGAGCTGTCTCCGGTGAAGCTTGCAATCACCGTGTAGGTCCCTGCATCGGTCCTCGCATTCCCGCTATAGGAAACAGATACTCCGGGAGGCAGGATGCCCGAGATTGAGAGGGAATGGGGATTCCCATCATAGGTTGGCGATGCCCCGCTGAAGCTGATCTTGCTCATGTCGTAGGTGGCCTTGCCTATGGCAAGTGTCGCACTCTTGCTTTCAATCGCAGTATAGTTCGCACTGTCGCCAGAGAAGCTTGCAACCACCGTGTAGGTCCCTACATCGGTCTTCGCATTCCCGCTGTAGGAAACACTGACCCCGAAGGGCAGGCTACCCGAGATTGAGAGGGACTGGGGATTCCCATCATAGGTTGGCGATGCTCCGTTGAAGCTGATACCGCTCATATCGTAGGTTGCCTTGCCGATGGCAAGTGTCGCACTCTTGCTTGCGATTGCCTCATAGTTCGAGCTGTCTCCGGTGAAGCTTGCAATCACCGTGTAAGTCCCTGCATCGGTCATCGCATTCCCGCTATAGGAAACAGATACTCCGGAAGGCAGGGTGCCAGAGATTGAGAGGGAATGGGGATTCCCATCATAGGTTGGCGATGCCCCGCTGAAGCTGATCTTGCTCATGTCGTAGGTGGCTTTGGTGATAGCAGCAGTAGCCGTAGCTGTGGTTGCCGAAAGCGAATAGTTTGATGCCTTTGCACCAGAAAGCGTTATCCCGGTCACGTTGACTGTCTTCGAGGTACCAACATTGGCATCGGCGAAGGCATAAGTGCCTGTTGCACGTACCTCATCCGAACCGACAACCCCTTCCAAAGACAGAATTCCGGTAGCATTGATTGTCCCGTCGTAGACCTTCTCTGTAGCGGTAGCTGAAACGGTGAGCAGCTTCTTTTCTATAACGCCCGCTACCGTTTTATTAACAGGCTTGAAATAGTTGTCTTTGTCACCTCCGCTTAGTGTGTACCCGACAGATATGGTTTTTTCATTCTCCGCAGTGGTTGAATCATAGCTTGCTGTTGCACTCACTGTTACAGCATCTGTTCCATTAATTCCAATCAGAGCGCCCGCAGTCACGGTACCCGCGATACCGACAGTTCCGTCATATACTTTGGTTGTGGTCAACGTCGGGTCTGCGACGGTAAGCTGTTTCTTCTCGATTACGCCAGCAACTGTTTTGTCTACCGGCTTCTTGTAGTTCTCCTTGTCTGCCCCATCCAGTGTATAGGTTACTGTTATGGTTTTCCCATTCTCTGCATTGGTTGAATCATAGCTTGCTGTTGCACTCACTGATACAGCATCTGTTCCCTTTACCCCGATCAGAGCACCCGCAGTCACGGTACCGGTGATATCGATAGTACCGTCATAGACTTTGGTGGTGGTCAACGTCGGGTCTTCGATTGTCAGTTGGATCGGTTCATATTCCGGTATTGTTATCGCAAGGGGTTCACTTGCATCAAAGCCTCGAGCTGCGGCATACCTGACCAGATAGGTTCCCGGAGGCAAAATAGTTTCACCTTCGGTACAGGCAACATAGGCCTCATCCCCAGACGAAGCAAGCTTGTATTCCATTTTTGCCGTAGTATCTTTAATCTTGCCATCAGTGGTATCAAAACGAGAGGGGGATAACAGCGTGAAATCTGTAACCTCTGGGTCTGGCTGGGTAAACACAACCAGCAAGGTAGTGTCCAGAACCTGTCCTTCCTTGAGATTAACTTCCTGTGTCCCGGTACCAATCTGCGTACTTCCACTGTCAAAGGCTTTTACCGTAAGCGACCATGTCCCAGGCTTCAAGGATGACAAGTCAACGTTGAGGGATTCAGGGACTTCAGGATTAAGCGTTACGCTTCCTTGTGTCCCAGTCAAAGTATAGGAGGCAACGGAGACCTCGTGGTTGTCTAATTCGATATGGAGGGAAATCTTTCCCAGTTTCTCCATCATGTCGCTACAACCGACAAAGCAAAGCAATATCGATACAATTACCAGTAATATATGTTTTTTGTTAGTCTTTTTCATGGCAACCCCCTAGAAATTGAACCGAAGGCCGCTCTGGCAGCCGAACATCGTCCCGATATCCCCATCCTCGAAGAAAAGGACTCCCAAAGGGGCAAAGAACAACTCGTATTTGTCCCCGAGTGCAAAGCACAGGTTCAAGGAAAGGCGAACCTGCTGGTCTGCAAACACCTCGAATTTGTTTTCACCGTCTTCATCGAAGTCTGCATCGAAAATATGGAATAGAACCCCATACCCGAGTTCGGGGGTAACCTGCATTTTGCTACCGAGCGAAATTTTGTACCCCATCCCGACTGAGAGCCCTATTGCCTGCATGGAATCGACCCAGTCAGTCTCAGAAGGTCCCCGGCTATAGGTTGCTTCGCCATATCCGATGAGCTTTTTCTCTGTGTCCAAGGCAACGTTCATTTTGAGACCCGCTCCCAGTACATAGGAGTAATAGGTTGCACTCTTCCCATAGGGGTACAGGCCATAAAGCTTCACCTCAAGAGAATCGACAAAGCTTGTCTTTTTGGTGGCAGGAAGGGAAACACCCCAGGTATTTTGCGTTGGATTGTATGTGTATAGGTAGCTATCGCTCCACGTGGCAAGATCTTCGCTTTGCTGCACGTACAATGCATCATTAATACTGTCAAACCCTTCAAGGACAATACTAGGACTGGAAATATCGGCTTGTGTCCACAAACCATCACTGTTTTGTCCGCTCTGGTAACGAAAGGCCTTTACCGTCTCAGATGTCGGTTTGATCAAAATATTGAGAGGATTCTTTGTATGTTCGGGAATCAAAGCTCGTTTGTTTTCCTCGAGCAAAACATTCCAAGCCTTCTTAGTGGAATCGTATCGATACGTATAGGTACCACTCCAAGTTACAAAATCTTCGGTTTGCTGCACGTATAATGCATCATGTATGCTGTCAAAGCCTTCAAGGACAATACTAGGACTGGAAATATCGACTTCTGTCCATAAACCATCACTGGTTGGCCCACTCAAGTAACGAAAGGCCTTTACCGTCTCAGACGTCGGTTTGATCAAAATGCTTAGGGGATTTCCCGAAGCAAAGACATATACGGCAGATACAAAAAATAGAAAACCAATACAAACTGATTTTCGCAATCTAGAAACCATCACCACACCCCCGAAAGTAACTCCTGAAGCCATTTTGCATAGCATCAGGAAGAATCAATACAGTACGTACTGAAGGGGAAGCCTAGCAGGACCATCAAAAAAATGGGACGATTTTCCTAAAAGACGCGATTTTCTACTTAAAAAACCAATGGTGATAGGTATTCAGATAAGCAATCTCACTCTGAACAGACCGTTCTCAACATGGTAGAGCAACTCTGCAGCATGTGCGTTTGCAAACGCACAGATGCTCTTAGTCCCTACCCCATGGCCTTCCTGACTTGAAAAAGGAAGCCCATCCTCACCTAATGTCACAGTATCGACACAAGGATTGCACATCTCGAGCATCAACCTTCCTACCTGCAGGCAGGTAACATGAATATATCTTTCTTGGCCTTCCGGCAAGAGAGCAACGCCATGGATGGCATTTTCAAAAAGGTTCGAGACCACTACAGCCAACTCCAAAGAATCGACATCCATATCCAGCGGCAGGGTAAAGTGTATCTTTGTTTGTATTCCCCTCTGCCCTGCCATATCTACATAATAGCTTATAGCGGCGTTTACTGCTTTATTTTCACAATAGTTCTTGTTTGGATGCGGTTGTATTGCATTCTGTTTACGCAAACAGGATACAGCCTCATCCAGGTCACCTTGCTCCAATAGTCCCAGGATCATGCTGTTGAAATGCCGGCGGTCATGGGATGCTATACTGTTCTGACAGGCTACCTTGTCCATAAGTTCCAATTTTTCTGCCATAGTTGAAGCTGCTTGTGAAAGCAGGACCGCATCATTCTGAATTCTCAGGTTCTCATTTTCCAAGGCATAGATTGCCGTGATTTTTTTCAGGGAATAGAAAACAGTGCTATAAGCAGCCAAGGAAAGCGTGACCAACAGAAATAACGGCCACTTACAAACAAGCAAAGTATTCTCAATATCATCCGTAAAGTAAAAGTAATAGGATAAATTGAAGAAAATACATAACACCAAACCTGAAAATACCGGCCAGTTATTGACAACTGATTGATACAAGGGAAGCAAGTATCTTTGGAAGAGAAATATCACGATGCTATAGAATCCCAGCCGAAGGGCAGTATGGGCATACTGGGGATAGGGAAATAATTTACCCAGATGAAAGCTGAGAATGATGATGATCATCAGAATATTGATAGTAGTGATAAAATTGAAACACCACTGCATGAAACTGGACTTTGTCAGAGGTTTCAAAGCAAGGCCGACTACCATAAACATTACAACGTCAAACCTAGACAGTGCGGTTAGGTCTCCAATCCTATAGAACCAGATATTACTGGCAATATTCACCAATAATACGATACTGGCAACGATAACAGTGGTGCATCGGCCAAACTTTGGCTTTGCCAGGGTAAACAGGAGAAATACATCCATGACAGAGGTAACGCTACCCCGAAGGATATTGCTCAGCATATCAATCATCGGGAACTCTCCTTTGCCAGAAGATAGTCCATATAGATATCCCGCACTACACTGTATTGTTTGGCAACGATAGGAACTGTATATCCATTGCGAAGGGTGAATTTGTTTTTACCAAAGCTTTCTACATAGTCCATGTTCAATACGTAGGACGTATGGGGCCTCAAAAAACGCTTATCCTGTAATAACGGTGTAATATGTTGGGCAAAGGTACCCTTGAGGATACACGTGGTAACAATCTTCGCATCTACAAGGGTGTAGATAACCGTGTGGCTTGTATACTCACAATAAACCACTTCAGACAACCTGAGGATGCGCATTCCTTCATGGGTCTTCACCAAGAAGGTACTTTCCCTTTGTACATCCAATTTCGATATTGCCAGAGTAAGGGTTTTGAAGAATTGCTGTTTGTCGATTGGTTTGAGCAAATAATTGATAGGGTTTGCTACAAATGATTGCAAGGCAAAACCAGGTTCGGTGGTAGCATAGATAATCTGAGCCTCACGATCAAGTTTCCTGATAGCCTTCCCTACCTCGATACCATTTACCAGAGGCATCACAATATCGAGGACATAGAGATGGAACCTTTGTTTTTCACAGGTTCTGAGTAGCTCATCGGGATGGAGAAACTGACGAATCGTACATTCATACTGATTCGATTGCATACATTCTGACGTATACAATGCAATGAGAGCCAGCTGATTAGGCTCATCATCGCATAGGGCGATATTCAACATAACCTATCCTTACATACATAATCTGAATTCACCGTGCATACAGAAATTATCTAAAACATCCTGTATACAGCTGCTGCAAACAAAGGGAGGTCCATAAATGAACACTTTAATTCACATTGCCCTCGATGTCCACTGAGATTTTTTCTCCTGTCATGTATTTATTGGTTTATGCCACGATTGCACATCTCTTGGCCAAATTAGGTAAGGTAAACCATCTGCAGAAAGGCAGGACAGAGACAGGGGAGGCTTTTCAAGCTAACCGCCTTTTGGTTTCCGTGAAGCAGAAAATACATTTCTATTCCTTCGTATAGTATGGACCTTCAAGAAACCATCGATGCGATAGCTACTGAGCAATTTGGACTTACCTCGCTTTTTCCCTACCAGAGTCTCGTAATCCAGAGAATCCTGGAACAGGACAAGGAAATGTCAGACCACAAAGGAATGCTGGTCATCCTGCCTACCGGGTCGGGCAAGAGTGTCTGCTTCATGTTACCTTCTTTGTTGGTTTCTGGTCTCACCGTAATTGTCTATCCCCTCCTCTCCTTGATGAACGACCAAGTCCGCCGGTTTGAAAATGGTAAAATCAACTGCGTCTGCATCCGCGGGGGACAGACCAGGGCGCAACGGTCAGAGATTTGGTCTTCTCTGGAGCAAAAAAAAGCCAGGGTTATCATTACAAATGCCGAATGCATGGGAACAACAGAGGTCATCTCCAAGCTTTCCTCATATCAGATCAGCTTGCTGGTTGTTGACGAGGCACATACAGTAGTGCAATGGGGCAAGACATTCCGCCCCTCCTACCAAAACCTGGGAAGTATCATCTCCTTTCTCCGTGTACGACAAATCCTTGCCTTTACTGCCACTGCCAGCGAAAAAATAACTGAG
The DNA here is from genome assembly GCF_000236685.1 of Sphaerochaeta pleomorpha str. Grapes. Classification (NCBI taxonomy): domain Bacteria; kingdom Pseudomonadati; phylum Spirochaetota; class Spirochaetia; order Spirochaetales; family Sphaerochaetaceae; genus Sphaerochaeta; species Sphaerochaeta pleomorpha. Next base: position 46,077 of record NC_016633.1, on the reverse strand, counting down.
GCCTTGGTTCCCATGTTGTTCTCAAACGTCCGCCCCCATATCGTACGGGGCAACGCCGACAGGGAAAACATCATCTACCATTGCCAAGAAACCCTGTCGAAACCCCATTCCATCGCCATGATCCTCGCTTTTCCTCGCTCCCGTCCGGCGGTAGTCTTTTGTTCTACCAGGCGCGAATGTGAGATTGCCTGCGACCAATTCCTTTCTTCCTACCCTACCGTTCCCTGCCGCTATTACCATGCAGGGTTGAGCAGGGAAGCAAGGTCCTATCTGGAGAACTGGTTCAACGACCAAAAGGGGGCTGTTCTCTTTGCCACCTGTGCATTCGGAATGGGGGTTGATAAAAAAAATATCAGGACAGTTATCCATAGGACCCTGTGCAACAATGCAGAATCCTATCTGCAGGAAAGTGGCCGGGCAGGCAGGGACGGAGCGATTGCCAATGCCTATGTCCTGTTAGGTCTGGAGGAACAGATGCATTATCAAAAAGGAGAACTTTCATTTAATGCACTCTATGCAATCTTTTATCATCGGAACGACTGCTTTCGCAAGCAATTGGTTGCTTTGCTAAACAGCGAAATCGAATCGTGTAATGGTTGCGATTTTTGCAATGGCATCTTCTTCTCCCATCCAGATGGTTACAGACAAATACTGCAGACGGTGAGGGCAAGACCCTTTTCGTATTCTCCTATGCGCCTCTCCACACTTCTCTTGACCAAAGAAAAAGGAGACAGCCGTTCGGGAATCCTTTTTTCCTGGAAAGAACCGGAACTGACCGCTGCCATCGAAATCCTGGTGTTTCAAGGAATACTGCATCTCTCCAAATTGCCCAGACGCAGGTTGTTTCTATCAAGAAAGGCTTTTAGAGAAGCATTGCCATGCAGCCAGCAAAAACAAAGGGGCAAGAACTGACTAGGAAAACCTGGTTGCCAGAAATTTGTGTCCAAGAGAATGAACATTCTCTATAAAATTTTGTTTTTTGTTATATTTTTATCGTTATACGATAATTTTCTATTGATTTGCGAATATTTTTTGTGTATTGTACTCCTACAAGGAGCCACTCATGGAAACACAAGTCCCAAAGCGTACAAAACAATTTGGAATCATAACTGCCATCTTTTTCTGGATTGCCGCTGTAGCTGTGCTTGCTACAACCTTCATTCTGCTTTTCCCCTCACTGGGATTTTGGGCTATCGACCAGATCCAGGGAGAAGGTTTTTCCCTTGCACTGAACCAACCCCTCGAACGAAATGCTCCCTTGGTCATTGCAAGCCTTATTGCCATGTTCTCGACACTTGGTATCCTGTTTCTGATATATAAGATTGCAAATTCCCTTAAAAAAGAAACACCATTCACTCTTGCAAATGCAAAGCGACTAAAGGTAATGGCTCTCTTGTTACTGGTTGCGACCTACTGCAAACAACTGGTCGTGTACCTCATTGCCTCAGGACTGCAGGGACAAGGAATCTCGGGCCGCTTTACCCTGCTTCCCTCGAACCTGATCATTGTCTTGGTCCTGTTCCTGCTTTCCGGCATTTTTCACTATGGTTGCATACTCCAAGATGAGTATGACAGGACAATCTGAGCATGGCTATAATCATACGCCTGGACAGGGTAATGGCAGACAGGAAGATGAGCTTGAACGAATTGTCCCAAAAGGTTGGGATTACCCTTTCAAACCTTTCGAACCTCAAGAATGAAAAAGTCAGTGCAGTCCGGTTGCAGACTATGAATGCAATCTGCGAAGCGCTCTCCTGCCAGCCAGGGGACTTGTTCGAGTTTGTTCCCGATGGAAAGCCCCCGGCCTAAGAATTAGCGAAGTTGTTCGACAAACTGGATGGACAGGCCATCAGGGTCACTGACATAGAAAAAGCGTATGAAGGGATTAGGTTGGAAAGGGCCTGACGTTACTGCGATACCCTTTTCCTGCACCAAGGCCAATTGTTTGTCGAGCGAAGGTACTTCAAAGCCGAGGGAGATATCTTTACCCATATCGGTCTCTTTCTTTCCCCCATGGCAAATCAATTCAACCTTGGTTTCTCCTTTGCCCAGAAAGACAATTTGTGTACCGTTGCCTACTTGCATTTGATTGTCAATCTCCAATCCCACTATCTCTTTATAAAACGAAAGTGAGGTTGCCATATCGCTAACGGTAAGTGTGCTCCAACAGAATTTCATACAAATTCCCCTTATACGTAATCTCTTTGCTTCCCTAGCAACACTAGCTTCGGCTCGATGGAAAGTCGTTTCACTTCCCCCCCGTTGAGTACAGAAACCAATTGCCTGCAGGCAACCTTATACAACTCTCCGCTTTGGATATCTACACTGGCCACAGGCCCTGAAAACAACCGGTAGAACGGAGATGCATCATAGCCAACACTTGGCAGGGAACAAGGCATTTTCAACAGCAACTCAAACAAGGTAAGGTCATTTACCGCAGCAATGGAATCGATTTCCTTACGGCTTACCTTTTCTTTTACAAAGGAAAGAATACCATCGATGGCGTGTTCACTTCCAACCTCGCTATTCAGTATTTCCGCTTTTGGAAAGACTGAAAGGAACCCTTCAAGTCGATGTTTGTGCGCCATGACACTGTCAGTATACCCGGTAATATACAGCGGGGATACACAGCCCCTCTCCTGTAAGAATTTCCCCTGCAACTTTCCCCCGAGCACGTTGTCGGTATAGATGCAATGCTGGTCATGATAGTCCTCCAGATGGTGCGCCAGGACATAGGGAATGGGAAGGCCTTCAAACAGTTGCGCTTCGGCAATTGTATCTACATCATATGCCAAGATCCCATCACATTGGTTGCAAAGGGCAACCAATTCCTGTTTTGAGGAAACCGAATAAAACCGCAGTTGCCAGGAAGATTCCTTAACCGCCTCCTGGATTCCACGCAGGGCCCTGCCGAAAAACCAGTCAAAACTACTCAGGTTTCCCCAGTAATAGGGTCTTGCCCCTTTTTTGATCTCGACAAAGGCAATAACCCCTGTCCCCCTTCTTCTGAGCATTCCGGCGGCTTTGTTCGGAGTGTAGCCAAGCTCTTTTGCAGCTGCAAGTACGGCATCGCGAAGCTGAGGCGATACGCTGCCACTTTTATTGAATACCCTCGATACCGTGGCTGAACTGACCTTGGCTTTCTCGGCTACTTGGTTTCTCGTTGGAGTCATGGACTCTCCTTTTTGGTTTTCAAAGTGTAAACCAGAAATAAAAAGTTTCAATGCTTTCTCCCAAGAAAACCTGGTTACTTGCATTGACAGTAGAGAGGCATTTGAGTAATGTACACGTGTACATTTCCTATTGCAAGACATGTTCGGGAGGAATACGTGGATATACAGTCAGATACGCACAACCGTTACAACCCATTGCTTGGCGAATGGGTGAAAATCTCGCCCCACAGGACAAAGCGACCATGGAACGGCCAAGTGGAGAAACAGCCTGTCGAGGTAAGGCCTACCTACGATGCATCGTGTTATCTTTGCCCGAAAAATGCACGCTCAAAAGGACAGGTCAACCCAGACTATGCAGATACCTTTGTATTCCAGAATGATTTCTCTTCCTTGCTTGAAACCACCGAAAGCGGAAGCCTCGATGAAGGGCCCAACGGGTTACTTCGGGCGAAGAGCGAAAAAGGCATCTGCAAGGTAATCTGTTTCTCACCCCGGCATGATTTGACACTGGCAAAGATGGCAATCAATGAAATTGAGAAAGTGCTCACTGTCTGGGCAGAACAGTATAAGGAACTGGGAGAAAAACCGTTTATCAACCATGTCCAGATCTTTGAGAACAGAGAGGCTATCATGGGGTGCTCGAATCCCCATCCCCACTCCCAGATCTGGGCCGAGGAGATTATCCCTGATATTCCTGCCCGTGAACTGGAAAACCAGAGAACCTATTTTGAAACACACAATACGGCCATGCTTCTTGAATATGCCCAATATGAAAAGCAGAAGAACGAACGGGTATTCGCCAGCAATGATGATTTCATCGCGGTAGTACCGTTCTGGGCAGTTTGGCCTTATGAAGCGCTCATCCTTCCGCTACAAAGGGGCATTACGGACATCGGCACCTTGACCAATGGGGAAAAAACCAACCTAGCTTCACTTATGAAGGAAGTGGGTATACGCTACGACAATCTGTTCGAAACCAGTTTTCCCTATTCCATGGGAATTCACCAGAAACCGACTGATGGCAAAGACTATCCAGGCTGTATTATGCATATTCATTACTTTCCACCACTACTTCGCTCTGCCACAGTCAAGAAATTCATGGTAGGATATGAGATGTTGGCAATGCCACAAAGGGATATTACCGCCGAAGGGGCTGCAAAGACCCTTTGTAGTGTCAGTCCCATCCATTACACAGAAAAAGAGTAGGAGATTCTATGGCAAATCCTCAAACTATCAAAAATGGCGCGTTGCACTCTGTATATCCCTTTTTATACGGATTCGATTTCGATGAAACCGATATGGACAACCGTTTTGCTTCCCTTTTGGAAACCCATGCCGCTTTGTTCTCCAAGACTGATGCCAAGCTCTTCAGCACAGCTGGAAGAAGCGAACTCGGGGGGAACCATACCGACCACAACCTTGGCAAAGTGATAGCCGCTACGATCAATCTCGATACCATTGCGGCAGTCTCGCCTCGAAATGATACAAAGGTTGTCTTGATCAGCGAAGGTTACCCTGCAGTAGAGGTGGACCTTTCCAACCTTGGGAAAGTAAGCAGCGAAGAGAACACGACGCAGGCTTTAGTCCGCGGCATCGGTGCAGCATTCTCCAAGCGCGGCCTTTCCATCGGGGGCTGGGAAGCCAATACGACCAGCAGGGTTCTCAAAGGTTCAGGGCTTTCTTCGAGCGCTGCAATCGAAATCCTGTGCGGAACTATTTTCAACCATCTGTACAATGAGGACGTACTCACTCCAGTAGAGCTTGCAATAATCGGGAAATTCAGCGAAAACGAATATTTCGGCAAGCCTTCCGGACTTATGGACCAGATTGCCTGTGCCAACGGGGGGATTGTCGGTATTGACTTCAGGGACGGTGACAACCCGGTTGTCGTCCCGGTCCCCTTCTCATTCAGCCAACATGGCTATGCCCTGGCAATCGTCGATACTGGGGGAAACCATGCAGACCTTACCCCCGAGTACGCCGCGGTTCCCAAGGAAATGCGTCTTGTCGCAGCCCAGTTTGGTAAAGAGAACCTGCGTCAGATCTCCAAGGAAGAATTTGAGGCTAAATTACCCCAATTGCGGGCAACCCTCAATAATGACAGGGCTTTGCTGAGGGCAATTCATTTCTACAGTGAAAACGAGCGGGTTTCCTCCATGGTTACCGCTTTGCAGAAGAATGATTTCCCTTCCTATCTCGCCTTGGTCAAAGCAAGCGGGGAAAGCTCTTTCTGCTTTTTACAGAACCTGTACCCGGCATCAAACCCCAAAGAACAGGGGTTGAGCCTGGCTATTGCCCTGACAAGGAATATTCTCGGGGAACAATACGTTGCCCGTGTCCATGGCGGAGGATTCGCCGGGACCATTCAGGCCTATGTCCCCCTGAATAAGATACAAAGCTATACCAAATCCATGGAAACTGTCTTTGGAAAGGGAAGTGTCACCGCTATTTGCATCAGGCAAAAACCAACCTGTTGCATCGCAGAATAATGTACTAGGGGACCTGCCTTCGGGCAGGTTCTTTTTTCATCAGTTCCTTCTTTTCAATGCATGTAGGTATAAATAACGGTATACTATACAAAAGGATGGAAAACCAATGGATGTAAACCAGCAGATATTTGATTTCTTTGCACCAGAAGCAAAAAATTCGGTCATTGATGAAATCCATCTCGGGCTTGGTTACAGTGCCATTACCCTCACCGATGGCCGATGCGGCCTTTGTTGCACATTCCTTGAACATGCCAGCTCCTGTTCCGTGAATAAAAATCCTCTCGATTACGAGCAGCAGAATGCCCTGATGCTGTTGCAAGAAATACTATCGGATAATCTTTTAGATAGAACCATGGCAATTGCGTTGGTAAATGCGTTGAATGCTTCGTTTGCTGCAGTGTGCCCGGATGACCCAAAGACCTTGGAGAAAGATTTGCATCTTGCAAAGGGAAGCAAAGTTGCCATGGTCGGATATTTTGAACCAATCGTACGGCAACTGGGAAAGAATGGAATCGAGGTGGTTGCCTATGATATCGGAAAGAAAATAGGGAGTGAGAAAGAATTCTATTGCTGGGCAAAGAACCATGCGGAGGCACTTATCCTCACAGCCACGAGTGTCATTACAAACAGTACTGAGTCTGTTTTCGAACACTTGGAAGGAAAAGAAATCCCCACGGTCCTTATGGGACCTTCCACGATTATGCAGCCCAAAATCTACAAAGACCTGCCGATCAGCATGCTCTCAGGCACAGTCCCTGTCGACCTTCCCAATACCCTCAAGGCTATCAGAAACGGGAGGGGGACCCCTGTGCTCCACAAGTATGCAAGAACAATCCGGTTGCTGTTGGGCTAAAAAGAAAAAGCAGGCTTTTGCCTGCTTTCCCTTTTACGTACCTGTATTTCCTATCAGTCAACAAAAAGTTCTTTGTAATTACAGCCCACTGATTTGTATTCACTCTTTTTGTCGAACAAGGCAGCAAGGTTCTCGGGGACGGGAACCTCTTTGCCAATAAGGGGTTCGACTACAGCTTCAAACTTTGCAGGATGAGCGGTAGAGACAACAATCGTCCCTTTGTCGGCAAAGTGGTCTCGCCTCACCCGCTCGGCTGTAGCGGTATGGGGACACAGGATATACCCGTTTTCGTCATACACTTCTTTGATTGTCTGCTTGATGGTCTCGTCATCGACCGACCAGGCACTGACTTGCCTGCGGAACGTCTCGATGTCACCATACAGGGCGAAAAGCCGTTCCATATTGCTAGGGGATCCTACATCCATAGCGTTGGCAAGGGTTGCCACACTGCTCCTTGGCTTATATTCACCTTCTTCAAGATAATCGGGGATGGTCTTGTTTGCATTCACTGCAAGCGCGATGCGTTCTATCGGGGCTCCCATGGAAAAAGCCCAGTAGGCACCGCAACTGTTCCCTACGTTTCCGCTGGGAATGATGAAGGTCGGCTTTATTCCAAAGCTCTGGGAGAACAGGTGCGCAGCATAGACATAATAGACACTCTGGGGAAGCAATCTCCCCAAATTGATGCTATTGGCACTGCTCAGGCCCCAGGTTTCTTTGAGCTCGGTATCCATAAAAGCGTCCTTGACCATTTTCTGGCAGTCATCAAAGGAACCGTCTACTTCATAGGCCTTGATATTCCCACCCCAGCAGGTCAATTGCTGTTTCTGCCGTTTGCTCACCCTTCCTTTGGGGAACAGGACTTTTACCTCGATTCCCTTGCGGTTGGCAAAGGCCGCGGCAACAGCCCCACCGGTATCCCCGCTGGTTGCAACCAAAATGGTAAGTTTTCTTTCCTGCTTCTCCAGCAGTTTTTCCATGGCACAGGCAAGGAAACGGGCACCAAAGTCTTTGAAAGCTGCCGTAGGTCCATGGTAGAGCTCCAAAATGGTCTGTTTGTCCTTTACCTGAACAAGCGGGACAGGAAAATTGAAGGCCTCGATACAAATCTCTGCAAGATCATCTTTGAGTATATCGGTTTCGAAAAAGGGATAGAGTACTTCAAAGGCAAGCTCAGGATACGATGAAATTTCATTGATCCTCAGGTTTTCCAAGGAGGGAAACGTTTCCGGAATATAGAGTCCTCCATCTGGGGCAAGTCCCTGCAATATTGCTTCACTTGCACTGACAGCTGGTGATTTCTTTCTCGTAGATACAAAATTCATGACAGTCCTCCTCAGATTCTGGCGCCAAGATAGGCGGCCAAACGTAAAATGTCAGAAAACACACCCCCGGCTGTTACATCGCGGCCGGCCCCCGGCCCCTTGATAACCAAGGGTTGGGAAAAATATCGATCGGTCGTATAGCAGATTACATTGTCGGTTCCAGTCGCCTGGGCAAAGGGATGATCTGCGACGAAACTTTTCAACGATGCAGAACAATGTCCCTGTTCATCGACACAACCGACATAGCGCAGTTTTTCTCCCCTGCCCTCTGCTTCTCTGAACAGTTTGAGCATGGGCTCGTCCAACTCCTCGAGTCTGGACATAAATTCTGACAGCGAAGCGTCTTGCAATTGGATAGGAACCAGGCTTTCGATAGGGATATCAGATACTTCCACCGCATAGCCAAGTTCCCTGGCCAATATCACGGTCTTGCGACCGACATCCATTCCCGAAAGATCGTCCCGGGGGTCTGGTTCGGTGTACCCCATTTCCTTGGCTTTTCTGACAAGCGAGCTGAAAGGGACATTCCCGTCATACTGGTTAAACAGCCAGGCAAGGGTACCACTGACAATTCCCTCGATGCGGTGCACACGGTCGCCGGTCTGTACAAGGTCCTTGAGGGTACAGATAACCGGGAGCCCCGCCCCTACAGTCGTCTCGTATAAAAAACGGCGACCGGTTCTCAGACAAGTATCGAGAAGGCTACGATAGTACGTATAGTTGGTGGTGCCAGCCTTCTTGTTCGGTGTAATAATGTGAATGCCACGTTCAAGCCAGCTGACGTACTTCTCAGCCAACTGGCTGCTGGTTGTACAATCGACCAGTAAAGAATGGGGAAAATAGGTAGCACCGATATGGTTGATGAAATCTTCCATTTTCAAGTCTACCGCTTCGTTTTCAAACCGCTCTTTCCACCGCGAAAGGTCTATGCCTTCCTCATCAAGAAGCATTTTTCTTGAATTGGCTATACCTCTGATATGGATATCGAGTCCGAACTGCTCCTTTAGGCGAACTGTTTCGCTGGCAATCTGGTCAAGCAGCGTGCCGCCAATGTTTCCAGGGCCAAACAGCCCAACCGAAAGGGCTTGCTTGGAAAGGAAGAAGCCGGCATGCAATGCCCGCAGAGCCTTCTTCGAGTCAGAACCTTTGATCACTACACTGATGTTGGTTTCACTCGATCCTTGGGCAATGGCACGGACATTTACCCCAGCCTTACCCAAGGAGGAGAAAAACTTGCCTGCAACACCAGCTTGCCCGGTCATCTGTTTTCCAACAGCGGCCAGGATGGCACACCCGATTTCCCCGTCTATGCTCTGTATCATATGGTCACCCAGTTCATGGGCAAAAGCTACCTTTGCCGTCTCTACGGCAAGTCGCATTTGTTTTTCGGGGACAGCAAAGCAAATAGAATATTCACTGGATGCCTGGCTGATGAGTATTACTGAAATGGAGGCTTCACGCATTGCAGTAAAGAGTCTGCTTGCAATGCCAATGACCCCGCTCATACCGGCACCCTCTACGTTGATAAGGGCTACATCATGGATGATACTGAAGCCTTTCACCCGGTTAGGGGACATCCCGTCACCCTGCTTGGATATGACCGTACCTTCTGCCTCTATATCAGCCCACCAACGCAACTGTACGTCGATGGAAGCTTCGATTGCGGGAAGCAAGGCCTGCGGATGGATAAGGGGAGCTCCAAAAAAGGATAGTTCTGTTGCCTCGGCATAGGAAAGCGAGCGGATTATCTTTGCCGAAGGTACCTCCAGGACATCGGCATTACGCAATAACGCCATGTCGTTCCAGAAGGTCAGGCCTTTTGCCTGCAAGGAAGCTGCCAGCATTGAGGCAGCATATTCGGCTATCCCATCAGAGGGTGAGAAATTTTCAGCCTGGGGAAGCAGTCCCGAAACAAAGAGACAATCCTGCTTCACTCCCGTTTCCCTCAAGGCAAACTGATAATCAAGTAAGTTTGAGGTAATTTTCAAGGCGGTGACGTAATGGCAGAGCACATCTGCTACCCAAGAGCTCACTACCATGTCGATATAATTCTTTGAACCTGAGGAAATGTCCTCGACGAGCCAGACGGCGCGTAACAAATCCTCGATATTGGCAAAACCTTCTTTTATGCGTTGCAGCACTTTCTCGCCGGCAAGACGGGCTAGGAGCCGGTCCACAAGTTCTGTCCAGACAGAAAACCGTTTTTCCAGCATGGACCAGAGCCGTTCATCGTGGTGTCGGGCCAATAATAGAAGAGAACCTATTTCCAATTGGCTGTCCCTGACTGGGGAAAGGACAAACACCTGGTGGTGTTCCGAATAGGAACGATAGATTTCCACCAGTTTCTCGCACCCTTCCTTTGAGACCAGATTCGAGGCATCTACGGCATGTACTCTTATATCATTCACGAAATACACTCCTACGGTTTGAAATACTGAACAAGACAGTGAACAAACGTGTTGTCAGAATATACAAAAAGAGCCCAACAAGGGCTCTTTGTCGATCGAAATATCGTAAAGATTATAAAATTATACGATTTTCTCGATACGTCCGCTCCTCAGGCAACGGGTACAAATCTTGATGGTACGGGGAGTCCCGTTAACCAAAGTCTTGACCGTCACGAGATTCGGGCGGAATACGCGTTTTGTGGTTACGCCAATGTGCTGGCCTACGCCGCCGTGCTTCTTGGCCTGACCTTTTCTTGGAACACTATTTCCTGCAACAGTTCCTTTTCCGCAAATCTCACATCTACGAGCCATAGCTATATCCACCTTATCCAGTTAAATTCTTTCGTCTGGCCAAATACTGGCCTGTCAAAGTCAAGGCTATCCTTGCACGGGCAACGGCTTACCCGTGAGCATAATTGCAAGGCGATTGCTATTACGACTTCAACCTTAGCCAAATTATCAGATAACGGCGTTTGTGTAAAGACAAGGAGCCTATCTTTTATTAAAAACTACCTTGCTGGCCTACCTATTTCTTAGTATGCTAGCAATATGCCTAACTTTTATTGCCTTCTTCTGCCCCAAGCAACCAGAACCGCCGTAAACTGCCTGCGAACAGAATTATTTCAAAGTACCGGTGATAGGTCCTTCCGGTCCTTACCCCCTTGTATCATCCTGGGAGAAACAGAGGCTACAACGCTTCCGCCTGCCGTGCCCTGTCCTTCGCTTCCTTTCGAAATCGGCAAGAAAGCTATCTTCAAGGAAGGTTTCTTGTTTTTCCCGATCGAAGGGCACATACTGCAACCGATCAGAAATCAATTGGAGGTCTCCTACCCTTTCTCGGGGATAATCCTAGGAAAGAGTGACCTGCAAATTGAACGAGCTATCCCTTTCGTCAACGACCTCCGTCTGGCCCTGTTGGAATATAAGGAATCGCAAGGGCTTACACTTTGGAGGATCCTTGCAGAAAAGCATCTGCAGAAGGACAAAGGCTGACAAGCGGGCAGATCGGGCAACTGGGTTTCTTCGCATGGCAGGTAGTGCGTCCAAACAGGTTTGCCGCCATCGAGAAGCGATAGTGCAAGGTATCAGCAAGCAACAAACTGATTTCTTTTTCAGTTTTATCAGGGTCTTTGCTTGATACAAGGCCGAGCCTGTAGACTACCCTGCCGAAATGCGTATCTACAATGATGGCAGGTCGGTGAAACACCTCACCGATTACACAATTTGCAGTCTTTCGCCCCACTCCCGGAAGTTTGACCAACTCTTCAATATTTGAAGGAATCTCTTTGCCAACCAGTGCCTGGGCACAGGCTACAATATTCTTTGCCTTCATCCTGTAAAAACCCGTAGGGTGAATAATGTTTTCAACCTGTGGCAAGGATGCCTGCGCAAGGCTCTCAACCGTTGGGTATTCTTCAAACAGACGCACTACAACCTGGTTAACCGTCTTGTCAGTCGTCTGGGCGGAGAGGACTACGCTTATCATAAAACGAAACGGGTCAGTCTGATTGAGGAAACGTATCGTTTGCGGGTACAGATTGTCCAATATTTCAAATATAGCGAGTGTCTTTTGTTGCTTTTCAGTCATTCTTTTATTCTACCCCTTGACGCTCTTAGCCTCAAGTGCTTATACTCCAGTAGATTTTACGGGGCGTAGCCTAGTGGCTATGGCGCCTGCTTTGGGAGCAGGATATCGAAGGTTCGAGTCCTTTCGCCCCGACTATTTGAGAAAGCCGCTGTTCACTGATGTGATGCAGCGGTTTTTTTGTGCCAGCAGAGTAAAGGACATACACCTATTCCACGGTAGTTTCAACTTTGTGAATCCTTTCTACCTCACGCCCTCCAGGCAAGAACCAATCCAGGAATCCCAATTGTTCTACCTTTAATGAGAACCTATATAAAAAGGTTGGAGCCAACGCTGTGCAGCAGTTCGCTGCTATATGCACACAAAGCAACGTAACAAACTTTTCTTCTGAATCGGAGGTTTCTGTTAAAAAACAAAAAAAACCCTTTTCAAATCAGAATATTGGTGTAAACTATCAATGTTGGTCGTATCTGCGAATACTGTTCGTATATACGAATACAAAAGGGGTTGTTTATAGTATGCCATATAGTGAACACAGAACAACAGGCAGAATTCTTGACATATTGGAAGCTGTATCAGAATATCCTGACGGGTTAACCCTCAGCGAAATCGGGCGTTTGCTTGAAGCCCCAAAAAGCAGCATCTTTCCCTTGGTCAACACACTCGCTGATCGAAAATACCTTATGTACAATAAACGTGAGCAACGTTATTTTTTGGGTGAAAGCCTTTTTATCATGGGAAATAGGTTCGTCAATGAAACCGATATTTTGGAAAACATCAGGACTGTCCTGCTTTCCATCTCGGAACAGACAAAAGAAACCCTCTATTTCGGAATCCTTTCCAAATTGGACGTTCTCTATCTTATAAAAGCCGACCAGTATTCCAAATTCAGGGTAATCAGCAATCCTGGCAATAAACTACCCGCCTATTCGACAGGATATGGAAAAGCGCTGTTGAGCCAGTTTTCCCCGGAACAAATCAACGCTTTCTACCCCGAAGGGACTCTTCCGCCTATCACGGCTAATACAATACCCACTGTTGAGGAATTGAATACTCAGCTCGAGGGTATTCGAAAGACAGGTTTTTCGTATGAAAAAGGAGAATCGACTATCGGAATCCAATGTGTAGCAGTACCTATTGCACTCGAAGGAAAAATTCTGGCAGGGGTAAGCCTGGCAGTACCTGAATTCAGATATGATGCAGAACGGGAAATCCTTTTTAAAAGCTTGCTCCTTACGGCAAAACGAGATATCGAAAAGATCATCGCTACCAACAAGAACCAGTGGAACTATAGTTAGGAGAGACCGTATACATGATAGAAGTTGTTACAATCGGAGAGACAATGGTAGCTTTCATTCCAAACTCCAATACCTATTTAAGGTATGTAAATTCATTTGGAAAAGTAACTGCCGGCGCAGAAAGCAATGTTTCGGTGGGACTCTCGAAACTTGGACACACGAGCGGCTGGATCAGCAAGCTCGGTGATGATGAATTCGGTGAGTTCATCTTACGTGAATTGCGTGGGGAAGGAGTCGATACTTCCAGGGTACTCCGAACAAATTTAGCACCTACGGGAATTATGTTCAAACAGCTATCCTCTGATAAGGAATCATCGGTTTTTTATTATCGCAAGGGCTCTGCTGCCAGCTTGCTTTGCCCTGAAGACCTCGATGAGGAATATATCAAACAAGCCAGAATCCTGCTTATTTCAGGTATTACGCCTGCATTGAGTAATTCCTGTAAAGAAACAGTGCTCAGGGCAATTGAAATTGCCAGAGCCAATAAAGTCCTCGTTTGTTTTGACCCCAATATCAGAAGGAAGCTATGGAACGAGGATGCAGCAAGGATGACATTATTACCGATATTGTCTTTGAGCGACATAGTCCTTCTCGGTGATGATGAGGCCAATATTCTTCTAGGGGAAACCGACCAAGAAAAAATCGTTGAAGCTCTCAGGAAACTCAACGTACGCTGGATTGCTGTAAAAAAAGGTAAAGAAGGCGCATATGTGGCAGATTCAGAAAACGAATTTTCCATACCCATTTTCCCTATGAAGGTTGTAGATACCATCGGAGCAGGGGATGCTTTCAATGCAGGCTTTATAAGCGGACTTCTGGAAAATCGACCAGTAGAGGAATGTGGCAAGATGGCTTCGATAATGGGAGCCTTCGCGGTTTCAAGTCCAGGTGATGTCGAAGGCCTTCCGAATAGGAAGACTTTCGACCGTGTTGCCTCAAATATCAAAGAAACACAACGATAGGAACCAAATATGGGAAAGAAAGAATCTGTATTACAAAAGATTGGTGAGACCAAGGTCATATCCATTATCCGGGGAATCAAGGAAGAGCATGCTACGAGGCTCATCGATGCATTGCTAGAGGGTGGAATCCAATGCCTGGAGATTACGATGAACACTCCCGGAGCCCTGAAAATGATAGAAGAGGCCAGGCAACGAAGCAATATTCTAGTTGGGGCAGGAACTGTACTGACGCTTGACGATGCAAAAAAGGCCATTGATGCAGGAGCCCAGTTTATTCTATCCCCATGCTTGTCGGTGGAAATAATTCGCTACTGCAATGAAAGGGATATTCTCCCGGTCCCTGGAATCTTTAGCCCGACTGAGCTCTTTATCGCAAAAGAAGCCGGGGCAGAATTGATCAAGGTATTCCCGGTAGGTACGGTAGGTCCCCAATTCATCAAAGATCTTCTGGGACCCTTTGCTGGATTGAAACTACTTCCAGTAGGTGGCGTTGCAACCGATAACACGGCTGCTTTCATGAAGGCCGGGGCCTATGCTGTCGGGGTAGGTTCTTCCCTTGCAAGTCCTTCACTTTCTGAATCTGGCAATTTTCAAGAGATAACAAAACGCGCAAAGGAATTCATCACGCAGGCTAATTGTTTGTAATTTTGTGCTTTTAGCATAAAACATATTGTAAAGGGGTAAGAAAATGAGAAAACTTTTTGTACTCATCTCCGTTCTCGCTCTGGTTTGTGGCTCAGCATTCGCTAACGGAACTGCTGAAGTATCGGCTGATACCTATCCGTCAGGACCTGTATCTGTAATTGTCCCTTATTCCGCTGGTGGCGGAACTGATTTGGTTGCCCGTGCCCTCGTTGACGCAGCGAAGGACTCCTTTCCTAAGAATATCGCTGTTGAAAACAGGACTGGCGGTGGTGGAGCTGTAGGCATGTCCTATGCTGCCAATGCAAAAGCTGATGGCAGTGTAATCGGAATGATAACTGTTGAATTGGTCACCCTCCCCCACACCGGAACCGGTGCAGGTCTGTATTATGATCAATTCAAACCTATCATGATGGTAAACAGTGCCTACAGTGCAGTAACGGTTAAAGCTGATGCTCCCTGGAACACGCTCAATGAGTTCCTCGATGCAGCAAAAAGCAAGACCATGAAAATCGGTAACTCAGGCGTCGGAGCCATCTGGCACCTCGCAGCCGCTGGCCTTGCCAAAACTGCCAACGTAACATTCAACCACATCCCGTTTGACGGTGCTGCCCCTGCAATTACGAGTCTGCTGGGTGGACATATTGATGCAGTAACGGTTAGCTATGCTGAAGTAGCTTCCCAGGTTGCCGCTGGTAATCTCAAGGTTTTGGCAGTTCTGGCTCCAGAGCGCATTGCTGCTACTCCCGATATCCCAACCGCAAAAGAACTTGGTTATGATGTTGCCATCGGAACCTGGAGAGGACTTGGCGTTCCCAAGGATACTCCGGATGCCATCGTTAACAAGATCTACACCATTTTCAATACTGCTGCCAAGTCTGACTCTTTTGTTGCCTTTATGAACAAGAGCAACAATATCATTGACGTTATGGACAGTGCTTCTTTCCAAAAGAAACTGGTTGTTGACAATGATATGTTCAAAGCCTTGATCAATGAGCTGGGTCTTAAACAGCAATAAGCGTAATCTTCATTTCCCCGGGCCACGTCCAGAATTCCTGTTAGTGGCCTGGGTCAGTTTTATTTGGTAACGGAAAAGGAATCAACCTATGAGAAAAGCTAATTTCATTGTATCAGGTGTTTTTATTGCATTTGCCATATTTATTATTGCCATTGCCATTGGGTATCCACCAAGTAACCATGGGGTCCCCGGTCCCGGGATGTTCCCGATTATCGTTGCGTCCTTGATTATTATCGCTTCACTGACTTTGTTCCTTGCAACACTCAAGATGCCGAAATCACAGGATACTGCAATTGACTTGGTCTCACCCAAAGTAATGAATGTCTATATTACGATGGCTGGGTTGATTGTCTATGTGGTACTTCTCCCCAATGTAGGGTTTATCTCCACGACATCGGTAATGCTTTTCTTGTTCATTAAATGGTTCAGCAAGCGGTCCTGGTGGAAATGTGCCATTATCTCAGTCATATTCACATTGGCTATTTACGGTTTGTTCGGCTCTGTCCTGAATGTACCGATGCGCTATGGATTTCTGGTGTAAAGAAAAGGAGAACAGACTATGTTGCTTACCGTTATTTCCGATGTTTTTAACTTCCAGATTCTACTTTTCATAATCATAGGCGTATTTACGGGAATTTGTATCGGTTCACTTCCGGGGCTGACCGCTACCATGGGTGTTGCCTTGGTACTTCCCCTCACCTTTGGCATGGATGCCGCCCCTGGCATTTTGCTTTTGATCGGTGTATATGTCGGAGCCATCTACGGCGGCTCGATATCAGCCATCCTCCTCAGGACTCCTGGCACTCCCGCTGCCGCTGCAACAGTCTTGGACGGTTATGAATTCTCAAAACGGGGCGAAAGTGGCAGGGCCCTGGGCATTTCCACGATCTCATCCTTTATTGGCGGCCTTGTCAGTGTAGCCGCCCTTTGGCTTATCTCCCCACAGTTGGCAAAGCTTGCCTTGAAATTCAGCGCCCCTGAATTCTTCCTCCTTGCGGTTTTCGGGTTGAGTATCATCTCAAGCATCTCGGGAAACTCACTTGCAAAAGGATTGTTGTGCGGCGCTCTCGGCATTTCGCTTTCCTTCATAGGAATCGACAGTATCACAGGGTATCCCCGTTTCACCTTCAATAATATCAACCTGCTCAGCGGCATGTCTTTCATTCCGGTCATGATCGGTCTTTTCGCTATGTCCCAGGCTTTCTCGACGGTTGAAAATATTTTTTCAGCCGATGAGGTTTCCCAGAAAGTCACCAAGGTATGGCCAACCAGATCTGATTGGAAAATCATTTTCAAGACGGCTCCGATCAGCGGAGTTATCGGGACATTGATTGGCATTGTCCCTGGAGCTGGGGCTGAGATTGGTGCTTTCGTATCCTACAGCCAGGCAAAGAGGTTCTCAAAATATCCTGAGTTGTTTGGAACCGGTATCCCCGACGGAGTCGCGGCCCCAGAGGCTGGCAACAACGGTGTCACCGGAGGAGCCTTGATCCCGATGTTGACCATGGGCGTCCCTGGTGATGCAGTTGCTGCAATTCTAATCGGTGCCCTCACTGTCCAGGGATTGCAACCCGGGCCGCTATTGTTCACCGAACATACAACGTTAGTGTATTCGATATTCCTAGGTATGTTCGTTGCCAACTGTACCATGCTTATCCTGGGTCTTTCGTGCTTAAAGTTATTTGTTAAGGTTCTTTCGGTACCGAAGACAATATTAACCCCGATGATTTTCATACTTTGTATTGTTGGTTCATATGCAATCAACACGAGCTTCTTTGATGTTGGGGTTATGTTGTTCTTCGGTATCCTTGGTTTTTTCATGCAAAAAGCCGATATATCAGTCTCCCCTGCAGTCCTTGGAATCATCCTCGGACCAATGGCAGAGTCAAATTTCAGACGGGCTCTTCTCATGTCTGAGGGAAGCTATACTATTTTCTTCTCATCTACAATTACAATTGTCTTTATCGCTTTGATCGTATTCACTTTGTTTATGCCCTATGTTTCGGCATATATCAAGTCAAGGAAAAAAACAGCCTGAATAAAACAGGAAATGACAAATGTATGACTACAAGGAAGGAAGTTGCTTGAAAAAGCGACTTCCTTCCTTGTTAATTGAGACAGCAAAAGGCGACCTCTCGGCCGCCTTTCAATCTATATAGATTCCTAAGTTCCAGTTACGCTGCGCGCCTTCCGTTGAACATGCGGGCAAGGATCCTGCCGATTGAACGGCCGTAATTTGCATCATAGTCAAGAACAGCATCATAAATATTTACATCGCTCTGTTTCTGGAGGCTGAGGAAGTACAAGTGGTCACACAATTCAAAGAAAACGTCTGCACGCCTTCTGCCGGGGAAGCTCATCAAAGTTGTCCAGTTCTCCATCACTTCACTGATAGGAAGGTAAATATTTCCCATCCAGGAATAGACTGCTTCATCCCAGGTAATAGGGTTTTTCAGATCTTTCCCTAAAAAATACCGGTGACCTTCTATTTGTGCTTCAAGTCGTTTATAATCTACTGCTGAGAACATGTCGGTGCTCTTAATCAGATATTCAATACTCTCTTTCTTTAGTTCATCATTTGTCTTCATGATTTTTTCCTTTTTTATTACCTTTGTTTATACTGTAACTTTACTAATAAAAGGCAACCTATACAATAGGGAATCAGTCAGTTTTATTGCATTGTTCCGCTCTCTTTTTGGATTTTACAGTCTTTTTATAGATTATTAGCACTTTTTGTACATTATCTGAACAATTTTTGCAGATACTTGGGCGCCTGCTCATTTTCAAGAAAATGAAAACACATGATAAGGTATTTCCATTCTGCCAATGCAAAATAAAAACCGAGAATTCACTAAAAATTTCAATCCTGTCTTTACCTTTCTCATTAATTACGATATTGTTTCATAGCTTCATACACTTATCCTGTATGTTCATGCGCCAATAGCTCAGTTGGATAGAGCAACTGCCTTCTAAGCAGTAGGTCGTAGGTTCGACTCCTACTTGGCGTAGTAAAAGACTTTCCAATAGAATATTGAGATACCACTCCTTGAGCTGGTATCTTTTTTTTTACTCTGAGCAACTACCCTCTTTGGCATATATCAAAACGAACACCATGAGACATGCATACACTCTTTTCAAGCGCTACAAAGATGCCAAGAACAAGAAAGACATTATTTGGTAGTTTGGTTTTGTTATTTCCATGAAGACAATGGGACGAGAAAAGCGAAGTCAACAGGGAAATCCCTGTAGCATGAAGCGATAACAGTTGTCGAGAAGTTTCTTACCCACCGGTCATCCAATGAACAGACCGTTGAATACTACACCAAGACGTTCTTTGTCTGGGTGGGACAAACAAAAGCCAGAGATGTATTTTCCCAGGAGGAACTGAAGAAGCTGTTTCCGAGCGACCTCGAAGCACTGACGAAGATTTGGAGAGAGGAAGAGTATGCATATTACTTTTTCATCCTGGCAACAACTGGTATGAGAAGAGGTTAAGGCAGAGCTTTGAAGTGGAAGCATGTAATCATTAATGAACAGCGAAACGGATTATTGATTGAGGAAGCTGTAAAGGATGATGATACCACAGGCACAACCAAGACAGGGAAAGCAAGAGTGGTAGTATTGTGCCAGAGAGCCGAGGAGTATCTGGAACATTGCAAAGCGAGTACGCCTTTCTCAGATTCAGATGATTTAATCTTCTATGGCAACAATGGCAACAGGCATATTATGGGGAAAACGCTGCAGAACAGATTCCAGAAGGCTCTACAGAAAGCAGAGATTAAGACCGATGGTAGGAATCTTGTAATTCATAGTTTCCGCCATAGCTATAATACCCTACTCAGAAATGTTCTCCCGATTGATATTCTCCAAGCGACCACAGGTCATAGTTCAGAGAGCATGACAGAACGCTACAACCATCCCTCCCTGAAGGATAGTTATAGCAGGATACTTGAGCATGAAGATGCTTTTGATAAGCTTTTTTGATTAAGAAAAAACAAGAGAAATATAAGACCGCTACACTAGGTGATTTTGGAAAGAGTACATTCTCAAAATACGAAGGCTTATAGTTCTGAGGTATTGGGATAAAGCCTAGAAAACAGGAGAAACGGCGAGATATGGAATAATAGATAAACCATAGTGTCCATATCGCAAAATTTTGCCTATGCTATTAGCTATATTATTTCCAAAACATAATAAATATATGCTATTATACGCTAAGCGAATTTTCTGAAAGGATGGCATAAGAGTATGGGCAAAGAACTTATAATCAATCGCCTAGTCGATGGACCAAGATTATCTGACGCATTCAAGAATCTTGAAACAAATAACGTAATATCTTTTTCTCAACAGGGTATTGCCATAGCTTATGCACCAAACGGAGAAGGTAAAACAACAATAACCAATATTTGCAAAGGAAAGGCTAGAACTGAATTTGGCGGTGTTTATGAAGGTACTCAATATGATATAAATACTAGTACTTCTTTATTTCATGTTATAAATGATCAAATCTCTCGGAATATAATAAAAGGTAATACCGATGAATTTATTTTAGGCGATAATATCCGTAAAGAACGAGAGCTTAAAAATTCTCTTGATACAGTTTTTGGAAATTTCTTTGCTAGAACAAAGGATATCTTAAAAAATGAATATTTTTGTTCAAAAAAAAGCACACCCTTTATAGATTCGATATCAAACTCAAATCTCAAAAAAGTAATCAGTGTGACAGCAAATCGCTCAACAAAGGTAAATTCTATCAAAATTTCGCAATGGATTGAATATTTTTTAAGTTTCTCTATCCAAGAATACGAAAACCTTCCAGCTGATAACATAAAATTTTTTCTAAAGGATATGTCTATAGCAGATTCATTAATCGAACAAATTAAAGTTATCCCAGAAAATAAAATTATTT
The DNA here is from genome assembly GCF_000236685.1 of Sphaerochaeta pleomorpha str. Grapes. Lineage (NCBI taxonomy): Bacteria > Pseudomonadati > Spirochaetota > Spirochaetia > Spirochaetales > Sphaerochaetaceae > Sphaerochaeta > Sphaerochaeta pleomorpha. The sequence goes on along the minus strand of NC_016633.1, from coordinate 25,376 downwards.
CTTCGAGAAGTATTAAAACCTTTGAAAGCAATAAAACAGCGATCACAATTTTAAACAAATACATAGACTCAAGCCAATGTATTGTTTGTGATACTGAGGGTATTGAACCTGAGTTATTGATTAAAAGCAAATCTTTTAAAAATGAACAACTAATTTTGTCTTTAAATTCAGAAACAAAATCAATTCTCGAAAATATTATAGGGAAATTAACCCCACAGGAAGATCCTTTTAATTTCATTATGGATTTAACAGAAATCTTAACCTCTGGGAACATTGAACATCTACAATCAATTAAAAATTCTTTAAAAGAATATCAAAATAACTTAGAAATACAAATTACAAATTCACTTCTCAGCCTTTGGAAAGAATTGAAAATTGAAGAAACATATAATGAATATAACCAATTAGTTAAAAAGAAATTAAGTTTAGAATCTGAAGATGAGATGATTATAGAGAATATGATTATCGATACCCTTGATAGAAAAGTAAATCTTGAAAGAGATGTAGAAAACAATATCATAATTAAATTAGGTGATGTTCAATTAATTGATAATCCTAGAGAAGATTTACCTTTAAGCACTGGTGAACAAAATTTCATATCCTTGACGTTCGAATTGCTAAAGGCTAAAAATTCTACTGCACATATAATTTTAATTGATGATCCAATATCTAGTTCCGATTCAATCTATAAAAATAAGATTGCATATTGTTTATTAAAAATCTTAGATAATAAACAAGCTCTTATTTTCACACATAACTTAGATTTAGTTCGTTTACTTGATGTTCAGAAAACTCATTGTTTCAACGCCTATTTCTTACAAAACAATCCAAGCAATTGTGGATTTATTCCTATTGCTTCTGAAGAAAGAGATATCGTTCTTTATTTTGATAAGCTCTTGGAATTACTAAGAACAAATATAATTGATGACTATATTACAGATAATAAATTATTTATGGTTTCTCTTATACCATTCATGCGTGCTTTGGTTAAAATTATGAGATTAGACCCTCCAAACCCGCCAGAAGATTATGTGCCAATAAAAGAACAATTAACATGTCTTATGCATGGCAAAGAAAATCGTGAAGTTAATTTAACAAATATATACAATCTTGTTTTTTCAAAGAAAATTGAGGAAGCATGTATCATTTCAGCCCAAGACATTATTGCTCTTGATCTTTCTAATATTGAATTTTTCACAGGTTCTCAATTCCCTTTACTTGAGAAGACTTTAAAACAATCTTTAACTTTCCTCTATCTACGCTTACATGTGGAAAAAACATTACACGATAAATTCCCAGAAAGAACAAAAAAATGTGAATTACTAGGTGATTATATTTATAAAGCATTAAGTGGTGTTCAAGATCAAAAATTCCGAGTTCAATTAACGTCGAAAAAGACACTATTAAATGAATTCAACCACTTTGAAGGTAATTTCAACCTATTCCAGCCTGCACTTGATATTTCAGAAAGCAATTTAAGTAAAGAGGCAACGAAGATTCTTACAATTTTACAAGATATCAATCATTCTTGAATCTACATCAATTCTACATCAAAAATCCTAATACCCCCTAATATTGATGTAGAATCTCTGATAACTATTGATAAATCCATTTATTCTTTAATACCTTTATCTTGTTTTATATTAATACTTTATTACATCTATTGATAATGATTGATAAACCTAATTTTGGGCCTTCTAAGCAGTAGGTCGTAGGGTCGCCTCCTACTTGGCATAGTAAAAGACATTCTAATCGAATATTGAGATACCACTCATTGAGATGGTATCTTTTTTCCACTCTGAGCTTCCCTCTTTTGCCACACATCAAAACGAACAACACAAGGCTTAACATAGAATTCTATATATTTTCATAGGTATAAACGCCTGCTCTTTTCCATGAAATACAAACAGCATAGCCCTTCACCCATTGAATAAAACATAGAGAAGCTGACTTACTCCCATACTCAAGGGTATACACAGACATTAGAAAGACTGTTGGTTGTATTATTGAGCTGTATTACAAACCTGTTTTTATTTCAAATCCAAACTCATGCAAGGTAATATCATCAGTAATTATTTGATCATAGATTCCATCAACCCTTGTAAAACCGTTCTTTATATAAAGGTTTATCGCAGGTTCGTTTATATCAACGACAAAAAGCCTTACATAGGCAAAGCCCTTCTCCCTTGCAAGGGCAATTGCTCTTTTAAGCATCATGCTGCCAATTCCTTTTCTTGAAAACTTGACATTGACACCAAACCGGTCAACATATACTGCCTTTGCCTGCTTGTCTTCCCATTTTACATAATCTGCTCCTGCATTTGCAGTGCATAAAGCAAAGGCTGAAGCTATTTCTTCATTCTCTTCCAAAACATACAGCCGAGTATTTTCAATATCATTGCAAAAAAACTCACAGGGATATATGGCATCCCAGATTTTGATATTGTTTTTATGCATAGTATCTACTATTTCCCCATAGACTGCTTTAAGCTGAGGCAGGTCATCCATGTTAGCTAATCTTAGATGCATAGTCATCCCCCACCAATTTCTTCATTGCTGCTTCTCACTCTACCACATAAAGCTGATAGGGAGTCACCTCTTTCCAAGCTGCATCTTTTTCTTTTTCTTTTTCTTTTTCTTATCCTACACACCCAACTGCCCTAGGTCATTTCCAAACATTACAAAATTATTAATTTGTAACAGTATCGAATACTACTTGTTATCTTTCATAGGGAGGTTTGAAAAATCATACTATTTCATTGGGGAGAATTATCATGAAAAAATACTTGTTACTCGTTGTCCTTCTCTTGCTTGTAAGCATGTCAGTCTTCGCCCAGGGAAACGTGGAAATCCTCGAGAAAATAACATCGTTGGAAGGAACCATAGAGTTGATCCAGAATCCCGGCGGGCAGCCTACTGTTTACCTAGTACAAGATGATGGAACCAAAATTGAAATCCTGCTTCCAGTAGGTGCTGTTACACAACTGCAACTTCGTAATCGGGAAAGAATCCAAATCGAAGGTGTTTTTCTCGGCTCCACAACCCAAAACAGAACACAAGAAAAACTGTTTGCCCGATTGATCGTGAGAAACCAAGAGCGGATTTCCATCGACGATCCTATACAGCTCTCTGTGCAGGAAAGAACCCAGCTGAGAACATACCAGGAAGAACAACTCCAGCTACAATTACGGCAGAACCCCAGTGGGGGGAGTTCAAACAATCAGATGGGAAATCCTGATACTGGAAATAGCAATGGTAATACTGGAACCGGTGGAGGAAAAAAATAACTAGTAAAACTTCACTCAGTTAGAAAAGCCCCAAGTGCATTCAAATTACACTTGGGGCTTCTTATAGCATACAAACATCCCATTATTATCTGGCTACCCTACTCAGTTACCTAGCTTGTCAGCTATACCTCTCAGTTGTTTCCCATCCTTCTCCCAGAAGGAAGTCAATTGGACCAACTGGTCTCCTAGGCAGAAATGCTTTACCCCCAGTGCAATATAATACCCTGCCGCCTCGACTGATTGAATCTCACAACGGGGCTGAACCCCATGTTTGAGAGCAACCTCGATGACATGGCGCTCAGCTTCTTTAACCTCAGCAACATGCTCGTTGACATTCCAGCCAGAACTCATGCTAAAGTCAGAGGGACCAAACTGAACCATATCTACCCCAGGGATAGCACAAATCGCTTCAATATTTTCTACGGCTACAGCTTTTTCAATCATAAAACAACGAACTACTTTCCTCTCACGTTCGGCATGCAACATCTGGGGCATCTTGGGTTGGAACCCAATGAACCGATTGTTGGGAAAGCCAAAGCGACCGCCATCCTCCGGGGTTTCGGGCATCGTCAGGCGAATAGATTCTTTGACATCCTCAGCTGTTTGGCAATCAGTGAAGTTAATAGCCTGGAATCCACTGGCAATGGCCTTCTGGGCGACAAACCCACGATTCTGGAAATCGACCTTAATCATGGAACCCATTCCATGCAATTCCGCAGCAATGCAGAAGTTCTGTAAATCATACAACGTATAGGGAGCATACTCTGCAACAAACTCTGCATAATCGAAATTACCGGTAGAGGCTAAAGCCTCAACAAAAAAAGTCGAAGTAGTCCAAAGCCTCGTAGCTACGGACGGCCTGTCTTTTTCCAAAAGCGAACGTATAAGATTTTCTTTCAATACCATGCAGATAATCTCCTTAGAAACAGAAATATACTGTTTTGCTTTGTAAGGGTACGTTGGTGTACGCTTTCCGTTTTTCCCTTTTCGCTACCCTACAGCCAAAGCATAGACCAATTTCATCATTCAGGGAACAACAAAATACCCTGAACCTATCGACATCAGTCGTGTAAGACGTTCCGTATGCACAATCAATCCCAGATCGCAATCTGAATCTCTGTCACGAAGTTTTTGCTATCGCGTTCCACAAATTGGTCGATAATGTTGAAATTCATGTAATGGGGACTCAAGCAAAGGCCCTTCCCAGCCTGACGGATTCTTTCAAAGGAAGTCGGGATAGATTCATATGCTCCTTGATGATAACCGCATAAAAACCTTCCCGCTTTTATGCAAGCGGGTGTAGTGGAAAACCTTCCTGCTTCCTGTTCATCATCGTCCTTGTAATTGAATAGATAGGCTCCAAAATGTTTATTCATGCCAACATAGAACACCAACGTCGGATAAAGATAAAACGACTCCGAACCATACAGCGTCTCCTCGGAACCGATATCGAGATACTGCCGTTCGGCAAAGGTCTTTATAGAAATGCTCGACACATCAAGTTTGGCAACCTGCCCCTCAATGAACTCAAGTTTTCGCCTGATAGCCAAATCTATGGTGTAGAGCTCATTCCATTGGTTTTTGAGCGCCTCCGACTGTTGCCTCAGATATCCCATGGTATTCCCCAGACTCCTCGAGTCAAGGTAATCGTGGATTTGCTTCAACGAATAGCCGAGACGCCGCAGATATCTGATGGTTGACAATTGGTACACCTGGTCAAACCGGTAGTGCCTGTAACCCGTTTTCGGATCTCTTGAGGAAGGAACCAGCAACCCGATCGAGTCATAATACCGTAGGGTCTGGACATCAACATGAAACAATTCGCTGAATTCACCAATGGAAAAAATCTCTTTCATGATCAAACCTTAGCAACAGAAGCTTTACACTGTCAACGCTTGTCGCGCTCATAAGGAATTCCCAAAGCAGTAGGGTCTTGGTTCCTTCCGATGGAAAACAAAAGGACAATGACCGTCACCACATACGGAAGCATCGAAAAAGCCTGGGAAGGAATACTCGTTCCCATCGTCTGCAACCTGATCTGCAGAGCCTCGGCAGAACCTATGACCAAAGCTGCACCTATCACCCCGAGAGGATTCCTTCTGCCAAGAATAACCGTCACCAAGGCAATATACCCCTTGCCTGCCGTAAGGTTTTCCATAAAAAACCCCAGCTTCACCATGGAAAGATAGGTCCCGCCCAGACCTCCGAGAATCCCATTGGCAAAACAGGCAAGGTACCTCACCTTGTTCACACTGATACCTGCAGTGTCTGCAGCCCTTGGGTTTTCTCCCACCGCATGGAGAATCACCCCCCACTCAGTCTTGTAGAAAAGAATCCCTATGGCAAGCACCAGGAAAAGCAGGAGATAGACAAAAGGATCTTGGTTGAACAAAGACTCCCCGAGTAGGGGTAACCGGGACAACAAAGGAATTTTTACCGTCGGTATAACCGTAATCGAAGGCAGGGTGGTAGTCTGCCCGAACTTCATTAAAAATAGAAAACTGGTCAGGCCCAAAAGGAGGAAATTCAAGGCAAGCCCGGCAATCGTCTGATTCGCTTTGCAGCGTATGCTCAAAAAAGCATGGAGCATACTGGCCCCTACTCCCCCGAGCATACCAAAGAGCAAACCAAGCAGGACACTCCCTGTTGAAAACATGCCCAGGAAGCTGAAGAAAGCGCCGCTCAACATTATCGCCTCGACTCCGATGTTGATAACTCCACTCTTCTCGCTTATCGTTTCCCCGAGACCGGCGAGGGCTATCGGGGTTGCCATCCTGATCGTAGCAGCCAAAAAAGCAGTACTGGTTGCAAGCAGCGTAATATCCATACCCTAGGCCTCCCTTGCGGTTGCGAACAATTGTTTGCGAGCCAGAATCAAGACTACGACCAACCCCATGATTATAGAGGCTATGGAAGTGGGGACCCCTGCACTTCGCTGCATGGACATCGACCCCACCTGCAACGCAGAGATTCCCAAAGCTGATACCACAATCCAAAGCGGATGATTCTGCCCAAGCAGAGCTACAATGATTGCCAGATACCCATAGCTTGGACTGATGCCCTCTATAAGGCGGTGATGAAGGCCACTCACCTCACAAACACCTGCAATGCCGGCAAGACCACCGCTTAACAGCGACGAAAGGGCAACATTCTTGAAAACCGAAATACCTGCACACCGGCAAGCACGGCCATTGAGTCCAACGGCCCGCATGCTAAAACCCATCCAAGTCTTGAATAACAAAATGTAGAGAAGTACTGCAAAAGCCAGAGCAATCAAAAAACCTGCATGCACCCTGTTAGGGGGAAACAATTGGGCCAGGACAGTGGCCTTTGGCAGAACAGGAGACATCGGGTAAGGATAGGAAGCATCCTTGAGCACCGTCCTGACCAAGATCCCTACCAGGTTTATGGCAATGTAATTAAACATAATCGTATTGATTACTTCTGAAATCCCAAATTTGGCCTTAAGCAAACCGGGGACAAAAGACCAAAGAGCACCGGCTAAAAACCCAAGAAGCAAAGCAAGGGGAATCATCAGGTAAGCTGGTAGGTTTGGTGCAAACATTCCCAAGGCAGTAACTGCAATGGCACCCATATACAATTGCCCCTCAGCACCGATATTGATGAACCCAGTCCTGAAGGCGATGCCCACGCCAAGGCCTGCAAGGATAAGCGGCGTGGCTCGGACCAATACTTCACTCAAACCATATGCAGAACCTGCAATTCCTTTGAGAAAACTATGCAACGATTTCTGTACACTGCTACCCACCGAGAGGATAAGGAGAGCTGAAACTACCAGGACAATCGTTATGATAACAAGATATGAGACAAACGTCTTGGTCTTTCCCTTCATGCATCCATCCCTTTTCCGGCCATCAGCAGGCCAATTTTCGTCAGATCAATCCTATCGTTTGGCAGGCAGTCCATAATCTTGCCACCATGCATAACGGCAATCTCATCACTGAGCAATACTATTTCATCCAGATCCGAGGAGACCAACAGGATTGAACACCCTTCTTTACGCAATCTGAGCAACATATTATGGACAGTTTCAGACGATCCGATATCCAGTCCACGGGTAGGCTGGCAAGCTACTACCAAAGAAGGGTTTCCTGCCATTTCCCTTGCCAAAATCAGTTTCTGTTGGTTTCCCCCTGAGAGATAACGGAGGGGACATTCGAGCGAAGAAGTTTTGATTGCGTGTTCTGCAACAGCCTGTTCGGTACGTTTTCGAAGGAGCAGGCGATTCACAAAGCCATGGGTAACGATTCCTTCTTCCCCGAAGAGCTTGAGAAGCATATTGTCCTGCAAGTCCATATCGAGGATCAAACCGTCTTTGTGCCGGTCATCGGAAATATATCCGATTCCTTTGCGTTTCCGCTGTTCGACCGAGAGATGATCCAAACATTCCCCACAGAGGGACACCGTCCCTCCTTGGTGCATGCGAATCCCCACAATGATCTCTGCCAGCTCCTTTTGGCCATTGCCGTCAACCCCTGCTATGCCAAGGATTGAGCCTGGGGGAACCTGTAAAGACAGGGGCCCCAGCTTGGCCTTGGAAAGGAAAACCCCAGACAGGACAAGGCCGTTACCCCTATTCTGTTTGGAAATCATTTCTCTTTTTGAACCTTGGAGTTTCCGGCCTATCATCAGACGGGAAAGCTCTTCGGCATTGGTCTCTTTGGTTTGGACGGTTCCTGCATTGCGTCCGTTCTGCAAGACGGTTATCGAGTCGGTTATGGAAAGGACCTCTGGAATGTGGTGGGTAATGATAATGACTGAGTGCCCGTCTTCGCGGAGTCTGCGCAAAACAGTAAAGAAACTCTCGGTTTCCTGGGGAGTCAACACAGCGGTAGGTTCATCAAGAATGAGAAGTTTGGCATCTCTGTAGAGCAGTTTTATGATTTCCACCCGTTGCTGCTCACCTACGGACAGTTGTCCGACAATAGCTTTTGGATCTACATCCAGCCCGTACCGACAAGACAAGGAGGCAATCTGCTCATCCAGGACTTTCCGGTTGGGAAATGGGTGGCCTGGGCTTTTCAACCCAAGGGTAATATTCTCTGATACTGTCAACGTCGGAACAAGCGTAAAATGCTGGTGGACCATCCCGATATGACTCTTGATTGCATCTTTAGGGGAGGAAAAGGTTATTGGTTTTCCTTCCATCTCAATGGTGCCACTGTCACGGGTATATATCCCATAGAGGATATTCATCAACGTAGTTTTACCTGCCCCGTTTTCGCCAAGCAGGGCATGGATTTCATTGTATCCAACCTCAAGGTTGACATGCTCGTTAGCCATCTTACCAAAGAAGGATTTATCTATGTCGCGCATGCTCAACAATGCCATGGAAACTCCTTTGTGTGTGCGAGGGGAGAAAAATACCGGTGCATGCAGTGTAAGAACTTGCATGCACCTATTACAATAGCTAGCTTATTTGGTTCTGGTTTCGATCAAGGGAACAGAGAAACTTCCGTCGAGAATCCGTAAACGGGTATCACTGATCAACTGCTTGGTCGTAGCAGGAATTTTCGATTCAAAGGAGTTATATCCAGAGATATCGACTACCCCGTCCTTCATCCCAAGATTGAATACACCACCCACATACGTTTTTGTGCTCACCTTTTCTACAGCAGACAGAACCAAGGCAGGTACACTGTAGATAGTTGAAGCCATCACAGTGTTCGGTGCAATTGAATTCTGGTCATAGCTGTCGCCTGTTGCAAGCAAACCCCGTTCCTCGGCTGCCTTGATAACCCCTGTGCCTGCCTGGTTGGCAATGTGGCTCAAAACGTCAGCTCCCTGGTCGGCCATGGAAAGTGCAGCTTCCTTACCCAAAGAGACATCGGTAAAGCTACTGATGTAGACTTCCAGAACCTTGACAGAAGGATTAACAGCTTTGGCACCCAACTTATAGGCTTCCACAACCTTTACTATCGAGGGCTGTTCAAAACCACCAACCATACCGATTATACCGGTCTTGGACATCGAGGCACTGAGCATTCCCATCAGGTAGCCTGCTTGTTCACAAGCCATTACATAGCTGGCGGCATTATCTGAAAACACATTCGATTCGATTGCCATAAACTTGGTCTTGGGGAAATTTGCTGAAACGCGGACTGCAGGGTCGCCGAACTGGAAACCATGACCGATAACCAAATCATACCCCTGTGAGGCATAATCGGTAAAAGCAGCTTCGCCATCGGCAATGCCAACGTTTTCCGAATAAGCAGTCTCGATTTTGTATGCTTCCTCTGCGGCCTTGAGGCCTGCGAAAGCCACTGCATTCCAGCCTTGGTCATTTGCAGGGCCACTGAGCAACAGAGCCACCTTCAAAGCACTGTTTTCATCTTTCTTTTCTGTACTACCACCGGCAAACAGACCGGTGCACGCTACAACCAGAATCAGGAACATTACCAAAGCAGTTTTCTTCATCTCAGGTCTCCTCATATCATCAATGGGTTATTCGCCCCAAAGGAATGCAAAAATCAATGTTGCATGGATGGAAATACAGAAGGAAATTCAGAGCGTAACACACGATTACATACTGCTTCTGCTTCCTCTGCTAGTTTTCCTTCGTCGATCCCTGTCAGATGTCCCTCACTGTAGACAACCTTCCCGTTGACCATAGTCAAATAGACAGGCCCCGTCACCCCGGTTCTTGCCAACAATGTTTTGGGATCATGCAGGGTCCCCGCCATTTCCAAAGGAAGGGTGTCGACCATAAACAGGTCGGCGCCCATCCCTACCTGCAAGGACCCAATGTCAGTACGCCCAAGGGTCTTTGCCCCGTTTATTGTCGCTATTTTAAGCATATCGTAGGGAGATGGGCTGCCTCCCCTGCTTTTACTGTTATAGGCTTGCATCAGATAGGCCATTCGTAAGGAATCCAACAAGTTTGAACTGTCATTGGTTGCAGATCCGTCACACCCAAGTGATATATTCATGCCCTCTCTCTGCATCGAGGGAATATCGAGGATGGGAAAACCACCGAGTACAGCTGGGGCGGGACAATGGGAAAGACCGGTTTTGGTCTGTGCCATTACCTTGTACTCCTCCCTGTTCAATTCCCAGCCATGGGCCAGCCATACATCTTCACCGACAAATCCAATTTTCTGGGCCCATTGGAGGGTTCTCATACCCCACCTTGCTTCCATAATGGGATTCTCCCCTTCCCCCAAGTGAGTATGGAGACGGACTTTTTTGTCCCGGGCCAACGCCACCGACTCGATAAATGTCTCAGGGTAACTGTTTATGGGTTGGCAGGGAGCGACTACAATCTGACTCATACTGAAGGGGTTTGAATCATGGTAAAGACCGATGAGCCGATTGCAGTCGTCTAAAAACTCTTTGGTAGTCTCCAGCATCTTGTCTGGAATCGTACTTCCCTCGCTTTTCGGCAAGGTGTTGCAACCTCTGCCGGCATGATAGCGGATCCCTAGCAGGGAGGAAGCTTCCATTTGCCTGTCTACAGCTGATTTTCCCGTTTTCTGGGTATAGCAGTACTGGTGGTCAAAGGCACAGGTACACCCATGCTTGAGCAGATCTGCCATGGCAACAAGCGATGAATAGTAAATAACCTCACTGTCTATTTCCTGGAAAATCGGATATATCTTGTCCAACCAGTCAACCACCAGCATATTCGGGTAATCGATTGTCATTAGGTTGCGTACAAACGTCTGGAAAAAATGATGATGGGTATTAACCAATCCAGGGTAGACATATTTGCCTTTTGCATCGATCAAAGTACATCCGGTTGTGTCCAGATTCTTTCCGATTGCTATGATACAAGGTCCTTCAATGAGAATATCTGAATCGTAATACACCGTATCGGTTTCATTACAGGTTACAATAGCCTTGGCGTTGGTTATAAGCGTTTTCGATGGCATCCGTTTCCGTCCTTCCATGCATGTTGCGGTAACGGTAAACCTTATAGCTACTAGAGAGTCAAGAAAAATAAATAAGGACTATTTATAGGTATTTTCAACAATATTGATATTCTTATCTCGTTTTTGTAAAGTTTATGTCAAAAGATGGGCTACCCTTACAGATATCCCATCTTCACCCTATACGTTCAATAAAGAACTTCTTATTGTTTTTCCTCGACGTCGACCACTTTTCCCCTATCTTCAGTGGATGCGTTCACTGCAGGCTGCAGCTCACTTACCTGCCTTTTTTCACGTACCTTGTATTCCGGTTTTGCATGCACATGCATAAACAGATACAGACCCAAGGCTAGAAGGATTACCCCGGTATTTAGCAACGTACAGCCCAAGACCATGAGCATCAAAGAAAGAGAGGCTGATCCTGCATAGGCCATTGGCATAGGGGAAGAAAACCGCATGTTTACCATAAAGCCATACGCATTTTGATGGACAACGCCAACGGGGGAAGACGAAAGGAAACTTCCTATGATGAGGCCAAGGCCACACAGCACCAGAATTGTGGAGAAGACAAGGACTACGATTGCACCTTTTTTCATGGAATGACTCCTTTGATTCAATTGATACTTTATACAGTGCCAAAGAAAAGTGGAGAATGAGAGAAAACAGTATGAAGATTCCGTGTCACCCCCCTGTAGTAATTTGAACCTACCGTGAAAGCAGAATTTGCTTTGCTCTTTCCAATCTGGAAAAACACGAATTTGCTGGTATTTATCGGGCATTTATCGGACATTTACCGAAAATTTCTCCTTGTGAAAAGCTTGCAAATACCCCATGATTGCCAGAAGTGATACCGTGTCGCAATTTTACCAGGGGGGTAATTTTTCCATGAACTATAACCGTACAATCCATGCCTGTTATGAAGGGAATCTCGTCGGTGCCCTTGCCTGCAACCTCACCCCTTTGCTCTTTGTTACCCTGATGACAGACTATGGCCTGACTTTCGAGATGGCCGGTAGGCTTACCCTTATCAATTTCTTTACCCAGATAGTCACCGACCTGGCCTTCAGCCGTCCTGTGGACAAATACGGGCCCCGACGCTTTGTCGTGGCAGGCCACTTCATTGCTGCAATCGGACTGGCACTGTTTGCCTTGTCCCCTCGCCTTTTCCCGTCTTCGCCCTATGTCGGTTTTGTCATTGCTACCATAATCTTTAGTTGTGCCAGCGGTCTTATGGAACTGTTGCTCTCCCCCATCATCCAGGCAATCCCTGGACCGGAAAAAGCTAAGGCTATGGCTCTTTTGCACAGCTTCTATGCCTGGGGATTCATCCTTGTCGTAGTGCTTACCACCTTCTTGCTCACTGTACTTCAGTGGCAGTGGGTCATGCTACTCTGGACCATTGTTCCCTTGGCAGGTGGCATCAATTTCTGTTTTGTCCCCTTGGCCCCGATGGTAGCCGAACACGAAAGGACCAAAGGAAAAGAATTGCTCGCTTCACCTCTGTTCTTCCTTCTGGTTCTGGGAATTCTCGCTGGCGGGGCTGCTGAGGTTTCCATGAGTCAGTGGACCAGTGCCTTTACCGAGCAAGCCCTCCATTTGCCAAAGGCAACAGGCGACCTTATCGGACTTTGCCTGTTTGCAGCTTGCCTTGGCACAGGCAGGGCTCTCTTCGGCCACTTTGGTTCAAAATGGAACGTAAGGCGCCTCATGACCATTGGCTCGTCGCTGGCTGTGGTCTGTTATCTGGTCGCCGCCCTTTCCCCTATCCCGTTGGTCTCCCTTTTTGCCTGTTCGGCCTGCGGGTTTGCCACAAGTCTGCTCTGGCCTGGTTCAATCGTATTGTCAACCAGGGTCTTTCCCCTCGCAGGAGCCGGAATGTTTGCCCTTTTGGCCGCGGCTGGGGATACAGGTGCTGCAATTGGCCCCTACCTGATAGGCCTGGTTGCAGACCATGCCCCGGTTATGCAGCTTAAAGCCGGGCTCATCGCCGGTTCTCTATTCCCCTTTATCCTCATATTCCTGCTATTAGGACAAAAACGTATGGAAAAAAACGAATTAAGCAGTTAGTATATGCAAAAACCCAGTTCTCTTGGGAGAAAAACCTTGTTATCTGATAGTACCTTTGTTGAACAGTTAATCCATTACGATAGTGGTCTCACTTTGCTTTCGCGTAAGAATGCTCCCAGGATTATCGCCTTCCTGTATCATGTCTTCAAAGAACAGAACCGTACCAGTATCGAACAATCACACCTGCAGCAATTGCTCTCTGGCTTTCTCCAGGTCACCGAGGATTTCGCAGAAGAAGATGAACTGGAAACCCTTGAAACCTCGATTATCGAATTGGATTACAGTGACAAGGCAAGGAATCTCATCCTGGCCTGGAGTAATGAAAAAAACGGTTTTCTGTTGCGTTACTATGATGCAGCAGCCATTGAAACCATCGAACTGTCAGCAGGTCTCGAAAGGATTTTCCGGTTTCTCGAGGAAGTTGTAGACTCCAAACGACTGTTTGTAGGAACCGAGTCACGTTTCTCCCAGATCATGGACGGGTTTCGCGAACTCGATATAAACACCATTGACAACCCACGGGCCAAAATTGACGAATTGGAGAAACAGAAAGACCAACTGCAGAGACAGATAGATGAAATCAAACGGACAGGAACAGCGACCACCTTCAATGAACAGAAAGTTTCCGAACGCCTCTACAATTTGCAGCGAACGGCAAGGGCACTCCTTTCCGACTTCAGGCAACTGAAAGACAACAATCATGCAATCTTCTCGGAACTCTGCCACAAGCAGATCCAGTCCACCGAAAGCAGGGGAGAACTACTGGCCTTCACCCTGGAGAAAAGCGAAGAACTGGAAACCTCACCCCAAGGCCAGAGTTTCACTTCTTTTTGGAACTACCTCTGTTCCAACCCTGAGGATAATTCCATCAGGGCAAAAGCAGACGCCCTGAAAGCCCGGTTGGGAAACCAGCTATTCGACTATCCGTTCTTTGCCCATCTGGAAGACACCCTCATCGATGCGGGACGTGAGATCTTGGAAGAGAACCGTTTGCTTTCCGATCGTCTTAAGCGTGCGATTACCCGATACAACTCCAAGGAATACCGCCTGATAAAGGAAACCCTCGATTCCATCAAAATCCTGGCAATAGGAAATCCTCCCTACAAGACAGAGAACTTATCACAAATTGATGGCTCGGCAGATATATTTTCATCCCTGCAACGATACCCTGTCTTACCAGAAACCCAGTCTACGGTCAAAAAAACCACCTACGAAGAGGAGAGGGCACCGGCTGATATCGATATCCAATCTTTGTTTGACGAAGCTAGGATCGATGAAAACCAATTGCTTGAAAACCTGGAATTTGACCGAAAACATACACGGCAATTAACGTTAGGAACTGTTTTACTCAGGCACCCAGTCAAAGAAGGACTTGCAGAAATCGTATCCTATCTCTCCTTGTTAGCCAAACAGGATTGGGCTGAGTTTGATGATACAAGAAAAGAAACAGTAACATATACCAATGCGATAGACGGGGCTCCTGTCACGCTTACCATACCAAAGGTGGAAATCAATGGAATTGACAACTGAATGGGGCAATCTCTGCACACGGCTTTTGCTCGCACCTCTCTTTCGGGAAGAAAATCCCGATCATTTCGAAAGCCTTGTCATCTGGCAGCAGCAAGTCAATGCATATTTTGCCGTCATAGGCCTTACCCTCCAGCTGAACATTGACGATGGCTATGCATTTCTGGTGGAAAACGAGGATGAGGAGGGCAATGTCATCGGAGACGGACTGAGATTGCTCAGAAAATTCCCCCTTACCTATGAACAGTCCCTGCTGTTAGTCATATTGCGTGACGAACTCGACAAATTCGAAATGAGCAGAAGCACAAGCCGGGCACTCATCCTCCATGAGGGACAGATTGCAGATTTGATGGAATCCTACTATCCGAACAGCCAGGATAAAGTGAAATATGCAGATATGGTAGCATCCCTGCTCGCAAGCCTGACCCAAATGGAATTTATCAAATGCATTCACCGACCGACATCCGACAACCTTTCCTCTCCGAATGACCGGGAATATGAAATACGTACCATTATCCGGGCAAAGGTTACCTCGGCCTTCCTCTCTGCCTTTAAAAACCGTCTGGAAAACCTCAAGGGGGAAGACAATGCTTGAAAGTGAACTTGATTTGGGTCTCCAACATAGTGGATACCGCCTCTCGCATTTCCAGATCTATAACTGGGGAACTTTCTCCGACCATGTCGTAACGCTGGATTTCCAAGGGGAGAACACTCTGCTCACCGGAGCAAACGGCAGTGGCAAGACCACCTTGGTCGATGCCTTGCTTACCCTTCTCGTCCCCAGGGAATACAGGACCTACAACCTATCCAGCGGCCAGGACGGAAAAGACGGAAGAACCGAGGAAAGCTACGTTCTCGGGGCCTATTCGACGACAAAAGGCGAAAGCGACTATGCCGCGAACAAAGAATACCTCAGGGACAAGAACTGCCATAGCATATTGCTGGGTCAATTTGATAATGACAATGCAGAATTCCCCCTGACGTTGATGCAGATTCGCTATTTTACCTTGAACGGAACAATGCAGAAACTCTTCGTCATCTGCGAGGGAAGCCTGAGTTTACAGGACATGGCCGAACGTAACGTTGCCTTCGATGCCACCCCCGGATGGAAAAAGCGCATGACCGCGGCATTTACTTCCACCTGCAAACTCTATTTCTTCGACACTTTCAAAGCCTATAGCATTGAATTTGCTACCCGCTTTGGGTTCCGTGACCGGGAAAAAGCACTCAGGATTTTCTCCCAGACCGTTGGGATGAAAGACCTTTCCAACCTCAATGAGTTCATCCGCACCCGTATGCTTGTCGAGATGGACATGATCGGGGAATTCAACAGCACACTGGCCAATTTCGAAACCCTGATGGGGACCAAGAAGCTGATCGAGAAAGAAGAGGAACAGATTCGCCAGCTCAAGGCAATTGAAACGGAGGCACAGGACTTCCTTCATCTCGACACCAAGCTGGCATCACTCGGAATCGAGAAGCATACCCTACCTTTCTGGGAAGGGTTGCGTGCAGATCAATTCCTGCAGAAAGAAATCGTCAGGCTCGAAAATCAGAAAGATCTGGTAGCAGACAGGCTTTCAGAGAATAAAAGGGAATCGGAAGCGATCAGGGAAACTATCGAGGAAGTGCATCGTACACTCTCCAGCGACAAACGGGTGGAGCGGGAAGAAGAACTGAAAAGACAGCGTGAATGGCTTACCAGCAAACTCGCTCTCGCCAGAGCGAACAGGAACAACTACAAGACAGTTGTTGACATGCTTCACCTTCCCCTTAGTGAAAATTCGGCAGACTTTACGGAGAACCGTTTTCAATCCGACCATCTTCTGGAAAAGATTACCAACAAACTGATGAACATTGAGGACGACCAGACCGACCAAGTGCAACAACTGGGGGCATGTAACCGGGAACGGGAAAATGTCCAGAGTCAACTCGATGCCATCGGAAACAGGGAGTCCAACATCCCGTTGGAATACTTGCTCTGCCGGGAACAACTCTGCAAAGATCTCCAGCTGAAAGAAAGCGACGTCCCCTTTCTCGGGGAGTTGGTTCAGCTCAGGCAAGATTGCCTTTCGTTTGAAACCGGGGCGAACGCAGCACTGCATACACTAGCCCTTACCCTTCTCGTACAACCCTACCAGGAACAGATAATCGCCACCTATCTTTGGAATAACGCATTGGAGTTGCATCTCGATGTAATGGTTATCGAAGGAACCAAAGCCCTACCGGTCGATGAGGACGAAAAGCATCAGCTCAAACTCGTCGATGATGAAGAGCAGGTGTTCTTTGAGGATACCAATGCCCCAAACCGGCTTGATTTGATGCTTGAAGTCAAACCGAGTTGTACCTTTGCACCCTTTATCAAGGATTTGCTTGGCAGGGAAGTGCCCTATTATTCCTGTGACAACCTCTCCCATGTACTGGAAAGCCCGGCTTCCTTCAGTGAACGCGGACTATTTCATAAGGAAACGCTCCTTTGTAAGGGCGCTACAAAAAAAGGGGAAGAGTTGCACATCCTCGGATGGGATGTCAGCGAAAAGAGAGAACGCATTCGGTCACGACTGGTGCAATTGGATGACCTCAAAAAAGAAACTGAATCTGTGCTGGAGGATTTGAGAAAACAAAAGAAACACCTTGAGGCACAGAAAGCCGCTATCTTGCGCCTCCAGGAATTTAAGGAATTCAGTGAAATCGACACCGCATCGGTGGAAACCCAGATAGACGTACTCGATAATCAACTCTTTGCCCTGAGAAGCGAAATGGACGACCTCAGTTCTCTCAAACAGCAACTGAGGCAATCAGAGGTAGCCAGGGACCGGCTCGTATCGGAACAAGAAGAACTCTATAGAAGCCAGGGAGCGAACCAACAGGAACGCAAAGACGCCGAACGGGAAAAAAAGACCTATGCCGACCAACTTGCCAATTTGGACCTTGCCCAATATATGGACCAGATCGAGAAGATTTCCGCTCGCTATAAGCTGCCTGCCACCTTTGAGAGCTTGATACAGATCAAGAAAACACGAAACGAGCTATTGGCAAAACTCGATTCCCAGATTGAGGAAATCTCGGCAAAACGGGATCAATCAAAGAAAAAGACCGAGAACCTGATGGACCA
The DNA here is from genome assembly GCF_000236685.1 of Sphaerochaeta pleomorpha str. Grapes. Classification (NCBI taxonomy): domain Bacteria; kingdom Pseudomonadati; phylum Spirochaetota; class Spirochaetia; order Spirochaetales; family Sphaerochaetaceae; genus Sphaerochaeta; species Sphaerochaeta pleomorpha. The sequence goes on along the minus strand of NC_016633.1, from coordinate 7,491 downwards.
TTTTGTCCGTCCCAATGCAAAAATGACACAAACCTATCCGACCTGGATTGGAGACGTCTCGGACCTCAGGCCCGATATTGAGGCTTTGGACATGTTCTTGGCCATGCTGGATAAACTTGAGCGTGAAGACCTCCCCAAATACAAGGAACGGTTTGCAAACTTGCGTTCTCGTCAGATGAAGAGCGATATCATCAATTTCAATACAGCCCTGCGTCAATGGGAACGGCATATCAAGGAAAATATTGTCGAACTGAATGACAGTCTCTCTTCAATCATCTACCAGATTCACCCTGAGACAAAGATCAAGCTCACTGCAGAGCGGGTTAAGGATAGCCAGATACGACAATTCAATTCGATGCTCAGTGCGGCCATACCTGATGCAGGAAGCAGAATCCAAGGAAATGAGAAAGCAGAGGAAATCGCCAACCAACACTTCTTTGAGGCAGTCAAAACCCTTTTGGAAACATTGAAAACAGATGACCAGTTCTGTAAAAAAGTATTGGATGTCCGTCGCTGGTTTGTCTTTGCCGTAGAGGAATATGATTCCAAGACAGAAAAACAGGTCCGTTATTACCAGGACAGCGCCGGAATCTCAGGCGGTCAGAAAGCTAAGCTCGCCTACACCATCTTGGCAGCGGCAATTGCCCATCAGTTCGATGTCTTTGACATTTCCAATGTCTCACGTTCCTTCCGGTTTGTGATAGTCGATGAGGCCTTCAGCAAGAGCGATGACGAGAATTCCCGATATGCCATGGATTTATTCAAGAAAATGGACCTCCAGTTGATGGTAGTAACCCCCAAGGACAAGGTCAATCTGGTGGAGCCCTATATCAACAGCGTGCAGATAACCGTGTGCAACGATGGATGCCATTCCTTTGTGCACAGCCTCACCAAGGAAAAACTGAGGGAACAATTAGGGAGATAAGCATGATCAGCCCAGCGGAAATCAAAACGAAGGTCGAAAACAAGAAGAACGAATATCTGAAGGCAAAGATTTTGGGAACCCCTTTCTTTCCCCTCTCGCTTCGTGCAGACAAAGGTTCGATCCATGACGATTTCCAAACGCGTGAGAGTGCCCTGGCAACGCTTTTTGCCCAGAGCAAGGCAAAGAAAGGCAAAGGCTATATCGTCGAGACGGAAACAAAAGAATCCCGGACCATGGGCAGGCAAACCGCCGTTTCGAATCTCTTAGTTGAAACAGAGGATGATTTTCTGTACCTTCTGGGAGCTGAAAACAAAGGATCCCTTTTCTCTGCTAACGTGGCGATGCTGAAGGCAACATTTCCTGAGGAGGAATTCATCCCTTGGCTGCTGGCAAAGAAGTCGGAGGTATTCTCCCGTTGGGAAGGAACCGATGGTCAATGGTTTTGCCAGATTACCCGTTTTCTGGTTGACAATCCAAACTGCGGCCTCTTTGCGCGGGAATTACCCGCCGAAGCCCCGACAAAGTTTTTGGAAACGAACCTTGCACTGGTAAAAAGCCTGGTGGGCTCCCTTCGACCCCTTGTCGAAGGCGATGACGACCTCACCCGCCTTGGGCTCAGGAAAAAGGAGTCATTGGTAAAAATCCGGTCAAACAGGCCTTTTGCGGTGAACCTGGGGAGTTCATCCTGCGGGCAGACCTCGACCATTATACTCACACCGGAATCCCTACGTTCCTTCAACCTTGCCGCCAAACGTATCTTTATCGTCGAAAACGAGACTATGTTTTTCACTTTCCCCCTGGAGGCTGAAGACCTGTGTCTTTATGTAGGAGGCTATGCCCTCCTTGCCTGCAAGGGTAGCTTACTATTCCAGACTGTCGGGATATATTATTTCGGGGACCTTGATGAACACGGGTTTGCCATACTGGACAAATTCAGGACACTCTATCCCCAAACGAAATCGTTCTGCATGGACATAAAGACCCTGGAAGATCACTGCGCCTACCTGCTCAAGGGAAAATCCTATCCAGGGGAATACCGCAACCTTACACCAGAAGAAAAAGAAGCCCTGCATCGGGTACAGGGCCCTGAAGGGCCACTTTTGCTTGAACAAGAGAGAATTTCCCTTGGTTATCTTAAAAACAGACTCCAGAACCTGACAAACGGGTAAGAGAGCAAATCCCAAAACGTATAGGGAGTGTTGAGGGCAAGAAGCAGATGCCTCAGCACAAAGACAAGGACAATTGCTGCCAAAAGCGAGAAACCAACGGAGAGCATTGTTTTCGCAAGTGCTTTGCGTTGCATCCCCACCATTGTTTCAAGTGAAGGAATACCCTCCAGCACCTTGATTTCGGCTTTCATTGTTTCCAAGGGTACGATAAAAGGATACCTCACCCTCAGATATTCACTGATAGTCCCGTTAATCGATCGTTTTTTTCGCCAAACCCTGAAAATCTGCAGCATCGTCGGAAGCGCCTTGAAAAAGGAATAGAGCGAGCGGAGCATCGTAAACAAGATGCACAGGGAGGCAAGCAACAAAGGAAGGTCGCCTTCCAGGGAAAGCAAAAGGAGAGCAACCAGAAATATGCCAAGGTTTATGGCACAATTTACGATAGTTTTACGTTCTTGTTTCTTCAATAGGCTTTCCATCTTGGATGAGGCGGCAGCAAAAGCCTTGGCATAAGCTTGGGTAATTTGCTCCCCTACCTTGGCAGGAAGGGCTTTCGAGGCAACCTTCACCCCGATTTTGGCAAGGCCTGCCAGCTTTTTCCAGATAAAACCAATGACTGCGGCATCGTCGAGCAAACCTGCCACCGGTATGGCATCGGGAACCACATCAAGCGGGAGAATCAAGTAGAGCAACCCCCCGATGATAAGCACACGAAGTGAATTTGGGGTTTCCTCGCTCATGAATGAGCTGTACAAGTCCTGGACTTTGTCCCATATCTTTGCTATAGGACCTCTATTCATATCTGGTAGCCTGCTATCCAGCTTCTGTAGGTCTTTCTCGTCTGCCTCGGTTCCGAGGCGTTTGGCAAGCTTGATTGCTTTCTGTTCGTTCCTGTCTTTCATTTGGGTCATATGACATGGTATAATTGCCTACCAGTCAAGTCAACTTAAAAAAACGAGACGGGTTTACCTCTTCAAACAAAAGGAAGTATCAAACGATAAAGGAGGTGGTATTGAGGATTGAAAACAAGCTCAACCAAGTGTACACCCCCAGCCATATTCCAAGGCAAATTGTTAATTCCTATGCGTTTATTTTATCAAGCGGGGACAGACCCCATGCAGCTTATGCTTGCAATTTCCCCTTAGAAAATTCCCTTGGAATCTATAAAAAACCTACTCAGGAATTCCTTGATTATATCTTTTTATTATATAATTTTATTTATTTTTTTTACAATCGTATTTTTTTTAATTCAAAAGTCTTGACAGTAGTACCTAAATATTCGATAGTCGCAATTAATCGCAAAGGTTCCGACAGGGAGGATTCCCACGGAAATTCTATGCCTGAAACGAGTGGAGGGAATGGAAAAGATTGAAAGGTGTTGAAGTGACAGTCGGCCAAGTCTCCCGTGCCTATGGGGATTTCAAGGCACTCGATGACGTGAGCGTCCAGATTAAAAAAGGCGAATTCTTTTCGCTTCTTGGACCCTCAGGATGTGGTAAAACCACATTGTTACGGATTATTGCAGGGTTTGATTACCCGGATAATGGAACAGTAGAGTTCGACGGGAAAAACATCCTTCCCTTGGCACCAGATAAGCGGCAGTCAAATACCGTTTTCCAAACGTATGCCTTGTTCCCCCATCTTACCGTCTATGAAAACATCGCTTTTCCCCTTCGTCTGAAGCATGTTGATAAAAACGAAATAGACCGGAAGGTCAAAGAGTATGTCCATCTGGTCCAGTTGGATGACCATATCCATAAAAAACCATCGATGCTCAGCGGCGGACAGAAACAGCGTGTCGCCATAGCCCGTGCCCTTATCAATGAACCAAGGGTTCTCTTACTCGATGAGCCGCTTTCCGCCCTGGATGCAAAACTCAGGCAAAACCTTCTTGTGGAATTGGATGAACTCCATGACAAAGTCGGTATTACCTTCATCTATGTCACCCATGACCAGAGTGAAGCCCTTTCCGTCTCTGACAGGATAGCTGTCATGAACAAAGGAAAGGTTCTGCAGATCGGAACCCCCTATGAAATCTATGAGGCCCCTGCAACCAGATTCGTCGCTCAGTTCATCGGGGAATCTAACAGTTTTCCCTGTACGGTCCTGTCCTGCGAGCCTTTCAATAGCGAATATATGCTCAAAGTCGATGTTCCTGCCCTTGGGGGTATTGTCTCGGTAACTGATTATGACAGTCAGCCTATCGGAGCAAAAATCGATTTCACCGTAAGACCTGAAAAGATCAGGATTACCGCTGAGGCGCCAAAGGCAACGAATAAAGAATTGAACATCTATTGCGGCATGGTTGACGAACCTGTTTATTCCGGTTTCCAATCCAAGTTCTATGTACGGCTGGATAATGAAAAACATAGTATTATCAAGGTCTTCAAGCAACATACAGCCTTCCTTGATGAAGGACCTGAAATCAGCTGGAGAGACAAAGTCTTTGTCAGCTGGACCGCCGCAGACGGATATCTGGTAAAGGTAGTCGATAGATGAAGAAGTTTCGCAAACCAAGGGAAAGGGAAAAGATGCTGGGAACGGTGTATGCATTCCCTATGGGTCTGTGGTTCACCTTCTTCTTTACCGTTCCTTTGGGTATAATCATTCTGTACAGTTTCCTCAAAAGAGGTCTCTATGGCGGGGTGGAATGGAAATTCACCCTTGATGCATATCGGCAGATGTTTAATCCGAGTTTCGGGAAGGTTGTTTTCAGAACCTTATGGATCAGTGTATTCTCAACCTTCGCCTGCATCCTGATTGCGATTCCCTGTGGATATGCAATGGCAAAAAGCAAGCATCAGACCATGTTGCTCTTTTTGATCATTATCCCGTTCTGGACTAACTCGCTCATCAGGATATATGCCTGGATTTCCATCCTTTCCACAGAAGGGTTCATCAACACACTCCTGATGAAAATGGGCATAATAGACCAAGGGATGCATATGATCTACAACAATGGCGCTGTCATACTTGTTTTGATCTACATGTACCTGCCCTTCGCCATCCTTCCTCTCTTTACCACGATTGACAAGTTCGACTTCTCCCTGCTCGAGGCTGCCCGAGACTTAGGGGCGACAAAGCTCGGTGCAATAACCAAGGTTATGTTTCCCAATATCAAGAGCGGACTGAGCACCTCATTCATTTTTACCTTCATCCCTATCTTCGGGGCCTATACCGTTCCGCTTCTTGTAGGCGGTAAGGAATCGACTATGATCGGCAATATCATCGTCGACCAGGTATCGAAGACACGCAACTGGCCGCTAGCCTCTGCTTTCTCCATGGTGCTCACCATGATTTCCCTTATCGGCGTTTTCTGGATGCTGTACAACGGGAAACGGGAACAGGCTCAGAAAAGCTCAGGGGTAAAAAAGAATACGCAAGAGTCTTTGGAACAAAGCATTCGCCGCCATCACTTGCCAAAGGGGACGAAATGAACTACCAAAAACATACGAAAAGTTCCCGATTTTCCTTTTCCTATATGATGCTGGGCATAGTCATCATCTTTCTTTTCATACCATTGTTTGTGGTCGTGGCCTACTCCTTTAACAGTACAAAAGGAATGGAATGGGACCATGCTTCGCTGATTTGGTACGAGAAACTGATATTTGACAGTCCCTCGCTCTGGGCGGCCTTCAGAAACAGTCTGATCATTGCCTTGACCAGCAGTATCTCCGCTACGGTTTTGGGAACGCTTGCCTCGATCGGTATCAAGTGGTATCGGTTCCATGGTAAATCCTATATCACTACAATCAGTTATCTCCCGATGGTATTGCCTGAGGTAATCATCGGTATCTCGATGTTGATTTTCTTTTCGGCTGTAAAGATACGCTTGGGCATGTTCACCATATTCGTGGCCCATACGACATTCAACCTGCCCTTTGTCTTCATGATGGTCTCAGCAAGGCTCGATGAGTTTGATTTCTCAACCATCGAGGCGGCGCGCGATCTGGGGGCGAACGAATCACAGACCTTGAGGAAAGTCATCATACCGAGCATCCTTCCCGCGGTGCTTTCGGGATTCTTAATGTGTATTACCATGTCCCTGGAGGACTTTGTCATTACCTTCTTTGTATCCGGACCTGGTTCGGGTACCCTTCCGCTCTATGTGTATTCAATGATCCGCTATGGGGTTTCGCCGGTTATCAACGCATTGTCGTTTGTGATGATTCTGGGTACCATGGTGATTGCTTTCACCTTCAGGCGTTTTCTTAAGACTGTGGCTGCAAGCAGCTAATATTTGGAGGCAGATATATTCAGGAGGTGTTCTATGTACGGATTTACGAGAAGGCTAATCCTTTCTTTTGTAATACTCTTTACGCTATTTTTAACCGGCTGCAAGAGAAACAGTTCTGAGAATGGAAAGCTTTACCTGTACAACTGGACATACTACACCCCTGATTCTGTCGTTGAACAATTCGAAAAAGAAACCGGCATTGACGTAATCATTGATAATTTTGCTTCCAATGAAGAGATGTTTGCCAAAGTCATGGCAGGCGGAAACGAAGGCTATGACATCATCTTCCCTTCCTCTGATTACACCTCTATCATGATCAAGCTCGGGATGCTTGAAAAGATCGACCACGCAAAAGTACCCAATATCAGGTATGTGAACCCCCTTATCAAGGAAAAGGCAACCTACGACAGGGATTTCAATTATTCGGTTCCCTATTTCATGGGTTCCAGCGGGATTGCGGTTAATAAAGCCTATGCACCCTCCAACTATAGTCGCACCTGGGCAATTTTTGGTGACAAACGCATGGAAGGCAGGATGTCAATGCTTGACGATATGCGTGAGGTCATGGGCGGCGCGCTCAAACACCTTGGCTATAGTGGCAACAGCACCGATGGGGAAGAACTGCAACAGGCTGTTGATTTGATCGTCAACGAATGGAAACCAAACATAGTAAAATTTGACTCTGAATCCTTTGCAAAATCCTTTGCACGCGGGGAATTCTGGGTTTCCCAGTGTTACAGTGAGAATATATTCTCAGAAATCCCCAAGGACAAATGGGATGATATCGATTTCTTCATCCCGAGCGAAGGAGGGATGATGTATATCGATAATATGGTCATTCCCAAGGGATCCAAACATATTGACGCTGCCCTCAAATTCATTAATTTTATGCATACCCCTGCAATCTATGCCCAGTTTTTAGATGAATTCGGGTTCCCTCCGACTACCAATACGGAGGCTGCAAAGTACATGGAAAATACCCGTTACGCCTTCACTGCTGAGGATATGAAGAACTCAGATATCAACATTGATTTAGGTGAAGATTTGGAAAAATTCAATTCACTTTGGCAAATTGTCCGCTACCAACCCTAAAATTTGCGTATATTTATGCAATAAATTTACATTGTTTTAATTTATTCCCTTGCCAACTCGATTTGGAA